>CAYSOG010000072.1:0-2519 GCA_964432675.1 uncultured Gammaproteobacteria bacterium | reverse complement strand
ATAATTCTGCAACTGGAGCTTCTGTCTATACTTTATCGCACCGTGGTGCTACCAGTGAGGCAGCGCGTTGGTTAGCGAAACGGGAAAATGATTCAGAACTCGGTGGCGCTGATCTGAATGAATTAGGCAATCAAAATGTATTATTGCGCTCTGTTTTAATTGATTTAGCACAGACGGCTACCACAACTGATAGTTTGCGCCTGGGATCGTTTGTTTTAGATGCATTTGATTCGTTTACCAAGTTGCGGTATTCGCGTGTGGAACAAGCGCCTTTTGTGGTACTAAAGTCACCTGATATTCCTTCTGTATTAGTTGAAACAGGGTTTATTTCCAATGCGCATGAAGAAGTGCGTTTAAGAGATGTGAAATATCAAGCTCAGTTAGCTAGAGCTTTGTTTAATGGAATACATTCTTATCTTAAAAAATATCCAACGGGTTAAATATAATATGTCTCGAATTCAAAAATTAAGTTCTTTATTATCAAACCAGATTGCAGCAGGTGAAGTGATAGAAAGACCTGCTTCAGTTGTAAAAGAATTAGTAGAAAATAGTATTGATGCGGGTGCGACCAAGATTGATCTGGACATAGAACAAGGTGGTATGCGCCTGATTCGTGTGCGTGATGATGGTGGTGGCATTCATAAAGATGATTTAGCTTTGGCACTAAATAGACATGCAACCAGTAAAATTTATCACTTAAATGACCTTGAAAAAATTATGACGCTCGGTTTTCGCGGTGAAGCATTAGCCAGTGTGAGTTCGGTATCGCGTTTAACATTGTCTTCGGCGGTTGCTGAAAGTTCTGGATGGCAAATTGTATCGCAAGGCACAGAATCAGAGCCACAAGTCGCGCCCGTTGCACATCCGCAGGGAACGACAATCGAAGTCCGGGATTTATTTTTTAATACACCGGCACGTCGTAAATTTTTGCGTACAGAAAAAACTGAGTTTGATCATATTGATGAATTAATAAAGCGAATTGCGTTAAGCAGCTTTACGGTGGATTTTACGCTAAAACATAATCAGCGTATTGTGCGTCAATATCGTAAGGCGCATACAGATATAGAGCGTGAACAGCGTGTGGCAAGTTTATGTGGTTCTGAGTTTATGGCGCATGCGTTGAAGATTGAAACGGAAATTGAAGGATTAAAATTATCTGGTTGGATTGGATTACCTACATTTTCACGAGCGCAGGCAGATTTACAATATTTTTATGTCAATGGTCGTATGGTAAAAGATAAAACCGTTAGTCATGCAATGCGTCAGGCATATCATGATGTCATGTATGGTGGTCGTCATCCTGCGTATGTATTATTTTTAGAAATAGCACCCGATCAAGTGGATGTTAACGTGCATCCCACAAAACATGAAGTACGTTTTCGTGAAAGCCGTTTAGTGCATGATTTTATTTGTCATGCAGTACATGATGCTTTAGCTGATGTGCGACCTGATGCATTGGGGGTATGTGCGCCAACGGGTTTAACACATGCTCACAAAGAAGAAATAGTAACTCATGTTCATCAAGTGTCTGTTCCACAGCAACATGTTATGCCATTGAAAGTTCGAGAACAAATGGAAGTCTATACGCAATTACATACGCCAGTACATTCGATGAGCTCTGTAAAAACAAGCGTATCTCAACAAAATAATCAAAATACAGTTTCTGCATCAGCTATTGTTGCCCAGGCAATTGCGAAAGAAAAAACACAATCTCTTATCCAGCAACAGGTGTCTCAATGTGAATCTTCTGTTCCTGTGTTAGGTTTTGCTTTAGCACAACTTCAAGGCGTTTATATTTTAGCTGAAAACGTTGAAGGCTTAGTGTTAGTCGATATGCATGCAGCACATGAGCGGGTGATGTATGAGCAATTAAAAAAAGATATGCAAAATCATAAAGTAATAGCGCAGCCTCTGCTCGTTCCTATTACAGTCAATTTAAGTGAACGCGAAGCAAATGCCATTGAAAATCATCCTGATTTATTTCACAAAGTGGGCATGAAAGTAGAACGTATGGGGCAAGAAACCGTTGCAGTGCGAGAAGTGCCAGAATTATTGCGTGCAAGTAATCTTGTGCAAATGATTCGTGATATTGCTTCAGATTTAATTAGCAATGAAAAAAGCTCACGCCTGGAAGATCATGTCCATCATATTTTAGGAACCATGGCGTGTCACGCAGCAGTGCGTGCAAATCGTCGTTTAACAGTACCTGAAATGAATGCATTGTTGCGCGCGATGGAAACAACGGAGCACAGTGGTCAATGCAATCACGGCAGGCCAACATGGATGAAACTTTCATTGGATGATTTAGATAAATTATTTTTGCGCGGTCAGTAACCATGAAAGATGCTTCGGTGATATGTCTCATGGGCCCGACTGCCTCAGGTAAAACACAGCTTGCGGTAGAGTTAGTAAAACATTTTCCCTGTGAAATTATCAGCGTTGATTCAGCAATGGTTTATCGTGATATGAATATTGGTACTGCTAAGCCTGATGCTGCAACGTTAAAAATAGCGCCTCAT
>CAYSOG010000071.1:0-2623 GCA_964432675.1 uncultured Gammaproteobacteria bacterium | reverse complement strand
ATAAGCGTGCATTGACTTCAATGACACGATAATCTCCATTCTCAGGATTGACGGCATATTGAATATTGCACTCACCGATAATATTAAAATGATGTGCAACTTGTAGTGCAATATTTCTTAATTGCTGATGTTCACGGTTATTGAGTGTTTGTGCTGGAGCGACAACAATACTCTCGCCGGTATGGATTCCCATAGGATCGAGGTTTTCCATGTTGCAAATCGTTAGCGCATTGCCCGCTTGATCGCGAATAATTTCATATTCGAATTCTTTCCAGCCGAGTAAATATTCTTCAATTAATATTTGAGGCACTACAGCAAGACATTCTTTTGCGCGACGCGTTAATTCTTCAGCAGATTTTATTTTTCCTGAACCCAGGCCACCTAATGAAAATGCAGAGCGCATCATCACGGGATAACCAATTTCTTCTGCAGCTTTTAATGCACCGTCTACGGTGGTGGCGCTAATGCTAATCGGTGTTTTAACGTCAATGGATTGTAAGTGTTGTTTGAATAATTCACGGTCCTCAGTTTGACGGATGGAGGCAGCGCTAGTGCCGAGAATTGTAACGTGATATTTGGCTAATACACCGCTTTCTTCTAACAATAACCCTAGATTTAATGCAGTTTGTCCGCCAAAACCTAGCATAATGCCATCAGGTTGTTCTTTTTCAATGATGCGCGTAACAGTATCTAGATTGAGTGGTTCAAGATAAACTTCATCTGCCATGCGTTGGTCTGTTTGTACTGTTGCAATATTGGGATTGACCAAAACGGTTTTTACATTTTCTTCTTTCAATGCTTTGATAGCTTGTGATCCGGAATAATCAAATTCGCCTGCTTGACCAATTCGCAGGCCGCCAGAACCCAAGATAAGAACTTTTTTACCTGTAAACATAATGCACCATTTAGTTATGCGTTTTGAACGAGGTCGTAAAACTTTTTAAATAGCCACGTGGTATCCATAGGACCCGGCGCAGCTTCAGGATGAAATTGTACGGAAAAAAACGGTAATTCTTTGTGTTCTATGCCTTCTACACTTTGGTCGTTTAAATTGCGAAATGCAACTTGCCAGTCAGCAGGTAATGTTGTTTCATCGACAGCATAACTGTGATTTTGTGATGTCAGATAACTGCGTTGTGTACCTACGTGTAAACAAGGTTGATTATGTGAGCGATGGCCAAAAGGTAATTTATAAGTAGACGCGCCTACTGCTAGTGCCATTAATTGTGTGCCCAGACAAATGCCAAATGTCGGTTTCTTTTTAGTTAATGCTTTTTGCAGAATGCGAATGGTGGCTTGGCAGTGGATAGGGTCGCCAGGTCCATTAGAAATAAAGATGCCATCAAAAGGTTCATCAGTAAAATCGTAGTCATGTGGTACTCGTTTAATACGAAAAGGATATTGTTGTAAACTGCGAATAATATTTTCTTTAATTCCACAATCAATCGCAATAATTAGCTTATCACCAGAACCATATATAACGGGCTCTTTAATGGAAACTTGTTCTACCCAGTTAATTTTTGCAAAAGCTTCAAAGTTTTCTGGTTTTTTATTGGCTGGGACAATAGCGCCCGGAATCACTCCTTTGCTGCGTAATAGTTTGGTGATGGCGCGGGTATCTGCACCTACCAAATAAGGAATATGTTGCTGGTCTAACCATTGTTGTAAAGAATGATGTGCGCTATGACTAGAGTAGAAAGGCGCAAGTTCTGCCATGATGACGCCTTTCACATGAATTTTTTTGGATTCCCAATCTTGAATATCAGATACTCCATAATTGCCAATCAAGGGGTATGTGAATACTAGAATTTGTCCAGCATAGGATGGATCGGTCAGTGATTCAACATAACCTGTCATTCCTGTATTAAATACGACTTCGCCAAAGTGCATTTCTTGCAATTCGGGTGATGCCTGGCCATCAAAGGTTTCGCCAGTTTCGAGTATCAACTGCGCAGGTACTGTCATCTATTAATATGCCTATGAATTTACGCGTCATTTTTAGCATAAAAAGATGGCAAATGTAAATGGATATTTTATTTATTTACCATATAGTTACGTTTATTTAACCCACTTAACTATTAAAATTGGCTATAATTATTAAAGAGATGGAGATAAAGAATCTTATGATGCTGCGTATTGTGTTACGAAGTTTAGTCATTACGTATCTTTTCCTAGGTATTTCAGTGAGTTATTGTGTAAATGCAGCTTCTGTACGGGTCACTGTACCTGGTGTGCAAGTAACCACGCCCACCGCTCCGACATCCACGGTAACCACCACGGTAGTGCAACACCCAAATGCCCCAGTGGTAAAGCAGTCTGTTACTAAGATAGCATCTGTGAAAGTGGTTGCAGCACAAGTTGTCTGGGTGAAAGGTACAGTGAAAGCTATTTCAGCAGATAAGCAAGTGAGAACATTGCAGCGTAAAGATTTTGTATATGAACATGATACGATTACAACAGGAAAAGATGGTAGTGGTCAGTTAGTGTTTTCAGATAATACATTAGTTGCTTTAAGTGAGAATACAGAATTTAAGATTGATCAATACCGATATAACAAAGATGCTCCCGAACAAAAAAAATATGTCGTTGATGTCGTAAAAGGAGGATTTCGAACAGTTACCGG
>CAYSOG010000070.1:0-2787 GCA_964432675.1 uncultured Gammaproteobacteria bacterium | reverse complement strand
AAATAAGTCGGCTTATTACTAAGTGCTGTGATTATGGCATTTTGGCTAAGATTAGGATCGAGCAATAGGCTACCTTTGGACTGCGTTTTAAGAAATGATGTCGCATTTAAAATTGGTGCGCTGATAAATACTGCATTGTGGTCATCTAGATAATAATGTGATGCATACCAAACGCCGGGTAGAAGCGACATACACACAAGAGCAATAATAGGTATAAAAATAGCGTATTGATCACGATAACGCAGGTATAAAGGTGTTATTGCAACGACACTTAAAATAGATAGTGCCATAATGGTGTAGTAGAAAAATTGGATGGTATTCCAGGCAATACCTTTTTGGGTAAAAATGAGTGGTAACAGTATGCCAAATAAACTTAGCAAAAGCAAAAATGTAATGACAAGCCGTTTTCGTTGATCACGAATACCAAAAAGTGCGCCTAAGCCTACCAATCGCGGACCTAAATTACCAATGAGAAAAACGCCAGTTGCTTGGATATAGAGCACGGCGATGTGGGTATAGTTATGATGCGCTAAGTAAACCTGCCGTTTTAATTCCCAAGTTCGATTATTAAGGTGATCACCAGCTTCTTGCATTGTTTTAACAAGCCAAAGTGGGTTGTAGTCGAATATCGAGCCCTTTGAGACCGTGCTTGTTAGATAGTAAATACCAGAAAAAAATACCATCATTGCGAAAAGCGGCAAAAGTTGCCAATCTTTTTTTAAACACCGAAAGGCACAAACGACACCAATGGCAAGAATTAACAAAACTGCAGCGTACGACTTAAAGCCTAGCAAGCTTGCAGAAAGTATAGCGACTACGAACGAAAACTTAGCTTGCTTAAGTTTTGGTGCCAACAAAAACAGTAATAAAATGGTTAAAACAATAGCGTACGATAGCGTGAGCTGCATATTAACCATTCGGGTAGTATACTCATCAATCCAAAATACCGATGGGGTAGATGTTGCAGCCGGATAAAAAAGCCTTGCAGTATAGTACCAATTGCTTGCTAATATTGTCGGAAAAAGTGCTAAAACTCCGGCAAGTTTATTTCCAGTTAAGTGTTTCGTTAGTAAATATACGAGCGATGCAAATAAAAAAGCGTAGAACACTGTCATCAATTTGACGTAGAGGAATATGGTGGGAATATGGGTGACACTAGCAATAACAAAGCCGAAAACATCATTAAAATAGTGATAGTTTTGTAAAATGGTGTTACTAAATACTGGATCTTCCGGTGGTAAGGTGCCGTTTTGCGTATTAATCAAGGCAATGTGCCAAACTGTATCGTGTGCATGAATTCCGACAAACTCCAGCCCATCTTGTGTATAATTACCAGATTTCATGACCAAAAGTGCTGGCACGAATACAGCCAGCACTAGCATAATAGCAATAAAAATGTTACTAACTTTTGTCGAAAACCGGAGCCTCGGTAGCAGCTCTTTCGTTTGGGTTATGAGATAGAGAGGCGGTAAAATTAAGAGTGGCCAAAAAAGAATACTAAGGTTTAATTTGGCAAGTGTGTAATAACAAACAGTAAGAAAGACGATGCCTATTATTTGACCGACGATAATCTCTTCAAACCAGGGCAATGTAAGCTTTGCAAAGGACAGAAGTAGCCTTCCAATCGGGTACAGCATAATACTGCAAAAAAGAAGGAAAAGAACAATATAGCTGATATTTTGTATTAGTGAAGGAATAATAACGAAGCTACCCACGCTTTTGATTGTAGCAGTATGAATGGAAAGTCGCTAGGAAAGTTTTTGGCTATGACAATGGTATGCTGCTTAATTATACTCATTCGTACTATTTGTAAATCTGTTAATTACCTTAATTGTAATGGCTAGACACCAAGAAGGTAAAAGATAAATTGAAAAATCTTAATGTAATATTAATGTTTTAGAACGTACCCTTTACCCAATAGGTACTCATGGGAAGCTGCTACTTACTCCACACTAGGGTGGTGTATTTCTGTTGTTTATATAAAGCCATGCCTGAAAAAACTTTTTACTATAATATCATTCCCGAAGAACGTAAAGAACTACCTTTGGTCAACGCTATCAGTGGCTACAGTATCGCTGGAAAACCGGATAGTCCGCAATCGAACAATGATGGCTTTTATATTGATGAAGCCACCGGTATCGTTATCGTTTGCGACGGAGCGGGTGATCGGGTTTATACGAAGGATACAGTGCAAATCGTATTAAATACATACCGCAACATTCTTGAAGATAGCCGAAAATATGGTAAGATAGGCGACGCATTGCCAACTATACCACCGAAAACAATTACAGATGCTAAAACATTTGCTTTACTTGGTGTGTCGTATGCAAGCCAAGACCTTCAGGGGTTCTTTGAAAGTTTAAGCCGATTTATTAAATTTGAGCAAATGGCTATGGCGACGACAATAGCACTAGAAATGGAAGTTGATGATACAATATTTACGGCTCATGCGGGAGATAGCAGAATTATCGTCGAATATCGAGACGGAACAATTCGTCAGACAGTTGATGAATCAGCGGCCTATATGGCGCAGGAAGTCGGTTTGCTCAATGCAGTTCAAGCTACCAGGATCGATACAATATTATCAAACGGTATAACAGAAGCGGATTTTAATCGGTGTGTTTTACCAAATGGAGATACTAGGTTGGCTGATACAGCCGATGAAGCAGATTATTGGCAGTGGCGTGATGATGGTGTTTGGGTAAAGCCATTCCGCCTTGAGCGGCAGTGCTTAAGAAATTACATTACCGCACCAAGCTTAGCTTATCAAGGCCTGCATTAAACAAA
>CAYSOG010000069.1:0-2822 GCA_964432675.1 uncultured Gammaproteobacteria bacterium | reverse complement strand
TTAATGCAATTGCAGCGATTACACTGATGAGAAATTTTTTCCAAGTGTCATGAAATAATTTCTGCCATGGTTGTGATTGCCATGCGCAGAATCCTACTAAGCCCATGAAGGCCATGATGATAAAAACTAACGGTGCCATCACCATATTAAAGTAAGGTGCGCCAACTGAGATGGTGCCAAGATGGAGTGCATCGAGAATCAATGGATACAACGTGCCTAATAAAATGGTTAGCATTGCGGTGAATAATAATCCACTGTTTAGCAGCAAACCCATTTCGCGGCTTAGCCAATTAATCGGCGCAGTTTTTTCGCTGGTGAGTAATGGTATGCGAATAGCATAAATAATCAGCGCCGAAATCCAAACGATTGCCAGCAAAAGTAAAAGAAACACACCGCGTGCTGGATCATTTGCAAAAGCATGCACGGAAACAATGACTCCTGAGCGAACTAAGAATGTGCCAAGGATACTTAGACCAAATGTGATGATAGCGAGCAAGGCTGCCCAGCCTTTCGCGATGCCGCGCTTTTCAGTGAGAATTAAAATATGGACTAATGCGGTGCCTGCTAACCATGGTAATAAGGATGCATTTTCAACTGGATCCCAAAACCAAAAACCACCCCAGCCTAGTACACGATAAGCCCACCAACTACCTAACATGATACCGAAGGTTAGAAAGCACCATGCAGCTGTCGCAAATTTACGTGTGATGCGTGCCCAATTCGTATCTAACTTGCCACGTATTAATGCTGCAAGTGTGATAGCAAATGCGGCGGAGAATCCTACATAACCTGTATAAAGCATTGGTGGATGGATTACAAAGCCAGGATCTTGCAACAACGGATTTAAATCATTGCCAGATAACATTTCTGTAGCTGGTGTAAATGGATTGGAAGTGAATATTAAAAAGCATAAAAAACATAAACTAAGAATGCCAAGTATCGCGAGCGTGACGGGCGCTGCTGCGTTATTTTTTTGTGTTATCGCATACGCAATTGACCAAACATTTAAAATAACTACCCACAATAGTATCGAACCTTCATGCGCGCCCCACACGGCAGTGAGTCTGTACATGAGTGGCAACGAAGGATGTGAATTAGCTGCAACATATGTGATGGAGAAATCACTGCTAACAAAGGCGATAGTTAATAATATAAATGCTGATATAAGGCACATGAATTGCCCCCAAGCAGCAGGTCTGGCAATAGCAAGTAAATAGTGATTGTCGCGATAATAACCGATCAAAGGTAATACGCTTTGCGCCATAGAAAAAATCAAAGCTAAAACGAGAAGAATATTACCAAATAGCGAAATCACTTTTTAGTTTCCTCGCGAATTTGTTTGTACACATTTTTAGGCATGTAATTTTCATCATGCTTCGCTAACACTTGGGTAGCAATGAATATACCCTGCGCATTAATTGCGCCTTCAGCAATCACGCCTTTGCCTTCGCGGAATAAGTCTGGCAGTACACCAACATAACGAACGGGTAGATCTTTTTTAAAGTCTGTCACAATAAAGTTCACACCAACACCAGCTTTGTCACGCACAACACTGCCTTGTTTCACCATACCGCCAAGGCGGAAGTGATAATCTGCTGGCAGCGATGTCGTTATTTGATTTGGAGTGAGGAAGACATTGATGTTTTGTTTAAGCGCATACAAAATTAAACCCGCTGCAATAACAAGTCCGAGTAAAAAGGCAACGATGAGATAAATGCGTCGTTCGTGAATTTTATTCATTACTTTCTTTGCGTAAATAATTGCGCCATTGCTTGTATGGAACTATCCATGTCATGAATAAAAACGCGAGTACACTTCCATATGAACTCCAAACATAAAAACCATAACCGCCCATGTGAAAAAAACTAGTAATAGTATTTAGCATTTTTGTTCTCGTAACCAATGGTGATTTGCAGATAAGGCGGTTAATTCATAACGCATGCGCATGAATAAAACGATGGCGTAATAAGTTGAGAATGCAACAATCATGGAGAGTAATGGATAAACCATGGATGAATCTATTGCTGAAGTTGAAAATGCTTTTAATGTCGAACCTTGATGCAGCGTGTTCCACCAATTCACAGAATAATGAATGATTGGAATATCAATGAAACCGACCAAAATTAAAATTGATAATGCACGACTACCATTTTGTTTTTGAGAAACGGCAGATTGAAACAAGATAATACCTATGTATAGGAATAACAAAATTAATTCAGAAGTTAAGCGCGCATCCCAAATCCACCATGTTCCCCACATGGGTTTGCCCCACAAACTTCCCGTAATAAGAGCTAGAAGAGTAAAGCCAGCACCTATCGGTGCGCTATGGCGTATGACCATGGGAGCGAGTTTTAGGCGAAATACGAGGTTGGCAAAGGCAGCCCCTGCCATAACGGCATATATAAAGAGTGAAATAAAGGCTGAGGGTGCGTGAACATAGATAATACGGAAACCATCACCCTGCATATAGTCAGCGGGGGCTAGTACAAGGCCACCAATCAATCCATAACCTATTGATAAAATGAAAAATATAGACAGCCATGGCAGTAGGGTGCCGGAAAGTTTAAAGAATTTTTTGGGCGATGCCAGGGGCGAAATAAGAGACCACATCCTGCTTCTGCCTTTGCTTTTATAATGGGTCAAAATCTTAGCAAAAATAGGGCGGAGATGAAAGCGGGAAGTCCAGTTGTAGGTTGGGCTGAGTGCAGCGAAGCCCAACCTACAGCATGCGAGGAGATCCGAAAGAGTGATAAGATTACTACACCTACCGCCGGAACGGAGTCCGAGCTATGCCGCAAAATGTCGCCCAAAAACTCATTCAA
>CAYSOG010000068.1:0-2826 GCA_964432675.1 uncultured Gammaproteobacteria bacterium | reverse complement strand
TGCGGTTAAGCTAGTGGATTTTGTGCGTGATCCGGGATTGTTTTATAAGTCGTGATACGTTTGCTTTTTGCAAAAGCTCTGTTGATAATCGCCTTTCTACAAGGCTCTTCAATCCATTTGTATGATAGATAGGCAATAATAATGTTTAACAGCAATGATGAAAGCATAATAAAATGACCATGAAAGCCATAGTGTTCCTTTAGAATGCGCGCGAAACCAATAGAAGTAAATTGCCAGATATAGAACGAGTAACTTATTGTCCCCAAAAACACCACAATCTGGTTGTTGTATATTTTTGAATTGCAATGACTTACACAGGCAATCCAAACACCAAACATAGATGCAATTAAAAATTGCCCCATGCAGTATTGGCTCTCGCCAGCACCAAGAAAAATACAAACTGCAAACAATGCCGGGACGATCAGAATATGGCTCAGATTATTAAAGATCTTATTCTCGCGTATAAAATAGAAACCCATGCCAATTAAAAAATCAGGCACACGCAGAACTGGATTGCTGTAAATGTGATCGGTAGTGTTTGGGTTTAATAATATATTCATAGATATTATAAAAGCCATTAAAATTCCGACAATAACAGCAATTGAACCATTTTTGTTTAATAAGATGCAGAGAAATGGGAATAAGAAATATAAAAACATCTCCACAGACAATGACCATGTCCCACCATTTGCACCAATAGCAAATATAGACTTAAAAAAACCTTGCGATAAAAAAATATCGTTAATTATTACTTTTGAATAATCTATAATCGAATAATCACGAAATATAGAAAAAAATATTATTGTGGAAATCAGGTAGAGAGGATAGATTTTAGCAAAACGCTTTAAATAATAATTATAAATCTCACTCCTGCTTGTGAAGTCAGTATTAGCATATACGTGAGCCATGACAAAACCGGACAATACAAAAAACCCTGTCATGAAAGTTGCGCCGTTTGCCAGAAATTTGTCTATGGCATGAATATTTAATTTCCAAGACATATGTATATTAAAGTGGAACAGAAACAATACTATTGCCACGATAAATCTAAATGAGGTAAGACTGTGTATCAATTGTTTCTGCTGTCAACTTTAGATTGGTCTTGATTGCGGTGATTTTGTGGTATTGAAGGCCTTTCGTACGCTATAAATGCATTGCCTTCGTTGAATTCTGCATCGCTCATGTATGGGAATTGATCATTAATCGCTCGTCCCATATCTACCTTTGGTTCCACTGTGGTATTAGGATCTAGCGTAACGTCTAAAACTACTCCACCGCGCATTTGGAACATATCACCATGTATTTGTTCCGGCCTATCAATGCGGAAATATTGTAAACCATAACCTTCAACAATGCCCTTAAAATTAGGAACACTGTATCCGTCACCAGTCGCAAAATAACGGCTTTGTAGATTTGAATCTTGGAATTGCTTGATAATGCCATAGCCACTGTTATTTAATATTACTATCGTAATATCCAACTTGTGATGTGCTAACACGGCTAATTCCTGAATATTAAGCTGGAAGCCACCGTCCCCAGAAAAGCATACTACTTGCTTATTAGGTTCCAGCAATTTAGAGCCAATGGCAGCAGGTAATGCATAACCCATCGGCGAATTACCGCCAGCCGTAAATACTGCTTGCTCAGCACGATGAAAGGTTTGGAAAAACCAGCACATCGCAGCTCCGGTGTCATTAATAACAAGGGCATCTTTGGCAATTAATGAATTAATTCGCTTTACAACCTCATATGGTGATTGTGTACCATGTTGTGCAGCAAAGCTACTGAAACATTTACCAAAATATTGATCTTTCATTTGCGAGGCATAGTTTTTCCATACTACATTTAAAGTTGGAATTTTTAATGTATGCAAAATATTAGGCAAAAATTTTAGATCTAAACATAATGTTTGATATTCATCACCTTTGTATTTCGCCAATTCTTCCGCATCTACATCAACAACAAGTAATTCAGCATGTGGCGCAAATTTTTTAGCATTTGAAGATCGCTGTCTATTATCCAGGCGGCTACCCAGCACTAACATTCGATCGCAATTCTGTACCAAAAAGTTGGCACCACGATTCCCGTATACACCAACGCTACCACAATAATTTGGCAGAGCATGATCAAAATAAGTTGTGGCATTCCAACTAGATACAAAAGGCAGATTAGTCTCGCGTAACCATTGTTGAATTTCTTGTTCAACACCAGCGAGCCCCACGCCTGCACCAAAGTAAATTAACGGACGCTCGGCTTTAGATACAAAATCATATAATTTATTGCGTGTTTCTTCTTTTTCCGGTGCTGGTAATTCTGTTAATGAAGAAATTTTTACAGGCAGTAACGCGCCTACTTCCATTTGTTGCACATCCATCGGCACGTCAACTAATGCTGGCCCCATGCGGCCAGTTGTAGCTGCGGTCCAAGCTTCTTCTAAGGTAATACGTAATTCTTCTGGAGTGCGTACTTGTTTGGCGTATTTGGTTATTGGCTTGGCCATTTCAACAATTTTTGTTTCTTGAAAGCCAGCTTGTCTTGGATTGGCCCCCAAATATGCAGAGCTCTCGCGCATATTTACTTGCCCAGTAATATGTAAAGCTGGCACAGAATCAAAAAATGAGCATGCGATACCAGTTAATAAATTAGTGGCGCCAGGGCCGGAAGTGGCCATTGCAACGCCTACAGAACGATTTGTGCGCCAGGCAGCATCTGCAGCCATAGCTGCGGATTGCTCGTGGTGAAAGCACACATAATCCACATCTGGGTGCCTACCAATAGCATCAATCATAAAAGCTGCTGCACCACCGGTCATTAAGAAAACTTTCT
>CAYSOG010000067.1:0-2832 GCA_964432675.1 uncultured Gammaproteobacteria bacterium | reverse complement strand
GCGCCACAAATTTCGCACCGTTATCCATTGCACTCTTAATACCAACATTAACTCCTCCAGCGAAACCATGGTTTTTGCTTAAGGGAATAATTTCAGCCGCTGGATAATTTTTCTGAATGAATTCCACCGAGTCATCCACCGAGCCGTTATCTACCACAATAACTTTAGGCTTCAAAGTCTGCTGTTTCAGAGAGTCCAGGCAAGCCGCAATGCTCGCCTTGCCGTTCCAGTTCGGGATAATTACACTAACGCTCATAGCATTATTTACGAATCAATCGTTTGTAAGCCCCACCTAGTATCCACCGGATGGGATGACGACGTATGAAGGCTAGCTGTTTATCCATCTCAGTGGTTCTGTTTTCAAGTTCTTGGTGAGCGGTGGTTTGGACCTCTAGATCACTTCGCAATTTCTCAATTGTTTCAAAGTCGGCTTGCATTTTTTTCTCAATCTTTGGCCAGTCATCCTTAAGCTTTGAAGAGAATTCAGGGACAACCACTTCTTTTGGAGGAGTTTCCTGACCAGCGGCTACGATATACTGAAAAGTACGGGCCGCCTGACTGGCTAGCACATCATCAAAACCTGCCTGTGGTTCCAGCCCCAATTCCCTCAAGTGCGATTTTACTTGCCCCGGCGGAACGTCATTAGAGGTGGCATCTAAGTGTTGTAGATATAAGCCGGCCTCTTTAAAAGTATTCTTTATCGTCTTAAGCGTAAAAAAAGATATATGCGTATTGTCGAGCAGACCGGTATCTTCGTAGTCAAAATTTCCCTCGAGCAGCTCTAAACGGACTGTTATGTGGGCAATATTTGGAATGGAGGCGTAGATACACCCCTTTTTAGTCAGTAATTTTCTGGTGGCTTTTAAAACAGCAACTGGATCTTTGACGTGTTCTAGGACATCCGCGAATATAATGGCATCAAATTTAAGTTCACCAATCTGCTTCCAATCAAAATTATCAAGATCGCCCTCAAAGACTGCTTGATAACCCCTTTTGCGAGCCTCCTCAGCATCCTGCGGGTCTAGCTCAAGGCCCCAAACCTGAGCGTGTTTGTTGGCAATCAGTTTCTCGCCAAAGTACCCACTGCTACAGCCGACATCAAGTACTTTAGGGTTATCGCCAATCCACTGCATTATCTTATACCAGGGAGTATTGTGATGTTTATTATCAACGACATTTTGCGAGTACTTACTCATCGCCAAACTCCCAGGAATGATCCAACGATAAAAGTCCCTCTGTTTTGTCGTCTTGGGTGACGCGAAAATATTTAGCCTTGATACGCAGTTCATATTCAGTACGCATATTTTTGGCGAACACACCAGCGATGATATAGTAGGCGCCTTTTTGAAGCGGCAGATTATCAATCTTTAAACGTACTTCACATATTTTTGAAACTGGCAGAGATATATTCTCGATATAGGTGTTCGTGCCAAAACAATAAATACCGTCATTACGTCTTACCGATACGCCAGCTTCGAGCTTTTCTTTAGTGGGGTTACTTATTTTGAGCAGGGCTGTACAATTTTCGCCCCGCCGCACTAACTTTACTGCTTGACCAGCACTATTGAGTAAATCTACCTTAAGGATATGCGGCTTGGTCTTATCTATATCCGGCTCAGCCTTTTTGCCATAATCATTCACTTGCTCGAAATCGGCTTGTTCGAGCTCCGCCTGGTTCAATTTTCTATAATGTTGCAGGGCTTCTATAGGCTCAAAGATACCAATTTGCTGTCCGTGGTCAAGCAGTAAGACGCGATCGGAGAAATCCTGGACAATCTGTAAATCATGACTAACAAAGATGATTGTTTTACCGAGTGCTTTCAGCTCACGAAAAACGTCAAAGCATTTCTGCTGAAAATTGGCATCGCCAACTGCCAGAACTTCATCTACCACAATGATATCCGCCTGAGCCTGAATAGCTATAGCAAAAGCCAAACGCACTTGCATACCCGAAGAATAGTTCTTGATTTTCTGGTCAATAAAATCTTCTATTTCAGCAAAACGCACAATTTTGTCGTACACGGCTTCAACTTGTTTTCGAGTCATGCCGAATAAAGAAGCATTTAAGAAAATGTTGTCCCTGCCCGATAGTTCAAAGTTAAAGCCGACTCCGAGTTCAATGAGCGTACTCATTGAACCATCATGGTCTACACTGCCAGCGGTCGGTTCATAAATACCGGCTAGCATTTTCAGTAGAGTGCTCTTGCCGCTGCCGTTGGCACCAATGATGCTAAAGAACTCACCCTTATTTACGCTAAAAGAAATGTCATCTAAAACTTTATACTTTTGAGTTGGCACCTTTCGGAATAAACGGGTCGCATGGCCTTTAAGAGAGCCTACTTTTTCGTGGGGCACCTTAAATACTTTAGTAACGTCCTGAACTACAACTGCATTATCCATTTTGTAACCCTTCTAGTACTTCGTCGATTCGTTTCTCAAAGGCTTCTCTTTCAAAAAGCCGGGCTTTTTTAATGCTGGCTTCTGAGAGCTTTTGGCGCTGTGATGGATCGTCGATTACCTCTTGCGTTATGGTTACTAACTGGTCTACATTATCCCACAATCGTCCGTTTTTTCGGTCTTCTACTACCTCGAGCTGCCCGGCGCTTTTAATTACAACCGGTATTACTCCGGCAGACATGGCTTCAACGGTAGAGATTCCAAAGTGTTCCTGATTCTCGGGGAATTGCTCAGGGTCATAGCCAAGACCGGTGGCGTGCCAATAGATCGAGGCCTTCCGGTATAGATTTCTTAGTTCATTTAGCGGCATGTTGGTCACGACCTTTATATTTTTTTGTTGGCCGATTAAGCTATCAAGACGCTTCATGTATTTTT
>CAYSOG010000066.1:0-2834 GCA_964432675.1 uncultured Gammaproteobacteria bacterium | reverse complement strand
CCCTGGCCTCGTCCTTGGCAAGGACGCGCTCTAAACAACTGAGCTACACCCGCGCAACCTTGAAAATTGTACTGTAACAGGGGGTAAAAATCAATTGGCAGCCCTATCTTTTCAAGGCTCAGCCTTGCAAGAACTAATCATTTAGGTGCTGAATGGCGTAGTCTGCTTCCGCTTGCGTGAATTTCTCTCCGTACTGCGAAGTCAACTGGTCATGAATTGCTGCAGGCGATAAATGCTCCGTGTCTTGGTAGTCTTTAGCTTTAGCAAGAGCGTTTGCATTCCAATCGGCTTTTACATTGTCGATTGCGTATTGCGCTGCTTCCGCCGTAAACTGCCCGCCGTACTGTGATACTAATTGGTCATATACCCCTTGCTTCGACAAGTGCAATGTATTGGAGTATGAATTAGCTTGAGATAGAGCAGATTTGTACTCAGCGGGTACGCTAGGTTCCTTTGGCTTAGTCTGAGTAGTGGATGAATTGGTAGCTGATGCGGTAGAGGTCGCTGATTTAGCGCTGGAAGCTGACTGTTTGGGAGTGTCTTTAGGTGAAGCAATGCCAATAATCGCTAAAACTGCAATAACTATCCAAAACCACCGTGTTTTATAAAACTTTTTCTTAGTCTTTGTTGCTTCGGTCTGTTCGTTAGCTGTCATATTCGCTCCTTAATAAACAATGGCACCTCAAAGCACCTTGCTTCGTATTCGTAACTATACCACTTTATCCTCATTTTACAATGCTTTAAGGTTTTAGCCGATTTAGCCTTGGCCGGTCAGATAGGTCAAACGAGTCAAAATGTGCTGTTTTCTTGATTGGGACGACGGTTTCAACTCTACGTGCATATTTGACAATACCAATGCTATATAGCTAATGCTTGCTTTTGGCGTAGGAGGCAAATAGTATCATTACAGATGAACAGTGGTCCACAAGTTTATTTTTCTCTAGGTGAAGCGCTTGCACTGGTGAGTATCTTTATAGCCGTCTATCAACTTATGAGTCCTACATGGCGCATGATTTGGACAATTAACGGTCGGTTTAGAACCTCAGTGCTATGGCTTGCCGCCATAGGCTATACTATGCCGTTTGCCGCCATATTTTTTGAGCATCCAATACATATTCATGGAATGGCTATCGGCAGTGAGCAGTTTCAGGCTGCTGGCTTTGTATTTCTTACTTTTAGTTTCATTGATTTTGCTCGGTTAATGTTCAGTCAAAAGGGAAAATTGCTTAATGCCAAAAGCAAAGTTGGCTTTTTGAAGGCGCGCAACATTGACCTATTTTATGAGAAAGTCAGTCAGCGTATCTTGCTTGAGGACTATAAAACTGCCACCGATTTACTCTCGGACAATATATATGAACTTATCAGTCTTGCTAGTGAGCACCGTAGCGAAAATCCAGAAAAGAAAAAGGTGCCTCATCATAGTGAGTTTGCCAGAGAGATACTTCAACAGGTTTTCACAGACAGAGAAACGATGGCATATATAGTGTCGCACCGCTTTGATTTTATTCATCGTTATATACTCGCAATGAACAATAACCCATACATGAATGAGTTTAAGCGCACTACGGCTCATGAATTAGTAGATGCGTTGTTCAAAACCGAAAATTCAATTCTTTATCGTCAAATTAGCCAGTATCGCGGATCATCGCGGGCACTGAGCATTTATCATCTGCTCTTTAGCAACACACACATTTTACAAGTATCACGAATTTTCAACACTAACCGCATGTATAGCATCAATAAAGAGGGCGTGGTGCGTATTGATAAGTACACGGAAGCTCTCATAGAAGCCATTAAGTCAGTAATGGACGCTTATCTAAAACATCCAGACCAGAATATATACTACTCTGTTTTTGAAAACTTGCGTGATGGCATATATGAGCTTCTGGACATAAGCCAGCACCTGGCATACATGGGCGTGGATAAGAAACTATTGCAAGACATTAACTCGCCGGAGTATAAAGCCTTTTTAGCAATAGAGATGTTCTTTGGGCGATATGGCATGGCGGATAGCAAGAAACAATCTGCACTATTAAAGGCATCAAGATGGGAACGAGAAGCTAAGCGCGAAGATAAGTATAAACATAGCTCGCTGCAATCGCTGATGGCATATGGCACAGTTGAGTTCGCTAAGCATACATGTGCTATTAACTATAACCAGGACTGGCGATTATACGATGTGATGCTAACGCTTGTGGATTGGATGGAAGATATGACTCCGTGGAGCATAAAACATAATGAGCTTTTCAAGAATTACGCCATGGAGCAAATTGGTCAAAACCTGAAAGGATACTATCCAGTACTCTTTAGCGGCCTAATATGTGTCATGGCGGTTGTACATAATTCAATAAAGCCTGCAAACGTGGGTCTTACAGGACTTTGGGATGAGCTAAAAGCTATTCTAAAAAAGGAGTTAAAACTGGCAATACTCAGTGATAAGAGAATGGCTGATAGGACATTGTATAAGAACGCATTAATCCCACCCAACATGACTGTGGTTGTAGATCGTAAGAGAGGCACTGTTCGCTACTACACGATAGACAGATCAGGCACAAAGAGCTTACTCAAGCTTAAGTAACCAGCACCGATTGTCATAGTTGTGGCACAAGTGGACCGCCGGTTTTGGCCAATGTATATGTTGTGGAACGGCAGAAAACTAGTTTTAACTTCGTCTATATTGCACAGCATTTTTCGGCTGACCCTACGAATCACCTCTTAGAAAAGTTACACTTTCACGAATAATGCTGCGGTGATTTGCAGGTGGGGGTAAAATATAGGTATGAGGAAGATTGTTGTTCTATCATTTGTTAGTTTGGATGGGGTTATGCAGGCGC
>CAYSOG010000065.1:0-2866 GCA_964432675.1 uncultured Gammaproteobacteria bacterium | reverse complement strand
ACATTGATACCATAATTGACCAAAGCGCAGTTGATCATTTATTTCAATTGTTTGCATTGGCAACATGCTTGGTTATGTTTTGGTTTCTAGAATCCGTATATCGCCTGGATAAGCGTTGGTTGCTTCCCATTGTCATTTTCCCGATCAGCATTTTTCTATTTATAATCATACATTGGGAAGAAAGTCGCAGTAAGTGCTTTTTTGCTTCGTTACTATTTTTAGTTATGCTCTTGGTGGGTGGCTTAATAGGTTACAGTTTCTTTGTACGCATATTAACGTTTTTCTCGCATATTGCATTCTGGCCATTCTATTTGTACATGAAGTTAAATCCACATTTACAAACTTAACGTGTAGGATTTGCTGGACGAGTGCGTAGAGTGTCTAACATGCTCTTTAGCTCAGATAATTCGTCCAATTTGGCACGCTCAGTTTTGTAATCTACCTGTGGTCCCATATTAAATGCAGACGTATTTAATCCCTTATTAACCACAGAGTCCTCTTTTGTTCCATGTATTACGTAACGACGTTCACGTTCTTTATATACGGTTGGCGCTTCGCGCTCTGCAACCGCAGCCTTCAGTACTTCGCGCTCTGCCATGTAACGTTCGGTTAAGTATGAATCTAATACACGGCAGAATTCCGCAGGATCATTTATCTCTTCCAGCAAAGCATCCAAATCTTCATTCGTTTTAGCTATATCCTTTTTTATCGCCGCAATGCTTACTAAATCAACTGGGTTCGTATTTTTTAGTCTTTCCTGCAACTCAGCATTGCGCTGGTTGAAGTGATTGATTAACTTTTCGCCTATGCCTGGGAATAGTCTATTTAGGCGCATAATTTGTTGTTCCATCGGGATTACAGCGACTTTTGGCTCCGGTTTAGCTTTTACTTTTACTTCTGGAGTTTCAAGTTCAAGCCCTTCCGTTGGCTTAACAAATGGACTTGCCAGAACTTTTCCTAATGAATATGCAAGGTTAAATAATTTATCCGCCATTTTGCCAACCGGCAACCCCATTTGGCTCGCTACAAATAATCCCCCGGCCACTGCTAAAGTCGAGACTAAAATTGTAGTGCCAACCACCGGGATTGATGCAACAAAAGTAAGTGTTGGTGCAACAGCGACGATAACTCCTATAACTACTGCAATTTTCACTGGTAACGATAGACTATTAAACCAACCCTTTATGTTGTTAAAAACAAATGAGCCAGCCTCTGACGTGCCTTTCATTGCTTGTCCCATCACAGTTTGTTTTTCGAATTTTAGATCTGTTAAAGGTTTGGCAGTGCCCACACCAAACTTTTTATCCAAATCTGTGATATAGATTACATCGATCGCATCTGCTTTTTTGTTTTCAACGCTTGCAACCATTTCATCGTGCTCAGCCATTTCTTTGGCGGTTTGCTCTGCAGTTTCACGATTTGCACTTCTGTACAAGCCACCAGTCATTGCTGCACCACCTGCCACCGCACTAACTCCACCAACCATCGCAGCACCACCAAGTGCAGCACCAACTGTAGCCCCAGTGGCCGTACCGGCCATTGCAGCTCCAGTCGCCGCTCCAACAGTCGAACCTACCGCACCTACAGTGCCGAGTGTATTACTTACTACCGTATTATTTGCAATTGAATCAACCGCCTTGTTCGCGATTATATTTCCCACGCCACCGCCTGTGAGCCAAGATATAATGTTTTTGGTCACTACAGGTTTATATAGGGCTATCGCTGCACCTGATGAAACGGCAGCCGATCCAACTATCACTTTCGCGTTAGTTGCAGTAAAAAATCTATTATTAAATATATATCTGCTCATATCACTTTTACGCGCAGCTAATTTTTCTTTTATTCTAAGCAAATCTGTTTCTGAATACGCAACATTGCGGTAATTGTGTAGAGAATTTTCAATGTTCTTTTGTAATTCGCGATAAAGGCCAGATAATTCTGTATACAACTCTGGGTTTTCTTCCTTCACGCTGCTTATGACCAAGTATGAATTTAATCGAAGCGCAATCATGCGCTGTTCAATTAATTTATCTTTAACTTCCCCAGGTAAATCATCAAATTTTATGGTTGTAGTAGTAACGGGCCTACCACTACTTATTAAGTTCGATTTTACGCGCTCTCTTAGCTCTGCATTGTCTTCGCCGGCAATGTTAATTGAGTTGCCTTCACGTTGTAACGCATTTGCGGCACGATCCTTCAGTGTAGCTTCAATGTCTGTAGCTACTTCTTGCAAAAATTTAGCATTTGCATCTTCATCATCCAAATTAACCGTGAATGACTTCTCAACATAAGCAACTATTTTTTCTGCTTCACCAACTTCATTCAGCACGGTTATTAATAATTGCACTTCAAGTGGTAGACTAGCAATGATGCGCTTTAGCTCGGCACTTTCCTGAGCTTGTACGGCTCTGACTTTATCTTGTTGTTTATCAATGGAAGGATTGATATTTTTTTCAATTCGTTCTTTTAATAAGTCACGTTTTTTTTGTAAATCATTGAATGATAAACCCGTATTGTCATATTGTAATACGTTTTCACTTGGATCTAGATCATCTTCTTCAAGTCCGCCCATTCTTCCAGTTAAATCTGCTCTATTGGCCTTTATTGCTGTTTCCACATCGGCGATTTGTTGTTGATAATCACGTTTTTTATTGATTAATTGCTCCACCCCACGGTTAAGCGTGGCTGCCTTGGCAGTTAGTTCTTTTAGGGCACTTAAATCTTCTGGTGTTGGCATTCTTTTTTATAGCCTTCTATATATGAACTCTCACTTAACGGCTGTCGCGTGCTTTATACTTAAAGCGTTTCTCAATGTCTTGCACAATAGTGCTCAAATCCTTTAATTGCTGGATCTTGTCACGTTTGG
>CAYSOG010000064.1:0-2937 GCA_964432675.1 uncultured Gammaproteobacteria bacterium | reverse complement strand
GCTGAAAATTTTAAACAATGAATATTCTATCGATTCTGGAAAAATTGAATTTAACGGTAAACGTATTGCTGTGTTATCACAAAATTGTGATGATTCGTTATTTGTGTCGTTAACAGTTTATGAAAATTATTTATTAACTGTTAAAAAAGCAAATGATAAGTTTTTTCTAAAAAACTATTTGCTCCAGTACAACATAAATTTTGCTGATAAATTAGATACACCAGTTTCACAATTATCAGGCGGAGAAAAACAAGCATTAGCACTGGCATTGATTTTAATTGACCCACCATCATTGTTATTACTTGATGAACATACTAGTGCGCTAGATCCAAAAACATCCGAGCAAATTATGCATTTAACGCATGTGATGACTCAGCGATACAACATCACTTGCATACTCACAACTCATGATTTAAATGTCGCTTTGAATTTTGGGAATCGCATTCTGGTATTACGTCATGGCAGAATACATAAACAATATGAATACGCAGACAAGCTGACACTAACAAATAGTGAATTAATTAACCATTGTTATTAATCTGAGCGCAATGCATCAATAGGATCAAGCTTAGATGCTTTATAAGCAGGATAAAATCCGAAGAAAACGCCGACGGCAACAGAAACAGTGAATCCTGCTAATGGCGCTAGTAGAAACAGAGTAAATTCCCAATGTTGGTAAAGCGCAATAAAATAGGCTATTAATACGCCTACAATAACACCTGCTAAACCACCAACCAGCGACAACATGATTGCTTCCAGCAAAAATAAGGCGCTAATATCAACACGTCTTGCACCCACTGCCAGACGGATGCCAATTTCGCGTCTTCTTTCAACAACGGATACCAACATAATATTCATTACGCCAATACCGCCTACTAAAAGTGAAATACTGCCAATCAATCCGAGAAAGACGGTGAGAATGTCACTTTGATTTTTCATCTTACTAATTAATTCTTTTGCGCTGCGAAAGCCAACAACTTTCTTGCTAACCATATCGCTAATCATTGAAGAAATTTTATCTTGAACTTTTGTGATATCAGCTTGGGGTGAAAGCTTGATAATAATGTTACTGATGCTGGCATACTTACTAATAACAGTAGATGCCATTAAAGGTATCATGATTGAATTATCAACATTGGCATAAACAAAACTATTTTCTGGCCAACTATCTGCAACACCAATAATAGTAAAAATATTTTTACCAACCTGCAATTGTTGTCCGATAGGATTTTTAACAGAAATTTTTGCAATCTCTTCCGCAATAGAATGGCCAATGACGCAATAGTATTCGTAACGATCTGCGATAGAAATAAATCTACCTGATGCCATCTTCACGTGAACAACCTGCGCGAAACTATCCGTCACACCCAATACTAATCCTTCAATGGGTTTTCCTGCAAAGGACATCGGATGATACATTTGCGTATAAGGTGCGAGTTCAATGATTTCTTTATCCGCTTTAATAAGGGAAAAAGTTTCTTCTAAAGTTAGATTCTCTGATTTACTACCAGGACCAGCATTTTCTTCTGATGCTTGATTAATTGATACCGCAAGCAAATCTGTTCCTAATGATTTGAATTGCTTTAATGCTTCATTCGTTGCAAGTTGGCCGCCTAATACCATGGCAACAACCGATGCAGTGCCAACTAGTACACCCATTAGCGCCAGTATAGAACGTAACTTAGAATGGAAGAGGTTTCGAAAACCTTCTTTTGCATGTTCAATGTATTTCATTTAAAACTACACAACACCTTTCGTATGCGGGTGTTTCTTCACCCAGTTTATTAAGCTGCCATCTTCTAATATTTCTATTTGTCGTTTGGACAAACTATGATGGAGTCTTATTTCTATCTCTTTATCTGCGATTTTTGCAGTCAATTCATTGCCAGCTTTAATCGCTTTAACTACATCATTAATAACGATAACATCACCCTGCTGAACACGATTGTAGTCATCAGGATTAACAAACGTTAGCGGTAAGACACCGAAGTTTACTAAATTTTCCCAATGAATGCGCGCAAAACTCTTCACTATCACCAATTCCAATCCAAGAAAGCGCGGGGCTAATGCTGCGTGTTCGCGGCTGGAGCCTTGGCCATAATTATCACCCGCAACAATCGCATGTTGTTTACCTTCATCACGTAGCGCTTTTGCGCGTTTAGCATAAGTCTCGTCTACAACATCGAATACAAACTCACTGATTTTAGGAATATTACTTCGGTAAGGAAGAACTCGCGCGCCAGCAGGAAGAATTTCGTCAGTCGAAAGATTATCACCCACTTTTAGCAATACAACTAAACGTAAATCTTTTGTGAGTGGTGCAAGTATTGGTAGTGATGCAATGTTTGGGCCTTTAATCAATTCAACTTTCCGCGCTTTTTCAAAATCTAACGGTGGTTCCATCATGGCTTTATTAATCATACGTTTTTTGGGAATTTTTACTTTTGGATATTTTTCAGTAATGTCGCGTGGATCAGTAATTTTTCCCATTAATGCAGAAGCAGTTGCAGTTTCAGGACTACAGAGATAAACGCTATCTTCTCGCGTACCTGAACGGCCAGGAAAATTTCTTGGTACGGTACGTAAACTATTTTTTCCAGTAGCAGGGCGTGTGCCATACCTATGCACCCGTTGCAGCCTGTTTGATGTATGCGCGCACCAGAATGAATTAAATCTGTGAGCAAACCAAACTGTGCTAACTCTTCTAAACCGTTACGTGATGCTGGATTGATATCGAAAGAAACATGGCGACTAATTTGTTTTCCTTTTACCATCATTGCAGAAATTGCAAAATCTCTATAGCCAGGATTTGCGGATGATCCTATGTATGCTTGATACACGTCTCGTCCTTGTACTTCACGAACAGGTACAACATTTCCCGGACTTGAAGGCAATGCGATTAAAGGCTCTAATTCAGCTAAATTTATAACTTCTTTT
>CAYSOG010000063.1:0-2974 GCA_964432675.1 uncultured Gammaproteobacteria bacterium | reverse complement strand
GGATTAAATTGTACAATTGCATCTAAACGATTTCTAAATTCAGGAGTAAAACGTTTTTCTAATGCTTTCATACCATCTGACAAATGATCTTGCATAGTAAAGCCCATGCTGCTACGACTCATTTCTTGTGCGCCGGCATTGGTAGTCATAATAACAATAACATGTCTAAAGTCTGCTTTACGGCCATTATTATCGGTTAACGTACCATGATCCATAACTTGTAATAACAAATTAAATACATCTGGATGCGCTTTTTCTAACTCATCTAATAATAATACGCAATGTGGGGTCTTCACGATTGCATCGGTTAATAAACCAGATTGTTCATAACCAACATAACCAGGAGGTGCGCCAATTAAACGTGATACCGTATGTGCTTCCATGTATTCAGACATATCGAAACGTACAAATTCAATACCTAACAATTTTGCTAACTGTTTGGTAACTTCGGTTTTACCAACACCTGTCGGCCCTGCAAATAAGAAACTGGCAACTGGTCTTTCAGCATCTCCTAAACCAGAGCGCCCCATTTTAATAGCATCAGCAATTGTTTCAATTGCTTCTTCTTGCCCGAAAATAACTAGTTTCAAATCGCGATCTAAATTCTTGAGCAAATTACGATCGGATGCGGAAACAGATTTACGCGGCACGCGTGCAATTTTAGCAACCACACGCTCTATATCGCTAATACCGATAATTTTCTTACGTTTATCTTCTGGATATAGACGTTGAAACGCCCCTGCTTCATCAATCACATCAATTGCTTTATCTGGCATGTAACGATCGGAAATATATTTATCAGCTAATTCAGCAGCAGCTTTAATTGCTGCGTTGGAATATTTAACTTTATGATGTTTCTCAAGTTGATCTTTCACGCCACGCAAAATTGTCACGGTTTCTTCCACGCTTGGTTCTTTTACATCAATTTTTTGGAAACGCCGCGCTAACGCGCGATCCTTTTCAAAAATACCACGATATTCTTGGAAAGTTGTTGATCCAATACATTTTAGATCGCCATTTGCTAACATCGGCTTAATTAAATTCGAAGCATCCATTACACCCCCGGACGCAGCACCAGCACCGATAATGGTATGAATTTCATCAATAAATAATATTGCATTGGCTTCTTGCTTTAATTGTTGCAGTAATGCTTTCAAACGTTTTTCAAAATCACCACGATACTTAGTACCAGCTAATAGGGATCCTAAATCTAACGCGTAAATTGTACAGTTTGCGATTGCATCTGGGGTTAGGCCTTCAACTATCATTAATGCTAACCCTTCCGCAATGGCAGTTTTACCCACACCGGCCTCACCAACAAATAACGGATTGTTTTTACGTCGTCGACAGAGAATTTGAATAGTACGTTTAATTTCTTCTTCACGACCAATAAGGTGATCAATTTTGCCAATCTTAGCTTGTTGATTTAAATTAATTGCATAGCTTTCTAATGGGCTCTTGTTTCCGAGATCTGAGGATAGATCATCATCGTGTGATGATTGAATATCAGATTCATCGTGCGATTCTTCAGGTTTAATATGTCCGTGTGATATAAAGTTTACAACATCTAATCTGGTTACATTTTCTTTCTTTAAGAAATATACTGCTTGGCTGTCTTGTTCACTGAATATTGCCGCTAATACGTTGGATCCGGTCACTTCGGAATCTTCTTTACCAGAAGATTGCACATGGAATACAGCGCGTTGTAATACGCGTTGAAAGCCTAGGGTTGGTTGGGTTTCACGATGCGGTTCGCTTATAGGGATTAAAGGTGTTGTTTCATCTACAAATGCTACTAGTTCATTTCTGAGGTGTTCTATATCAGCTCCACAAGCTTGTAACACGCCGGATGCTGAGGAATTATCCAACAAAGCGAGTAACAAGTGCTCTACGGTCATGAACTCGTGACGTTTATCGCGTGCTTCCTTAAACGCCAGGTTCAAAGTTAATTCTAATTCTTTACTTAACATTAAACTCTCCTGCCAGGTATCTCCCTTTTAAACACGCTCCATTTCACAGAGTAACGGATGTTGGTTGGCCCTAGAATAGTTATTGACCAACATCACCTTCGTTTCTGCTATGTCCCTGGTATAAACACCGCAGTTGCCTCTGCCATTTTTGTGAACTTGCAGCATTATCAAGGTAGCTACCGGTTCACTTAACATAAAAAAATGCATCAACACTTCAACAACAAAATCCATGGGTGTATAATCATCGTTTACAAGGTAAACCTTATACATAGGTGGTCGTTCTAACTGGAGTTTTGTCTTCTCAGCTACTACCGCATGAATTACTTCTACATGTTTCCTAGTACTCATACTTAAATTTATAGCTAATAAATAACTTAATTGCTGTTTAAGTGCGTTTTTCTTTTGACCTAGCACTTATAAAGCTACTATTTCGCACAAAAAGCATCATGATGTTGCTAGGTGTCCAGCTACAAGGGTGGGGATTTTGGGTGAGTTTCACGCTTTTTCGTTGACTTACGTCTTGATGAACCCGAAGGTACTGTGGGATCCCTGTCTGGCATGCAGGGGATCATTCTAAACCAACTCCCCCTTCTTCCCGGTGGCGGCTCAGAAGCTGTAGCAGGTGCTTCTGCTGCTGGAGGTGGTGCTGCTGGAGTTGAAGTTTGCTGCACTTGCCGGTTTGCAGCCAATCTCCTAAGTTGCAGCGGTTTAATTATCTCTAGCACATCTTTTGGAGCAAGCAAATTATCTGGCAAGCCATATTGACGAAATATGTTTTGCAATGTTCTGTAACAAGCCTCGCTAGGGCTTTTGGCGACAGTTCCAATCATAGTTTCCATTCTACCCTCATGACATTCCAAAATATATTGACTGCCAGTACGCACAATGTTCAGTGCTGAATGTAACATTTTTACAAATGCATCTTTATCTTTACTGAATTTAGCATATGCTTTTTTGCCCTCGGCTATTAGTGCTTTTCCTTCTGCACTTGCTGCAAATGCATT
>CAYSOG010000062.1:0-3015 GCA_964432675.1 uncultured Gammaproteobacteria bacterium | reverse complement strand
AAGAAGGCATACGATATATTGAGCGGTGACTGTATTTGATACGTGTGCTCTTCCGATCTTACAAATCGTTTTAGAGTAATCCTTAACGATAATTTTAATAGCGAAGCTTCTATAATAACGGTTGACACGAGTACTTAAAAGAAAAGAAATTATATTATGCAAAGACTTGGTAACTTCCTTGGTACGATGCGAGTTGCGAAGGCAAGACAAGCAGCTACAACTGTGGCGCAAAGATTGTTCCGTGGTAATACGGCACCAGTCCAGGCTTTTGTTGGAGAGCAATCTGTAATACCCAATGGCAATACTCTAAACCAGCAATCATCTAACCCTAAAAATACTGACCAAAATGAACAAAATAACGGCGGCAAGGATGATGAAAAAAAAGAAGTTGCTAACAAAATCAAGGAGCAGCGTATACGGCACCCAAATGAGCCTATTGTTGTAATGAAAGAGGGTGATGACCGAATTATTGCCCAGCCGGCTCACGAAGCCTCGCGGGAATTAATGCGATTAACGGCGGTTTGGCCGTTTGATTTTTTCCCAAATGAACTTATCATCGAAGAAAAACGCCTCATTGTTAACGAGCGCATCTTCTTTTGGAGCAATAACGTTACGACCATGATGATTAATGATATAGCTTCGGCAAATTTATCGACATCCCTGCTTTTTGCAAGTTTCCAGTTTGTTGATACTTATGGCAACAAAACAACCTTAATCAAATGGCTTAAAATTCGAGAAGCCACAAAAGCGAAGGAATTAATCGATGGTTTGATATTTAAGTCAAAAGCGAAAATTGACATTGCGGAAGAAAATGAAGATGAACGCATGAAAGCTTTAGAAGAGTTAGGTGAAGCTGAGGTTACGTCCTAAGATGCTCCCTTAATGGATAATTGATTTTTTAATTTGACTGAACGTATTACCGATTGCACCTGCAATCTTTTCACTGATTGAGGCAGTTTTTGCAGGTTGCATGACCATTACTGTGGCTGGTATGCGAATAATTTGTCTATCACCATTTGCAATGGTTAAGGTATATGCGGTTTGCTTATTGTTGGTAGATGTTAGTAAGTCAAACAGCAGCGTGTATGTTTGACCTGGATTAATTGGGTCTCCTGAGTTTAGTGGTATTACTTGCTTTTCGTTCCTTTGCTCGATAGTGAGTGACATATGCGCGTCGCTTGCCTTATCAAACCAAATTGATTCACCGGTATTTTTAACGACGATTTTTCCTGAGATAATACTCGCGCTTGCCGCCTGCTTTGGCAGTTGGAATTCTACTAGCTGGCCGGCGCTACTTTGTAAGGGGACACCTTTCGTTTTTTGCAGCATTGCGACTGCATTAAATTGAGCAAGTGGCTCGCTTGTGGTTTGCGCGCCTAATACGTTCGGCTGGAAATCAGGTAGACGAAGCCACGAGAAATGGTCAAAGGGACTTTCATGGTAGACGAGGGTAAATGGCGCTATGACAACCAAGTTACTGTCATTCCAAACCTTTGTGTAGGCATTGGTAAAGTTTTGGGCGATTATCTCGTCAGATAAATAATGCGGATCAGGGCTGACACCTTCATTATGCGCCCAGCCAGTTTCTGTAATAAAAACTGGTTTTTTGGCAACGCCAAGTTTTTGCAAAACGTCTTCTTCCCAGCGATAGGTGGTAATAGTGTTTCTGCCACTATCAAATGGATTACCACTAAAATTTGGCTGTGGGTAGGAATGAGAAACCCAGCCATCGAGTTTTTGGAAAATGCCAGGTTCCGCCTGGTTCATAGCTTGCAGATATTGCTCCTCGTCCATGTATTTATTCGAGTCAGTTGGTGCCGAAGCGTCAAAGCCGGCATTTAATACAAACGTACTTTGGTCAGCTGCCTTTAAAGCGCTGATAGTGCGGGCTAATTCATGTGCATAACCAGCTGGGTCTATGCTTCCACCCCATTCTTGGGCGTGATTTGGTTCATTGTAGACAACGATATAGTGGTTATTTGAAGGCCAGCGTAAGGTACTAAGAAAGTTAGCCCAGTCGGATGCATCGTTCGCCGTTGGTTTGGCCCACGTATCTTGTTGCTGGACCGTGGCAAGACGGATGATAGGAATGATATGGTTTTCGCGTGCTATATCAAAAAAATGCTGCCATTTTAACTTATCTCGGTCGTTTGACCGCATAACGACCACAACATAACCCCAGTCCCCTCCAGAGGAATTGACAAGCGGTTTAGCCTGGCTTATTTCGGACGGGTCAATAATGTGGATACCAAATTTATTGTTTGGAACGCTTAACGGGTTATAGTAAGCATTAACAGTTGGACAACTTTTTAGTCCAAGAACACAAAAAATACTCAATACAAAAATGAAGCTAATAAAGCGATAGATACTCATACAGCAAATACCTATTCTATCATATCCTGTGGGTGTTATTCCTTAGCATTATTGCGAAGCTCGTTTAACTCACTTGGCTTGCTAAAATAGCATATACAATCGATAATGTGGCCTATGGCACTTAGTCAAAAAGATTATCTAATAAAGCGTGATCCAAAATTAGCAAGGATAATACATGAGGTAGGGGATATACAAATTGAACTACAACAAAATCATTTTTACACTTTGGTTGACGCTATCGCAAGCCAACAACTTTCAGGCAAAGCTTCTGATGCAATACTGACGCGTCTACGTAAACTTTATCCAAAGCATACATATCCAACTCCGAATGACATTTTAGCGACGTCTGAGGATAAACTAAGAACTGTCGGATTTTCTCAGCACTGCTGCCGTCAATCTCTGAAATACTCGCACCAAGCACGTTTTGAGTTGAGGGAAGAGCTGCGTAGGTGGCTGTCTGTCCACTCGTTACGAGGTGGGCGCTTTGAGTGTAAATAGTCAGAATTAGGATTAAACCCAATATAAAGCTTATCGGAGCTAAAGCGAGAAAAGAGGCAGTCAAAAAAAACTTTCTCATGGGCTTACTTATATTTACAAAATTTGAGTACATTGTCAAGTATCTCCCCTTCTGTTAAAATTAAT
>CAYSOG010000061.1:0-3031 GCA_964432675.1 uncultured Gammaproteobacteria bacterium | reverse complement strand
CTCCCGGGGGCCAGCCTCATTATGAAGGTTTTAATTTCTTTCGGTCAGTATTTAACTGGCCAAGAGAAGAAAACCATCATCGATAGAATTGCTAATTTTCATGGAAATATTATCGAAGGTGATAAAGCACATGAAATGATTGCCAGACAACTAACGCTATTACAAGAAAATAAAATTCTAGCCATGCATGTTAAAAAAGAAGGATTAATTAATAAAGCCTTAAAAAAATTAAAGGAATTCAGAGAATGGCCCGAAGAATTAGATGATACTGACGAAGCCATTCAAGCACTCGCAAATGAACAAGCTGAAAAATTATTAACAGCCATTGCAAAAAAAGATTTAGCACCTCGAACTAGAGATTTGAATGCATTCCTATTAATCATTTTTAATCAAAGTGATCTAATCTCACTCAAACAAAATATGAAGTTTAAGCCTAATGGCCATAAAATGCCTTTTACCTCCAGTCCCCATCAATGGGCTCGTCATCCTTCAGGAAAATCTCAAGAATCTTTAGATGGAGGGGATACTTCTTCTGGGGTTGATCATCCGCAATATCAAAAATGGCAAAACGTCAGCGAGCAATTATTAATGGGTTCTAAAAGGCTAAGGATAGAAACGTCGCCGGATGTCATCCTATCTTTACCTAAGTCGGGAGATCGACGTATGTATGATCATACGCCTAACCCCACATTATTCTCTAATACAGCTAGCTCTAATAAAGCAAATGCCGTGGAAAGTAGTCCTCATTCCTCTTCCAGAGATCAAGACCCACTATTTAAAAATGAATCGGGACCAGAGGCTAAAGTTAAACCCATCAATACAAATAACGCTCCAGAAATAGAAAAAGAGCCTGTAGCTAAGAAAGGGATTTGTAGCGGAAGGTGTACGATTTTGTAATTGTTACAGGCCACATTGTTGTCATGCCAAGCTGCAAAAAAAAACCCGCCAAAGCGGGTTTTTTGTTTTGATGGATAAGATTATCCAAATTTGACAGCGGCTCGGAGAGAGATCAAGTTTGTATTACCGGCAGCAGCACCACCTTGGGCGACACTGTAGGAAATATCATGATCAAACTCAGCACCTAATGTAGTGTTGCGATAAGCATCTACATTATAGCCTACTTGGAAACGGCCTCTTGGTAAGTTTAAGAAAACACCATCACCAGAAGCTTGGTAGCCTAAGTAAACGTTTTGGTTGTGGTTCCAGCCATTAAAGTCATAAGCAGCTTGAACACCTGCAGCCCATGGCTTAGCACCAGTACCAGGTTGAGTTAAGCTGGCCTTATAGTCAAGTGGATCGAAGCTCTTGCTTGCGCTGACATATCGGGCGCCGAATGTAAAGGCATCGACATTTAAGTCAGCATAGGCAGCAATTGCACCGACTAAGCTTTGGTAACCAGCAGCTGTACCTGTCGCTAACGCGAAGGCTAAGCGGTTTTGACCGACATCGTTAACGCCAAACATGTTGTACATGTAAGCAACGCCTAAGTCATAACCGAGTTGGTCACCTGGGTTGGCATAACCTAAAGCAGCAACATAGTTGATGTTTGGATTACCCGAACCAGTTTTGTTGATTGCATCTTGGAACAGAGCTAAAGATCCGTTAAAGCCCATGTCTGTTACAAATCCACCTTTAATAGATGTACGAAGTGTTTCAGATAACACTTGTGTCATGCTACGTGTGATGGGATGTAAGGTATAACGACCGAAATCTTGATATTCCTTACCAACTTCTAAGAAGAAGGGGGTGCAATCAAAATTGGCTATACGGAGAAAACCTTGTTCCATATTGAGCCGATCGTTGTTGTCATTGAATGTATTTGAAGTCAAATACGCCGAGCTGTAGTAGTTAGAAGCGCCCGTATAGGTCAAGGACACGAAAGCTTTTGACCATTCGTTGACGTCTGCGGAGACGTTAACAAACACTGGGTTTAAGGAAAATCTTCTAACGTTTTCACCAGCATAACCTCGGTTTTGTGGCAGGTTATTTTGTACGCCAGTTGCATATGGCGCTGGTAAAACAGCACTGTTATATGGATAATTTGTTGCAGATGTATTACCCCACTTACCCGTATCGAACACGACGCCACCGCTTACGCCAACACGATTAAACCATTCTGGCATAGGACGGGGTGTACCGACGTTTTGAGTCATAGATTCTAAGACAGCATTGGTCATAGAAGCAGCCATAGGTGCTGGAGCTTCAACGACGGTAGCTGTTTGCATTGGCATACTGCCCATTGCTTTATAATCGTGACTAGCTACGTGGTGATGATGTCTTTTATGTTTGTGCTTATGCATGGTATCAGCGAACAGGGGGCTGCTAACTAAACCAAGTAAGCTCATTGATACAACAACGAGTTTAAGGTTCATATTCAAATATCTCCTTGATAATGGTTGATCCGGACAAAACCATAACTTACATAGAAACATACCTGATCGCATACAAAATTCAACTATTTATTCAATAGTTTTGGTGATTTGATCGCAGTTTCTACACAAAATCTTAAAAAATGGAAATCTTATAAACACCTAAAAATGACTTAATATTTAATAAGTTTTAACCATCTTTCAGCTAATCGATTCTAATTTGAAGTGATTGAAAAAGCAAAAAAAATTTTCGCGTGAAAATAAGTTACGTGTAAATATATATAGTATGTAAACGAGATATGGCAGGAATTTTACAAAAACGAAATATATGGTTAAAAAATAAAAAATGCAGCCCAGATGAGATGTTTTTTATTTCATCTGGGCAACAAATTACAACGACACTGCATCCTCAGATAAGAATTTCGCAATTCCGGCTTCTGTGGGCTTAATAGCTGTTTTACCTTTGGTCCAACCTGCAGGGCAGACTTCGCCATGTTTTTCGTGGAAGTCTAATGCATCGACTAAACGGAGCAATTCATCGACATTACGACCGAGTGGTAAATCATTCACAATCTGTGAACGCACCACACCGTTTTTATCAATTAAAAATGCACCGCGAAGGGCCAAATAAGAAGTTGGATGTTCACCCCCGAAAGCACGAC
>CAYSOG010000060.1:0-3111 GCA_964432675.1 uncultured Gammaproteobacteria bacterium | reverse complement strand
ACACTGCTTGTGGCGAAAATACGACTGCTGTCTGTTGCAGTTCCTCGGGTAGATTGTTTTTAGACTTCGTCCCTCTGGTATCGACACTTGACGGTTTTCGTATTGGTATGGTTTTGTCGTCTAAAGCTTTAGCTTGCTTTTCATCTGCACGAGGTAATGGTTCGTCAATATTAACGCCACCCATTTTTTTCTTATCATCGCCCCCGCTTGTGCTTGATGCGCTCATCTTTGTTCTCCAACGCTACAATGATTACGTATTCTTTCCGCCGCCACCAAGTCCAAATGTCGTCTTGGGTTTGTCATCTAGTGGTAAATTAGAACTTGTAACAACGGCGACAAACTTATCGACCGTACCGATCAATTTTTCTTGTGCGTTCGCAATTGTTTCTGCCCGATTTTCGGCATTCGTTGGCACACTCGCTGTTTTTAGTTCAATAGTAGCTGTCGTGTCCTCAGTATCAAGGGGAGTGCCATTTTCTAATTTTGATTGAATGTATAAAGTAGCAGCGCCACCAATTATTTGTTGATCGAGTTTAGGCGATAATCCAATTTTAATTGTGTAGCTTTTCTCGCTTGCTGTGTCTAGGATCTCGCTTTGTATGGAATCGACAAGTGTTGCTAATTCCCCTGCAAACTGTTCACTCTTTACGTCTTTTGGACTAGGAGCAATTTCGATACTGAAAGGAGCTGCTTTAAGTGTGTAAGAACTAATTCTGTTCTCAGTTTTATACAGTTCAAGAAGTTCTCTAAGATACTTCTCTTTATCAGTTGAGATTTGAACTTCTGCTACTGAAATAGTTGCCGCAACGATGTCACGCCTGACCCTTGGTACTTTGGCTTCTTTGGAATATTTTTTTGGTGTACCAGGAACATTTTCTTCTTCTTGTTCTATGAGCTGTTGAATAGCTTCCCGATTTTCAGGAATATCTACAAAATCAGTTGCAGTATCGGAATTCCTTAACGGTTTATCTTTAGCCCATTTGTTAATTGCGGTTCCAAACGAAGAGTAAATTCCTGATAGATCTCTATTGGAAGCTTTATCAAATTTAATCTTTATGACACCTTTTTCGAATTTTACATTATTGGCTTTGAGATAAAATAAACTTGTTTCCCCAGTTAAGAACTCTCTTAGCGAGCTTTGCGACATTCTGCCTAATTCTTGTTTGTAATTTTCATTTATCTTAAACGAAAATGTATACGTTGAATGGCTGTCAGTTTGGATTTCCTGATCAACATCGTCTTCACCCCTCCATGTTGTCAAGTTGGTGAAAAAAACGCCTGGTTTTTGTGTTGGTTGGGTTGGCATTATAGCGTTCTTTCGCGTTGATGCATTACCTGCGGCTTGTTTATTGTCAGCAGATCGTATCGGACCAACATCACCCTCGTCGTCATTACCACCTGTAGATGCACTCATCTTTTGCTCCCAAATCTATGAAATACTCCTTTTAATAGACATGCCGCGCCAACATAAGTTCCTAAATTGGTATCTATGACCTATAGAAATTTCCGGATCCTGACCATTGGGAAGTGGCTACAATGAGGAAACTGTTCAAAAAATGCACAAATCAGTAACAGGTTCGCTCCTTATTAGCATTAAAAGGTTGGACTTGACAGTTATTGTAACCTACATTACAGTAATGCAGGTTACAGTAATACAGGTTACAATAATGAAATTCTATAATCGTGAAGCAGAAATGGTGCAGCTGCAACAATTGTCGGAACGAGCGTATGCAGGCACAGCCACTATGACCTTATTAGTTGGGCGCCGTAGAATAGGTAAGACGGAGGTTCTCAAGCATTGTTTCGAAAAAGATCCTAATTTTGCCTACTTTTTTATTTCGCGTAAGGCGCAAGAGCTTTTATGTGAAGAGTTCTTGGAAGACGTTAAACGAAAATTTTCAACGTCGCCAGTGGGGCAAATTAATACCTTACTGGGATTCTTTGAATACATTCTTATCCAAGCTACCACGCAGCCTTTAACAGTGGTATTTGATGAATTTCAAGATATTAAATATATTGATGAGTCAATTTTTAGCGGTATGCAAAATTTATGGGACACATACAAAAGAAAAAGCAAAATACATGTAATTGCATGCGGATCGGTATATTCGATGATGTGCAATATATTCGAAAACAGTAAGCAGCCGCTGTTTGGCAGAGCAGATACAAAGATATATCTCAAGCCATTAAAGATCGATGTTCTATGCCAAATATTACGTGATGAAAATCAATATACCCCAGAAAATTTACTTGCTGTATACGCCATTGCCGGCGGTGTGCCGCGTTATTTAGAATTACTGCAAATGCATGGAGCTTGGAATTTGCCTAACATTTTATCGTGCGTATTAAGGGAAAACAGTTTTTTTCTTAGCGAAGGCAAAGATGTTTTAATTGAAGAGTTGGGAAAGGAATATAAGATATATTTTTCAATTTTGGCGCTTCTTTCGCGAGGTAAAACCTCTAGAAGTGCCATCGAGTCGGTGCTGCAAACAACTATTGGTGGCTATCTGGACAATTTAGAAAACGAATTTTCAGTTATTAAAAAAATTAAGCCAGTTTTTGCTACAGAAAATACACGTAATCAGAAATATTATATTGTCGATCATTTTCTTAACTTTTGGTTTAGATATATACATCGCCATCAATCTGCAATAGAAATTGGCAATTACCAATATGTAATTGATCTAATAAATTCCGAATTCAGCACTTATAGTGGCAAATATCTTGAATTTATGATTAGGGATCTACTTGCTGAAAGCGGAGATTATAACATCATTGGCACATATTGGGAAAAAGACAACCAAAATGAAATAGACATAGTAGCCTGTAATCAACGCAAACAACATATGCTGCTCATAGATGTAAAATTACAAGCACAGAAATTGAATTTAGACTTATTAAAATATCGTGCCGCAAATTTTATAAAACAATATAGTGATTATCAAATTGAATACAAAGGTTTTTCATTGCACGATTTAGATGGATTAACAGGTAATGCTGCCTTATAGAGTTGGATGACTATAAACAAGAAACCTGCTTGTCCATGGTTTAGGCGTGGCCCAAAATAGTGTAAAATGACGGCAACTTATAAGGGCTTAAGATAAATGACCC
>CAYSOG010000059.1:0-3140 GCA_964432675.1 uncultured Gammaproteobacteria bacterium | reverse complement strand
GAACATCACCACCAAATCCTTGAACGAATACCTGATTTGTTGCGAAATCCTTTTTTACTTTATTAAGATCCGACTGCTGTAAATCGATTTTATTAATTGCCACTATCATGGGAATGCCTGCTTCCTTAATAATTTGGATGGCTTCCTGGGTCTGCGGTTTTACACTATCATCAGCCGCAACAACTAAAATTGCAATATCGGCGACGGTGACGCCACGCTTGCGCATCGCTGTGAATGCTGCGTGTCCGGGTGTGTCAATAAAAGTGATTTTATGGTTGCCTTCTTTTGAATTGACTTCAACCTGATAGGCTCCGATGTGTTGGGTAATGAGGCCGGCTTCCTTTTCGGCAATGCGGCTTTTGCGGATAGTATCTAAAAGTGTCGTTTTGCCATGGTCAACGTGTCCCATGACCACAACAACCGGTGGCCGGGTTGGAACATTATTTGGGGTGCTCGTTGGTTTTTGCTTCGCCATGGTACTACCTTATAAATTCGTTTTGTTATTTGCCTAAGAGACGAGTAAACTGACATAGTTTTCATATTTACTCAGGTTTTGTTTTTTTCGTTGCCCGTTTTGGCTTCTCTACTTTATCGCTCGTATCTTTTTCCAGCTCTTTTGCAGCAGCCGTTGATGAAGCTGCAGATTTTTTAGCCGTTTTAGCTTTGGTGGTCGTTTTCTTTGTTGTCTTTTTTGCAGTTGCCTTTTTAACCTTTACCGCAGGCTCTTTTTTCACTTTTGAAGCTTTTGCTTCCTTGGCTGGAGTTTCTTCATCTACTGCTACAGCCTCTTGCGATGCAGTTGGCTCTTCCACTTCAGTAGTTTCTATTTCGGGTAATGTTGCTCCGGCCGGTCTTTCTGCCTCAATCTGGGCATATTGTTCAGGGCTCATAATATCGATGTGGTAACCGGTTAATTTATCAGCTAAGCGCACATTTTGGCCCTTTGAACCGATAGCCAACGATAATTCTGCTTCCGGAACAACCACAATCGCAGCTTTTTCGGCCTCACGTAATTTAACCTGGACGTCCTTTGCTGGCTGCAAGGCAGCACTAATAAACTTAACTGGGTCTTCGTTATAGGCGATAACATCAATCTTTTCACCATTTAACTCATTAATGACCGTTTGGATACGATTGCCCTTTTGGCCAACACACGACCCAACTGGATCTACACCAATTTGGTGGCTAGTAACTGCAATCTTTGTTCTATAGCCGGCTTCACGGGCAACTCCTTTTATTTCAACACTGCCGGCATTAATTTCTGGTACTTCTTGTTTAAAAAGGCCGCTGACCAGTTCAGGGTGCGAACGAGAAACGATAATTTCACTCCTGTGGTCACGGTCACGAATTTCTAAAATATAAAACTTAAGGCGCTGGTTTAAGCGATATTCCTCATTTGGTAATTGCTCACGTGGCGGTAATATCGCTTCTGTCCTCCCAATGTCAACAATGTAAACCGGGCCTTGCTGACGCTGTATCATACCAGATATAACCGAACCTACTCGTTGTGAAAAGTCGCTTAGTATAGCATCTTTTTCCGCTTCTCGAATACGTTGCAAAAGCACTTGCTTTGCCGTTTGTGCGGCAATGCGTCCAAAACCGGCCGGGGTTATATCTTGACCTTCCTTGATTAATTTTACTTCGCCTGATTCAGAATCAAGCTCAACATCAATAACATCTTCTTCGCCTACTTCATAGTCGCGCCGATACGCGGCAATAATTGCCATCTTTATAGTATCCAGCACTTCAACTGGATCTAGCCCACGTTCGTTTGCAACTTGGTTTAAGGCTGCTGAAAATTCACTTCTACCTGTTAATGCCATATGTTTAAAAAAGGGTGGGACCAAAATTGCCCACCCAAACCATTTCCTTCAACTATAGATTATAGTATAACGAATTTTGTGTCTGAGGTCAACTAAAAAGAAATTAAAACAGGCTGCCCAGCATGTCCAACTAAAGTGTTTTGTCTTATTGTGAAAGTATAATCTTGAGTACTAGCGATTCCTATGCTACAATTGTCTTTACAAAAACGCTAAAAATAGATAAAGGAGTTTTAGAAAGCTTGTGACAAGCTTGCACTTTTACAGTCCCCAGCAATTCCGGCGAGTGAAATTCGAAGGAGGAATTCAGTGGTAAAGCGTTTCATCGGCATAATGGTAATGTGTTTCCTTTTTAGCTCATACCCTAAAAGCCATCTCATGACCGAGGTGAGGGCAGAGAACCAGCCCGAAGCTATATCAGCAGAACAATTAGCCGGTGCCTGCCAAACCCGATTGGAAGATGTCAAAAATGGCAGGATTGTGTCTATTTTTCCATCACTGTCAGATGGTGTATTCCGCATCACCACCGGCCAAGATTTAGGCGGTGGCAGATTTGGTGAGCCAAGATATGAACTGACAAAAGGCTTTGACCCTTCTTGGTCACCCGATGGGAAACAAATACTTTACAGCGGGCAACCTGACGCCAACCTCTTCATTATGAGCGCAGATGGTACGGGGGTAAAAAAGCTAACGAGCCATCCAGATGGCGTTTACTACTACCTAGCGAAGTGGTCACCTGACGGAAATCACATTGCGTTTGTCCAATTTAGCCCTGGCCTTAATTCTCGACCCCGTGTGATGCTCATGGATTCTAATGGGAGTAATATCCTGGAAATCTCGCGCCCTGATGATCAGCTAGGAAGTATCTATAATTTGCGTTGGCTACCAGACAGCATGTCGTTAGTGATTAAAACGCACCCTGATGGAATTGACGATAACCAGCTGTATTTACTGCGAACCGACAGCGGACAATCCACCTTTTTAGCAAACGATGTGTGGGGTGTAAAAGGCTGGTCTGCCGACGGCAAATGGATTTCATTTTTCACGTACAGCACAATGACGATAGATTCCATTAATTCTGGCCACGTTGAAATTGATGTCGTGAGTGCTGATGGCACCCAGCTGAGTAATATTACCTCTTCATGTCCCTTCCACTGGGAAAGGGATATGTAAGCAACAACGCAGACTTTATAACTCTGAGCCCTTGACCTAACAAGTCGGGGCTCTTTTTTGATGATTTAGTTGATTATCCTATCAAAATAAGGTTATTTACACATAGGTCCTACCGGATTAATATTGCCATGTGAGGGCATATATGAG
>CAYSOG010000058.1:0-3154 GCA_964432675.1 uncultured Gammaproteobacteria bacterium | reverse complement strand
AAGGTTTATTTGCCTTTTACGATGATTACAAGCCAAAATTTTCTATCGTAGTTTGTTTAGCAAAACAGCCAAGACTGATACAGCGCCCCAATGGCACGGAGTACTATGTTTTACCTTGGCAACATTTTTTAAATGAATTGTGGGATGGAAAATATTTTACCTAAAAAACTATGCAATTAAGTAAAAATTCTTCTCTCCGCGATATTATTGCATATGCAATAGTGTATAAAAGTTCAATTTTTTGCAAAAACAGGGATATTTTCGTCCAGGCTATGGTCTAAAGTTGAAAGGTATTAATATTGCTATGTGTAATTGCAATAAAACGAGGTCAATGTGCCAAGCAAGTTAAGAGAACAAAAAAATCGCCTGTTCTTAGCGCTTTTTGGGTCCTTAGCGGCCCCCGAAGCTAAGAAAAAAGGTTTTGCCAAATTGATGAGTACCTTCTTAGCTACACCTGCGGGACAAAAGGTTGTCGTTGATACTGAATCAGATGCCTTAAGACAAATGTATCTCGAGGACGATAGATTATCCGTCTCATACGAATTCCGCACTCCTATAGACTTAGATTCAGAAGCACAAGTAGCTTTGGATGACGCGAAGACTGCTCTCAGACTTGCTCGACAAAAGATTAATGATTCGCCTACTTTACAAGCACTTGACCATACCTTAGAAGCATTTGCACGTGGTGGTGGAGAAGAAGATAGAGGTGCAGAAGAATTTAATGCTGTGGAAAATGCGGCGGATGATATTCTCGTAGAAGCTTTGAAAGTGCAACAATCGCAGATGCAGGTTAAACACTTGGATTATGTATTGCTACAACTATACAAAACGCTTACTGTTGTTCAACATAATGTCATGGGGTTAGAAAAGGCGGTTGCTAAAAAAGATATTAAGGAATTTGCTGAGGATTTCTATGAAGGAATAGAAATGTTACGCTTTCAGCTTGCTCTATTAGAGATGTGGGATCCGAAGATAGATGCATTGCCAAAAATACAGCAAGAGGCATACAAGGCAATAATTAAGGAATTTAAAGCAAATGTATTGAGATTGGAAAACTTTGATTATACAACATCACAAGAACAGATGCTTCCGGAATTAGATCAGATTTTTAAGCTTTCTGTACGTATGCAAAGAGCTGTTGATAACATAAAACGTCAACTCGTATCAGGCGGTGAGTCAATTTCAATAATGTCTGACAAGCTGGATGCAAAGAATTTGTCTGGAGCAGCGCTTGCTGCGTCTGAATTAGTAAAAGCAAAGATATTACGTGTTGATATCGAGGACGCAAAAAAGGAATTAGAAGAGGGACTTAAGGCTGACTTAGAAACAAACGTCGCGACCACGCCTGCTGTAACTAGTGCAACTACGCCTGATAACGTTGCGCAATTGCAAAGTTTCTTTAATGGCATTTCTGCTCCAATGAAATATCAAGTTACAAAGACAGTGCAGGTTGTAGATGCTAAGACCAACCGTTCACGCGATATAATTAAAGTCAGTGACGCAGTTGATCAACCTCCTGCTACATTTAAAGAACTGCAAATTAAGGGGGATGGAGATTGCGCCCCACGCACATTTATTATTAGCTTGCTAGTGAATGGGCTAATTAATAATCAGAAAAATGAAGTTTTAAAAGTACTTAAGGCTTTAATTGCCGATGCTGCAACATATTCGAGCACGCAGGAAACCACGCAATTTAACGCTTTTTTACGTGAATATGGAGAAGTTCAACAAAATCCCGCAGCTATTAAGGCTTTTGTGGAAAAATATTGCAAGCTTGTAGGGAATGAACATCATGAGATCATAGAAAAATTTGTCCCTGTAGTGAGACAGGCCATTGGTGGTTTTGCACTTGATGACTTGAACGAGATGCGAGCAAACGAGCCGGAACCCCGAGCAAAGCTAAGTCGTGATGAATTGTTAAGTATTACTAACCCAACATCTGATAAATACGACGCAACAGCTGTACTTGAGGATGAAGTTGCTAGAATATTTAGATCTCAAGGTTTTATGAGCCTAGAGAAAGCTGTAAATTATTTGCAAGCAAATTCCCGCATTGATGCGAATATCATCAGGAAACACATTGAAGACACACCTAATCAGGAGCGCCAAGTTGAAAGACATAGCGCCGCAAATCCACGTCCTGATAGCGTAATGACGGTTAATTGGTTACATTCAGGTTATGATGCTGACGGTCAAGACATTGGTAATCATTATACTGCCCCTATAGATTTAACAGATATCAAACCTGCGACTTTTGCTACGCAGCCAGATTCAGAATTGGCAGCCGTTAATAAAAGCGTTGTCACAGCATCACTAACAGCATCACTATTAGATGTTGCCGCACAAGATTTAGGAAATATAAATAATCAGCAAATCCCCCCAAGGAATAACAACCAGCCACCACCACCATTATCAGTTGCTTCATCAGTTGCTTCGGATGAAGTACAAGAATTAAATAATGTCGCGCTAGCAGCCCCGGTTACTGCAGACAATCTCATGAATGCTCTACATGAAACTTGTGCCGAAATGACACGTAGAGACGCAGAACTTCCCCACCTTGAACGCGCGCGGACTTATGCAATGGAAGGTTCTGGTAATCAACAAAAGATTAACTGCACAGAAAATGGTAGAAAAAGATTAGTTGGTACTGCAAAAGCTGAAGCTAATGGACCAGGCGCAAATGTGGCCATTACGTTTGGCGTGAGCAGAGGCGCTAAAGATAAAAAAGAACCATATTATGAAAATATGCTTTTAGTATTCGAATCAGCGAAACAATTAAATGCTAAAGGGACACCTTGGGAACAGATTGAAATAGGCACTCCAGATCTGAAACATGCTGATCAAGCACGCCAAGTATTTTTGGCATTTTACAGTGCATTTCGTCCCGCAAATCCAAACCAAGCGTTCACGGAACTTGGAAAGAGTCACAAGGATATTTTCACAAGTTTTGTTAAATTTGAGCCGCCAACTCCTCAAACTCGCAAGGCATTTGAAAAATTCTGCTCGACAGCTTATGACACTGAATTTACAAAGACAATTCAAAAATATAGTTCTAACACTCAGAAAGAGTTAGTAAAGGCACGACATGCCTTTTCTATGCACCTAGGATTCCATCCTGATGCTGCCGCTGGTAATGGACCTAATAAAACCTTCG
>CAYSOG010000057.1:0-3185 GCA_964432675.1 uncultured Gammaproteobacteria bacterium | reverse complement strand
TAACCTGGCTGCAATAATTTTGCATCAACCCCAGGGAAATAGCGTGCAATAGCTTTTGCAAATGTTGCACGTTTTTTCTCTGCCACATCATAGTCAATCTTTTCGATCCACTCGACATCTGGTCCAAAACGCACCTGTCCACTCATATCTAAAGTGCTATGGATCCCAAGACCACCTGGTACTGGAACCGGATAAATTAAATGTGTAAATATATTAGAGGCACCGTAACTAAAATAACTACCTTTTCTATAATAAGTATTTGGAATTTGATCTGCTGGAATGCCAACAATACTACGTGACACCGCAGATGCGTATAACCCAGCACTGTTTACCAAACGTTGTGTGCGCAACTCCATTTCTTGATCGCCAATTTTCACCTGCAAGACTACACCTTCTGGCGTTACTCTACCTCCGATCACTTTACTATTTACCGCTAACATCGCGCCATTGGTTTCAGCATTCCCTAGTAACGATAACATATACGCATGGCTATCAATAATCCCTGTAGATGGTGAAAATAAACCTGCAATTGCCTGCACATTAGGTTCTAAATCACGAATTGCATTTTCGTCTAATACTTCTAAATCGAACACACTATTAGCTTTAGCTTTAACTTGAATTTCTTTTAAATTTTTCTTCTCTTCTTCGTTGGTAGCAACAATTAATTTACCAACTCGCTTATGCGGAATATGATTGCCACTACAATATGCATATAATTCTTTCTTGCCTTCTACGCACCATTTGGCTTTCAATGAATTTTTGGGATAGTAAATGCCAGCGTGAATTACTTCACTATGTCTGGAACTAGTTTCCATACCAATGCCCGACTTCTCCTCTAGAACTATCACCTCAATACCTTTGCGCGCAATTGCCCGTGCACAAGATAAGCCAATAATTCCAGAACCAATTACGATACATGCTACATGTTCTATGATTTTACTCCAATTCCCTTGTTTAATATCCACAAACAAAACATATAAGATAATACGGTGGCACCAACAATCATGCCTAATGCAAAATGCAGTTCAACATCCGCTTGACCTAACATTGCGTAACGAAATGCATTGACCATATAAAAAATGGGATTTGCATAACTCGCTGCCTGCCAAAAAGGTGACAACATATCAATCGAATAAAATACTCCGCCAAAATAAGTTAACGGCGTTAAAATAAATACCGGCACTATGGAAATGTCATCAAATTTTTTGGCAAAAATTCCATTAATTAAACCCGCAATTGAAAATAATATTGCAGTAAATATCGCAACAAATACTGTTGCGATCCAATTGTAAACCGGTACTTTAGTAAAAAATAACGCCGTAAGAATTACAAAAATACCAATGATAATGCCACGCACTATGCCACCGGTAATATAACCCCACAAAATTACTGAGTTACGCAATGGTGCAACCAACATCTCCTCAACATTACGTTGAAATTTATTACTAAAAAAAGATGAGGTAACATTAAGATATGAGTTGTTAATAACCGCCATCATTACCAACCCTGGCATGATGTATAATATATACGGCAAACCACCCACAGGGCCAATACGATCCCCCATTAGACTACCGAAAATAACAAAGTACAGCGCCATTGTAATAACTGGTGGTAATAAGGTTTGTTGCCAAATGCGAATAATGCGCACTACTTCACGGCGTGCAATCGTATAATATCCAATCCAATCTGCTTTAAGACGCATTTGTTGCTCCAAGTTCTTGCTCATTTACTTGGATCTTACGCAAAAATAACTCCTCTAAACGATTAGATTTATTGCGTAAACTATGCGCATGAATGCCATGTTGTCCTAATAGCACAAACAATTCTTGCATCGTACGATTCTTAGGAAAGGTTATTTCTAAAGTAGTTGGATCGTAGAGTTTAAATGCCATCCCTTCAAGTTGCGGAATATTATGATTTTCAATCGGAGTAGTTAAATCTAAGATCAAACTCTCAAAGTCTAATTGGCTGAGCAGATTTTTGATATTGGTACTTTCCAAAATCCTACCTTGATCAATAATAGCAATACCATGACATAACACTTCCGCTTCTTCTAAATTATGAGTGGTTAAAATAATCGTGGTACCTTTTTTATTTATCTCGCGCAAAAATTCCCAAGTTGCACGCCGAATTTCTATATCCACATTTGCAGTTGGCTCATCCAAAATTAACATGCGTGGTTCATGAATCAAGGCACGAGCGATCATTAAACGCCGCTTCATACCACCAGATAAACTACGTGCCATGACATTGCGTTTCTGCCAGAGCCCTAACTGTTGCAAATATTGTTCCGCTCGCGGCAATGCGATCCGTCGAGAGATACCATAAAAGCCAGCTTGATTAACTACTATATCGATCGGTTTTTCAAATTGATTGAAATTAATTTCTTGTGGTACTAAACCCATGCAACATTTAGCATTGATGGTGTCGGTGTCTAAATCATGATCAAATATTTTTATTTGTCCAGATGTTTTGTTAACCAATGAACTAACAATGTTTATGATGGTTGATTTGCCAGCTCCGTTTGGCCCAAGCAGCGCGAAAAAATCACCTTCCGCAACAGCCAGATCAACACCCTGCACGGCTACAACCCCATTGGAATATGTTTTTTTAAGATTATTGATTACCAGGGCTGACATAGTTGATCCATACATACCTTATTAACCAATTATGATACAATACCAAACTGAGTTACGCAAAGCGCACAGGGACTAGCGAAACATTATGCGATTAATCTACATAACTATTATTGCGTTATTCCCAATATGCATTTCCGCCGACCCCACGCCGTTACGTATCGCGTTAGTGGGTCCATTCACTGGTGCGTATGCAGCATATGGCACGCAAGTGCTAGCTGGTGCAACTCAAGCTGCAAACGATTTAAACAACAAAGGTGGTTTGCAAGGTGTTAAAATAGAAATTGTGCCAATTGATGATCAATGTGATCCTGATATAGCACTGTCCCAAGCAGAGGCAATTGTGACAAGTAATCAATACCAAGCCGTGATCGGGCACGTCTGTTCCGCTGCAACTTTAGCTAGCGCAAACGTTTACGCTAAAGCAAAAATGTTGGTGATTACGCCAACTGCTACCAATCCAAAAATTACGCAACGCCATATTTCTACGTTATTTCGTATGAGTGGTAATGATATAAACCAAGGCTATGCTGCTGCAGAATTTATTGC
>CAYSOG010000056.1:0-3214 GCA_964432675.1 uncultured Gammaproteobacteria bacterium | reverse complement strand
ATATTGCAAATAGATTCTATAAAGATTGCTACTTTTCCATTTCCTCCTGGATTACACTTGATATTGCGCATAAGTTGAAGTTAAGGAGACATAAACTATTCTTTGCTCAATCTACATATAACATTGAAAGTAATTCACAAACTATAGAGGCAGTATACAAGGAACTACAGAGTAGAAAACTTACATGTTTGCCAGTTTTATGGCCTAGAATTAGAATGCATATTTTAAATAAGATTGAATATTTTATAGACGTACATAAAAAAAGCGATGAATTGTTCAACAAACATAACCCAATATTTTTAGAAATGATTTGTGGCGTTAATCCAGAGGCAAAAATTGTTGCTAATATATTTCGTCATTATGGCAAAAAGATCATGATAGTGCAGCATGGGGCTCTTGGACAGCATGTGGAAAAAATGTATAAATATATTGATTTCACAGTGGCCTCAGATTATTTTGTATATGGCACCTCTGTGCATGATTATATTGAGCAATCGTATCCTGATCTGCCGTTAAATATTTCTGTTGTAGGTAACAATAAACACACTAATTCAAAAATTAACAAGCAAAAATTGTGTGAAACATTAAATTTTAATGTTGATCTGCCGGTATTTATATTTCAGACCCCAGGCGTTTGTGGAAATTTATATCATAATTCATTTAATTCAGATGGAGATTTTAATGAATACGCTAGGTTAGAGGCGCTAGTAAATATATTTAAACTGAATCAAGATTTACAGTTAATATTGAAAGGACATCCATCTCTGCATAATCCAGAACACCCTCTACTAGCATCTCTCAATAAGAGTTCATATGCTAATATAAGAATTATAAAAAATATGCCATTATCCGATATAATCCCAGCAGTTGATATTTTTATAACGGATCGCCCCTCAACTGGCATGGTTGAAGCCATGCAATGTAATAAAATTGTAGTTGCCTATAACCCAGTAATTAAATTTTGGGGTGATGATAAACTACTAGAGCAGGCTGCGTACTTCTTCAGGGATTTTAATAAATTCCTAGAATTTATAGCAGAAAAGAAATTCTCCAGCAATAATGGAGGTGCTCATTATAAAAATTATGTGAATAAATTTTGTGGAAAAATTATTAACCGTAATGAATTATCTGCTTCATTAGGGCAAATCATTAATTCCTAGATTAAGATGAAAGACTAAAAATGGTATCTAAAAAATCAAATTGGTAAAAGAATATGCATAATATTTTAGTTTCGAATATTGGTTTTGGTAAAGCATCAGCTAAAGCATTAGCTGAGTTAAAGAGTATTGCTAACGTATCGTTGAATGATGCTGGCACAAGATATAGCGAAGAAGATTTTCTTAATAAGATCTCTGATGCACATATCATTATAGCTGGGACAGAAAAGATTACTAAAATCGTTATGCAGAGTGCTAAGAACTTAAATCTAATAGCGCGTGTTGGTGTTGGTGTTGATAATATTGATTTAGCTTATGCGCAAGATAAAAAAATAAATATTAGTTATACGCCAGAAGCACCGTCTACTGCAGTGCCAGAATTTACTCTGGCGTTGATACTTAACTTATTAAAGGGCATACCTATCTCGGATAGAAAAGCACATCAATCTGTATGGCATCGGCCAATGGGTAGAATGCTATCGTCGATGAAGGTAGGCATAGTTGGTGCTGGCAAGATAGGCTCTAGAGTTATGCAATTAATACAGAGTATTTCTCCTACTACATCTATATATTATTACGATCCACATGTGGCATCTGTGCCTGGCGCAAAAAGATGTGAGCTTGCAGAGTTATTTCGTGAGGTAGATCTAGTGTCATTACATATACCATTCAATGAAAATACCAAAGGTATTATAGATGAGCGTTTAATCGCATCTATGCAGCCTGGAAGCTACCTAGTTAATACTGCGCGTGGTGGAATAGTAGACGAGAATGCATTGTATAAGTTTGCAACAAATAAGCATCTTGCTGGTGTTGCTTTAGATGTATATGAGCAAGAGCCATACAATGGTCCTTTGGCGGAGTTAGATAATTGCTTGCTAACTGCACATATTGGTTCAGCTACTGAAGAAGTGCGAGCTATTATGGAAGAACAAATTGTAGAAGATGTGATCAGGTTTATTAAGAAGCAGCCTTTATTAAGGCCATTAAATGGGTTTAATTTCTGTGGGTAAAAATATGAAGAAAGCGGTTGTTTTTGGTGGGTCTGGGTTTGTTGGTAGTCATGTTGCGGATGCTCTTGTAAAAGACGGTCATGATACTACAATTTTTGATATCCAACCTTCAAAATATTTGTCCCCAAATCAGCGGTTTATTCATGGAGACATACTGGACGCCAAAGCAGTTAAATTGGCGGTTGAAGGTATGGATTACGTATACCATTTTGCTGGGCAGCCTGATATACCAACGAGCATAAAAGATCCAGAACATACTTTGCAGTTAAATATTCAAGGGACGATAAATGTTCTTCAAGCTTGCATATTGAATAAAATTGAGCGGTTTTTGTTTGCTTCGACAATATATGTGTATTCTGATGCTGGAGGATTTTATAAAGCTAGTAAAAAATCTTGCGAAATAATTATACAAGAATATCAAAAGAACTTTGGTTTAAATTATACCATTTTGAGATATGGCTCTCTATATGGGCCTCGTTCTGATGAGAATAATTTTATATATCGCTTATTAAAGCAAGCTATTTTGGAGAAAAAAATAAGGGTTGATTTCGATCGAGATGCTAAAAGAGAATATATCCATGTTTTAGATGCGGCTAAGATGAGTCTTTACGCCCTAAATGAAGAATATATTAATTCTAGTGTTATGTTAACTGGATATCAGCAAATTACTTGCGGGGAGTTGATTGAGCTTATTCATGATATTCTAGGTGTTGAATTAAAATTCATAGAGATAGAAAAAGATCGCTCGATTAGTCATTATACCAGAACTCCATATATATTTAGGCCCGATATTTCAAAAAAATTAGTTGCTCCATATTATATTGAGTTTGGTCAAGGTATTTTGAGCTCGATTGAAGCTATTTATGACACTTATCTTAGTGAAACTAAAGAAGATATCACTGAAAATTAAATAAAGAGGAATATTTATGATTTGTGCATTAATGATTGGTAGGAAAAATAGCTCCGGTTTCCCAGGTAAAAATACCTATAAAGTTTTGGATATCCCCCTTTGTGCTTATCCATTAATGGCTGCTCAACAGGCGA
>CAYSOG010000055.1:0-3613 GCA_964432675.1 uncultured Gammaproteobacteria bacterium | reverse complement strand
GGCTGTCGATAAAGGCAAAAACACGCTCGGGTCTAGTTTGATTCATTCGTCTAATCATAGCACTTAATAATTTCTAGCGAGAACGCTCTAGGCCAGCCCTCCCCAATGACAACCAAAACTCGGTTTCTTGAGTATCATTACCATTTAAGAATTTCTCTTTCGTTGCTCCCACAAATTCCATCGCATAAGCAGCTCTTGCAAATGCAGGCAAGGCCTTAACTTCTGCTTCACTCAACTCTCCACCAGCATCTACATAACCGGCTACTACGCGCTTTAGGGTACTAAGAAATGGTTCGTCGATACTTATATCATTTACGAAGTTCCCGATAATCACTGCTAATTCTTGAATACGTGGATACCAGTTAGAAACTGAGAAATCAAGCACATAGAGCTTTCCGTCTTCCCCCTTTAAAACATTGGACTTGGTTAGGTCGCCATGTACGAAACAGTGTGGCAGATTCGCCAGATCAATAGCACTCAACTCAGCAATAACCTCCTCGATTATTTTTTGATCTTCTGTAACAAGACGTTTTTTTACGGAGGCATAAGTCGGCTCAATGTTAGTAATGGCCCATGTGTCATACATGAATGGAGGGTCATGTGGAGTTTTATTAATAATCACAGCTTGTGCAAGTAATTGTTGCTCCTCTTCTTTAGACGGCGACAAATTTGCATCAAAAAAAGTCTGGCCTTTAACATAATCCATAACAACTAAAGCTAATTTAGATGTAGGGTCTATATGAAGAATCGACCCGTGCTTCGCAGTGTACAAACGCGGGTGATTCACTCCGGCTGCTATGACCGCCTCCATGATATCGACATACCGTTGTATGTCGTTAGATGAACGGTAGTCAGCGAAGACTTTGGTAAAGTATTCACCATTCTCAGTCTGTAGTACAGCATTAAAATCTTCATAACCAACTGGCACGACTCGAAAATCTATGAATGAACCTAAATCGTATGCGTCACTCACCCGAGCAAATACCGGATTCAAATCAGCCTGGTAGCCAAGACGTTCTTGCGGATTTTGTTCACTCATCTTCTTTAAATAATATCACTTGCGGTCTTTCGCTGGCTGCGGATATGTTTTTTATACTCTTGGAAAGTCATGTAGCTGCCTGTGTCTTTGACACGATCCACAAATAATATTCCATTCAGATGGTCCACTTCGTGTTGCATGACATGAGCTGGTAAACCTTCAAATATTTTATGATGCAGTTTGCCTTTTTCATCCATAAACCTGACCTTAACTTTTTTATAGCGTGGCACTCTGGCAAATAAACCGGAGGTGCCAACACCTGAACTTATACAGCCTTCCCACAGCTGAGTCCTTCTGCCAAATGTTTGGGTTATTTCCGGATTGATCAATATTGCATCAAAATTTTTAACTTTAGGCCTGTGCGGAGTTGGCCTGATTTGCACAACGGCAAGTGCAATGCTCTGCCCTATTTGTGGTGCGGCTAAGCCAACACCGAGCTTCTTACTTACCAAGGTATGACGCATATCCGCAATCAGATTTTGAATTTCCTTCGATTTAACTTTCGTTGCAAGAAGCGGTTTAGCTTTCTTTCGCAAAATCGGATTGCCGAACTGGGTTAGTTTCAGTTGCTTCATTTTATGAATCGTAGAACGCTTTAATTTTTTGAATGGAAAGCATATTCTTTACACCGCCCAGCCAATGGCCAAGGTGTTTATTTTCTTCGTACTGCATGTCCAATTCTGCTTGCTCAAAAGCTTTCTTGGTTTCTATAGAAAACGGATAATGTAAAAACTTGTCGCGACGCGCTAAATGTAATAGTACCTTTTTGCCTTTGAGACCATTAACATTCACAATCGGATCAATCGGGGTCATATACCGTCGCAATGTATCCATAGATATATTGTTCTTCCTTAAGTTTCTCCGGGTTTTATAAGTTGCCGGCGAGTGCCAGATATGCGCAGCGACATCGCCATATGTAAAGTTAAGTATGACATGGCCGATATCAGCTGTTTCACGAGCCAGCTTGTTGGCAAACAAAGTGCCCATGCTGTAACCATAAGCATAGAAGTACTGCACTCCTCTCTTTTTGAACTTTTTAATCCGGACTTCGGCATCTTCAGCCAACGTATCAATAAATTCATTCCATTCGTCAACGTTGGCATCGTTTGTCAGACGGTTGGAATAATCATAAATTACTACGGAGTAGCCGGCCTTATTTAGCCGTTTTGTAAAAAATCTGTATTGCCAGATTTTGGTAAACACGCCAGTAAAAACAAACACTACTTTATCAGAATCAACCAGTAGTTCTTGAACCCGGAAGTTTTTCTTTTTTATAATCCGGCCCATAGTGGTTTCATTCGCCACTTACGGTTATGTCCGCGAACTCTTGTGGCTTATCTCTAGCAATATATTTTTCTTCATCATCGAACCATTTTTCCCATTGCTCTCGCATTTCTTCGCCATCGCGCTCGAGCCCCCGCTGCATACAAAGCTCCTTGGGAGTCTCAACCCAAACGGCGTAAGTCAGGTATGGCCGGAACTCGGTTCTAGCCGAACTAACGCCTTCTAAGATCATGACTGGCGTTACAGGTTGGGCCCGAACTGGTTGCGGATTATGGTCTTCGCTCCATTTGGACCTATCATAATTAAGAAGCTTGGCCCCATTTTTGATTGGCTCCAGAACATCACGCACTAACCTAGGTGGCCAATCCAAAGTATTGTCCCAGGAGGCAAAATCATCAGTATGGATAATCTCGGCGTCAAATAGCTTGGCTAGAATCGCTGCCACAGTAGTCTTGCCTGCTCCACCGTGTCCATCTATTGCAATGATTTTTACGGGCATCCGCTCGGCGATTGTCTTAGATTCAATTCCGCGTTTGATTTTGTCGAAATCGAGTTTACTCATGTTGTTCCAATAATATCACTTACTGCACTTACTGTGGTCAAATACTAATCTTATCTCTGAGAAGCCTTGGTTTGGAGATCAGATATTTAAGTGAAGTAATCTAGTTCTGGTCGGCCATAATCGGTCAAATCGAATGCCTGTTTCATTTCATCAGGCGTGTTCAGTTTAATTATTTTGTATTTTCCGCTTGTTACCTGGTTTACATAGTCATGTTGAATCTCCAGAATATGGCAAAGACCCCAGTACAACCACTTGCCATCCTGGTCTTCGACTAACATGTTTCGTACCGGCGGGATTTTATAGACCCTGATTTTCGGTTTGGCTTTGAATGAGAATATCTTATTCTCTACAATCTCAAAATTGTAAGGATTCTTCAGGTGCTCCTGGATATTAAGTTCAGCTGGAAATCCTTGCGCCTTGGTAATCCTTAGTGTGTCATTAATTTCAATCAGTGAACCCATTAGAATTTCAACGCCGCCACTAAGTCGTTTACTTTAACACGCTCTTGCTTCGTTGTATCACGATTGCGGACAGTTACCGTGTCGTCCTCTAATGTATCGAAATCAACAGTCACGCAATAAGGCGTGCCAATTTCGTCCTGGCGGCGATAGCGCTTGCCTATGTTGCCGTTGTCGTCCCACATTACATTACCGAATTCTTTCTTTAGAGTTTTATAGACTTCCCTAGCCTTCTTTACCAGTTCAGGTTTGTTCTTAAGTAATGGTGAC
>CAYSOG010000054.1:0-3617 GCA_964432675.1 uncultured Gammaproteobacteria bacterium | reverse complement strand
GTAAGCGTTTAGCAATCTACATAACCGAACGTTTTTTACTCATAACCTCTCTCTAAACTTATTCAGTCCACGTCAAAAAGTATTTTATAATTAACTCACTGATTATTATGAATATAATTCAGCTATTTTTAGATTGAACTTTGATAACAAGCAAGTTAATATTTGCGCACAACTAAACACAAAGGTAGATTATTATGTCATTTGTTAGGGTACCAACAGGAAGAGCACTATTAAGCGATCACATGCCATTTTTAGTAAAAAGCAACGATTTACAATTACTAGGTTGGAATATGTTGTGTCAAATGCAATTTAATAAGCAGTGGAAATATTTTAATAACGGATTTGAATGTTCCCAAGAAACACCAGACGAATACAGAAACCGGCTAAGTCATGTTGCCGGTCAGTTAGGTATTGCCGTAAAACAAGCGAAACTATCCTTTATTTGCTTGCAAGAATGTCCAGAAACTCAAGAGCTTAGAGATGTATTCATAACAGAACTAAAACACCAGGACAATTTAAAAAATCTCGGCATTGAATATTATAACAATGATGCAGATGAGTATTATCTAATAACTTTATACGATGCAAGCAACTATACATTGGATGCTGCACTGACTGAGCAAATCAAGGCGGTTTCATTGAACGAAGGCTTGAATACACGTATTTTGCCTTTGGTTTTTCTGAACAATGCAACTAAAGAAACTGTGTTAGTTGTAAATGTTCATGGAAACTTTGGAAAAGAAATCAAAAAAGATCTTCAGGCACTATTTGATGCAACAAAAAAATTGAATATCATGCAGATGGTTTTATTAGGTGATTTTAATCGTGATTTAGTGCTTCAATCAGATTCGTATTCTAAACATGATATTTCAACATCATTGGATGATAATGGCCGTTTTGCAGATTCTTTGTATGTTAAAGCTGTGGCTGGCTCATCTTTTATTTCTAAATATAATTCCGAGAAAGATCAAACTAACACCGTTCTTGAAACACGAGACGGATCCATTTCAACTTTTCCTATAACTGTTGAAAGCTTAACGGAGATTAACAAGCAAAATATTGCGTTGGAATCGAGCAAAAAGCTTTCGCAACGTTTAAGCGTGTTTCCAAAAGAAGTCTTAGCCTCAGCCAATAAGGAAGAAAAAATTTCTGAATTCTCGAAGAAATTTTCGTCGTAACTATAATAGTATGGGAAACCCTATCTAAAAGGTAGGGTTTATCATGAGTTTCACGGTCTTTGGTTTACGATGTAAAAGTTTAGGTTGATTCCTCGTATAACACGCTACATCTGAATGTTCTGCGGCAAAAGTTTACGGTAATCATCCTCAGTTACACATTCCCGAATACGATTTAACATGTTACAGAGATATTGATACGGCTCGATATTGTTGACTTTGCAAGTTTCAATCAGCGAGTAAAAAATCGCGCCCGATTTTGCACCTGATGGGCTGCCCATGAAGAGCCAGTTTTTTCTTCCAAGCGCAAAGGGGCGGATGACATTTTCTATCAGGTTGTTGTCGATTTCGATTCGACCATCTTTCAGGTAACTTGTTAATGCAACCCAATTGTTCAGGCAATAACGTATTGCCTTGCCGATTTTTCCTTGTTCTGATGTTTTTGTCAGATGATGATCAAGCCATATCTTGAAGGCATCTAGAACTGGTTTGGCTTTTTCATTCCGAAGTTGGCAGCGTTCATCGGCTGATAAGCACTTATCTCTAGCGTCTTTCTCAACAGCATACAATTTTCGATAAAATTTAATTGCTTCTGCTGCAAGGCCTGTACTTTTACTCAGCTTAACCAGCTCAGCGAAAGGACGCCTTGCGTGTGCGTGACAGCCCACGGACGTCATATCCTTGTTATCATCAACCCAGTTATAGCCAGAATAAGCATCGCTTTGTAGATACCCCTTAAATCCAGCTAGAAACTGCTGTGCATGGTAGCCTCCGCGCGTTTCCTGATATTCATAAACAACACTAGGTTTTTCGCCGCCACCACGGTAACACCACATATAGGATTTTGTTCGATTATCACGCCCAACTTCATCAAGAACTTGCACAGTGGTTTCGTCGGCCTGTACGTAATCATAGGCAATGATGTTTCTTTGGAGCTGCTTCACAAGCGGCTCACATAGCTCCGCCACTTTTAACACCCATCCGCATAAACTACTTCTCGGCATATCGATTTCCATGCGCTCCCAGATCGATTCTTGCCGATATAATGGGATGTGATCGCAGTACTTCGAGATGATGGTATGTGCCACTAATTCTGGTGTTGCAATACATTTTGGCAATAGCAGCAGTGGCATCGGCGCAATTTTCACGTTTTCTTGACAAGGCTTGCAAGCATACTTAGGTCTGACATGTTGAATGACGCTAACCTTAGCGGGGATATATTTTAGCTGCTCGCTGACTTCTTCGCCTATACGCACCAGATGTTCGCCACAGCCGCATATTTTTTCTGTTTCTGGAATATCATGCACCACCACTTCGCGAGGAAGGTAAGCTGGTAACCGGCGGCGAATGGGGCGTTTCTTGCGAGTATAGGAGTCAACCCGTATTTCTTCTTCAAGCTGCTCTTTGACTTCATCGGGAAGTTCTACACCAGCTTCATCAAAGATATCTGGTTGCAGAACATTCTTCTCTGAGGACGGAGCAAATCGTTGTTGTTTTGCCATGCGAATATCTTCAATCAACCGAGCGTATTTTTCCTTGTATGAGGTGAGCTCTGCTTGCGATGCCTCGATTATTTTCTGCTGCAGCAGTATGATTCTTTGCAATTCGTCAGGAGTTGTTGGCAGCTTTTTTATATTTATTTTCATGCACGAAATATAGCAAATAACAGCTATTTATTCGAGCTTTTTAACTAAAATTAGCAATATAATTTGTCTCAAACGCATCCCTTCTTGAGTACTTATCACTCGCCAACAACCACTTGAAATGCTCTTGGCTCATCTCAATACAATCTTCCGCTTTCTTCTGAAAGACAAACCTTCCTTTCTCTAGCCGGCGGTACCATAAAGTGAAGCAATTGGTCTCATAATGCAGCGCCTTGAGCTTGTTTCCATTTTTACTTCGGAATAAAAATAAGTGGCCATCTGTGGGGTTCATTTTTAAAACCTCTGCCACCATCACGCATAGCGTATCAATTGATTTTCGCATATCAACCGGCTGCGTATAAAAATATATTTTAATATTATCAGACATCAGCATGATAGCAGCACCTCCACTAACCGCTTTACCTGAGCCGAATCTAGGTGGCAGGGAAATGAAAACTGAAATCCATTAGGTAATGACAATCTAATATCACCTGTTGCATGCGTAGCTTCCTTGCACACTATCTTAACAGGTTTAAACGATGGCTGACTAATTTTAGCTTCTTTTTCTTTATTTTTTAAACGACAACGATAGTAAACAAACTGCGCGAGCACCAAACCTCGCTGATTACAAAATTCTTTTTGCGAGAAGCTGCTTATTTCCTGTTCCGCAACAAGGGCTGCCCAGTCTTTTTGACGTATTTCTTGTGAGTTTTGATTCATGATAGCGCTCCGTAGATTACAGGCGCCAGAATGCAGGAATTTATTTAGGTTAAAAAGATGTGGTTGCCGGAACGTTTAC
>CAYSOG010000053.1:0-3633 GCA_964432675.1 uncultured Gammaproteobacteria bacterium | reverse complement strand
AACTGCGAGTACGATCTAACTGGGGCAAACTTGCTGTGTTGCTTGCTTTTGTTAGAGCGTAAGCGTTCCGTGATCCACATCCCTCTTGCAAACTGACTAAATCTGGATAAACTGCGGAAGCAGTTTCCGGTAATCATCTTCAGTCACACACTCCCGAATACGATTCAGCATTGCGCACAAATATTGATATGGCTCGACATTATTTGCCTTGCATGTTTCGATCAACGAGAAGAATGTTGCACCTGCCTTTGCGCCAGAAGGGCTTCCGTTGAATAACCAATTTTTTCTTCCTAATGCAAAGGGACGAATGGCGTTTTCAATCAGGTTGTTGTCTATTTCAACGCGGCCATCTTTTAGATAGTTATTTAATTCATTCCAATGAGCAATGCAATAACGTATGGCTTTGCCGACGGCGCCTTGTTCGGATGTTTTTGTAAGATGATGATCAAGCCACTTTTTAAAAGCGGTGAGTATAGGAGTAGACTTTTCTTGTCGTAATGCAAAACGTGCCTCGGGTGTTAGTTGATTATTTCTAGCGTCACTCTCAACAGCATACAACTTGCGATAAAACTTAATGGCTTCGTGTGCAAGACCCGATGTTTTATGCGTTTTGGCTAATTCGGCAAAAGGTCTTCTTGCATGTGCATGACAACCAACATGTACAATCTCTTCTGCTTCATTTGCCCAGTGATAACCAGAAAATGCATCGCTTTGCAAATATCCTTTAAATCCAGATAGAAATTGCTGCGCATGATAACCACCACGTGTTTCCTGATATTCATACACAATTCCAGGTTGGTTACCTCCGCCGCGATATACCCACATATAAGATTTTGTACGATTATCACGTCCAACCTCATTTAAAACCTGTACGCTGGTTTCATCTACTTGTACATAATCTTCTGAAACAATATTTTTTTGCAAAAGTTTTATGAGGGGCTCGCAATGTTCTGCTGTTTTGAGAACCCAACCGCACAAACTGCTACGAGGCATATGAACTTCCATGCGGTTCCATATTTCCTCTTGTCGATAAAGCGGCAGGTGATCGCAGTATTTTGAAATAATGATATGGGCGATTAATTCTGGTGTGGCAATGCTTTTTGGTAATAGCAGCACTGGCATCTGTGCGATTTTCACGTTTTCTTGACAAGGCTTGCACGCATATTTCGGTCTCACATGTTGAAGCACGCTAATTTGTGCGGGAACATATTTCAGCTGCTCGCTGATCTCTTCGCCAATACGTACTAGATGCTCACCACAACCGCAAATTTTTTCTTGTTCTGATATATCATGCATCACTATTTCGCGTGGCAAATGATCTGGCAAGGAACAACGTACGGGATGTTTCTTGCGGGCATATGATTTTACTTCAACTTCTTCGACAAGCTGCTCTTTAACATCATCAGGTAATTCGATACCCGCTTCGTCAAACAAGTCCGGTTGCAGAATGTTTTTTTCTGATGAATGTAAGAATGTTCTGGTTTTTTCTAATTTTATTTGTTCAAGAAGCCGGAGGTATTTGTCTTTGTATGAAACGATTGTATCGTGTTGCAATAATATGATCTTTTGCAATTCGTCTATTGCTGATGGCAGATTATTTATATCAATTTTCATGCGCGCAATATAACAAATATCAGCTATATTTACGAGTATTTTTAACAGAAATATTCTATTTGGTTATGGTGGTTTGTGTCTGATCTGGAATATTTATCACTCGCGAGCAGCCACTTAAAATGCTCGCTACTCATCTCGATGCATCCTGTAGCGTTACGCGCAAAAACGAATCTACCTTTCTCAAGCCGGCGATACCATAAAGTGAAGCAATTTGTTTCGTAGTAAAGTGCTTTCAGTTTGTTACCACTTTTCCCACGAAATAAAAATAAGCTGCCGTCGGCTGGATTCATCTTGAGAACTTCTGATACAAGCATGCAAAGAGTGTTAATGGACTTTCTCATATCAACTGGCTGGGTATGAAAATAAATTTTAATATTACTTAAGTTCAGCATGATACCAGCGCCTCTATTAAACGTTTAATATATGCAGAATCAAGGTGACTTGGAAGCGCACATTGAAATCCATTTGGTAGTGATATTTTAATTTCATACGAAGTAGCAATACTTTCTCTGCCTGTCACTTTTACGGGTGTGAATGTTGTTATATTTTTTACAGACAATGTTTCTTCACTCTTAAAACGACAATTATAGTAAATAAACTGTGGATAGCTGATTTTTCGTTGTGCGCAAAATGCTTTTTGTGTCAAATCACTTCTTTTATGTTCTTCCACCAAATTTCGCCAATAGGTTTTTCGGTGTTCTTGATCTTTCTGTTTATCTTGCATATGGATGCTCCTGTAGTTATGGAGCGTCAGATTGCAGGATTTTTAATGGGTTATAAAGATGGGGTTGGGCGAACGCTTACGAATATACTGGTTGACAGCATGCTGCAATTAATAAACTCAAAAACGCTATCATTCTTTTCATTTCATCACCTATTGAAAATCACATTTTGGAAGACAAAATTACATCTTAAATTCTGATTGAATTTTTTACGCAGCTTCATAAGGCTTAATATGACTTGTATCAATCAATAAATCATAAATATAATTTCTATGCACTTTTCCTTGCTGTGCCAAAGAACCACCGATTTTACGATCACCCCGATCTATTTCTCTTTTTTCTAAAATACTAACTTCGGCAGTTATTCCTACAAAAAATAACTTATGTGATTTCAAAATCGTTTTCCAAGAATTAAAGTCATCGTCCAGCAATGCAACATGATCAACAAGCACGTTAAATCCTTCGTCAGCAAGAAATTTAACTTGTTTTTTTAGCATATTATAAACTTGTAACCCATATTCGCCTGGACTAAGATGATACATCGACTTTCCCTGATCATTCTTTTCTTCAAGCCAGCCAAATCCAGACCTCGGCTTTAAGTCGCCATGATAATCATTAAGACTATCTGGCATCATGTAAATGACACTATCTAAACCGGTCGTTAAGTATGGTTCTAACAATATTTTTTGAAGCTCCTTGATAATACTTGTTTTTCCGGTGCTCGATGCTCCATTTAAAATAACAATTGTCATTTCTCAAATTCCTATCAATATATTTTGCGACTTTCACTGGTATAATAGATATTTGTTCAATAGTAAATTTTATTCTTTGCTTATTTAATAATCCTCGGACAATCATTTATAAATCTGCTTAGCACAGTCGCGAATTATCCATAATTCCTATATTCTTTAGAAATTGTAATTCTTTCTAATAAATGATGGCGTAAGTTTCTTACTTTTTCATCTTGTTCTTCAAGTGCAGCATTAATATTTGAAAAAAATAATGCGTCATTAACTAATTCTTGATTGTCAATTATTTTATTCTCATAAAGCCAATTAGCAACCTCTAACCAGTTCCATAATGGTGATTTTTCTGCGAGACGCATCACTGGATGAGGAAATGATTTTCTTCTTTCTCCCTTTATCCATAACGAAACCGTTTGCCTTGTCATCTCAAGGCGTTTTGCAATTTCCGATTCTGTTACTAAATTTTCTGGAGCCACACTTGCAACTTGAACCCCAATAGATGAAATAGACTGGACGTTTTTAATCGCCGAGATCACCGCTTCTTCCAATGA
>CAYSOG010000052.1:0-3739 GCA_964432675.1 uncultured Gammaproteobacteria bacterium | reverse complement strand
TTGGAATTAGTCAGCAACGCATAGCAAAACTGCGCTTTCCCCTCCCCAAGCGTATAATTCGCTGGCCTGCTATTTGACTATAATTCCATGTATGGCTTCGGCGAAACGGTCTTTGTAGTCATTTATTCTAAATTTTACAGTTTCGCTGATTGCTGCTGGATCATCGTCCAAAAAACCCTCTTGGCTAACTTTTAATCTGACAAGTTCTGCGCAACATGCATCTAAAATCAGTTCAGCAAGTAGCACTTTAGCTTCTTTCGAATTTTGACGTTCACCATTAGGGCCAAAATAATTGATAATTGAAGGTGCTGATGTGGCTATCTTTACTACTCCTGTAGCACGGATAAATTGCACCCTCTGCTCCTTCGGTGCATTAGGATCAAATTCATAGTCTGAAAAAAGTCCACCACTGCTTTTTTCTTGGACAAAAACTTCTAGTTTTGCTTTCTTATCATGGCACTCAGCAAAAACGCTCGCTTCAGTCCCAGCATCTTTACATCTTAATTTAGTCCTGAGCCTTACTACAGTTATTTCGTTATCACCGTCCATGACTAAATACCGATTTTTTATATGATCAGAGATTTTAAATTTCGTCTGTTCTAAATGAAGCGACTTAGTATTTGTGGCTAAATGAACGACGGAATCTTTACTGATTGGATTAAGCAATTCCACAGAAATGGTTATGGTTTTTGGACTATCAGTGTTCATCCGTATAAAGCTCGGCGTGAAAGCAAATCCATTAGGAATCCTTTTCGGAATCCTGGGATGAAGAGGTGGATCAATTGTTTCGGGGGGTGTATCAGTATCAGTGTCACCTTTAACAGGACCATCAAATATACCCAACTCCTCGAGTTCTTCTCTCGCTATCTTATTAAATGCCTCTAGAGCCTTCTTCACCCTATTACGAGTTTCCTCGTTTTCATATTGCTTTTTCTTAGTTTCATTTGCTTCCTGCTCCTTTTTGAAAACTGGGGTTAACTCTTTTATAACTGCCGTTTCAAGCGCTTTACAAAAATCATGTTGACGCCACTTAATCCCATCACGGCTTGCATTAAGCCAACTTGAGTCATCGTCCACGCGCAACAAGTGGTCAAAATAATAGCAAGTTACTCTTCCAAAAATGATTCCTTGGCTCTCGAACCCAAAGGTATAAATATCGTTTATGGCTTTTTTGCTAGCTACAAGGAAGTCTCTTTCACTGGCATATTTTTCTTGGACATCTGGAATGGTTTCATTTGCTCGAAATACCTCAAGCGTTGCGGTGGTTGGGTAATTTTCAATTACTATTTCTTTGGTTAAAATTTTCTCACTTCTTGGAGGTTGGTAATTTAAGCGTTTCTCTTCTTTGGTTGTCCATCTTCCACTGTAGTCTTTCGAGCCATATTGGAGATGTATTGTTCGTCTTGGATTTGCCATTATATCTCTGAGTGAGTAGTGCAACTCTAAGCTTCTCGACATGTTCGAAAAATGGGGAGTAGATTTTATTTTATGATTAACCGCAAAGAGCTGCACAAGGGTCCCACTTGCACCCTGCTGAAGACCTAGATTCTGATAATCTTCCTCTGTTGCTTGTCTAACTACGGGTGCATCTTCAAGATGAACCCCTTGAGAAGAATATTCATAATAATTACCGTCTTTTATCGAACGAACGAAAGCTTTGCCAAACGCAATCATGCATTCCTTAAGACCTCTTCCAAAATAGGACCGCCCGCCTGTTTTCTCAGTTAGGCCGCTCACATCTGCTCCAAATTTCTTAACCTTTTTTCGCATATCATGTGCGTCCATGCCTGTAGCATTGTCAAAGACCTCATATATTGACTGATCGGCTCTCCGCGGGATTACACGAATCAGTATTTTGCCATTCGGGTAAAGACCAGCTTCTTCCATTCTTAGATAGGCTTCGTCAGCATTAGTTATAAGCTCCACTAATGCCAGAACTGGATCTCCTTTTATGGTTTGACTGGCTTGTTCTTCTAAAGCGCGGTCATCTACTTCAAACTTATCCGTATATCTTTTCGTTATAACTTTAGCCATACATACCCTTTCTCTTCTTATCACCAGCATCAAACAGGTGTGGAAAGGCTTGTTCAACCCAAAGCAAAAATTCTAATACCTCTGACCAGTTGCCGTTTTTTGCTTCGTCCTCAAACAAGCGTAAATTTCTCATTCGAACGTCTGATGGAGCATCTAACGAGCAGAGAAGCATGGAACAAATATGATAATCGGATATTTTATCCTTATTGCTAGGGTAGTATTTATAAGCTTCGCTGGATTTTACTTGGCTTACCATTTTGCCTGACTTGGATTTTTCATGGACTTTAATTTTTGAGCTCATTAAACTTGAGCCAGATTCCATTCTCTCTCGCAAAGCCTCAGCGGCTTCTCGGCCAATAGTTGTAAGCGCATAGCCCTGACTTCTTCGCCCACTTAAATAACGCTTGTCCCTGCAGCGAAGTATGCTTCGGTCCACTTGCGCAGAATCAGGATACTTGCTCTCATGATGTGGCAGCCCAAATCTTTTTGGAAATAACTGATGTGCTGAGATAACAATTTCCTGCCAGTCTATTTTTCCTTTTGTTGCTTCACTCAACACAAGCAGTACATAAACTAATAAGTCATCATAACTTACGTCTTGATAATTAAACTGTATTTCCTTTAGTTTCATAATGTGAATCGATCCTTTGTAGTCGTGTGAAACTTTGACTTTGTTTCTTTGAGCTTTTTATCAATTTCATTAAATATTTTGTTGATCTCTTCGGTTGTATAACTATAGGAGCTTTTATTGGAACAGTTGCCCAGAACTTGAATAGCCTTTAGGACATTATTTGTTCGTTGGGTTGCCAAACGCTGAAATCTTGATCTTTTTTCCTCGAATTTGACCATTTTTCCTCCTAAATAATTTAATCTATTTGGGAGTATATCAAATTATAATGTATATGTCAAGTATTATATATAAATAATCGTATTATTTACTCATTGAGTACTTGATTTACTGTTTTCAGGCTCTGAGAAACTGATGCCTGGCCTCAGCTGGCGAGTGAGTCACTGCTGCCAAGTTAGCCCGAAGCCGCTCTTTAAAGATAGAGGCTGAGGGCCGACTGAAAGGAGTCCTTGGCGGCACGTGAGCCATCTGGTTGGTCAGGCAGTCATGCTTTCTCGGCGCCTGTCGCTTTTTGGGTTCCGTTTTTGGCGATCCAAAAATGGAATATAGATTGCTTCTTGCAAAGAAGACAAAAGAAAAAGCCCCCTTTCGGAGGCTTCTTCTATAATTTGGCACCGTGCTATTTTCCCAGGGGTGAACCCCAAGTATTGTAACCGATGCTGGGCTTAGCTTCTGTGTTCGGGATGGGAACAGGCGTTTCCCCAGCTCCATGGGCACCAATCCTAGCCTTTGTGCCGTCCGCCCTGCTGCCAAGCCAAGCTCGGCATACCGGCGGACTCTGGGCGCCCCGCGTTGTCGGTAACGCTAAAATTTCTCTCTCGCTGTAGGTGGACTACAGTTCGTTCGAAATTCGCTACCTCCTAGCGGTGCATCCCAGCACAAAACCTAGGAACAGTGTCCATAAATACGGACCACCAAATTGTTAAGGCAAACGTGGTGCTTGGTAGCACCAATAACTAGTCAATTTACACATCACCAAGAGCGAAAACCATTAGTTTTCTCTCATGGTACGTAAAAAGTCGATGGGGACGATTAGTACGCTTCGGCTGCATGCGTTGCCGCACTTCCACCTTGCGC
>CAYSOG010000051.1:0-3757 GCA_964432675.1 uncultured Gammaproteobacteria bacterium | reverse complement strand
TCACCCTCCGTTAACTGACCAATGGACTGCAGAACAAGTAAGAGGACTGGTAAGCTGGCACATAGTGCAGCAACCTTAAAGTTCTTCGCACCGGTAACGCCCCATTTCTGCATCGCGAACGCAACGATTGCGAATATTGCGACGAATAGCAATATAAATGGCAGTACCAGCATGAATGACGGTACCCTATTTGGATCGACAGAAAAAAATAAAACCAGCAGAACGACCATGCAGCCTGCGGCAATATAAATATTTCGTTTCATTACTAAGTATTCTACGATATTTACACAAAGAAAAATACTGCGGTTAATTGCACCCCGCAGTATTTTTCTTTGTGTAATTCATGAAGCCGCGGGTAGTAAATCCGCCCAAATAAAAATTATTAGCGCTTACTACCCTTTGGCTTTGACTGACCGCTCTCGCAACCTTTAGGGTCACTGAGAGCGTTATATTTGAATTGTTAATGTAAGTTTTTGTTTTTGACTTACTGGTTATCATTCTAGCGTAGAATGGCAGAATTGTCAATAGCATAAGCATTTTTTATATTTGTTCGTAAAAGTGTTCAGTCTGGATGATGTAGCGATCTAATTTAACAGCGTGGAGGAGTTATACACAGCTTTGTAAAAAATTAAACATAAATGTTATTGACAGCCAGGTCTTCAATTTATAAGATAGCAGTAGCACTTGAATAAATTAAGTGCTCAAAAACAAAAACGACATCTTAAAACAACGGCTTCTCGCAAGCCGTTGTTCCATAAAAAGAACAATAAAACTCCAAATAAAACTGACAAAAATCAAATCAAAAAAGACCCGCTTCTCGCAAGCGGGTCTTTACTTTTTGGACCAACCAGACGTAAAAGAATGCCATGAAACGACATATACAAAGCATTTTTATGACAGGCACAAATGGCGTTATCGTCGATATTGAGTGCCAACTATCAAATGGCCTCCCAGCAATCGTCATTGTCGGACTTGGCAATAAGGCCGTAGACGAAGCAAAGGAGCGATTGCGCAGCGCGTTCACCAGCTGCAAGCTAAATTTGCCACGCAAGCGCATAACTATAAACCTCGCACCAGCCGACATCCCAAAAGAAAGTACCAGTTTTGATGCCGCCATCGGCGCAGCAATCCTGATGGCAGGTCGCGGAGATCTACCGTATGGTGAAAATCATGCGATTATAGGTGAGGTAGGGCTCGATGGAAGCATTCGTCCCATTAGAGGTATAATTTGGTAAGATAACGGCCGGCAAGGCACTGGGCATTACGCGATTCTTTGTGCCAGCTGGCAACCTAAATCAAGCGATTTTAGTCCAAGGAGTAGAACTGGTTGCGATCTCATCATTACGTGACCTTTTTATACCCGAGCGCCGCACACCGGACTGGTCAATACTGGAAGGAACAATCACAGAAAAGATAGAAACACAGGCGCACGCAACTAACAGAGAGCTTGACGAGATTGCCGGACAGTCACATGCCAAAAGAGCATTGGAGATCGCCGCCGCCGGAGGTCACAACATTCTACTTAGTGGACCGCCAGGCACGGGAAAAAGTATGCTCGCCCGCGCCCTACCCAGTCTTTTGCCTCCGCTTTCCTACGAAGAAATCCTTGAAGTTACACACTTGCATAGTCTCACCAACCATCGATATGAGAAATTAGTGACGACGAGACCATTTATAACACCCCATCATAGCGCCAGCCATGTTTCGATTGTAGGCGGTGGGCCAACCAGCAAACCAGGTGAGATAACCTTAAGCCACCGTGGAATTCTTTTTTTGGATGAAATACCTGAGTTTGCCCGGTCTACACCAGAAGCCTTGCGTCAACCCCTCGAAGATAGGGTTGTCACCATTTCGCGTGCCAAACAAGCGATCGTCTACCCTGCCCACTTCATGCTGGTGGCAACAGCCAATCCGTGCCCATGCGGATATTTTGGAACGTCAAAGCCTTGTAACTGTACTGCCGCCCAAACCATGCGATACCAACAAAAACTTTCCGGTCCAATCATAGATCGTATTGACATACACGTAACAGTGGACCTCGTAGAACATACAAACCTACTGTCGACAACAAAAACACCGGAGCAGACAGATATGGCAAGACGCGTCCAGGATGCACGGCAAATACAGCTGATGCGCTTCGGCAGCCTCGAAATCTATAATGCGAACCTATCAAATAGAGCGCTGAAGCAGCACGCCACACCCACCCCGCCTGCACTCGAAATATTAAATCTAGCAGCCTCACGACTAGATATATCGGCACGAAGCTACATGAAGGTTCTTAAAATTGCGCGCACAATCGCCGATTTAGAGGGGTTAGAACGGATTTCTGAAAGCCACATAGCCGAAGCTTTACAGTACCGACCAGCCCCGCGAAAACTATAAATGTTGACAAGCTTATTGACCCCTGTTGTTTGATTTGGTACAATTACATCGCTAACAATATAAAGGAGACGATATCAGCAAGTTTACACGCCTGAATCACGACATTCGGGCTCCTCAGCTAAGGGTAATTGACCAGGAAGGTAAACAACTTGGCGTTTTATCGCGAACTGAGGCTCTGCGTATCGCAGAAGACCAAGGACTTGACCTCGTCGAGATTTCACCTGAAGCCAATCCGCCTGTTGTCAAAGTCGTAGACTGGGGCAAATACAATTATCAGCGGACGAAGCAGCTGCAAAAAAACAAGCGTAGCGCAAAGGCCGCAGAGTTGAAGCAAATGCGCTTCGGGCTCAAAATCAGCGAACATGATCTCGGCGTCAAGATGAAGAAAGTAACCGGCTTCCTGGAAGCTGGCCACAAAGTTAAACTAACAATCTTCTACCGAGGCCGCGAACTGGCCCACAAGGATCTTGGTTTCAAACTTGCAGATAAAGTCATAAGCGATTTTGGCGATTCGATTGTTGTTGATCAGACACCACAATTTGCCGGAAAACAGCTTAATTTCGTAATAAGGAGCAGTAATGCCAAAGCTAAAAACCCATAGTGGCACGAAAGACCGCGTACGGCTTACCAAAAATGGTAAGGTGCGCATCAGCCATTCGCACCGCAACCACTTCTTGCAAAAGAAGTCTGGTGCACGTAAACGCAAGCTTGCAGGCCTAGAAACGCTAACCGGCAAGCAGACTAAATCTATTAAGCAGAATATTGGAGCCTAACAATGCGCGTAAAACGAGGCGTTGCCAGCCACCACAAACACCAGAAGATTCGTCGTGCCACTAAAGGTATGACCAAATCAAACCGTTCAAGCATTAAGCGCGGTAAGCAGGCCGTAACCAAAGCGTTGCAGTTTGCATACCGTGACCGCCGCAACCGCAAGCGCACCTTCCGCGAACTGTGGAATGCTCGCATTAATGCAGCCGCTCGCTTGAATGGCATCACCTACAGCAAACTTATTGCAGCTCTCAAGGGTGCTAATATTACTTTGGATCGCAAGATTCTGAGCGAATTAGCCGTAAATGAACCCAAAGCATTTGAAGCTGTAGTAAACACTGCAACAAAGAAGTAGCACTTTAGTCGTCTGGGCTAGCTCCAAAGAATAAACCACCCCGAGAGGGTGGTTTTTCGTACAACATAAGGTGCCTGATTATCCGTAAGCCGGGTTCTGTTTTAGCTGACCATCTATCTAGTCCTGGTGTTGCCACCTAGGATCAAGCGGTTGAGTGGCAGGCTCTAGCGGGAAACTACGGAGTAATCCGAATGAACCTACCTCCTTGCAGCAGACAGGGTTTACCACTTCCTGGTGTCACCACCTGGAACT
>CAYSOG010000050.1:0-4008 GCA_964432675.1 uncultured Gammaproteobacteria bacterium | reverse complement strand
CATGTAGCAGTTAATAACAGCGACAGCTACGTGATCACTTGCGCCAATCATTTCTTGATCAATTGAAAATAACTTTTGGGATTGCTGAAGCTTACTATCTTCATCTTTGTGCATGTAATAGAACACTGCAAGTCCACCCAAAAAGAGAAAAATTACAGCTATAAAAATATCATGCTTATGTACGACCATATATAGGATACAAATCTCGACTTTACAAATCTAATGTTAATATTAGGCAAGTGGTTTTAGTATGCTTGAATCATCATTTTTAGGATAGTTGACGGCTTTAGATATTGGATAGGCTTCCATTTCATTGGCAGGATATGGATAGAGTAATGATAAAAGTTTTTCAGGTTCGGTAATATCGGGGTTTAGCCACGTTTCTTCGTCTTCCATTTTCAAAATTGCTGGCATACGGTTGTGAATTGGGGCCATTAGTTCATTTGGATCGACTGTGATAATGGCATATGTATTTTCTTCTTTCCCTTCAGGGTTTTTCCAGGCACTATAAATACCGGCAAACGCAAAAAGGTCGCGGTCCTTGAGATGGATAAAGTAAGGTACTTTTCCTTCTTTTGTTTGCTGCCATTCGTAGAATCCACCAGCCGGGACTAAACAGCGTTGGGTCTGTAATGCTTTCTTGAAAGCAGGCTTCTCTGAAACACTTTCCGCTCGCGCGTTAATAATCCCGCGTTTTTCTTTAGACCAAAAGGGTATAAATCCCCATTCCATAACTTCTAAAGTAGGACCTGAGACTATAACCGGTAAATCTTGCGTTGGTGATATATTATAGCGTGGCTTTAATAACGGCAAATCATTCGACGTTTTAAACCGGCGTTTTAACTGTTTAGGATCAGGTAGTTCGTATCTCCCGCACATACTATTTTTGAGATTTAGGAAACAGATATTTATAAGCCCAAGATCCAACAAAGAAAATTGTTGGCAAAAACATAGCAACTAAAATAGAATTTCGTTTTAAGTCTATCGCGCCATCCCAAATTGCATCCATTTTTTTGATACAATTTTCATCATCCGCTTTTTGACTCTCATTAGCCGCTACACTTACATTATCCAACTGTGGATGCATTTGATCGCATATATTTTCATAGTAGTTTTTGTCATCAACAAAGGGGTGAGCAGAATCTTGATATATTTCCCATGCAGCAAAAAGAGCTGATATAACGGTAACAACGATTACAATTGTCTTTGTAAATTTATACAATCTTGATGGGCTGAACTTTCTTTCCATATCATGAATTATAATATATATTTATATAGTCTGCTTTCCATATTTCATGTGATGCGGATCATGGAAACTTGATTGCTAATTAGGTAAAATCCAAACTGATTTCTCTCCAACCTCAATAAATTTATTATCAGCCCATTGGAACTTCTCGATTCTAATATTATCTACTTGTGCAGTAGCAGGTTGATCTCCAAAACGAAAATCGCTTATATAGAATCCGCGTCCATTTTCATTAGGAATCAATGTACCCTCATTAGTAGCCAATGCATAAATGTCATTGTTAATGAAAATATCTATATATATTGTTTCGCAGCTTCCGCAACCAACACCGCCACTGATGGTATAGTCAAACTTTTCAGGTTTGTTTGTAAAATTTGCACTTCCCACCAAGGAGGGCACTGATCCTTGACTATACAAGTAATCATGCTCGCCCTTGTTTATCTTAGCGTTGTCAAGCATCGCTTTTAATTGTGGGTTGCTCTGCCACGCTTCAGTAATCTTTTTTGCGACATCGTCCGATGGTTTAGTATTATTGGGATATATTGTAAATGACTTACTAGGAGCCAACCATGCGGTCGAAGAGGCAATCTTTATGCGTTCGCCGGCTACTTCATGCCCTTGATCTTCTGGATGGTAATCTATTGTATCGGAGGTAGGATTGGGAGTATAAAATACCGCACGTGAAGTCTCACTAGTTTTATGCTTACTTGCAGCTATTATCAAATATGCAACAATTGTGCACAATAGCAATAGTAATAAAATGTTTCTTTTACTAGGTTGCAAATTGTTATCATGTTAGCACTTTTTAACGTTACTTAGAATAGTTCTCCTACCTTCACACCTAATGCTTTAGCTATTTTATTAATTGTTTGGATAGGTGGATTACTCTCTCCTCTTTCAATCCTTCCATATGTGGCTACGTGGATGCCAGCTCTTGCGGCAATGTCCTCTTGTGATTGTTTCGTATGTTTACGTATCAATCGCATTTTCTTACCTGTGACTTGTGCTATTTTATAGCGTCTCATGCTATAAAACATAAGGGGAAATAGTATAATTAACCAGAGCGTCAGACGCTATATTTACGCACGTTGTAAGTTTGACTTTCTATTAGGCCTAGAGTTATAATTCAGAGGATTAATATGAGCATTACTAACTCGCTTAAAGCAGAATCAAAACAACCCGGCTTTATTCTCTTTATAATTACCATGCTTGCTATAATCGTGGCTGTACCGAAAATGGTATTGTCTGATACTAATAAGGTGTCAGTTACGACGCCACATGCAAACCAATCAGCGTTACCGGCAGTCGCTGAGATTTTATCTCCTAGTCCGAGTGGTAAAGCTAGTAAAACAGCTATTGTGCAGTCAGCGAATACCGTTAAGGGTGCATCTATTCCAACTGCGACAACACTTACACCCAGCACAACACTTGTCGCCCCTACGGTCAGATCTACAAATTCACTGCCAGTAGTTTCAGTATTGAGCAATACTACCCAAACAACGCAGGATTATTCTTCTTATAAACTACCTTTGCAAAATACTCTCAGTTCCCTACAATCTCGGGTAGATAATATCCGAAGTCAAGCTGATCAAGTACCGCAGCAGGTTAATGACGCTATCGCACAAAATACGAGCACTACTAACTCCATTAACAACAATAGGCAGGCCGATATAAATAGACAAACTATTGCGACCAACCAGGCAATGGCGACTCGCGGTATTTCGGGCGGAACATATTATGATCAAGAATTAGCAAACGCCCTTGCTCCAATTAACCAATTTTATGACAACCAGATTGCACAATTACCGACTTCAGACCAAATAAGGGCAAATGGAATTGCAAAAGTGCAACTATATGCCGCACAAGATCAAGACTTAAGTAATAAAATCGGTGTAGTTCAAAGCCTACTCAATAAACTCTCGAATGGTACCTTTGGAAGTAGCGATGTTTCGCTTACATTACAAGCAATTAATTACTAATTTAATGTAAATATGAGCCCCTTAATACTTGGTTTAACCTTATTGGTTTGGTTGATACTAGTGATTGTTGCGATACGATACTGGTATATTAGTCTTATAACAGTTACTCTGGTATTGGTCTGTACAGCTATTTATATAGTCATTTTACTTCTTCTAGGTTTTTGGAACATTATTTGGTATCCCATCGAATTAATTAGCATTTTTATAATATTTGCTCTATTAATAAGGGGATGGCTCGTTCAACCGCAATACTTAAAGGAACAATCAATAGCAAAATTTATCCAATCTATTGTAAATTATATAAAATGGACTTTATATGCAATAGGTGGCCTTCTCATTGCTTCAATCCTATGGGTCGTTGGGTTTTCTATATATTATTTGGTTACAAGCATCGGCCGCTAGTACACAATACAGTGTTATAATACGGCTAATAATTATAAAGGATTATGCCAAATTAGAGGGGGGTGCCATGCGAATAGACCAAGTACAAGATCGTTCAATCGACACAACACAATATCAAAAAGTCATTAAGCAGTGCGTCAATGCTGGTATGGATGAGGAACAGATTTTATTCCATCTACGAACCACAGTAATAACAGCTGAGACACACAATGGCACACAGAGTTTTAACCCAAAAGTTATCATTAAGGCTTCAAATTTACACAGAGGATACGTGGCATTCTTTTGTTGTGGTAAGTGCACAACGCCTGTACGGTTCCTATATTTATTAAATGGGGTTCTAGCATGTCGGGTTTGTCATAACCTGCGTTATAAGCATCAGGC
>CAYSOG010000049.1:0-4030 GCA_964432675.1 uncultured Gammaproteobacteria bacterium | reverse complement strand
CGGCAGTATGATATTTTTGTTTTACTTTCTGATGGCAGTTTTCCTATTGGATCTTCAATAAAGAATATTCTCCACTTTGAAATGCCACTTGACTTATCGAACCAAAAGTCATTCGTAAATAAAATAAAGCTTAGTAAATGGCAGCATATTATCGTTAATTCTGAATTCACAAGCGATGTCATAGATAAAACGTATGGTGTTACAAGTGAAGTGCTTTATCCTCCAGTTGCAATTGGAGACTTTCAAACATCTACAAAAGAAAAGCTAATTTTAAACGTTGGGCGTTTTAAAGGTGGTGACCATGGGAAAAAACAGGAAGTACTTATTCAAGCATACAAGGCAATGTGTGATAAGGGATTATCTAACTGGCGTCTAGCCCTAGCGGGCAGCATTGAAAATGAAGCATTCTATGCACACTTAGAAGATTTGTCAAAAGCTTACTCAATTAGCTTACATGGTAATATGCCATTTAATGACCTTGTTGCGCTGTATGGTAAGGCGGCTATCTACTGGCACGCGCAAGGGTTCCAAGAGACGAAGCCAATGTATATGGAACACTTTGGTATAACCACAGTCGAAGCAATGGCGGCTGGTTGTGTACCTATTGTATTTGACGGTGGAGGACAAAAGGAAATAGTCGAAAATGATGTCGATGGCTTATTGTGGACAACCTTGGAAGAACTTATTGCCAAAACGCAGCTAGTGATGGAAAATAATAGCATGGTACAAGTGCTATCGGAAAATGCCATAGTAAAAAGCCAAAAGTTTAGCAAAGACAATTTTTATAGAGCATTGGATAAGATTATTTGATAAGTATGAAAAGCATTCTAACAGCTTGGTATATTCCGTGGATTATATTAGGAATAGTAGTCCGTGTAATCTTATCGATAGTTACGCTGCATCCCGATATTTTTGCCTTGTCCATAGTCCCAACTTTTTTTAGTTACCACGGCGTTTGGAATGTATATAGCTATCTAGATCATTTAACCCCAGCTACGTCGCTTTTCGCAAAAAATATTGGAACTTCTGATGTCTTTATTTATCCGCCATTGGCGTATTATACATTGGGTGTGTTTAATTTCCTTCTGCGTCCGTTTACTGACGTTAATTTTTATGCTGTTTTACTTGGTGGTATAAGTAAAACAATCAATAATCCAGGTGTTTATTCTTTTTTATTTTTTGCGAAGTTGCCTTATCTGCTATTTGACCTAGGGTCGCTCTATTTTATAACAAATATCTTTAGTGAATATAAACAAAGGAGATTAGCATTTTTTCTGTGGCTATTTAATCCAGTATCATTGTACGCGAGCTTCATGATTGGAAATTTTGACGCTATTCCGGTTTTTTTTACAATTCTTGGGTTATATCTTTTGTTTAAGAAACAGCTGACTTGGGGGTTTTTGTTATTTGGTATTGCGGCTGCGTATAAAACATATCCGCTCCTTTTGGCGCTTCCATTATTATTCCATTTTGGAGAAACAGTACAAGCGAAAGTAAAGTATTTTATTTGCCTAATATCGCCATTTGTTTTATCGAGCATACCATTTTTAACGACGGCTGCTTATCGCCGTGACGTTTTATTTAATCCAAAGAATACCAAGTTTTTGTATATGAGCTTACCGCTAACAGGTGCGGAGGTATTGTATATCTTTATGGTTGGTGTTGTACTTATTACCTTTGCAGCGGTATATTACAAAAGGGCTAAAGACCAATTTTGGATATACCCTTTGTCTGTTCTGCTGCTTTTCTATAGCGTGACAAGCTATCATCCCCAGTGGTTTTTATGGATAACACCGTTTCTTGTCATTCCATTTGTCTTATATAAGTGGACTAGATGGCCTATCGTACTATTATTAGTCCTTTATTTGTTTGTAATATTCTTTTTTGAATCATCGCTTAATATTGGCATTTTTAGTCCATTGCTGCCGCAGACTGTCCATGCAATGAGCGCCACAGAACTGCTAATAAAACACTTTTCAGCAGACCAAGTGAACCAATGGAAAAGTCTTATTCGCAGCATTTTTGCGGGTATTGCGTTTGCCATAATCCTCACATTATTGTTCAGTCAAAACCACGCCCGTGAAAGTACCGCTAATGAAAAGTCATTATAAGATAACACTGGCAGTTTTATTATTTTTCCTACTATTAACTGTTTTGTATTTTCGGAAATTTTTTTTCGGACATCTACTACCTATACCACTTGATATTATTACCGGTGTTTACTATCCCTGGCGAGATTATAGTTGGGGCTATACTGTTGCTGTTCCTGTAAAAAACGCTTTACCATCGGATATTGTTTCGTTTATTTATCCATTTCGAATACTAGCTATAACAATACTCAAGTCGGGTAATTTGCCATTTTGGAATCAAACCGTTCTTACTGGTACACCACTTTTGGCTGATTTTCAGACAGCATTATTTTATCCTACAACACTCATCTATTATTTTTTAAGAAACCCTCTTGCCTGGTCTGTAGGTATTTTCTTGCAGACGTTTTTATGCTTACTGTTTATGTACCTTTTTTTATGCCAGCTTCTTAAATCTAAGCTCGCGAGTACAGTCGGTGCAGGTATCTTTACGTTTGGGGCATTTGAAACCGTTTGGCTTGAATATAATACCCATGGTCATGTGAGTTATTGGTTGCCGTTTGAGCTTTTTGTAATTGAAAAATATCGCCTATCAAAAAAACCGGTATGGTTATTATTGTTAACTGTTGCCACAACATTACAGCTATTTGCGGGATATCCACAAATGATGGTTTACAGTCTGGCTATCGTTTGGGCTTACTTAGGATTTGTTAGTCTAACCTACAAGGGAACAGTACGGCTAAAAGATATACTGCTTATTGCCGGAAGCTTTGGTTTAGGTTTTTTGGCTTCCGCAATTCAGTTGCTACCAGCCTTAGAATTGCTAAAACTTTCAAACCGGTATGTTGATCAAACTGTAGCCTCAACCCATGCCAGTTTCTTACCAATACAAAACCTAGTTACTTTTCTTATCCCTGATTTTTTTGGTAACCCAGCAACATTAAATTACTGGGGGATAGGCTTTTATGATAATTTTGCCGGATACTTTGGTATTGCATCCCTGATTTTAATGATCTATAGCTTTTATGCTAAACAGAAAATGATTGTATTATTTTTTGCTGGCGTCTTTATCTTTTCTTTGTTATTAGTATTTCAAACACCGCTGTCCATTTTCCTAAATGCTGCTAATATTGGGGGTTTGCAAGCAGCAGTTGCTGCAAGAGCTTTATTTATTACTAACTTTAGCGGAGCAGTATTGGCGGCATTTGGTTTTGATTGGCTAGCTAGCCCGAACGACGGATATAAAAGTTACAAGCAGCTCTTGCGTCCCCCAATATATCTGCTTGCAATTACTATTGGCATTATAGCAGGCATTATTATTGCAAGAAAATTCTTTTTACTACAATGTCAGGCGTTCCCTTTAGTAAATGGCCAAGCCAATGAATGCAGCGCCTTATTCCTTAATCTTGGGGTATCACTGCACAACGTAATATTTCCAATAGTGATATTAGTCTTGACGACACTAGTTTTGCTTACCTTTTTAAAAATGCAAAAACAGTTCGCACTACTCTTGTTCTGGCTAGTTGTAGTTATCCTATTCTTTGATCTTTTCAGATTTGGTGATAAGTATCTATCTTTTACGCCAGAGCGGTTATTGTATCCGGAAACGCCTGTAATTTCCTATGCGGTGCAGCATGCGGGTTTTGATCGCATTTCCGGTGGTGATGCGATCCCAATGAATTTGTGGGTGCCCTATGGCCTTACAGCGGCTGAAGGGTATGACGCTTATTATCCATTACGCTATGCCCAATTTCTGGCGCTATTGAGGGGAAAAACTGATACTAGTGCGCTTGGCCGTTATGGTGCAATTGTTAACTACAATAGTGAGTTATTCGATTTCTTAGGGGTTAAGTACCTTTTTGCCCAAAAATAACATGAAGCGGGTTTGGTGTGCCCCAACGGGCAGGTGAATATCAACCTACGCAGCTCTAAATTTGAAAAAG
>CAYSOG010000048.1:0-4255 GCA_964432675.1 uncultured Gammaproteobacteria bacterium | reverse complement strand
GCAGTCATTTTACGGATCATACGGCGTTAGTGAAGCTTAAGTACGTGTTTTAATGGGTGATAGGGAGTGCAGGTGCTTTTTAGATTGCGAGCTATAAATTATCTTACGTATTCATATACAGCTATTTGTTTAGCTGCGCTTTTGCAATCAACTTATGTTTTTGGGGCAACCAATTATAATTACCCAGCTGGTCCGAATATTCCTGCCATTCCATTAAATATGATCCCAGGGGATACCTTGACAGTAAATAGTGGAATTATGGCTGCAAATAATTCTGCCACGGTCTTTATGAATGGCGATGCCGGGTCTAGTAATACAATCACAATTGCGGCAGGTGCAGAAATAACTGCTACAGGCACTGCGACAAGTGCTGTCACCATTAGCACCGCTAATGCAGCGCAACCGCATACTATAAACGTTAATAGAACCGGTACTAGTGTCAGTACTGTTAATGGATTTCTACTTGGAAATTCTAGTGGTCCCGGAACTAGTATTGCAATGAATGGTATTATTGCGAATGTAAATGTCACAGGAAATTTATCTGGGCCTGTGACTAATTTTGCTGGCACTATGAAAGTAGATGGCGACGGAATTTTTAACGGCATTGTCCCCGATATCCACTGTTCTGCAGGAGCAACTGCAGCAACTATTCAATATGGTTCACTGTCTTCCGGATTAAGTGTGCTACTTGATAATAACATTGATTTAGCGCAAGCAATACTATTGCAGGGTTCTAATTCATTTAACATGTCAGGTGTAACTTTTACCAATCTTAATGGAACTGGAAGTGGCCTTGTAATAAGTGCACCAACTACCGCTACGTTCCACGGGGCGGTATCAGGAACTAATGCAAATAGCAATACTAGCGGCACTATGCACCTACAGTCCAGCTTAGCACTTGGAGGCTTTGCGGTTAATTTAGGTGGAACATTAGCCTTTGAAAGTGGCTCTTCAAGTTCTACTCCAATTACTAACGCTGGTACTGTGCAAGTAACTGCGGCAGCTACAAATACATCGACTATCACCAATAATAATATCATGACTATATCTGCACAAATATCTGGTGCTGGCAGCATATCTAATTCTGGCGGAAAGACCTTAACTTTAGCCAGTGGTGCTAATGTGCAACAAGCAATTGCCAATGCCGGGTCAATCTCAGTAACAGGTCCCACCACTATCGCAAATGCAGTAAGCGGAGCTGGCACTATAACGAATACTAATAGTGGCACATTAACATTTAATACTGGTGCAAACGTTATTGCTAATGCAACAACCAATACGAGTGGAACTATGGACATTGGTGGAAGTTCGGTATTTAACGCAACTATTATTAACAGTAATGGAGCGACTTTTACCGTCACAACAGGCACTCTGAGTGGTACTGGTGGCCTAACCAATAGCGGCTCTGCTACTTTAGGCAGCGGTGGCACGATTAGTTTAACCGGTGCGTTTTCCAATACTGCTACCGGAGTCTTTAATCTTAATAATGCATTTAGCACTACCGGCTTTTCATCTGCATCGAACGCAGCTGGCGGAAAAATTAGTATTAATAACGTAAACTTTACGACGAGCGGCGCGTTTAGTAACAGCGGCTCGCTATATGTTAACCAAGCAAGTGGCAATATAACTAATGCGTTAAGTGGAACCGGTAGCTTAATTGTTGGTTCAAACGCGGCCGGAGCCACCTTTGGTACAACCAATTACACTACTAATAACACAATTTCCATGCCAACGATTAATGTTACAGCAGGAACATTTACCGCTGCCAATGCCGTTTCAGGAGTTAATACAGCTTTCAGCGTAGCAAGTGGTGCTATTTTTGCAGTAACAACCGGCAGTATTGCCGGGACAGCAACTGCGCTCAACGCCACCAATAGCGGCACTGTAAATTTGGGTTCAACATTTAATTTTACCGGCTTTACCAACAATAATATGTTTAATATGCAAACCGGTGCATCAAATCTTGGTGGTTTAACAAATGCCGGCACGATTACTGTATCGGGCGCCAATGCGGCAAATACCGGGACTCTTACAAACACAAATATTATGCAGAATTCTGGAGGTGGACTATTAACGAATAGTGGCACGGGAGTTTTAACTTTTGGCACTGGATCTGCTAATAGCGCAAACATTAGCAATACTACAGGTACCATTACCGTGTCGGGCGCCGATGCTACTAATACCGGTAGCATTACTAACACTAATATACTGCAAAAAACTGGTTCTGGGTTATTAACCAACAATAGTCCCGGTTTAATCACGTTCGGTGCTGGCTCTACAAATAGCGCCAATATAACCAACAATACGGGCACTATAACTGTATCTGGCGCAGCATCTAATACCGGAACCATTATAAACAAAAATATCATGCAAAAATCAGCTGCGGTGATTTTAACCAATAGTGGGGCTGGCATTATAACTTTTGATACTGGTTCTGCTAATAGCGCTGATATAACCAACTCTTCCGCTAGCATCACAGTTATTGGCTCTAATGCAACCAGTTCAGGCACTATAGCTAATACTGGCACTGCTACGATGTCTGGTGGCGGTACATTAACTAATACCGGGACCATTAGTTTTGCTAACACCGCTGCAAATAGCACTACTATAACCAATAGTACTGGCGCTGCAACAATCACCGTCACCGGAGCACCGAGCAGCAACTCTGGTACTTTAAATTTGAATAGTGGCACTTTCAGCAATAGCGGTACGCTGACTAATAGTGGCACCGTAAACGTAAATGGCTCAACATGGTTGAATTCCGGGACATTAAATTCAAGCAATATATTAAATATAAAAAGCAGTGTCACAACTGCTAATAACATAGCCAGCTCTGCGGGCACCATGACGGTCGATCCAAGTGTAACTTTGACTCATAGTGGTAATCTTACGTTGACGGGCGGTATTTTAAGCAATAGTGGTACTATAGCAAGCAGTGGTACAGTCGAAATAAATGGCCTAGCCACTTGGTCTGGTAGTGGGGCTCTGACCAGCAGTACAGCGTTAAATATTAAAAGCTCTATTGATACTACAAATAATATTACTAATTCTGCGGGTACCATGACGGTAGATACAACAAAAACCTTTACCAACAAGGGGACATTTTTATTAAGTGGCGGTACCCTTACCCTTACAGGCAGCGGGGCAGTATTGAACAATACTATGATGACTTTGCAGGGCACAATTAATGGCGGTGGTACTTTAACTAATAGCAATACAGGTACTTTAATTTTTAGCGGTGGTAGCACTAACAACCAGACTCCTATTATTAATAACGGTACTTTTAATATCAACGGTAACAGTGCTAACACAGCCATAATCACGAACAATGCGATAATGAAAGTTATTGCTGCATTATCTACGGGCACTATTAATAATAGTTTTGGAGCTACTTTAACTTTTGATGGGGCAACTAATGCAGATATTGTAAACAACGCTGGCACGTTTTACATATCTGGTGCAAGTTCTGCGAACACTGCAGCAATCACTAACTTGAGTGGTGGTGTTATAACTATTTCAACTGGCTTGACTAACACTGGTACGATTGAAAATCAAAGCGGCGGTTCGATCGTGCTGCCAGGCAGCGCTAATGTTGCAAATACAATTTATAATGATCCAGGTGCAACAGTTAGCGTTACTAATGCCAATACAGTAACAATATTACAAGGCGCCAGTCTAGCTCCTCTTACATCGGGTACGGTTGATGTAGATACTAGTGGTGTGTTAACTGTTACAAATTCTTATGTCAACCATGGCAATCACCTCACAAATATTGCCAGTGATACATCTTTTGGGCAAGTACATGTTACTGCAGCTGGTGTAAATAAGGCAAATCTTGACAATGCGCATATAACTATTACCGCTTCATTTGCTCCAGTATCCGGCAGTTGGAATATCATTACAGGCGTAGGCGCAAATTCAGTATCCGCAACAGGCACAACTTATACAAAGCCGCCGGTTGGCGCATTATTTAGCAGTTGGACTGCCGGCCTGAATGCAAACAACAGTGCCATCGTAGTAGGCTTCTCGCGTACCCCGTTTGCTATTGCGGCAGATGGGGCTGGTCAGTTCGCCATTGACGTGGCAACGGCTCTAGATGGAATTGGAAGCAATCCTAGTGCCGCGCAATCAGAACTGATTAATTATTTTTTACAAAGCACCTCCGCAGCAAATTTGATTTTCAATCTGAACCAAATGGCACCAAATGTTAGCGTAGGCTTTGCTAATTTTACACTGCAAGATACCGTGATGAATA
>CAYSOG010000047.1:0-4634 GCA_964432675.1 uncultured Gammaproteobacteria bacterium | reverse complement strand
CGGCCAATATTGAAAGCATTGAACAGGCCACTGGCAAATCCTGGGAAGAGTGGCTAAAGTTTCTTGATAAAGCCGGCGCTCGGCAGATGTCGCACCCGGACATTGTCCACGTCGTGTATGAACACTTGGTTAAATCGGGGGTTTTTGACGATTCTATCGCCAATCAAAAAGGTCGGCAGAACTCATCCGGCTGGTGGTCACAAGGCATAACCGTAGCTTACGAGCAGCACATTGGCCGACGCCAACCGGGCCAACGGTCCGACGGCAGCTTTGAAGTCTCTGTGACGAAAGTGCTTGGAGACAACATGGCCGACGCTATGAAGTGGTGGACTAGCCAAGTGAAGACAATGCATGAATTTAACGGTGTCAAGCTGCAAGACAAACCACGTACAAGCATTACGCCGACAGCTCACAACTGGCGAGCGGACCTAGACGATGGCAGTAAACTTCACGTCAGCACAAATCTCAGAAGCACCGGCAAAGCCATGATAGCCATCACCATGGAAAAGCTGGCCAGCGCCAAAGCTGCCGAGTCCTGGCGAACCTTCTGGAAACAATTCCTCAACTCATAATCGTTCAAAAACAGAGATAAAAGTGCTATCCTGGGCTTAATGAGTGATCTGGGCGATTTGCAGAAAAGAATTATTGCTTTTCGTGACGCTCGAGACTGGAAGCAATTTCATAATCCAAAAGATACTGTAATTTCTCTCGTACTTGAGGCTACAGAATTACTCGAACATTTCCAGTGGAAAAATGCAGCCGAGATGGACGAGCATATATCGAACCACAAAGAGGATGTTAGCGATGAGCTAGCGGATGTTCTATATTGGGTACTTTTAATATCAAATGATTTGAACGTTGATTTAAGTGCGGCACTCAGAAAGAAAATGGACAAAAATGAAGCCAAATATCCTGCCGAAAAAGCAAAAGGCAGCCATAAAAAATACACAGAACTTATAGATTGATCTAGTCGGACAAATTTATATTCCAGATTGGAATATTCCATATCGGAATTTAATCTTGGGATATGAAGTCGATTTTTAGTGACGACTATAGACGGGTTATAAAAACACTCAAAGAAGCTCGTCAAGTTAAGGGTTTAACCCAAAAAGAATTGTCCGAAAAGCTAGGGCATACACAGTCCTATGTGTCCAAAGTTGAGCAAGGGCAGATACGTCTCGATATTGTGCAACTAAAGAAAATTGCCGAAGTATTAGGGCGGGATGTAAAAGGCCTGCTGTAGTCATGCGTAATATATTCCTTGCTCCACGAAGTAACGAAACCGCTTATAAAAATTACATATCTTCTATGCAGGGTATCCCACGCGCTACAGTGGAGCCATTTTTGAACGCTGATGAACTCGAACACCTAGGTGATAGGAGGGTATTCCATGTGTGGGGCTGCCAACCAAGCCTAGAAAAGCGATGGGCACAAATGAATTTGGGCGATTATGTTATGTTTTATGCTCGCGGTAAGTTTATTTCAGTCGGCAAACTTACCTTCAAAAAAAAGAGTGAAGGTCTTGCACTTGCATTGTGGCCGCGTAGCACAGAAAGCCACGAACCTTGGTCGTGTGTGTTTTTTGTTGAAAGTCTTGAAGAAATAGACCTTCCGGTCACTGACTTTGCTAGCCTTACTGGCTACCATATGGACAGAGTGCAAGGCTTCATGCCAGTAAAAACGGGGATGGAAAATATTGTAGCTAGGTATGGTAATACAGAGAATTTTGTTGATGCAATCATTAATGGGCTAAATGATACAGATATTGTAGAGCTTGCAGCAATATCCACGAAGTCACCTACCAAAATGTCACCAGAGGAAGTAGAAAGGTTTGATGAACTTACTCGTGACAAAGACGAAACAAAAATCGAAGAGGCTATAAAACAGCATGCGGCAAATGCTTTAGGCCACAAGCCCGAGCAAGTGACAAAGCAGGTGACTTCATACAAACGCAACAGAAAGCTGGTCGACGATATAAAAGCGAAATTCGACAATAAGTGTCAAATCTGCGGTTTTACTTTTAGAACAGCAAAAGGTACTTATTATTCAGAGGCTGCTCATATAATCCCTATTTCTTCAGGGAAGGAAGGCGTTGACTCGCCAGATAACTTATGGGTTTTATGCGCTAACCATCATAAAATGCTTGATCTTGGCGCTATACAGGCAACAGGTCCAGATCGATATCTTGAAAATGGGGAAGAAAAACTACTTCTAGCGAACTGATAGAATCTGACTTTTCCACAGGCGGAGCGTATACTTACTTTCAATACAGAATAGTTATTAAACTATCTTTCTGAGTTAGGAGAAAACCTTGGACTGGGAGCAACCACAATTAGATAGATTTAATAGGGTAACCGAACGTGATATTCCGATATTATTGCGCGCATCCTCAACAGAATATAATTTTTCGGAAATAAAAGACAAAGCCGTAAAAGTTATTGAGTCCGTGGGGCTACTTAAGGAAAATTTTGAATTTTGGGCTCAACTTCCCCAACAAAATAGAGACGAGATTAATACCAAAATAGATCAGATTTCTACCATATTTGACCAAATGCAAGGGTTTGATCCCAAAACAGATAATGCCTGGGGTCAGAGAAACGATTTGGTACAGCAGTTCGAAGGGCAATATAGAGAAATTTATTCATATCTAATCGAAAGAATTAATTCATACCTTGGCCAAAAAGCATATTCTCAAGAACTATCTAGTAAATTTGGTAAAGAAGCCAAAACCGAACTAGCGGAAATTCGAAAAGTGCGGCGTGAAATCGAGAAGTCATACAAAGAAGTTCAAGAAGCTGCAACCATTGCCGGTGATGTAGCAAGCACCGCGACTGCCAAAAGTTTTGATGATCAAGCGGCGGAACATAAAGAAGATGCCAAAAAATGGTTTAAAGGAATTATAGGGTTTGCTTTCATATCTATTATTATTGCGTTAACTGTTACCTACCAAGTGATTAGGGAAATTTTAAGTAAGAAAACTATCGTAGACAACGCTGAAGCGAGTCTTTTTAAGCTTGCTATCATTGCATTTTTATATCTTGGGTTTAGATTTCTATTTAAAAACTACTCGGCACACAAGCATCTTTATACCACCAATAAACACAGAGCTAATGTATTGAAGGCTATGGAAGCTTTTAGAACAAGTGCAACTGATGACCCAACAAAGAACTCCGTTCTACTTGCTGCAGTCGGCGCCGCGTTTAGCTTTGGTGAGACAGGGTTTATAACCACCAAAGAAGGTGCCGGTGATGATGGGGATATTATGGATATAGTAAAACTCGCAAGTCACAAGTAATTTTTGATTAAAAATTACGGTCTTTGGGTGCGGTAATGATTCTGGGTCAAGTAGAGGCCGAACAGGATGAGCCAGATAGTCTGAGGGTGGATTACTAAGCGTTCCATGCTGCCCGGACCGACTCCCAAATAATGTTGTGAAGCAAATAAGCTTAAAGCAACAAGCGTAATTATGCCCGTCAAGATAGTGTAAACACGAACCCAGCGCGGCATGGTGAGCAGCAGACCAAACATTAGTATAGAGACATTCCCGAATACGAACGGCAGAGTAGCGCCGAGTGCATGCAGTGATCTCTTCATGTTTTCTGGGAATAATCCCACCATAGCTATACCAATGCCGGCTAAAGCCATGAATCCGAAAGCAAGCGCTGTGGCCCTGCTGCGCCGAAATTGGTGATAAATAAGGATTGAACCTATGACCATAGTAGTACCCGCCATAATGAAGGATGCATTCATGAGGGCATAATGAGGCGAGCATACGTACCGCTCCCCATACGCTCCACACGCACTGTTGCCAAGATCACTTATGGGGTTGTTGGCCCAACTGTAGTGGTTGTGCCAAGTGTAAGCCACAATGTACTGCACAATGAAAAACTGCAGGCTGACCATCCAGAAAATCGGCCCCACCAGCGGGTATTTGTCGGTAAATGTCTTTATCCGTTTGGAGTGCATCATCATGGTAGCTTAACCATAATTCTGTCACATACTAGTAAACCGGCAAAGAAGATACCGGCTACTTTTATTAGATAGGCGCTGCTGTATAATAGTAAGTATGAAAAACGCTATTAAAGCTCCAAGTAAAAAAGTAGAGAACTGGACGAAAACATTTGTAAAAAAATATCGTCCAGCGCTGAAAGAATTGTCCAAAAAGTAGCAGATGTTTAAGATAACGTTCGAAGATCTGGTCTATATTCACGACCAGATTATTGAGATTTCCGGTGGTTTACAAGGAATCAGAGACGAAGGTGTTATACGATCAGCCTTAGTTAGACCTCATCAAACTGCGTTTGGCCAGGAAATACACGACGATATTTACAAAAAAGCAGCATCACTACTTGATGCCATTGCTAACAATCATGGCTTTATTGATGGCAATAAGCGAACAGCGATGGCAGCGGCCGCGGTCTTTTTGCATGCGCACAATATTGAAATAAGCATAACCAATAAAGAATATGAAACCTTCATGCTCCACGTTGTAACAGCTAAACCGCAGATTGAGGAAATAAAATCTTGGCTCATTAAGCACTCAAGCGATAGGGTGTAGTCAGATATTAAGAAATTCTGCAAATTCCTCAAAACAGACACTACCAATTAATTACGAAAGATGTTATAATATTCAT
>CAYSOG010000046.1:0-4830 GCA_964432675.1 uncultured Gammaproteobacteria bacterium | reverse complement strand
GGCTTAAGATATTATTGATGGCTTCGGAAAGCTGGCGCTCCAGCTGGCTTTGGACTTGCCGACCCACCCTTGAAACCGACATTGCGATGTTGACAGCCGGCCGCCGACCCTGCTGGAACAGTTCCATGTCAAAAAAAATGTGGCCATCGGTCATTGACATGGCATTAGTCTGAATGTAGCCTGTAATGTCACCACCTACTGTTTCGACCGATGCCAGAAGCGTTATAGCAGCTTGCTTGCCATTTTCTAAGACAACTTTGCCTGCCCGCTCAACGAGGTGTGACTGAAGGTAGAAGATATCGCCAGGATAAGCTTCTCTACCGGGGGTTTTCTTGGAAAGTAAGGCAATCTCCCGGTAGAGCTTGGCATGCGTATTAAGGTCATCAAAAACGACTAGAACATTCCGACCGCTATCACGGAAGTATTCTGCAATAGCCATACCAGTCAAGGGTGCCAAGTAGATAAAGCTCGCAGGCGAGGCAGCGTCAGCTGCGACCATAATAATGTTCTTGCTATTGTTTGATTGGTTGAAACGGTTTTGGGCACGCTTAATATTAGCTTTCTTCCGGCCGATAGCCACATAAATACAAACCGTGCCTAAGCTTGCTTGGTTCTCGATAACTTGATCGAGGAAAGCCGTTTTACCTGTCTTCTGGTCGCCAATCACCAGTTCGCGCTGGCCAATACCTAGGGGCACCATTCGATCAACCACGCTAACCCCTGTAGAAAAAGGTTCTGTTATCGCGGCACGTTTAAACCACGGGGCGGCCGGACTTTCCAGGTCTCGTTCTTGGGTAAAGGTATAAAATGGACTCTTACCATCGATCGGGTTGCCAAAAGTATCAATACTTCTTCCAAGCAGGTTCTCGCCGACACCGATCTTTAGGATTTCATTTGTTCTTGCTATCGCTGTCCCGTGGCTAACAGGCTGGGCATCAAGCATTAGAATTTCAATCGAATCCGGCAAGAGCGACTGTACGATACCTCGCTGGCCTGATTCTGTTACTACCAGTTCCCACACCCTCGCCTTCGGCAGGCCGGTCGCATAAACCATAGAATTAACCACGGCTTTAATATACCCGACTTCCCCGACTTCCTTAAGATAATAATCATATGTTTTCATAATGAACTGGTTTTTCATTTCCCATTGAATTTGACACGATCATTTCTATCAATGAGAAGTAAGAAAATGATAAATGTAAATCTAGATTATCCCACTCTTGGCTTTACAGCAATGTTTTTGCAAAATAGCAAAGTAATGATATGAGTGCTTAGACTAACCAATTATTTTGGTTGCATCCGTTTTGTAATATCATCAATGATTGGCTTAAAAATTGCCTTACTTTGCTCCTCTAACATTGTCCGTAATGTAAAATCTCGATAAACGCCACGGTAGACCATGGCGCAGCCGGCTAAGATTTGCGGCTTTACAACGATGTCCAAGAATACCCTATTCTTTACCGTGCGAGAAACCCACGCGTAAACTTTCGTTAACATTTGTTCGTTTAAGTCCACAGCAATCTGCAACTGTAACCGCGGCATTTGTTGAATATACTTATGAGCCAATTGGAAAAAATAACTAAGCTGCTCAGGGTTGTTTACATTGATGAAACCCTTTGCTTCTAATTCTTTCAAAACGTGGTAGGTTCGGCTACTTATAGTACTCTCAACTTTTTCGGCCAAGCTAACACTGCTGCTTTTCCCCGACGGTTTAGAAGGCAACCCACCAAAACTCTGCTGCTCGATGTTACGCAGTTCGTCGTCTAATTGGTATGCTTCAGCAAGAGTCCTCACCTCTTCAAATAATATATCAAATGCCTCTGGGTTAACTTGAGGTGTTGTTGTATCACTATTGTTTACATCCATGAAATTTGTACCTTGTTGTAATTTATGACTTATTCTCTCTGACAGGCCTAGAAAAGCTACTATATTAGTTATTTTAGTCAAAAATCTTCAGCTTTAGCAGTAGCGATAATTTTTTGCTAGACAAAAACTCCTTCACGTTTGGCTTGCTCTAATGCCTTAATTATTAAATCTTGATGGAGGTCAAAGCTAACAGCTTGGCCAATGACGGCCTCAGAGGCACGAGCTAATATTTCATAGATATTAGCCTCAATATTGGCAAGCTGTTGGGTTTTATAGTCCTGTAATTCAGTTTTAATTGTTTCAAGTTCCCTCTTCGTATAGTCATCTTTTTGATTGGCTGTGGCCATCGTTTGTTGTTGTAGGTTGTTTAGGAACTCTTGCGACAATTTTTTCGCCATTTCATCGTTATCTTTTGTTTGCTTTTTTAATAGATCGATATATTCTTTATACGCTGCATTAAAGCTTTCTTTATACGTTTCCATAAACTTGGCTTGCTCCTGTTCTATCGCCTCTTTGGATTGGTTAATTGTGGTAGCAAGTGCTTCGTCAAAGGCCTTTTCAGCTTTAGCATAGCGTTCTGTCATATCTGGATGTCCACTTAGTTCTGCAAAAAATGACTTGTAGGAATTAAGGAGGGTATTGCTCGTGTCGGCATCTGCGCGCAAATTAGTAAGAAGCTTGCCGGTTTCTTTTGCCTGTTTTCTAGTTTGCACATAGTTCACGAAAAAGAAAATGAGGGCCACAAGGTTGACTAGCAATAGCGCTAGGACTATGTAAAGGATATTCATGTATATATCAAATGTGTACATATTATCTTAAAGTTACAATAGTATCGCCATAAAAGTTTTCAGAACCGTATAATGATAAACGCCACAATAATCCCCGCTATACTTACTATAGCAGTTAACACTAAGTTTAAAATGATACTTAATTGAATGCTTGACTTTGCTAAGGGGTTACGGCCAATGGCTTCAAGGCCAGTCCGAATAGAGCGGCCAAACAAGTACATACCCATAATAAAGGCCAGAAGCGCGATAAAGGCCCCCACCATATAGCGAATGAAGATTGCGACATTGCTAGGATTATCAAGTGACGTTGTTAAGTTACCAAAGAAACGAAGAATAGGATTAGTACTTAAGTCAGTTGGCGTTATTGCCGCATAGTGGATATTAAGATCGACAGCCACTTCACCAACCCCATTTTGGACGTTTGTAGGGTTGCTTTGGGCTATACCAATAACATAGCCCGGGTTAACCGCTTTTTCCCCAACACCCGCTGTATCCGAACTTGTCACAAAATCGCCAATTTTTATAGTGCCAGTTTTATTGCTCACTCTCACCAGGGCCGGACCATTGCCAATAATTGAGCGGGTAGTATTTGTTTGATCGTGAAGGACAATCGTGGGATTTTCGACAGCGACGCCTATAATTTTTGAAGAGTATGCAGTTTGTGACCTTACGATACCTTTAGATGATTGTTCAAGAATGTCGCCCGACTGAATTTGCTGATCAGCCACGTCTAAATTTATGGCAACATTGCTCGTGAATGTTTGGGCGTAAACCTTCGCTGGCAGAACCAGAAGGCTAACAAGCATCAGTATGATAAGGCAGGGTTTCATAGGCAAGATTGCTATAACTAATTGCCTTCAGTTTAAGGTATTTATTGCGCGCTTGTCAAAATTATTAGTTAAAAAGGGGCGGCATCAGCAGATTTTGGACAGTAAACTACAGCAGCTAAAGAAAAATATCTTGTTAGAATAAGATAAATATTTACTGGCAGTATATACTATATTATGCTTGACAACAGCTTTCCCGTCACGGTAAATTAAAGGTAGGCTACTCGATCGCGAGAAAATTTACTGCAGTATCTTATCGTGAACGAGAAATTTTAGGTTCAAAGGCTGCCCATGGACAATAAAAGTACCCATAACGATGACAGGTTGCTGTCAACGTCTGCTGTAATTGATCTCGCCCAACGAAAGGGTGTAAATTTCGGCAAGGGTAACCCAAACAACCGTATCCGCTACTACACCAAAATTGGCCTCCTTCCCCACGCTATTCGTAAAGAAACCAGCCAAGCTCGTTTTGACCGATTGCAATTACAACAAAAAACTGCCAAACTCCTCATGCCCCAAACCGAAGGCCACTACCCTGCCTGGGTGGTCGAAAAATTAGTCGACATAGACCAAGCACTCAAGAAGGGTAAATCGATCCAAACGTTACTAAGGGAGCAAGCAAGCAAAGACCTAGGATCAACCGAACCTCAACAACCAGCCCAAGTGTCCCAAGGTTTACTAGCAGTAAATAACAATATAGATCAAAATATATCAGCAAAATCGTCTGAGGAAACTTTAGGTGTTCCACTTAACAATGCTTTTGCCTTTGACACAAACACCGGTAGCCTCCTGTTCAATAACCATGCAGCCAACCAAAGCCTTGCCCATCAGCCAGCTTCCGTACCCCGTACGACAGATGTCCCTTTAATTCAACCAAAGCCTACGTTATCCGACATGCCGAAGCCTGCCCGAACCCATCGCATACCTTTACTGTTTAGTCTCTTACTGCCTCTTGTCCTGCTTATCAGCTTTTTTGCCTTCTATGGCATGAAAGTAGGCACCAGTCACCAAAGTAATTCTGCAGTGAAAGGTATGAGTGAAAAATTGGTTGACCTTGGCGGTACTGTTGCTGGGTTGTTCAATAGAAATGATCAATCTATATCGAAAGGTATCAAAGATGCTGTGGCACAAGTTGGTGTACCCCCCACGCTTGAAGCGGCTAGTAAGGTTTTAGCAGCCAGAACGCCTAATCTTGATTTAGTGACGATTAACGCTGATACTGATATCAAAGGTAACCTAACTGCCCCGAACATCCTCTACGGGGTAATCGCCGGTGCCAACATTGCCATCACATCAGGCCAGACACCAACCATCTCTTCGACTGACACGTTGGACAGCGTCGCCACTCG
>CAYSOG010000045.1:0-5001 GCA_964432675.1 uncultured Gammaproteobacteria bacterium | reverse complement strand
CTTCCAAAACAGGGCTTGTACCAAGAATGTGTAAGATGGTTGATGGATTGGTTGTCCCGATACCGACATTACCACCGGCGAAGATAGCGGCATAGTTTGTTGATGCACCAGTAGGAGATTCAACATACAAGCCGTAGTTCGTTGTAGTGCCGGTAGTGTTCATGGTGCCGTTGGCAACGTACAGACCATATGAATTGATGGTGCCGCCGGCACCAACCGTACCACCACTCTTAAAGTAACCGCCGTACACATTGGTTGTGCCGCCTGTTGAGGCACCAGTAGATGACGGTTGTGATCTTAACCCGTAAACACTTCTAGTACCGGTTGTGATGATACCCGACGTTGAGGTTGCTAAATCTGCCCCAATGATTGTGTCTGCCGTGGTAGAAGAAGTAGACACCGTGCCGTACAACGCCACCCCGGTCTTTGCTGCATTACCGGTTAGAGCTAGGGTAGAGTAGGCATTGTAATCAACATTGGCATTTGCAGTACTGTCGGCACCGTCTACGTATAGCCCATACCCAGTGACGGCCGATCCCGCAAACGTCGGCGCAATTCTTACTAGTTTGCCTGAGGTGAGGGAAGTTGAGGCAATATCAACGCCGGTACCTTGTGTTAATGAATTCGCCGTTAGGGAAAAACCAGCTGAGGTTGTCGTGCCCGTTGATACGCCGACTGTCGAAATCAGGTTACCGTTGCCTTTAACGGTAAAAAATTCCCAGCCGGTACCGCCGGTACCGCCGACAGCCAACAGATTTGCATTGGCATTTTGGCCGTTGTTGTAGGCACGGGCAATGAGCAGATAATCACCGGATCCCAGCGCCGCTGTCCCATCACGCACTTCAAATCGGGCATTGGGCCGGTTACCACCGGTACCTGTATTGACACCAGCACGCTGGGAAGCAGGCAGCAGGTTCAAGTCGCCGTTACTGCTGGTCTGCAACTCACTGTAGTTACTACCACTGTAGGTAATACGCATTTGCGGATTGCCTGAGCTAGAACTCAATTCCAGCAATTCAGCCGGACTTGTCGTACCGATACCGACACTGCCGGAAACTGCTAAGCCGTTTGAAGGCCCTACTGTTGAGGCCGAGTAGCCAAGGGCAGTAGCGCCATTAACTTGCAGGGTTGAGCCAGGGTTGGTTGTGCCAATACCGACATTACCAGTGGAGGCAATATTTAATGCCTGAGTGCCGGTTAGAAAGGAGTTATTCGTACCGTTTACATAAAACGCTATGCCTTTGTTTAAACCGGCATCCATAACGATATTGCCGGTAATATCGTATCCGAGCATTGCTCGGCCGCCTGAAATACTCAAGGCATAATTTGAGGCGTTTGCCCCCGTCCCGACTGCAATTTGAGGTGATGAGGTTATATCAGTACCTCCGACTGTAAGAAGAGCAGTCGGGTTGGTTGTGCCAATACCAACATTGCCAGTATGGTCAATCCTCATTCGTTCGCCAATTGTGCCGGCATTGACCGTGAAAAAGGCAAGCAGACCGCTATTGGTAGCTCCGTCAGCAACGCCGTCAATTTGAGCAAGTCTTGTAGTCCCGTTACCAAAGCCAATAGAACCCGCGGTTCCGCTTGTACCTGTACTACTATTAACTAATTCCAATATGCCTCGTGCGCTGTTACCATAAATTGTTTGGATAGTTCCCGATGCAATGTTTAGCTGATTTGGAGAAGTTGTGCCAATGCCGAGCCTCGTACCGAGCATATTAAAATTGCCATCTGTCGTGAGTGTGCTTGCTGCTGAACGGTACAGATTTGCGTCGGAAATATTGATAATGTCGTAATAGTCTTGCACAAGCGCCTTGCTGCCGTCATCTGTTGATACTGGTGGGTAATATTCGATATCAATTTCGCCGTAGGCGCCTGAAGGAACGGTGCCGTCAGTATAGATATGAAGCGATTTATTCGTATTCAGATTACCCGGATAGTCGGTTCCCAGTTGTTCAGCATTTGCTAACTCAACAGTTTGCCCTGAAGCCAGCGAAGAGGAAAATTCTCCATTCCCAGCGTCACTACCAAGATAAAAGCTTGAAAGGCCGGTTTTGGTTGATAAATAGACTTTGACCCTGCGATAAAGCCCTTTTGGTATTCCAGGGTTGAAGTCAGACATATTGGCTGTTAGACGAAACGTTTTGGAGAAACGCCTGACTTCGTTGAAATCACTACCGCGATAACGAAACGTTCCTTCAAGTGGATAGAGTGGTAACCCCTTAAAATCAGTATCGGTGTTAATGACCAAATTATTGACACTAAAATAGCTTGTTGCGCCATTTTGGCCCCACAGAACAGTACCGCCCTTGCCTTCGATATCCAAACCATCAACTTGGGCTTCCGAGCCTTCAGTAACCGAAAATAGTGATACCGAAGCGTTATTTCGTGAAGCATTGTTATTAACAAGACGAATATTTTTAAACGTCACTCCTTTGGCATAGCTTTCAAGGTCAGCAAATGCGACTTGAAAATCTTGGGCAAAGACATTGCTCACGTGGATGTTAAATGAATTCCAGAAATTAAAGGCGTGGCCTTTGGAAGCTTGGCCGTTTTGGGAAATGGCCTGGCGGACATAAATATTGTCGATATCAACACCGTTTGAGTAGCGCACAACAACCGCACCACTGCCTGCATTTTCCGAGACAATATTTCTGACATTTGTATTGCGGACATATTGTAAGTCAACGCCTTCTTCGGCATTGCCGCCGTTTGTGGTGTCATTAACAAGTTCAAATCCTGAAATTGTGACATTTTCAATAATATCTGTGGCTTTGGTGATGAGGCGATTGGCGGCCGATGTTGAGCTTACTGTCATAGTGGTATTAATCGGCCGGTCAAAGGTAATATGGGTGCTGTCAGGAATTGCTGAAATTTTAGAAAAAACTCCATAGCTTGTTTCGGGTAAGTCAGTCGCGTTCGTGCCAAGCCGCATGAGGACTTCATCGCCAACCGAAAATCCTGCAGATGAGTTAACGGTAACAGTGGTATCACCATTTGCAACATCGGCCGTGACAGTTCCTTGCGTACTTGTAAGCGGTGAAAGTGTTGTGATAAAGGGCGCATTGTCGCGAAGCAACAGTTTAGCGCCGGAGCCTTCTAATGACACGCCTTTTCTTATTCTGATACCGCCGCAGCTCTGACAGCTAGAGTCTAAGCGTTTAATAACATAGGTGGCTTGCGGAAAGTAAACAGTACCGCCGCCGGCGTTGTAGGCAGCGACTACGGCACTTTCAATGGCAGCGGTATCATCTGTTGAGCCATCGCCCTTGGCACCGTAGGCTAAAACGTTGAAAACTTGTCCGGCTTTGTCTTGGATAGCAGCTCGAGCGGTACCGTTGACTTCAAGAGTTGTGGCTGGTGCGGTTGTGCCGATGCCGACACTGCCGCCGATAATCGCATTTGTTCCAAGGTATAACGAGCGCCAGTTTAAGCTTGAAGAACCAAGGTCATACGTGTTGTTAGCGGAGGGTAGTAAACTTCCGCTAAAGGATGAAGATCCGTTTGTCACAGTAAGATTTGTGATGTTTGCATTGTCGATGGATGCTGAAGAACTGTGTAAGTCGGCAATATACCCATGATTAAACCAATTACTGGTGCCACCAAGGTTATAGGTTTGTGTCGTGTTAGGGACTAGGTTGGAAACGATATTACCGGCAATGTTAAGGTTGCCGTAGATATTAACGTTATTTGCTGTGTTCGTGCCGAGGTTGACATTACTGCTGGCTGTGAGGTTGCCACTATTATCCACAATGAAATTTTGGAGGAAGAGGCCGAAATAACGCCGGTCACCCGTGCCGAGTGTTGGGTAACCTGCAATACCGGTGCTGCCTGGTAAGGCATCAGCGGCGGGGTAGATATTACCGTACGAATCAATAATGGTTTTACCGATTAAATCAGTGTACGTGGTGCCTGGGCCTAAGTGGGTGATGGTAGTGGAAACCATCGGCACGGGGGTAGGGGAGTTATTTACGATGACAGTACCCTTGGGCAGGTTGTTGAGAGTGTTTTGGACGTTTGTAAGGGACGTTTCTAATGATCCGATTTTTAATAGTATATTACTGTTTGATACACCAGTATTTGGCGTTGTTGTCGAAATATATTGGTTAATGGTTGGGCCTTGCGGGCGAAATAGTTGTGCGAGATAATTGATAGGCCAAAATAGTATGTTTTTGATTTTTTGCCATAATGACGGGCTATTTTTGGTATCGGAGATACCTAGCACTTGCGTTTGAGTTTTGCTAGTTTGGGCTAAAACCATGCTTGTTTGCTGTTCGTGGAGGGTGTAACTAAGCCGTGAATTGGCTGGAATGACGTTTTTTACTCCTGGTATTTGTAGAAAATCGTTTGCCACCCGGCTTTGGGGATTTTGAAAAGCGTATGCCGTAAACAGAGTGGCGAGTAAAAGGAAAGTTACAACGAAACTGGTCGCAAAAGGTTTCGTTGCCCGGTTATTGGCTACGTTTGTAAAACGATTTTTCCATTTTGGGAGCGAAATATTCCCTAAAACCCAAGCAGGAAATCCCTGTTTGGCTTCAAAAAAGTGGTCGACAATATCATCAACCGGCCGTTGTTCGGAATATGGTAAGTGGACATTGTAAACGATTGGCCGCTGGTCGCCATGGCTGTCGGTGAAATAGTCAGCATAGTGGTGGGGAGGCGGCTCGGCTGTTGGTTGGCGGCTGTCAGGTGACGGCAAGTTAGGTAGGTGTTCGCTGTCAGCGTTTTGTTCCACCGCAGCAATATTGTCGGAATTTTGGACTTCCGCGGGAAGTTGTTCTTCGAACCGTTTTTCGCGAACTAGCTTTTGAATGTTATATCCATTTTTGAGCTTTTGGTCGATGTCAATTAACAATGGCACAATGGAAGCGGGGTAGTGGCCGGTGGTTTTTGGGGGGAGTTGCGTTTTGGTTTTGGCTTCGTTGGCAATTCTTTGTTTTTTGCCGCTTGCGGTTTCTTTGCGGATTAAGGGCGGCAGTAAACCGATCTTCCTATAAT
>CAYSOG010000044.1:0-5176 GCA_964432675.1 uncultured Gammaproteobacteria bacterium | reverse complement strand
GATTCAGCTCTTCAATTTCTATAATTTTACTGTCCACTCGACAAGTATAGCAGCACAGGAACCAAAAAGTTTGGACGTTCTATCCCTCCTATGGAGTTCCAGACAACAAAAAAACCACCCTTTTATAGAGAATTTTAGGTATTGACTTAGAGCGTACTCTAAGTTGTATGCTAGCATTATGAATCCAGAGCTATCAATTAAAGATGTTCAAGAACAAACAGGCGTTAGTGCTCACACCCTTCGCTATTACGAAAAGGCTGGCCTATTAAATAGCATCCGCAGGCTTACAAACGGCCGACGCTTTTATACTGAGTTTGATATTGAGTGGATCAAAACACTTAAATTACTCCGGAGTACAGGCATGCCAATTCAAAAGATGCTCGATCTTGCGCGGTTAAAAGACGAGGGCGACATCAGTATCGAGAAGCGCATAGCCTATTTCAAGGCCTACCAGACGGAGCTGCGCGAGCAGATTTCTATGCGTGAAGAAGCGATAAAAACAATGGATAAAAAGATTAAGCGACACGAGATGCTACTTCATGCAAGAGATAAGGAGAAATGACATGGAACTTCAGAATAAGAGAATAATTGTTATTGGTGCTAGCTCTGGCATGGGGCTGGCGACGGCATCGCTGTTCCATCAAAAAGGTGCACACGTCGTAATGGTTGGGCGGAATGAAGCTAAACTTCAAAAAGCGGCAAGAGCCATTGCCGACAATGACGATCGGCTGACGCTTATAGCTGCCGACATGACCACTGACGAAGGTAGGCGCACGATAATGGAAGCTAGCGGAGCAATCGACCACTTGGTAGTAACTGCTGCCGATCTGAAGTACATGCCCATCAAGGATTTTACCGTTGAAGCAGCTGAGTACGTCATACAATCGAAGCTTCTTGCGCCTTTGTTTCTTGCCCAGGCAGCTTTGCCAATCCTAGCTAAAGACGGCAGTGTTACCTTCGTATCTGGTATTGCAGCAGAACGACCGATTCCTGGAGGCGCATTAACAGGCGCAGTAAATGGTGGTCTAAATGCTCTAGTACGCGGTATGGCAATTGAACTCGCACCAATTCGGGTAAATACCGTTTCGCCGGGTTGGGTTGAAACACCACTTTGGCAACATATTATACCCGATGAGGTAAAACGCGAAGAGGCCTTTGCTGCTATGCGGGCTAAAATTCCTGCTCGACGTATTGGACAACCCGAAGATATCGCCAAAGCAATCGAGTCGGTGGTGACCAATGGGTTCATGAGCGGATCGACAGTATACGTTGACGGCGGACAACGATTAATTTAAAAGCTATCTAGGGAGGCAGTCAAACTCTTCTCGATAATTTTATGGCTAAAGAGAATGGTCTTAAATAAAACTTTTATCTGTCGTTATGATTCGTTAGCAATAATCTTATCGACTACTTCCGTAAGGTTCATGCCTATTATATCTGGCCTTGGAGTCAACGGACTAAGCACCATGCCAGGCCGAGCAACAAAAGCAGCCGAACAGCCTGCGCTTAATGCGCCAGTAATATCCCAGGCGTGTGCGGCAATCAAGCGTACATTGCTTATATCTACACCGAATTCTTGCGCCGTCATTTCGTATGCTTCTTTTGCGGGCTTCAATCTCTTAACGGTATCGGTGGAAAGGATTCTATCAAAATACTGGCCAATACCGGCGTTGTTGAGTTGTGTATCTGCAATTTCTTGTGTGGAGTTGGTGAGAGTAGCCATCTGGAACCCATGCTTTTTTAATTTATCAAGCGCGGGTGCTACTTCTGGATGGGGCGGCAATTGTACAATTTTTCCCAACAACTTGACCTTAGTTTCATCGCTAACTGGAATACCATATTTCTCGGCAATCATGTCAAAAGCCGCCGAGCCAATAAGACCAAATGGTTTGTATGTATCAGTAATGATCGATACAAAGGCAGATTGGATAAATTGCCCGAACCATTCCTTCCGGACCACCTCACTACCAAAGATATCTTTAAAGTCGGTGTCTAGAATTGCTAAGTCCAGTAATGTCTCGTTGACATCAAATATACAAATCTTTTTCATTTCTCCTCCTTAAGCGGGATTATCTGGCAGCAATTTTCTGAGCGATGCTGCCAGGTTTGATCATTTTTTAGATAATGATCCTGCAAGGAATACAGCTGCTCTTTAAGAATTTTTAGGTTAGCTATTTGCGACTCAACCTTTTCAATATAGTGAGGTACGTTGTTAGCAACATAATTTCTCGCCTCAATACACCCTTTGTCTATACACTCAGAAACGATGTTCTTGATCTCATTGAGTGGTAGGCCTAAGTTACGCGCCCTTTTAATAAGGATCAGACGTTCAACATCGCGCTCAGTAAATTGGCGATAGGCATTATCTTTTCGGTCCAACGGTTTGATGACGCCGCACGATTCATAATAGCGAATTGTTTTTGCGCTAAGGCCGACCTTAGACGCGACTTGACTGATTGTAAGTCCTTCTGTCATGAATCTAATCTATACCTTCCAGTAACTGGAATGTCAATAACTAAAACAGGAGAAGCCCGTAAAAGATGCGGCAGACAAAAGCAGAAATGCAAAATAAAAATGCCAATCATAAAGTTGACATTTGTATAATGTCTGGCGGGAATCATCGACGAAGTTAGAATCAATCTGATGAAGCATGGCTGTATATGAAAGACAGAGCTATAATCTAACTTATGGCCCAACAAGTTTATGTGACAAATCAATCTGGCTTTGAGTGGTGGCAATTTCTCCTCGGGGGGTGCTGTCGGTTCGTTTTTAGCCTCATTTATAGTTTTAGGCATAGAAAGATATATTAGCGATAAGAAATACGAGGAGCTTCGTCTAATTTTAGAGAAACAAAATGGACGAGCGTGCACATTTGAAGAAGCAAAAGAAGTTGGTGACGGACTCATAGGATTTTATAATTTGCTTCTTGAGGTTAGTGCAGAGAACAGCAGTAAAAATGCTCCGTAACGTTAGTACCAAGCTTCTTTTATGTTACACATTTCTATTCTTTCATTGCGCGCACTGTAGCACTTAATGCTCTGGACTGTATTCTTGTCACTTATCGGTAAGGAGAGCCATCGTTTATCTTCGCATCCATAATCGATTCTTCCATCGGCGACAAAATCAGTAGCTCCTGTATAGAACTTACAGCCTACTCCGTTCTCTAGTTTTATGTACCAGGGAATTTGAGGACGATTTTGTTCGTAATTCACGGTAGGACCGCTCTCCGCCTTTTTAGCGATTGTGATAATTTGATGCTGTGTTGGACTCGGAGGACAATCGGCGTAGTTCCAGGTTGTTTGATAAAAACAAGGATCATATATGAGATTTCCAACACTACACCTATATGCGTCCGATCTATTTGATGAAATAGATTCCCAGCAGTCCGCGCCGTCTTTTATACCTGCAGTTTCTACCTTGGTCTGAGGAGTGAAGTAGTATGTTGAGGTTGATTTAAGGATCGCTTTCTCTTTGGCGGCCTCGGCGTCTCTGGCAAGGTTAATTCCCCACGGGACAACTATAATTGCTACCAATATGGCTACTAAGCCAAGTAGGGTTCCAATTATCCATTGGTAGTTTTTCTTAAGATAGGTACTTGTCCTATTGGCCATCTGACGTCCCACGATCTGTCTCCTCTTTTGGTGACTCAATGCGTAAGGGCAGATCAGTCATGGCGTAGTGGACAAACTGCTGTCCTAACTCTGTCAATTCGTAAGACTCCTCATCATCGAACGCCGAGACTGGACCTGAACCGCGCGGCCGTGCAGCTCGACGCATGGGCGTACCATCGTAATCTCTATCTACATGCTGACGAATGATCCCGCCCATACTCAGGTCTCTAATAAGAAGCTTGTAGAGATCTGCATCCGCTGAATCTTCACGCACTGCTGCCTTGCCCATTTTCCTCCAAATGCCGCCTCGCGTAATACCGGCGTCATTATAAATGGTGCTAATAACTTCAAAGTGTAATTCCGAATAGTTCTTTAACCAGTCTAGAAACATCTTAATCACATTGTCACTAACGACGTCCGTTGCTGCGGCATTTGAAAGAATGTTTCGAGCTAATTTGCGCTTTTCTTCGCTTTCAGCCGCCGACCATTCACGAAACGCCTTACGCAATATTGACTGATATTCATCACTCTCCATTCGCTTCGCGATCTTCTCGTCCTGCAAGTCTAATCTTGCAACAATCTCAAAGATCGTCCGTTCCTTCTCTTTCATCTCATCACTAAGCATTTTTAGCCAATGTTTGAAGAATGAGTTTACTTTCTCCTGATCATGATCAGACCATGCAGACGCGGCTGCCGAGAGAAACCCGCCAGCAAATGGGATCATACCGCCGCCGATCTCTAGACCGGCTTTAGCAATTTTCTTCCCAATTTCTTTCTTCGGATTTTCTTCCATATATTTTCCCTGACATATCCTCAATTCTAAACTGATTGAGAACAAGTCATGGCTGGCGAAGTAGCCCAGGATTGGAACACCCTCTATCTGAGTTTACTATCGATGTTCCGTAAGTTAGAAATTCTGGAAGCACATACACGAGATGGATCTAGACTGCATCAGGAGACCGAACGACGCCAAGCTGCTGCATAAGCTCCATGTTGTTGGTGACTCCATTCGACTCAATAATCTTTCCATTTCGGAATTCAAAAATCATAATGCCCCGCCATGTAACTTTACGATTAGTGGCGGGCACTAGACCTACTGGACCTACGAGATCGCCTTTATGCGTTCCGCCACCGCTAAAACGAACGGCAACTTTATCCTTTTCAGCAACCAAGTCGTCAACTTGATATACAAGATCAGGAAACATTCTATGATTATCTGTTACAAACTCTCTCAGGCCTTGTACGCCTGGCTTTCTCCATGGTGGTGCATTAGGAACGCGGTAATCGGGCGTAAAGATCTCATCAATAGCATCGATGTTGAATTGATTCCAGACTTCCTCGTAATAACGTTTAACAGTAGCTTTATTCTTTTCCGTATCCATGGTCTTATTTTATCTTTTTTGCGTGATTATTCCAACCACAAAGGGTTCGAACCCTTACAACAGATGAGAAAAATGGATTAAAACAAAAAGCCAGAGCAAATCGCTCGGCTTCTTATCTGTAATAATACCATGGCTGGGGATGAGGGATTCGAACCCCCGAATGCTGGTACCAGAAACCAGTGC
>CAYSOG010000043.1:0-5385 GCA_964432675.1 uncultured Gammaproteobacteria bacterium | reverse complement strand
TCTGAGTTTTTAGCACTGCTAGCTGCTGCGAAAGCGGTGATGGAATCTGGGCCGACCAACGATCCGATGTGCACTACGCTAGCATCGGCAGTCAAAAAGCTGGAGTTGATGACTAGTCATTCAAGTGAGTAAGGCTAGTGATCGACAAACAGACTGATGAAAGTATGCACAGCCCCCTACCATGGGGGCTTTACTTTGGTCAAATAAGAATTAGTTCAAACCCTTCCTCGGTCTCTAGAAAATACAGCCGAAGTGTGTGAACGCTGGTGTGCGAAGTCCTATAGTACTAACAGATGTTCTTATTAAAATAGAATCCCTAATACAATTAGCAAAATGAACTCGTTTGAGGGTTACAGGATGCTGTTTGTAGCACCATTACAACTTGCGAAAGACTAAGGAGCGAGTCATGGACGAATGGGTAGTGAGTCAATACCAGCACCAAGATGACCTTAAAAACCATCGAGTTGGTATAACCATTGATATGTCGACCTCACCTTTCTATGAAGGGAATCGATGGGCAGTCCGATTCCTAGACAGGTGCCTGTCTGTGAAAGGTAGGTGGGAATACGAACCGTTACCCTCTAGCCGGTCCCAGGTATTCTACCATAAGTTCAGATTTACGAGCCTAGAGGCAGCCAAGGCTGCCGCTAGCAAGGCAAGAGAGGGCCTTTAAACCTCTGTAACAATATTTGCAAACTTATATAAGCCCTCTGAAATGAGGGCTTTTCTTTGGCTAAATAAAAATAGGCTCAAAATCTTCTTCAGTTTCTAATAAATAAGTTCGAACTGTATGAAAAGACTGGAGCTTAATCCTATAGTATTGACACTGCCCTATTTTTTGATATAATACACCCTGCACTTTAAGGAAACACCTATCGTGGAGAACAAAATGAGTCGTAGTCCAACTATGGTGCTACTGGCTGACGGGACTTGCCTTTATGGCTTGTTTAATGACACAGTTGGTGTCATGCAACCTCGGGTATTCCGAACCGCTGCCGAAAGGGATGTATGGTGGGAATCTGGGGCGTGGTACATGAACTGGTCGAGCTGTGAATGCCAAACGCGCGAATATTGTATTGCATTCAGTGGACAAGATGAATTAACATCCAGCTCTTGGGTCGTCCAGATATGCCTGGAACATCTTTACCTGGATGGCTTGTTAAGTTTCGAAAGTGACATTTCATTTCTCGATATGGCTCTGGCAGGCCGTGACCAAATACCGGCGAACCCGAAATCATTACGCGATCGTCTTCCGCTGCCGCAGGTGCCGCGGAGCCTTAAACATATCTGTATACGCATATTTGAGGCCATACACAATCGGGCACCTGAACCTGTTGAGCTTGAAAGCCTGATTGACTTCATTGATGGATAAGCTCATGCTTTATGAGATTTCATATTTTGCCCCGGTTGCTCCGGGGCTTTTTCTTTGGTTAAAAAAACACCGGCTCAAACTTTTCCTCGGTCTCAAGAAAATACATCCGAAGTGTATGAATGCTATGGAGGTAGGTTCTTATGCAAACCAAGCGTAGATATGGCCGAGAATGCTAATTGCTATTAAAATAAGTCCCCAACGAATTGGGTGTGTGCCAGCAATTGGAGAAGCAATAAGTACACCTATTCCTACCCCACCGATAAAATGGATAGTCGCTGTATAGGCAGGGTACTTTTTCATAAAAGCCATCGCTTTTTTCATCCTAATTAAACTGTAGTGTTAAATTGAATAGAAGTCAAATTTTGACAGCCTATATCGAACGTTTAGAAGATTTGTTAAAATAACCATATGACTAAAAAAGCTGTTTCAGGTGGAGTTGTACACAAACTTCCAGTGGATATGCGGGAAGCTTTAACTTCTGATTCTAAAGCGCTCGCACTTTGGGAGGATCTGACACCGCTTGCGCGCAATGAATGGATTTGCTGGACAACCTTTGTTAAGAAAGAAGAGACCAGAAAAGAACATGTTAAAAGGGTAGTAAGTGAACTAAAGGAAGGCATGCGCCGGCCGTGTTGCTGGCTTGGTTGTATTCACCGAACCGATAAGGCGATTAGTCCTTCGGTACAATATGTCCTCAATAAGCGAGGCTTTTCTACGAACAAATGACTTGGGCGCGCGCATCAATCATAAGTAACAAAAATATCTCTATAGCAAACTAATGTAATATAATCAACCTATGTCTAAAAACCCGATTATTAATGCCTTAAGCGCTTTCGCTTACATACTCCTCATTGTCGCTATTATGACCTTCGTTTCTCAAACACAAAGCCACAAACCTGATACTATTCTTGCGCCAATCATCGTTTTATCGCTCCTTACCCTTTCTGTGACAGTTATGGCATCCCTGTTCTTTTATCAGCCGCTGCAGCTATTTATTGAAGGAAAGAAACAAGAAGCGGTAAAGCTCTTTACCCAAACCATTGGCATCTTCGCAATTTTTACCGCTATAGCTTTGCTGCTGCTTTTTTCCGGCCTTATCCACATTCCAAGTAAATTCTAAGGCCTTCGCCAATTGTTATTCGCTACGGCAAATCAACAACCTTTCCATTGTGATATATTGAAAGTATAGCTGTTTTTTAATCCAACAGCTAGGAAGGAGGTGACAATATGTTAAAAGTTATTATCGGTGTGGTAGTTGCACTTTTGATTTTAGGACTTATCCTCTTACTATCAGGTAAACTTGTATTACAAGATCTATTTAGTCAGAAAAGTACACAGTCTCCAAGTCCACAGTCGTCGGGCCAACAGCCATCAAGTTCACAACAGTCAGGTAGCGGCACTTCTTCCCAACAGCAATCAGGTCAAGGAGCAGGCGGTACAGGACAATCAGGTAGTACGCAGCAGCAATCAGGTACGAGCGGGCAAGGAGGGTCAGGTGGAGCAGGTGGCAATATCAACGTGCTTCCAAATGTGTCATTACCACCAGTTTCTACGGCGGTTCCGCTTCCAACACCTGTACCAACACTACCGGCTGTACATCTCTAATTCGGTTTGTTGAAGGTGATAGAAAATTGTAACCCAAATAATGGCGTAGTTTTATGCAGACTATATTGACCATCTTATAGGCCACATTTAAAGAATCCTTTTGTAAGTTGGGAAGACATATTGACATTTCTCTATGATAAGTTTTATAAATAAAGTAAGCTATAAATTACTAGCTTAAATATATGGCAGACATCGTAACAAAAGAAACGACCGTAACAACACCAGCCGCTGAAGGTAATACAGTGGCGCCACAAAATCCGCCGGTACAAGAAGCAAAGGCTAATAGCTCGCAGACTGCTGGCTATGTTATTTACTTTATCTTAGGGATAATCGAAGTTCTGCTTGTGTTTCGGTTTGTCCTAAAGTTCACTGGTGCCAACCCGCTTAGTGCCTTTGTTAGTCTTATCTACTCACTATCGCAGCTATTAATTGCGCCATTTATGGGGATATTTCCTCAAGCTACTACCCAAGGTGCAGTAACAACTGCGGTTTTTGAACCTGCTACGATTGTCGCAATGATCGTGTACGCCGTGTTGGCCTGGGGAATTTTGCAGTTGGTGTTAATTCTATCCCGCAGGGCACAATAAAAGTTTTTAACTACTTCTCTTTCCACCACTACATAAATCACTTACAACCTATAGTATTGACATTTAGGCACAATTTTGCTATAATACACAAAAATACCAAAAATTCGGTAGAAGGAGAAGGCAATGGCCCAGAACACTATCGACGACAGTTGGTATAGTGACGATCCGGAACTTTCATCAGAAGAAGTTGGTCGTCAAAAGCTCTTTCATGATCTTGCCGAGCTCAATCCAATCACTGAATGGCTATCTGACGATGAGCTTTTGCAACTTCATCACGTGCTTGCCTAGGCCTAGATAGGATCGATACGCAGAAGAGGAGGCAGCCATGGAGCACACGTTGACAACGGCACAGTTACGGAAGCTGGTCGAAGCTATGGGCGGGGGGAAGAACTTCGCGCGAATGACGGATGACCCGAAGGTGAACCACGCCATCGATTGCATCAACGACGATGAGGGTGACGAGCCCGAATACGACAGGGCGATGTACGAAAACGAGGTCGTAGCTTCCGCTGAACTGGCGCAAGCCAGCTCGTAAAATCTCTTTTTCTCTAGCCCGCTGGATTTACCAGCGGGCTTTTTCTGACCAAATAGCAACAATCCCATAAGCATAATTGAAACTAGAAGACCTATAGTTAGATATTTTCATCATTTTCTGTTATAATCACGTTGGTTTATGCACTTTACCACGCAAAACGAAGATCAACAGAAGGTCCTAATTTTCTCTAAGGAGTAGATGATGGATATTGGTGCAGGGAAAAGCTATCCTTCGAATAAAGTTACCAATTTTGCTCCGCATCAGTTCATTTTTGAGGACATCAAATGTTCATCAATGGAAGGCTTTTTACAGTCACTAAAGTTTTCAAATCCTGATATGCAAGCGCATATTTGTACGCTCGTTGGAATTGGAGCAAAACACAAAGGTCGAAATAAAAAATGGTGGCGTACCCAAACCCTCTACTGGAAAGGGAAGCCTATTAAGCGAGATTCACAGGAATATCAAGACCTTTTGGATAGGGCTTATGATGCACTGGCAGAGAACGATGGCTTCCAGAGGGCGCTTCTTGCTACTGGCAAAGCCACGTTAACGCATAGCATTGGTAAGTCCGATCCCAAACGTACGGTGCTTACTGAACGAGAATTTTGCTCTCGACTTCTAAAAATCCGAGCCCGACTAATAGCACAACATGCCAAAGTAAGTCCCACCTAATTTCCAGCCCCGGCTTATCCCCGGGGCTTTTCTTTTCACTAGATGTGCAAATATAAAATTGCAGTTTTGGGTTTTATTAAGATTTTAGCTACTTGATTTTTATGGCAGAAACCTTATAATCAACGTAGTAAGCGCAGTGAGCCTTAGGTTAACAATAGTAAGCTCATATGAAGAAGATTTTTTTGTCTATAGCCTTTCTCATTCCTCTTTTCGGTTACTTCTTTGCACAGCCTGTTCTCGCCCAAAATAGCCAGCAAGCGCAACGTACTATTATTTTAGAAAAGGATGTTGTAACCAACGGTGACTACCTTAATGCAGGTAATACGGTAACCATACTAGGTACGGTGAATGGTGACCTATATGCTGCCGGCGGTACGGTGTTTGTTGACGGAACGATTAATGGTGATGTGCTGGCAGCCGGTGGTAATGTTACTATTCGTGGGAACGTCGCGCATAATGTTCGGGTTGCAGGCGGACAAGTTGATATTAGCGGTGTGGTCGGCGGCAATGTTACTATGGCCGGCGGTAATATAGCAATTGCTGAAACGGCGAAGCTCAATGGCAGCGTAGTGGCAGCCGGCGGCAATATAACTCTAGCAACCCGTGTTCCCAAA
>CAYSOG010000042.1:0-6072 GCA_964432675.1 uncultured Gammaproteobacteria bacterium | reverse complement strand
TTTATACAAAAGTTTCAAGTTACAAGTTTTAAGTGTTGAGAACAATATGGAAGTTAGCGCGACACAAAAATTTATTCATATGACACCGCGTAAAGTACGTTTGGTCGCTGACAGTGTACGTGGTAAAAAACCTGATGAAGCCCTTGTGCTTTTACAGTTTATGACCAAACGCGCAGCTTTGCCGGTTAGTAAGGCGATTAAAAGCGCTCAAGCGAATGCGACCAACAACGTTAAGTTAGATGGCAAGACATTAAAAATTAAGTCAATTGAAATCGAGGAAGGGCCACGGTTAAAGCGTTTTCGCCCGGTTTCCCGAGGCATGGCTCACGGCTACGTCAAACGAATGTCACATATTAAAGTTGTATTAGAAGGAGAAGCGTAAAATCATAAAACATGAAGCGTAAAGCTTGAAGCATTTTATACAAAAGTTTCAAGTTACAAGTTTTAAGCGTTGAGAATAATATGGGTCAAAAAGTTAATCCAGTTAGTTTTCGGTTAGGGCAAATTACAGCGGATTGGGATTCGCGGTGGATTGCCGGCAGTGGAAAATATAAAGACTTATTGCAGCAAGATATTAAGATCAGGAACTTCTTGATGCAAAAGCTAAAAAGTGCTGGCGTCAACCGAGTTGAAATTGAACGCTCAATTAATAAGCTTGTGGTTATTGTCCACGTCGCGCGCCCAGGACTTGTCATTGGTCGAGGTGGTAGCGGGCTCGAAGAACTTAAAAAACAACTGGAAATTGTTGCAAAGGAAAAAGTCGATTTACGTGTTGAAGAAGAAAAAACGCCCGACCTTTCCGCTTATTTGGTTGCCCAGTCGGTTTCCGATCAACTGCTTAAACGGTTACCACATAAGCGGGTTATGAACCGAATGATCGATCGTGTCATGGGTTCCGGGGCCTTGGGTGTCAAGATTTTATTAGCCGGTAGAATTAATGGTGCTGAAATTGCCAGAAAAGAAAAGCTTTCTCGCGGTACATTACCATTGCATACCTTACGGGCAAATATCGATTTTGCAAAAGTAGACGCCATAACAAAATCGGGTATTATCGGTGTTAAGGTTTGGATTAATAAACAAGGGTAAAGGTAAAATGTCAAAGGGCAAAAGGCAAAGGTAAAGAATTCTGAGTAGAAAATCATTACTTTTGAACTTTGACTTTTAACTTTTAAGTTTATATATATGTTACAACCAAAGAAATCAAAATATAGAAAGCAGTTTCGGGGCAAACGGGGTGGTCTTGCAACGGGTAATACCCAAATTCAATTTGGCCAGTTTGGCTTAAAGGCTACAACCCGGGGTTGGGTCACAGCTCGGCAGATTGAAGCAGCAAGGCGTGCCATGACGCATTACACCAAACGGGGTGGTAGAATTTGGATCAGGATTTTTCCGGCCAAACCAATTACTAAGAAACCACCTGAAGTCAAAATGGGCAGCGGCAAAGGTGACATTCATGAATATGTGGCCGTTGTTAAACCTGGTGTCGTGATGTTCGAAATGGCAGCGGTTCCAAGGGAAACAGCCCAAGAAGCTATGCGGCTTGCCTCGCATAAGCTTGGGATTGCAACTCGATTTTTAGTACGAGGCGAATAAGGAATATATGAAAAAGAACGATAAAGCTGATTTAAGAAGTAAATCACCGAAAGACTTGCAAAAAATATTGCAAGAAACTCGTGTTACCTTAGCGAAAGTTAAATTAGAGTTGCAATTGGGTAAGCATACAAACGTCCATGCAGCGAAAGATTTACGTAAGAAAACTGCAGTTATACAAACCCTTTTAAGAGAACAGACATTAGGAGTTAAATCATGAAGCAAGTAAACACAGAAAACAAAGCGGCAAGTGGCAAATTACGATTAAACGGCATTGTCGTTTCTGATAAACAACAAAGAACGGTTGTCGTGCAAGTTGTTAGAACAACGCGCCACCCATTATATAAAAAGACAATGCGCCATCTTAAAAAATACAAAGCAGACAATATTTTAGGTGCTAAATTAGGCGAACAAGTTGTAATTGAAGAAACCAGGCCAATATCAAAAGATAAGCGCTTTTATGTCAAACAAATTTTACAAGGTGCAAAATTAGCACAGCCGGTTATGGAAGATAAGTCAGATTTAGAATTGCTTCTAGAGCATGATGAAAGTCCAAAAGCGGAAGTAAAAGAGGAAGGATAAAGAGAAGTCGTTAAGGGTAAAGATTATGGTACAAAGAAGGTCCGTTTTACGAGTAGCAGATAATTCAGGCGCCAAGCGATTGGTTTTAATTGGCATACCTGGATATTCAAGAAAAGGTGTTGCAGGCATTGGTGAAGTGGTAACGGCAGTTGTGAGAGGTGCTTCGCCAACTGGTACGGTGAAGGATTCTGAAATTGTTAAGGCAGTTTTGGTCCGTACAAGAAAAGAAACCAGAAGGAAAGACGGCAGTTACATTCGATTTGATGAAAATGCCGCAGTTATTGTTGACAAGGATAAAAACCCAGTAGGCAGCCGTATTTTTGGCCCTGTTGCCAGGGAACTGCGTGATAAAGGTTTTAATAAGATTATTTCGCTTGCACCGGAGGTCGTTTAATAATATGAAACTAAGAATTGGTGACGAAATTGTTGTAACCAGAGGAAAAGATCATGGTAAGCACGGCAAGATTGAAAAAATTTTGCTAAAAGAAAGTGCTGTCTTAATACCTGGTGTTAATATCTATAAAAAGCATGTAAAGTCACAAGGCCAAAATAAGCCAGGCGGCATTATCGACTTAGTCAAGCCACTGCCAAGCGCCCGTATAGCCCTAGTATGTCCAAGTTGTGGTAAACAAACCCGGATTGGCTTTAAAGTCAATGTAGGAAAAGATGGCGCAAATGGGCAAAAAACAAGGATATGTCGTAAGTGCGGCAAAGAAATTTAAATAATATGGAACAGTCAAGATTAAAAGTAAAGTACGAAAAAGAAGTAAGGCCAACCCTGCAGAAAGAATTTGACCATAAAAATAGTATGGCAGTTCCACAATTGCAGAAGGTTATCCTTAATATTGGCTTGGGCGAAGCGTTAGCAAAGCCGGAGGTTATAGAAAAAGCTGGCCAATACCTAGGTTTGATTGCTGGACAAAAGCCGGCAGTCCGTAAGGCTCGAAAATCGATCGCAACGTTTAAGTTACGGGCCGGTATGCCAATCGGTGTGGCCGTTACTCTACGGGGAAAAAGAATGTACGACTTTACTGATAAGCTATTTTCTATTGTGCTACCAAGAGTACGTGATTTTCGTGGGTTGTCAACAACGGCATTTGACAGTTCAGGCAACTATTCAATCGGTTTGCGTGAACAGACCGTGTTTCCTGAAGTTGATTATACTGTTATTGACAAAGTACGAGGATTACAAATCACATTTGTAAGTACCGCGAAAAATAAAGACGAAGCAAAAAGATTATTAGAATTATTAGGGTTACCATTTAGGAAAAGCTCATAATATGGCAAAGACATCTGACAAAGTAAAATTTTTAAAGCCACAGAAGTATCCGGCGAGGATGAAAAATCGCTGCATGCTTTGCGGTCGTTCCCGGGCATACATGCGTAAGTTTGGTTTATGCCGCTTATGTTTTAGGAATTTAGCACAGAAAGGACAACTTCCAGGGGTCAAAAAAGCATCCTGGTAAAAATATATGCACTCTGATCCAATTGCTGATTTTGTTATCCGAATTAAAAATGGCTATATGGCGCATCGAAAATCTGTTTCGGCACCGTATTCAAAAATTAAGGAAGAAGTTGGTAAAATACTTGTTCGCGAAGGATTTATTGCTGAAATGAAGCATGAAGGTAATATACTAACAGCCCAGCTGCAATATGAAGAAAAGATGGGTGCAATGAAAGGTGTTAGCCGAGTATCCAAGCCAGGTTTGCGGGTTTATTCAAACAAAAAGAAATTGCCCTATGTTTTACAAGGCTATGGTATTGCGATTATTTCAACACCCGAAGGCTTGTTGACCGATAGGGAGGCTAGAAAAAAAGGTCTCGGCGGCGAAGTAATGTTGAAGGTTTGGTAAAGTAACATGAAGCCTAAAGCTTGAAGCATTTTTAAAAGTTTCAAGATTTGAGAAATTAATATATGTCAAAAAAGGTAGTTTTCGGTTATTAGAATTTAATATATGTCAAAAATAGGTAAAAATCCAATTAGTATACCGGCCGGTGTCACAGTGAACTTGCAGGATGATCTCATTACTGTTGATGGGCCAAAAGGGCAACTTGTCCAAAAAGTCCGTCCGGAAATACATTTTGATATCAGCGATAAGCAAATTATTGTTCGCCGTGACAACGATGAAAAAACGGCGCGCGCTTTGCACGGTTTAACGCGGACATTAGTCGCTAACATGATCGTTGGTGTTACCGACGGCTGGAAAAAAACACTTGAGTTAGTTGGTGTTGGCTATCGTGCGCAAAAAAATGGTGAGAATCTGGTATTAACCGTTGGTTATTCTCACCCAGTTACTGTCATTCCGCAACCGGGAATCCAGTTCTCAATTGCCGAAAATAAGGTAACAGTAACAGGTATCGATAAAGCACAAGTTGGACAAGTTGCTGCTGATATTCGCCACGTCAGGCCACCTGAGCCATATAAAGGTAAGGGTATTCGTTATGAAGGCGAACATATCATACGTAAACAAGGAAAATCAAGCAAAGTTGGGGGAAAATAAGAATAAATTTATCATTCTAACAAAAATATGAAAATACTAGGAAGAAGACAACAAAGATTAAAAAGGGTTCGGGGCTCTATAAAAGGCAGCAATCGGGCACGCTTAAGCGTACACCGGACCAATAAGCATATTTACGCGCAAATAATTGACGATGTAAAAGGTAAGACCGTTGCTAGTGCTTCTGACTTAGAATTAAAAGCAACTAAGGGTACAAAATCAGATATTGCTAAAAAAGTCGGCGTTCTCATTGCCGAAAAGGCAAAAAAAGTAAAAGTTTCAGCAGTTGTCTTTGACCGTGGCAGCTATAAATTCCATGGCAGGGTAAGGGAAATTGCAACAGGAGCAAGAGAGGGAGGTTTGAAATTCTAGTAAAAAAAATCTAGATTTTATATAACACTATGGCACCAAATTATAATAGGAACTACCAAGACCAAGCACCTCGAGAATTCGAGGAAAAGATTGTCCAAGTCAATCGAACAAGTAAGAAGACAACCGGTGGTAATACCATTGGCTTTTCTGTATTAGTTGTTGTGGGTGACAAGAAAGGACGCGTTGGTGTGGGTCTAGGTAAGGCCGGTGATGTTTCTTCGGCTGTCCAAAAAGCAACCAACTACGCGAAACGCCATTTTATTAACGTGCCTATTACAAATGGGACAATACCCCATGAGGTGTATTTAAAATGGGGTGCAGGGAGGGTTCTTTTAAAACCTGCAAAAGAAGGTACTGGTATTATTGCTGGCGGTGCCGTTCGGGCCGTTGTCGAAACCGCAGGGGTTACGAATATTGTTTCTAAAATGCTTGGCACTTCAAATAAGGCAACCAATGTTTATACAACGATTGAAGCTTTAAAAAGTCTTCAGCAAGGAAAAAGACATAATGGATCAAGCACAGATAATAAAGCCGTTGAAAAAGTGAAGGAGAAATCAAAAAGTAAAAAGCAAAATGCAAAATGACAGATTTTAATATAAAAAAAATCATTAAATTTTGATTTATCTATATGGATTTAACACAGTTACCAAAAGTAAATACAATTAAACCAAAGCGTCGAGTTGGCCGTGGGCACAGCACTGGTAAAGGGAAGACTGCAGGCCGTGGACAAAAAGGCCAAAAGGCTCGCAACAAAGTCCGTTTGGGTTTTGAAGGCGGTCAAACGCCACTTTTTAAACGGCTACCATTTCAACGTGGCAAAGGCATGCGCGCAACATCGGTTAAACCACTTGCTGTGAACTTGTCTGATTTGGAAAAAATCAGTAAAGCCACAGTTATTACTTTGCAGACTATTATTGATGCCGGTTTGGTTAAAAAGGATAGGGCAAGTGTATTCGGAGTTAAAGTACTTGGTAAGGGTGAATTAAGCCATCCCTTAAAGATCGCATTGCCAACTTCGAAGCGCGCAGAA
>CAYSOG010000041.1:0-6084 GCA_964432675.1 uncultured Gammaproteobacteria bacterium | reverse complement strand
GCAGACGAGATATTTTTAACAACAATCCTTGTCGATTTTACAAACCGGAAAACCCAGCAGGCACAGCTTTTTGATCCTAGAACTTCAACGAGCCAAAAACAACTGATTATACAGCAAAGCCAAGCACAATATATTTTTACTATGACGACAAATGCCAATTATCTGTCGCAACTGAATATGCCAATAATATATAGCAATGATAAAGTAACTATTTTTCGTATCAAATAATGAGAAATCGTTCTTCAGAGCAAATCCTTCACCTCATTTGTTACAATAACTGCTATGGATACAGAACCTATTATTGTTGCGAGTAACCTTGTTAAAAAATTTGATGACATCGTTGCTGTTAATAGTATTTCGTTTTCGATCAATAAGGGTGAAATATTTTCATTCTTGGGGCCAAATGGTGCCGGTAAGTCGACTACCATTAAAATGCTCACAACACTCTTAAGACCGACAAGCGGCACTATAACGATCAATGGTTTTGACCCAGTGCATCAGCAAGATGCAGTAAGGAAATCGTTTGGCATCGTGTTTCAAGACCCAAGCCTTGATGAAGAATTAACCGCGCTTGAAAATATGGAATTCCACGGGATTTTATATCGAGTGCCAAAAAACATCCGACGACAACGCACGAAGGAGCTTTTGGATATTGTCCAATTATGGGACCGCAGAAATCATCTAATTAAAACTTTTTCAGGTGGTATGCGGCGACGGCTTGAAATTGCCCGTGGTTTATTGCATCATCCGGCAATATTTTTTTTAGATGAGCCAACACTAGGACTTGACCCCCAAACAAGGAACCAAATGTGGGAATACATTTTAAACCTCAATAAAAGTGAACATGTGACAGTCTTTTTTACGACACATTATATGGAAGAGGCGGAACGAGTTGCAGAGCGTGTTGCGATTATCGATCGTGGCGAGATCATCGCCACCGGGTCGCCAAAATCATTAAAAAGACAGACAAATACACAATCATTAGAAGATGCATTTTTATCCCTCACCGGGAAAGCAATCCGCGACGAGGAAGTGACTGGTACTGAACATATGCGCATGCGACGTCAAATGTTCGGTGGCACAAGAAGGTAATAGAAAAGTAAAGAGGTGAGAGAAAAGGCTAAGGAAGCAGAACCATAATTATTGCTATCTGCGTATCTGTACCTTTTCTCCTTTATCTTAATTTATGAATGCTATATACATACTTTGGTTAAGACAATTAAAGCGGTACATTCGATCAAGATCACGTATCGTTGGTTCTATTGGTCAACCTGCCTTATTTTTGGTTGCTCTGGGATTTGGATTAGGACCAATATTTAAACGGGCTGGAGGCGGCAATTATATTGATTTTCTAGCACCAGGCGTTATCGCCCAAGGTATTCTTTTTACGGCAATTTTTTCGGGTATCGAATTAATTTGGGACCGCCAATTTGGCTTTTTAAAGGAAACGCTCGTAGCACCCGTTTCCCGCTTTGAAATTATGATCGGCCGGACACTTGGCGGTGCCACGATTGCAACACTTCAGGGGCTTATCGTATTTTGCCTCGCCTTTATTATCGGATTCCGGCCAGTGAGTATTACGAACATTATTCCAGCTGTTTTACTTATGTTTCTTATCGCCTTATTATTTACCGCTATTGGCACAGCAATTGCATCAACACTCCAAGATTTCCAAGGCTTTCAGCTTATTATGAACTTTCTCGTCATGCCGCTCTTTTTCTTGTCAGGTGCCCTCTTCCCTTTGCGAGGCGCGCCACAAATCTTACAAATCATATCGAAGTTTGATCCTTTGTCGTACGGTGTTGACGGGCTGCGGGAACTATTGGCAAATAGTACAAATTTTGGCCTCTCTACCGATGTGGCAGTGCTTGCAATAATAAGCGCAATCATCCTGGCGATTGGTGCTTACTTATTCACGAAAATCCAAGTATAAGGGTTATTCACCAAAAACTCAGCATATCCTCAGCAATTTTGCGGTACAATATGCCCATAATGCGCATATTAATTGTCGAGGACGAGCATAAGATTGCCAATTCAATCAAAAGGGGGCTGGAACAGGAGGCTTTTGCTGTCGACGTGGCCTTTGACGGCGAAGATGGCTATAACTTAGCTTCATCAGAAAATTATGACGCCATTATTTTAGATTTACTACTGCCAAAAATGGACGGCATAGCAATTTGTAAAGCCTTGCGCACAAAGCAAATCCACACACCTATCCTAATCCTGACTGCGAAAGGCCAGGTGTCCGATAAGGTTGAAGGCTTAAACGCCGGTGCCGACGACTACCTCGTCAAACCATTTGCATTTGAAGAATTATTAGCCAGAACAAGAGCCCTAACCCGACGGCCCAAAGATAGTCATGGTATTGCGCTGCAGCTCAATGGCCTTGCCTTAAATACAGTCACCTATGAGGTTACAAGGCAAAAGCAGCCGATTAAGCTTTCAAGCAAGGAATTTGCGCTGCTTGAATATTTATTGCGTCACCCTAACCAAATCGTTACAAAAGACCAAATTATTGAGCATGTATGGGATTACGATGCCGATATCTTACCGAATACGGTTGAAGTCTATATTGGCTACTTAAGAAATAAAATTGACAAGGCGTTCCCACAGCAACCAGCCCTCATACAGACAATTCGAGGATTTGGCTATAAAATAGGTGACACCTAAATTAAGGAACAAAAAGCAAAGAATAAAAACACAGAAAAAATTTTGAGGTGTTATACACTATATATTTGCTCTTTTGTCTAATCTTATGTTCCAATCAGCACGCATAAAACTAACCGCCTGGTACTTACTCATTATCATGCTTGTGAGTGTGCTTTTTAGCATTGGCATTTATCGCGTCTTAGATAATGAACTTGGACGCTTTGCCTTAGCGCAACAGCGAAGGTTTGAGCGGCAACGACTGTTTCTGGGTTACCCGTTGCCAACGCCTACCCAAAGGCTCTATGCTCCAGAACTTTTGGAAGAATCCAAAGACCGCCTAAAACTTGTTCTGCTGCTACTGAACGGCGGCATTCTCTTGGTATCAGGTGGCGCTAGTTATTTCTTAGCTGGACGTACATTGAAGCCAATCGAACAAATGGTCGAGGCCCAAAAACAATTCACTGCCGACGCTTCGCATGAGCTTCGAACACCCCTCACTGCGATGAAATCAGAAACCGAAGTTGCACTGCGTGATAAAAAATTGACAGTCGCACAGGCGAGGTCTCAACTGCAAAGCAACCTTGAAGAAATTAATAAACTCCAGGCGTTAACAGATTATCTGCTAACACTTAGCCGATATCAGTACCATGCAATGCCGCTTCACGTCACACAAGTAGACGTGGGATTACTCATTGCAAGCGTAACAAAAAAAGTAAGCGTCATAGCCCAAGCGCGACATATCATAATTAACACCACGGTGAATAAGCTCACAATTGAGGCAGATCAAAAAAGCCTAAATGAACTTCTCACTATCCTTTTAGAAAATGCCATAAAGTTTAGCCATGACAAAGGCACCATTGCGGTAGCCGCAAAGCGTGAAGGCCAAAGTGCAGTAATGTCGATAACTGATAATGGTCCTGGCATTAGCCAGCACGAGATAGCACATATTTTCAAACGGTTTTATCAATCCGATAAATCACGTTCCTCGGATAAAGGCGGCTATGGCTTAGGATTAGCCATTGCCAAAAAAATAGTTGAAGTGCATCACGGCACAATAGACGTAAAAAGCACACCGAACGTTCAAACAAGGTTTACCATAAAACTGCCCCTCAAGCAGCCAGCTACCAGCCAAGCTTAAGCTTTCTCTCAGGATACGCCAATATACTGAATTTAACCAACTTATCTATGGAATTATTACAGAAACTACTTGTTCATCGGGTACGTACAAGTATTATTGCAGTTGTTATTGTGGCGGCAGGCATACTTTTACAGCGCCACTTCTTTGCAGCGCAACAACTACCAACCTACCAAACAGCGGTAGTCCAAAAAGGTAGCCTCGTTCAGTCGGTTTCGGCATCTGGCACTGTTTCCGCAGGCAATAGTACGGCTATTACAACACAGGCAACAGGTATTATTACGAACGTATTTGTCAAAAATGGCGACCAAGTTTCAGCTGGCCAGGCTATTGCCAACATGGCATTAGACCAAAATTCACAACAAAAATTAGCAGCTGCTAACGCCACATATTTAAGCGCCGTCAATGCCGAAAAAGGTGCTGAAGAAAATAAGCTGGCAGCCGATGCGACACTTTGGAAAGACCGCCAAACAGTTTTAGACGACCAAAATACGGAAGACCTGAAAAATCAGGGAGTAAATAACCCCAGTACAAAGCAACCATACACAAATTTAGAAATGCAAGTGGTTGATTCTGCACTTATCCAGGCCAATAAGCAATTTGATACAGACCAACAAAAAGTTTACGACAGTGATACTGCTATTACAGCAGCCAAAGCCCAAGTTTCGGCAGCATCACTCGCTGTTGCCCAAATTTCAGCCACCATCACAGCACCAATGGCTGGGACAATCTCAAGTTTAACTTTAACACCAGGTTTAGCGGTGAATGGCAACAATAGCGCAAGCTCGACAAGTACTTCTTCAACTACCACTTCGTCTAACCAGCCATTGGGTACAATAACCTTGCCACAGAGCCAACTGCAAGCAACCGTTAACTTGTCCGAAATTGATGCGGTTAATGTTAAAACCGGCCAAAAAGTAACAATGACGCTTGATGCGTTCCCTAATAAGACGTTTACCGGCTCTGTCGTAACGATAAATACCACAGGACAAGTTAGCTCGGGTGTGACAACATACCCAACAACCATCAGCTTTGATACAACCGAAGCGACTATCTACCCGAATATGGCGGTAAATGCCAAGATTATTACAAACGTCGAAAACGACGTATTGCTTGTGCCGTCTGCCGCCGTTCAAAATGCCAACGGCCAATCTATCGTTAGGATTTTAAAAAACGGCCAACCGCAAACAACCCAAGTTCAAACTGGCGACAGTAACGATACGCAAACAATTATTACTTCGGGTTTGAACGAAGGTGATGAGGTTATAACCGGCGGTGGCATAACGAGAAGTGCACCTAGTGGCAGTACATCACCTTTTGGCGCATTTGGTGGCCGCGGTGGTGGTTTTGGCGGCGGTGGTGGTGCAGTTATACGTGGTGGTGCAGGAAGATAGATTATATGGCTGTCTTGCCGATTATTAAAGTTGCCAATTTGTCAAAAGTGTATACAAGTGGCAGCGTCAATACGACTGCTTTACATAACATCTCATTTGCAGTAAAGAAGGGTGAATTTTTAGCAATCATGGGACCATCAGGCTCTGGCAAATCAACCTTAATGCATATTTTAGGCGGTCTTGATAAACCAAGCGGCGGAACGTATTACCTTGACGGTATGGAAGTAAGCCAATTAAAAGATGACGAACTTGCCGATATTCGAAACAAGAAGATTGGATTTATTTTCCAAGCCTACAACCTTCTGCCCAGAACAACAGCAATGAAAAATGTTATGTTGCCAATGTCTTATGCCGGAATACCAAAAGCCGAACGCCAAAAAAGAGCCCTGCACTATCTTGAACTCGTTGGACTAAGCCATCGTATTAACCATACATCTAACCAATTGTCAGGTGGCCAACAGCAACGGGTAGCAATCGCCCGCGGTCTTGCTATGGACCCAACCTTACTCTTGGCCGACGAGCCAACCGGCAACATTGCGACGAACCAAGCTGAAGAAATAATGCAAATCTTTCAGGACTTGAATGATCAAGGCCACACTATAGTGATGATTACGCATGAACCGGAAATTGCCGCCCATGCAACTCGCATTATCACAATCCGTGATGGTGAAATTATCGAAGACAGACCAAACCAAAAACAAAAGCGTATACACATTTCGTTAACACAAGATTAGAGAAAAAACATGGATATTACGGAGCTATTTCTAGAATCACTTAGCACTTTAACCGTAAACAAACTGCGAACAGGTTTGGCCACACTTGGCATTATTATTGGCATTGGCAGTGTAATTGCATTAATTTCACTTGGACAAGCCACACAACAGGCTATACAATCGCAAATCCAGT
>CAYSOG010000040.1:0-6182 GCA_964432675.1 uncultured Gammaproteobacteria bacterium | reverse complement strand
GATTACTCATATATTATGTATAGAACTATATTTTGTAAAAATTCACAATGGTGGGACAGCATTTCTGACATGGAACTAAAGCGTCAAGAAATCCTTCCGCTTCAATTTTACTACGACGAAATTGATATTAAAATCCTCCATTTCGCCAAGAATACTAATCAATTTATGCCTGGAATGAACTATAATAGTAATTAGAATTGGATTATTGATATGCGCCATGTGTCGCGTTTATTAGCAAATTATGGGAAATAAAATACCGAACACTTTTGAAAATGATTTTATCGAAAAACACGTAACCGACGCTCTTTACAAAAAGATAATTAAAGAGCTTCGGACGAATGCTAACGGCACTATAAAAGAAGATAACGGTAGAAAGCGAGAACTAACCCGCGAAATACTACATCACTATTTATTCGTGCTTTCCATGACTGGCGACTATAAATTCTCGGCTGAAAGTGCTGGTTTACCAGAAAAACGAAGACAAAAATATATGACCGAATCAGAATCATTTCGCGGGGTCTCTAGCCTGGCGAAGAACAATGTTTCATTGCGGTCAAGAATGACAGTAGCCGAGTCGATAATGGGACGAAAGCCCAGCTACTATAAATTAACTCACCCTTCAACGAATCAACCAGTTTACTTCGAGCTAAAAGAAATCGTACCTAATGTAAACGCCGCTATGTGGTGGCTGGAAAAGGTAGACAAAATCGGCGCAGCAGAAGAAGACGACGACCCGTACAAAAATCCTAAACTGGGCGCACCACGAAACGAGCATGAAGCGGAATTACTCGAAAGAATGCTAAATAAGCATTACGATTATGTTAAAGAAAAAGAGCAAAAGGCACATCACGCGCAACAGCAAACATAAGCACGACACATGGCGCGTTTTTTGATAAAATAGCCCTATAAAATATGTTACCTGACTTCCCGAAATTAAAAAAAGATATTCATAAGTACTTCTTAGTGAGTAAGTTTGAAGAAGCTCGCCTTTCAGACCCCTTATTGGCAAGAATTAAGCACTATATGCAACATGAAGGGGACGACGGTTCTTATGAAACAATGGACGGCCACAAAAAAGACAAAAACTATCAATTATTTCATTCAGAATATCAAATTACCGTGGACGACATAGTGAATTCAGATTTCGAAGTAGTACTGAAAAAATTTTATGACATGGGAATGGACGCTTCTTCCCAAATGGCGCAGTATTCTTTTACCGAAATAGGCAAAGTAATTGACGAAACTGGAAATAGTATTGACGCAAAAGGGCAATCATGGACTAAAGAATTATTCCTCGAAACAATAGACAAAATTTTAATTGACTTTGACGAAGAAACAGGTCAGGCAATTATGCCAACAATGTATATACATCCTTCGCAAGCTGATAAGGTACGAAAAATGATACAAGACGCTGAAAGTGACCCACAACATAAAGTGGAATTTGACAAAATTATGGAAAGGAAAAAACAAGAATTTTATGATAGAGAAGCTAATAGAAAACTGGTTGACTAGTACTAACGAACGTGGCTATATGCCCGCCTACTGTCAGTTACTTGTTTCCCAGGGTTACCAACTTTTATATATATCGCCACACGGCCCCGACGAAGCGGGTAAGGATATTATTGCCAAAAATTCAAAGGGCAAAATTGAATGTTTTCAGCTAAAAAACGGCGACCTCGACCTTTCAGAATTTCGAAAAGTCGAAGGCGAACTGTCTGAACTATTGAAGCATCCCATTACCCACCCTTCTGTATCTGCGACGGCAAAATATAAATCATTTTTGGTTGTAAACGGTAGAGTGAAAGACCCTGTACGAACAAGAATAAAACAAAAAAATGACGTCAACTGGAACGAGTCACACAGTACGAAACTGGACTATATTCAAGCGGAACAACTTACGCAAATGTTTGTAAAATATTATGGTTCATTTTTTCCACAAGAAGCCAAAAATTTTAGAGATTTTCTGGGATTTTATATTGCGCCAGGGAATGATTTCTTAGATAAACCAGCGTTTTGCGAGTTCTTAGCTAGTCATTTTGAAACAGATAAGAAGTTAAGCAATGTACAAATATCCCACTTAATTTCGAGTAGCTTAATCCTAGTTAACTATGCGATTTCACCGTGGATAAAGGCTAAAAACTATGTGGCGCAAATAGAAGCATGGGTATGTTTACTTGCATACATTTATTCGCAGGTAGAAAAACACAATTTACCTGAAAAGTATTGGAAACAATCCGAAGAAATTATTAATACTTTTATTGAATCTAGCTTCAAAGACTTGCTGGAAGAAGTCGAAAAACGAAACCACCTAATCGAGGGCGACTGGCCTTCTGACAGCATAGCGTATCCCGCAAGAACAACTATTGTTCTTGGTTACTTGTGCGCTTATGTCTTATATCGGCGACTGCAAGGTAATGCGTTAGAAAAATCAATCGAAGCGCAAATCTTAGAGATTAACAAAAAATACGACGACAAACTTAAATTCTGGGGCGAGGCCTTTAGTCCTCACCTGTTTGCTTATTTCTGGTTCAATTTATCATTTGGCAGACAAACAGAAGCGGTTGGAAGGTTTTCCAGCATGTTACATGGCTTAGTAAACCCTAAAAAAGCACCACAACCGTATGGATTTCCTAATCCTTACTTTAGCTATGAAGATTCTATTCGAATTGTTAATGAACTAATGGTTGACGACCCGAAGGAACACTTTATTGGACAATCGTATTCTATGTGGGCAATGGTAGAGACTTTGGCAAGAAGGGGTTATAGAGCGATACTAGAAGGCCTATGGCCGAAGATAAGTAGAACCCAATATTTAGAACTTATACCAACTAGTATATTTGACCTACTCACTTGGAAAGTAGCTAAAGGTAAATTGGTCGAAAAATTCCCTTCCCAGACGCAAAGCTGGAAAGTATTAGTAGAAGACTCTATTTCAACAGATTACACCAAAATTCCTAATGTCCTAATAAGTAAACCAGAATTTGCCTTAATCTTTATGCTAGTTTTCCCACAGAGGTTAACGCCGCAACTTGTAAAACTAGTTGACCTTAATTTGAAGTAAACGAGCAGGAATCTTTGCTATTATTTGATTTCTCTATCGCTTTTCCCTAAATTACATTCAAAACAAAGCGTTTGTAGGTTTGATATCTCACTTTTTCCACCCTTAGAGAAGGGTATTATATGGTCTATATGTAACTTAGTTCCTAAATCAGTTGCTGGACTTTTACCGCAAAAAACACAACGGAATTTGTCCCGACTTAGGACATCCAAACGAATACTTAATGAGATATTTCTTGAATTTTCTTTTTTATAATCAGTTCTAACACCCGCAGGTGTTACCTGGTCTTCTTGCTCTGTTATTACAAAATCGTCTGCCAAAATATCTCCACCAGTTTTATATTCAATAAACTTTAGACAAGCATTCGTCCAACCTCCAAAACGTTTTTTGTATGTATTGTAGGAAATTTTTGGCTCTGATATTTCCCATTCTGTCCGAGAAGGTCGTTGTCCAACTTTTTGCCAAATTCGTTCCATTTCATCAAACAAATCTTTATTAGAAATAACCCTATTAGGGGCATGTGGTCTAGGTGATAAATCTAATCCTTTTTGTTTAAGGACACTTCGTAATGCTTCGAGTGCTTTAGTCCAACTTCCGTCGTAATGTTTCCTAATAGTCGACGAGCTTATATTAGCGATCTTATCGAAATCCCTTCGTCCGAATTCAATATATCGAAAGTGCTTAGCCGCCAATTCTAATTCTTCCAATATTTTGGCTTCGGGCATGACATTTAGCTGTTTTCTTTGAAATTTGAAATCCATAATTAATTACCTTAATTTTTTGTTTCCATAACCTTTTGTAAATCTTCCAGTTTATATCTTCGGTCTTTTCTTTTACCGATACGAACGGCTTTTAGGCGGCCGTCGTTATCCCAGCGTCGTAGCGTTTCGGGATTTATGCCTAACATTTCTGCGGCTTCTTTAATTCTTAATAGTTTTGGTTTATCGTTCATAACTTATACTAAATTATACATCTTTAAGCTATAATTAGTAATAACATTTATGAACAAGAACACCAAATACGAACTTCCCGAAGAAGCAGACGGTTTATTCGCACCCAACGACTTAATGTCAGTTCTTATAGAACGCAATGGGTGTATCTACAAATGGGGTATTCCGTATAAAAACTTCAAATCAAGTCAGTTTCAAGATATGGAAGAACCTTACAAAGAAGTAGATTTACAGGCGTTAGGAGGGGTTCTGCTGGATATTTTAGTTCTTAACAAGTATTCCATCGACTTCAAACAAAAGACGGGTGTACGCAAGCTAGAAGTGGTTATACGGTCGTCTGAAACCGAAGACAAACAACTACTACATAAATTGACGTATGGGTTTCGTGCAAAAGACGAGCAGGTAGATAAAGACACCATACCAGGAACTAACAATAACGACCATGAATAAACAACAAGTAACACTTCGTGCGGCGGGATACCTTCGAGTATCTACCGACGAACAAATGGAAAAATACGGCATTCCTTTGCAAAAAGCGTCAATCGAGGGAATTATTGCGTCTAAGGGGAATCTTGATAACGGTAAACCTGCTATGGTCTTAGCTGGCAAACAATATTTATATAAAGAAGAAGGTGTGAGTGGCACTACACCCTTAGAGAAAAGACCCGCGTTTATACAAATGAAAGAGGATATCGAAAATGCGCCAGGTGGCGTAAAACCGTTTGATATTGTTCTTGTCTACCGTATTGATAGGTTTGCTCGTAAGTTAAAAATTCTACTGGAAGTAACTGAATACTTCGAGGCCCACGACCTTAAATTCATTTCTGCTAATGAAAGCATAGATACCTCTACGCCCTTTGGTAAAGCCATGCTAGGTATTCTCGGTGTAGTAGCTGAACTCGAAAGAGAAACGACAAAAGATAGAACCCAGGGTGGTAAAAAACAAGCCATTGAACGAGGCGTCTATATGGGCGCAAATGCGCCTTTCGGTTATAAAAAAGATAAAGACAAACGGCTTCAAGTCTTACAGTCCGAAGCTGAAATTGTACGCAATATATTTGAACTTTTTGTAGTCGAAAAAAGAAATACCCAACAAATTGCTGACTACCTAACAGATAAGAAAATTCTTACCCCTTCACCTTCCGCAATTAAGAATGGTAAAAGACGGGCGGGCCGTACCAAGATAAATGACGAGCATTTTTGGCGAGATTCTACAGTTAGGGCAATTATTAAAGACGAGGTATATCTAGGAATTTATTACTACAACAAAAATCAGGGAAGTAAGCGTCTTGACAGGTCTTTATGGGAAGAATCACCTTACAAGCATGAAGCAATTATTGACTTTGGTCTATATGAATTGGCACAACAACGTATTAAAGAAGATATCGCGTTACGAAATAGCATGAAAACGGCAGATAACCACCTTTACTTGCTATCGGGTCTTCTAAAATGCCATGCCTGCTATGACCCATATTCCGACCGCGACCCACTTAACTGGACGGGAACAAGTAAGGTTATCAAAAAGAACGGTAAAAGAGCATATTACTATCAGTGTGGCGCAAAGAATACAAAAAAATACTCGACTGTTTGTACCGCTATTCCTTTTCCTGCCGACGAAATAGAGCAATTTGTATCTGACTTTATAAAAGATTTATTAAATGACCCACAGAGCGTCTACAATCACGTTAACTCGCTTCAATCAACCAAAGCTAGAAAAAGACAGCTAGAGAAAAAACAATCAGATATAACAAAGGTACTAAATGAATTACCTAGGCGACGCCAGAACATAAAACGCATGTATGAGCGAAGTGATATCGGCGACGCTGAATATGACGACAAAATGGAAAACATTAAGAAGAAGGAAATTGAATTAAAGAAGGACTTAGCAACAATACAATATCAAATCGGTGAGGGTGAAATCTCTAACATTTATACCCAAACTTTTAAGTTATTCGCCAAAAAGTATAAACCATTTTTAGACGGTTTAATGACTGATAGACAAGAAGTATCAACCTTAATACATCTTATTGTCGATAGAATCCATGTTTACACTCGGAAAGCTACGAAAAAAGACGTTATAGCAGGCCGAAAGAAGGACGACCAGGTTATACCATATCAGGTGAGAATAGACTTACGCTTGCCACAAGACATAATGCAACGGCTTGCCAGTGAAG
>CAYSOG010000039.1:0-6740 GCA_964432675.1 uncultured Gammaproteobacteria bacterium | reverse complement strand
TAATGCTGTTACGAATCCGGGCGCTGGCTTGGGGATCGCCCAGACTGGTGGAATAGCGCAGCGCACTAATGATTATAAAAATTACAGTCACGGCAGCTATGATTCCTAGAGCCAGGGCAACAATTTTCTGGACAGACCCATTATCGGCAGACACCGTCGGGAAAGGATTTAGCAAAGCCAGTTTTATATTTAATAGATTATTCATATTAAGCTCCTAGAGCCTTCCCTATAAATGAAACAATAGTTGCGCCGGCTACCGCGATTACCAGGCCAATCAAGGCATTGACTATCGTGCTCATGGCTTCTTTAGTATTTTCCGGTTCACCTTGGCTGGTAATGTAACGAACGCCGCCATACATTATAAATCCGACAGCCAGTAAAGCAGATATACGCAGTAAATCTTCAAATAAGACTATACCAATCAGCCACAGTTTATTTATCTGAGTAATATCCGGTTTTCCTTCACTATTAGTGAGCGATAGGTCAATCGTGCATTGCTTGGTATCACCACTAACTGTCAGTGGAAAGTAGTAATACCAGGGTTTGAGACCGAAAAAGCTATGTTTGGCGCAGCGGAAGTCACTGTCGCTTTGAGCATATGCGTGGTGAGCCGGCAAAGCGGCTGATGAAACCGCTAGAAAGACTGCTATCAAACTGGCCGCAATTAGACTTCGAGTCATAATACGTTTCATTAGAATAAGCCTCCGGGCACCAGCCATTGCAGCAGCGCCCACATAAAGGCAAAAAGAAGTAAGGCACCGACGGCGTTAAAAATGCGTTTCTTGGCAGCATTGACACCTTGTGGATTACCACCGCTTGTTATGTACTGAATGCCTGACACAACAACCGTAATTGTCACAATCAGCCCGAAGCCGACTGCTAAAAAGTTCAGGGCCGGATTGATGTAAGTATCTACAAAATCGCAGTAGGCTTTACCTTGGCAGGGATCGCCATTACTGAATACCGCGCCACAGCCGGGGGTAGAAGGCGATTGCTCACAGGCCGATTGGGTCGAAGCTTGCTGGTGAGCGTCACACACGTGATCGGCGGCATCGGCCGAACCAGCATCCTGTGTAGTGCCGTCAGGGCAATTAACCGGGAACGCAGAGACGCGCGGAACTATAAACGTCGCAGCTAGAGTTATTGCGGCCACAGAAAATAATAATAGTGTTAGTTTGTGTCTTAGTCTGAGCATTTAAGACTATTATAATAAGATTAGGTACAGCTTGCAATCTCTTCAGGGTAAACATACTAACCGTGTTTCAGGGTTTGCACGAAAATAGGTCGGAGTGTTGTATGTCCTTAGTTGTACTGGAGTTAGTGCGCCTGTATTATAGCCATTAGAACTAAGTAAACAGGGTGGTAGACACCGTATGTATCCGGATCCAGCAAAGAAAAGAAAGCGACTGGCAGTAATAGTGGTCGCTATGGTTCTATTGGGAATGATGATAGCCGGAGTGATTATTTTCGGCCCAAACAGAGATAAAAGCAGCGGGGCAAAGCGCGTCAGCGACAAGTTCGTAGAAGAAGTGGTTGCCGGGCAAGCCGATGATTCTTACCAGATGTTTTCGGCAGCAAGTAAAAACTATACGACTGCGGATACCTGGAAGCAGACGGTTTCACGCATAAAAAGTCATTACAAAGGTGAAGCTTCTGCCGTTGAGACTGCTCAACCGGAAAGCACCGAAAAGAGTGAAGTTCGTCATTACAACTACCGTATAGCTGCCACCGACGGTGGAAATTACGTGCTTACAGTTTTTGTAACGAACAGCGACGGCCCTTGGCAGGTGTTACAATTTAACTCCGCTAAAGAATCGACTACAAAGTAAGTGATATTACCTTATAATATAATCTTGTTAACCCTCAAGACACAAAGCAGTTTTTATATATAAATTATGAAGACATTCTTCCGCTCATTTAATCGCTCTGCCCGCCAGTCGAATTTCAGGCGGCGGCATTTTGTGGCAGCTATCACTGGTTCAATATGGTTTGTTGCGCTTGTACTACAGCTGATAATGCCAGCCATAAAAGTTGAAGCAGCCAGCAACACTATTCCAATCGTGCGTAGCAACACTAATATTCAGTGTTTCGCTCAAATTACAGCAGATAGACATTATGCAGAGGTGGGTACGCCTATAAGTTCCTTCCAGAATGTCGTAAATCCTCCGAGCGGCACTACTGGTGCAGCTTATCAGTCAACACTTCAAGCGGTTCAGGCGGGTACATCTATGCCGTATATTTTCTTCAGTGCCGATACTGAGTCGAAGAATGCCTGCTATTTCGCCGCTATGTTGTTCCAAGCACCAGGTCAAGGTCATGAAAATGAATTTTATGGATATTTATACGATGACGCTAACGGTAACACTCGTGCGCCTGTTCTAGTTGCCGCCCTTGGGACTGTTGACCCGGCGACTAAAACACTTTTTTTTACGACTCAGGCTGTTCCCGGTAGTATTAGTGCCGCCAGCTACTCTGTAAATGTTCGTGATCCCAGTAGTCCACCACTATTCAATTCAACTTTTTTCCCGTCACTACAAGGGGGTGGTGGTGGAGGCACAAATACGGGGCCTTGCTCTGTCTTTACAACCCCGGCTACTGTCAGCGCCTGCCAGAATAATCCAGATCCGCGCTTTGTTGATATTGCTACCATCAGTTACCGCGGCGAGACTTATACAACCAGCCACTGGGGCGGCGGCAGCATGAAATGGTTTCTTTCCAGCACATTTGATCCGGCTCGCAAAACTTACAATATCGATAAAGGTGATGCCTGTAGACCATTCATGGCCATTAATACTGATAACGGCAATTTTGATATAAATATTGATGATGATTCGCTTGGCAGTTTACAGGACATAGAAAAGGCGCTAGCAAAGGCTGAAGCCCAAGGTTCGGTCGATGCAAGCTTTACAGACTTTAATGCTGCTTGTGCCAAGATAGTTGACAACAAAGGGGGCTACAAAGTAAAGGATCCAGTAAATGCCCGCATTTGGGGTGCCTACTATGACGCTACAAAAACAGTCAACCTGTTCTTTACAGATGCTGATCATAACGAGAGCCAGTACTTAAGCGCTTATAAAACCACTGATTTTAAGACCTTCGCGGGCACTAACATTCCCGGATGTGAGTCCAGCGCCCCCCACTTCGATTTCGGACAAGCTCTTAATACAGTCGGGGCCGGCACGGCAACAGTTTCCGGAAAATGGTTCCTGAATGCTGGTAGTCCCTGTGAAGATTATGAACAGATTGGGGTGCGCGTAAAAATTGCCCCCAAAGACCAACAGCCGCCAGCCCTAAAAAGCGACGCCGCGAGCGAACCGGATGCCTCTGTACATGTCGATTGCGAATGGTCGTTTAACCCGCTGACGTGGATTATGTGCCCGTTACTGGATGCCACCCAGGGCATAATTAATACGGTTGGCAGTTTTATAAAAGACCAGCTTCAAATAGATGCTAATACTTACTTCGACAAAAATAGCGATACTGGTCAGAAAATCTATCAGGCCTGGAACAGCGTACGTATAATTGCCCTGACTCTGCTAGTTGTGATTGCTCTAGTGATGGTGATAGCACAAGCTCTTTCGCTTGAAGTTTTTGACGCGTACACGGTCAAAAAAGTGCTGCCTAAGCTGGCTATTGCTATTATTGGCATAACGCTGTCGTGGGAAATTACCCGCCTGTTGGTTGTCTTTTCAAATGACCTGGCTAAAGCAGTCCAATCAATCATTCTGGCACCGTTTGGCGACCTTGGTAACCCGACCTTAAATACTGCTCAGGTAGGTGTTGTGGCCGGCGGCCTGGCAGTAGTTGGGATTGCCTTTTTACTGACCATTTTTGCAGCAGCAGCGTTGGCTCTTTTACTAGCATTTGTTGCCATAGTGCTCAGGCAAATGATTGTCATCTTTTTGGTTATCGTAGCGCCAATTGCCATACTGGCTTCAATTCTACCCAACACTCAGAAAGCCTGGAAAATATGGCACGAGACCTTTAATGGAGCATTGCTGGTGTATTCAATTATTATTGGATTTATTGCATTAGGCGCTGCTTTTGGAAAGGTGGTCGATGAAACCAAAACACCGGCGGCGCCTTTCATTGCCCTGATTGCTACCTACGCGCCTTACTTCTTGATTCCGAAGGCCTTCTCTATGGCTAGTGGATTAATTGGCACAATCGGTGGTATGGTGAATGACCGCAGCAGGGGTTTGTTTGACGGCCTGCGCAAGCGCCGTAGTGACATCATGAAAGGCCGCTATCAGCGAGCTACAGCTGACAAATTATGGACCCCTGAAAATAAAGCCATTAAAGCAATGAGCGGCAGCAAATATAGGGCTGTTCGGGCGCTAAACCCTAATAAGCTAGCCTCCTGGGCAGCTGCTCCCCATAAAAATCTAGCGTATTCTTCTAGAAACAGAAAAATTCCGGGTACTAAATGGGGAATCCCGGTTCTCTCAAACATGGGGCGCCAACTTGAGTCTTCCATTGAACATGAGGCCTTTAAGCAAACTCAGGAGCAGGCTCAGGAGCTAAATACCGCAATCAGTTCAAACGACAAAGCAGCCCGCGCTCTTGCCGGTCTGCATCATGGTTTTAGCGCTAAAACCCAAAAAGCTTTGCGAGCTGCTGGTCTAACCTGGAAGGATAAGGACGGAGTTGAACACGGCAAGGTACTGACCTCTACAAAGGATGTTGATACTGCCGCTAACATTATGTCGCAAAGCGATAGTCATACCGAAAAAGTAGCAGCCACTGCGCTTAGACGCGCTGCGCCGGTTATTGGCCGTAGGTTCAAAGATCCAGAACGCAACTACGCTAGTGTCGCCGCTTCGGCTGGACTTATTCTTGGTGCCCATGGTTTTTATGAGCAAGCTGACACCAAAACTCTGGCCAGAAATATTCAAAATGAAACTGGTAGTGCTGAGTTTGCAGATGCCGAACTGGTACAGACAGAGCTTGCCGTGGCATCCTCAATGCCTCACATGAGAGCTGGCTACGGACATTTGTATGATTCGGCTAACGACGAGTGGCTGGATCTCAAAGATGCTGATCGCGAACTTGATGTCATTGAAGCCACATCGCCTGGTCAACTAGCTGGAGCTAAAGGCGGTGCTATTAAAGACCAGCGCAAGACCTTTGAATTTATCCTGGATAATGCAGATGTATCGTCTGATGTTAAACAGGAACGTGTCCAAGCCGCTCAATCTAAAATCAGCGCCGCCCGCCAGGAAATTAAGCGTTTGCGGCCTTTCCTGAGTGAAGCACAGGTAGATGCCCAAATGCAGCAGGATCCTGAAGCTGTGCGAGCCCAAGCCGAACTCCAACAGGTTATGGAGCCTAGTCATGGTGAGAAAGCTCAACAACAACTTGACCAACGTGTTGCCCAACTTGCCGCTCAACACCCAGAGATGAGTGAAAAAGAGGTCAAAGATTTGGTCAAATATGACCCAACCCTCAAGGATACGAACAAGGTAGCCCAAGCATGGCGTATGGGCGATTCTTTCAAGCAACAAATGCTCTTTTCACTAGCATCGCGCTACTCTCAGACCGCTGTCGATAACAAGAAACAGATTATGGAAATTATCAATTCAAGGCCGGATATAAAGGCTGAGTTTGACCGTTTTGAGGGCCGAGCCGCACAAGGTGATGCTGAGGTAATGGCTATGATTAACGCCAATAATGCCGGTGCACAAGCACAACAGCAAGCCCAGATACTGGCACAACAACGACTACAGGCACAACAGAATATTTCCAACCCCCCGCTTCCACCACAAAGGCCTATATAGCAAGAAGTTTGTTACAACAGTTAATAGACAAATCATTAACTTTGTGCTATAATTGAAATAGTCATGACAGCTACTCTTACAAACCCAAATATAAATCCAAACCCACAGCCTGACCCCACATTGCCTGAACGACCTCGTGAGTTGGAGTTTGGCATTGTGCCGGTTGAAGAAGCTCGTCTCACACTGGGGGCTTTAACGGGTTACTTATATCAGAGAAGGGTAGAGAAGCTGTTTAAAAAAGCCGACAGTCCCAATCAGGCTTTTTATAGCAGTCTGGGGCGTATGGCTGCAATTAAACTGAACGAAGCTTCGCCTCAACCCGATGAAACATTTGTCAGATCAAGAAACCCCTATCGTCGCCATAAAGCACATCGTGTAGCAAAAACTGTAGATAAAGCTGTTGGCATGAAGGCTGAAGTGGGCCAAGCGATCCATGATCGGAACTACCTTAACATTTACGAAAGTATCGTCGGTGGGAAAAAGGAAGTTGACTGGCGGTGGCGGCGGCAAAAGAGACGGGATTTGAAAGATCAGCTCAAGTCCGGACAAATTAGCAAAATAGACCACCGTCATAAAAAGGCGCACGTAAAGCACATGAAAAGCGGCTTAATTCATAAGCATTATCGTTCATTTGAACCTCACGAGTATGAGCCTAGGCCTTCGGTCGAGCGGAAGCACGGAAAAAAGCTGAAGAATCTTCACGATATTCGAAACAAAATTAGCCGCAAGACTAAATCACACAAAGTAAACCGATATAGCCGTCGTGTACGTAGGCAATTGCCGCGCTTGCAGCGAGCACACAGTACATGGAATGAAGGCATAGCCTTAGGTCGGCGTCAAATTGCCTATCACAAGAATGATTGGGAAACCGCCAAGAAAGCCGGACGGCTAGCTAGAGACGAGGGCATGGCATTTGCTCGCCGCCAGGGTGCTTACCACAAGAACGACTGGGAGACTCTTAAA
>CAYSOG010000038.1:0-8260 GCA_964432675.1 uncultured Gammaproteobacteria bacterium | reverse complement strand
CCAGGTGTAGGGCAGCCAGAGTGGCCTCAACGGGAACGTGATCTGTTGGTAGGGGAGTCGGTAGTTTGAGGGTTTCAGTCAGCTGCTCACGGCTGCCATCGGCAAAGTGGATTTCAAACCGAAACCGAATGGTCTGGTGATCACCATCAATTTCATACGTATCAAAGACAAATTCGGTGGCGGCGCGCATGAAGATAGTTTAGCTGGAAAGCTGGGCTTTGACGAGATCAGCCACCTGGCGTGGGGTCATATCGGCTTTCAGAATCACGGCACTGACGCCCAGATTTTTGACCTCAGGTGGCAGTTCTTGCTCACCCATGTTGGTCAGAATCACAACTTTGATATTTTTACCCCATGGTGTCTTGCGCAATGCGGCCAGCATTTTATCACCAGTCATGATAGGCATCATCAGATCAAGCAGGATGATATCTGGCTTCATGTTCTCGGCCAACTGCAGGCCAACTTGGCCATTCTCGGCCGTTTCAACCACATAGCCTTCCGCCTCAAATTTGAGGCGATACATCTGAGAAATCGCCTGATCATCCTCGATAATCGCGACCTTGGTAGTCATGTATCTATGCTACGCTAGGAAGCAAAGTTTCACAAATGATGCAATTAATTTTCAAATTGCAGAAGCTCTCGAGGTATTGAAATATTAAAGCGTTTATGTTATAATTAGCTCGTTATGATCGATTATGTGGCGGCGGGTGCGCAATCCTTGGCTCTCAATGGCACCGCTGAACAATATAAGAGCTACTTTGAGCATAAATGGTATGTCGCTAAAACCGTGGGGCGGGCGGCTCACCGATTAGTACGTAACCTTAGCTGGAAGCAACATGGTCGGCAAGCGGCTTTGACCGCCATCAATACAGTGCACTACTACACCGATGAAGCGGCAGGTTTCTTGGGTTATCAATACCTAAAGGGTGCGCTCGAACATAAGTTTTCGTACGCAGCCAGTAGTGGCGTTGCGCTTATGGCTGAAAGCGTAGCAGTTGGTGGCGTTGCGTATGCCCTCGGTCGCTGGAATTTGGCGGCTCGTGAAAAACGCCAACCTGGCTCAACAGGCATGCCAAGCAATAAATCGATAGCTGAAAAGACAGCGGTAACTATGGCACTCGGCGTTCCTTTTAACACCCAATTGGGCGGCCTCAATAACAAAAACGAAATTATGGAACACACTCTACACCCTTTTATGACCTCTAACGCAGTATTTGTAGCCCTGGTGGGCGCAGGTGTTGATCTGGCTGGCTTTGATACAGCCACCGCTTTATTTGCAGCTGGTTATGTGGGTAAAAATATCATTGAAGGCCTTTACGAAAATGAAGCACGCCATATATTGGGTGATTCAGTTAGCAAAGGATAAGTTTCGGTATACTGGTAAAGATTGATATTTATGACGCGCCAAGAACCAATAAGCTCTCCAGTCGCTTCAGTTGCCCAACCCAAGGAATGGATTGAATACCTTGTTGGTCTCGCGGCGCACGACGTCTATGGGATTGTGTGGCATGCGCGGGCAGATCGCTACACAAAGTCTCAGAAAATCGGTACCCTCAATTTTATTGACTATACGGTGCCGTGTTTCGAGCTAGCTCAGATAATGAATACCAAACCTGAAGTTATAGCTAAGACCGTCCTTCGTGAGATCGATGCCAATAAAACCACGCGCATTAATGATAAGCACCGAAAGAACTTTAAGATCGAGGCGGTTGATGGCTATCTTAACTTTGAATTATCCAGTGACTATTTACAGCAAATAGTCTCTACTAGTGTGGACTGGTATAAACATCCGACTGACTTCTTGGCCAAAACAACTGTTGTCAATTTCCTTGTATCTGGCCCTACGATCGGTGATGAGCTGAATGATATGTTGCCGGAAAAGACCTATCAGTATATTTGTGAACTTTACCAAATCATGGGGTATGACACGACGAGTTCGTATTTAATTTCAGATTATTCTGAGGATGCAGCTGAGCGATTAGCTCAAGAGGTTGCCAAAACCCTTAAGCTAGCTAACTTAACAAACGCTACGTTTCGCGAAGCCAGCATTCAGAATATTCAACTAGCACAGCTCCATCGACGCGTGAAACACACCTTAAGCTCCCCAGACTCTTCAACTGCCGAAGGTGATATTCTAGAAACCTTGCGCGATATGCGGACTTCTTCGCTTACAAACTGGAAGCGTCAGCTTAAGACTCAAGGCGTTGAGTTTACTAAGATGATTTTAGAATCTGAGTTGGCAGGCAAAGTACATCAGTACATAGATAGCGTTGAATCTACCCATAGCGTGGCTGGTCTGGTACGCGACGAAGCGTCGCCAGCTGCTTATTTTATGGAATTCGACTATATGTCGCCTTTGCGTTCAGCAGGGGGACTACTCTACAAAGCAGCCCATCTGCTGTATATGACAGAAACACTATTGTTTGATCAAAAAGAACCACTAAATTCCATAGAGCACATCGTGCTTTTAGTGCCGCAAAAGTATCATAAATTATTAAAAATCCATGCCAATACGGTTAAGTCAAATAAGTCTTCAAGTAATTTAATATGCCTCGATCCTAGAGCTCACCGTATGTCCATCCAACGACTGCAAAGTCTAACTCCCTCAATCAAACAAGCTCTTGAAATGGTTGGTGTAAGCCTGGAAACCGCTAATCAAACTGCTTTGGAGTCTCGAACTGAACGCCAAAAACTGTTAGCAAGTGTGGATTTGCCTCTTACGTTGCATGAACTCCTAAGCCAGTCAAGAGCCACGGATTGCCTTAGCCTTCTATGTGATTATCTAGATATTCAATAATAAAATTACGTTAGTACCATGTGCATATCACGGCTAATCAAAATTGGCTTGACGATCATCTGATTGCCATAAAGGACAAAGTTTGCGCGTGAACCATAGCCACCATACTCTTGATTACCATGTTCTACATCATTAACTATTTTATTTTTTAATACTTTGGCAAAGGTTAGCTTTTTCTCAAGCGCTTTATTGTTACCGAATACACTTATATACATAGTTTTTTCAGTAAACTGGGGCGTAAAAATCACATGCCTTAATTCATCTAGGGTGTCATAGTTTAGTACATAAAAAAATGGTGCGAAAAACTCATGAAAACTACCTTGGTGTTCTGCTAATGGCTTGGATATGATAGCAGGGTAAACATAATGTTTTTTCTCGTTAATTTTGCCACCATACACCAAGTGTTCCTTCTCTTTTTGTAGCCAGTCTTTAACTTGATCAATGTAAGTCTCTTTAATGATTCTACTAATCTGAATCGAACTATCTCTTGAATCGCCAACTTTAACGTCTTGAAGCATTGCTTTAAGCTCTTGAATGAATTGCTCTTTTAATGAGCTATGAACAAAAAATGCATCAGGACCAGCACAGTCCTGGCCACTATTAAAGCAGCGCATTTCAACGGCTTTCCTTGCCGCTAACTTAATATCTGCGTCCTTAAAAATAACAAATGGATTGATGCCGCTTCCGTTGTAAACCAACAAAGCCTGAGGGCACTGCTGCTGGATTCGTTGAGCGTTCTCATATTTCCCGGTGAATATTATTACATCAGATTCTGATGCATAAAGGCTCATAAATATGTGCCGAGGAACTGGTTGCAAGGAAATGTTAGAGAAAAGCTTATCAATTTCAAGGAATAGCCATAGTTTTTTTAATATTTCCTGCATTACTTCAGGGGGTCGAATAAATACATTTTTTGCAAAAGCACTTGGCGCAATACCAAACAGTACTAAAGAGTATATTGGGAGGTTCAAAGGGAAGAATGTGGAAATATTTATATTGTTCAGGGGATGGCTTATATTCGACAGCTCTTTATCGATGCCGTCTAGTGTGTCAATAGAACGTTTTATCTCGTCACGTGCGGTCTCGTAAGTTTCGTACTGTGCTAGAAGCTTAATTAGCTCAGCTTCTTTATCCTTCAGTAATTCTGACAAATGGGAGCAATTTGTCAGAAAGCCACCAAGTTTAGACGACGGATGAGACATAATTATGATTGATAACGCACGCTTAAGTTGCAGTTTATTCTACTGTAGAAAATGATATAAATAAAGTCGACGATGCTAGACTGTTACAAAGAAGTTTGTCCATGAGCCATAACGAATACGAGAATTTTGATCCTCTTGCCTATTTAACTGAATATTATCAGAACATTGGGGAAGAAAATGCCTTCTTGCTTCAGCAGCTTGCTCATGCTTATCGTGAGTTCAAAGATGATTCCTTATCAATCCTTGAAGTAGGCGGGGGGCCCACTATTTATCAGTTAATCTCCGCTGCTCCAAAAGCAAAAATAATCCACTTTACAGATTACTCTCAGGCAAACTTAGCCGAGGTTTCACGTTGGTTACAAGGATCAAGTCAAGCATTTGACTGGAGATCATATATTGAATACGCGATAAAAGCAGAAGGTGCTCAAAAACTCGATACCATTAAGAATCGTGAAACGAAGTTGAAATCCAAGATAAAAACGTTAACGGTTTTTGATATTCTCAACAATCGTGCTCAAAAATCAATAAATACTAATTACGATCTTGTCTCAAGTATATTTTCGAGTGATGCCATTACTCATTCGCTGGCAGAATGGGAAAATGTTCTCAAGAATATGCTGAATCTCGTAAAGCCATCGGGCTATTTGTTGCTAGTAGGAGTATTTGGTTCTAAAGGTTGGATAAGTGGAAGTTCAAGTTTTGTTGCTACCAATCTAAACGAAGATATTGTTAAGAGTACGCTCAAAAAAAATCACCTCAAGATTATTAGATTTGCAAAAATTGACTCAGAAACGCATGGGAAACAAGGATATGATGGAGTGTTCTTCTCGCTTAGCCAAAAAAGTATCTAATGACCTGTCCGTATCTCTTGATATGGTGTGATACTATTAAATCATTAATGATTAAGAGATAAAGATGCGAACAAACACATTCTGGGGAAAAATCTTCAATCTATTACTGATACTGCTATTTTTAATAACTGCCGGTTTATGGCTCATTGTTCGGATACGACATACTACCGATGCTCAAGTTAATTATTACTTTTCGCTTTTTCTTGGGGTGCTGCCCTTCGTAGCCAGTTTTAAGGGGTTCATAGCGGCAAAACGATGGGGAGGGCTGTCTAGTATTTTGGGCAAGTCTGTTGGAGCACTATCTGCAGGTCTGTTCTTTTGGGGTGGTGGCGAGTTAATATGGTCGTATTACAACCTAATCGCTAAGGTAGCCGCTCCTTACCCTTCATTAGCGGATGCCAGCTATGTACTTGGTTATATAGCTCTTATTCTTAGTGCACTTTTTTTGGTGAAATTGTCAGGGGTAAATTTATACCTAAAAAAACGACCAAGCCTTTGGGGGCTTGTGGTGTTTGTCGTAATAGCAACTACACTTGCGTCTTACTATTTATTGGTGGTTGTTGCGCGTCAGGGAACATTACTAAGTGATTCATCTGACAAGCTCAAAGTTTTCCTTGATATTTTCTATCCCTTTGCTGATCTACTAGCGCTAACAGTTGCTACTGTAATTGCAATTATCGCAGGAAAATATGTAGGCGGTAAGTTGCGACAGCCAATTATTCTTGTAATTCTCGGTTTAGCCACGATGTACGCGGGAGATGTGATTTTTGGGTATACAACCACCAAAGGGACCTTTTACAATGCCGACTGGGGAGATGTTGTTTTACTACTGGGGATGACAATATTATCATCGGCGGTTGTTTACTACTATCATGCCGCTCCGCCTTCGTCACTTACTGAAGCTAAACCTACGTCAATTGATCGGCAATCAGCAGAAGGCAGTGAGTAACAATATGGATGATAAGAATGCAAATTCAACGAAAGGCTCAGTAAAGCCTAGCAACCTTTCAAACGAGACTGAGCTCTTTGATCAGATTGCTGAGAAGATTATTGAGCAGCAAGAGGCGATTATTGGGCCGGTGGCGGTGGAGCAGGCTAAGCAAGTTCGAGCCCTCAAAGTCAATTGGCCTCAGCATGATGTTGATGTTCAGGGTGACCCACAAGCGGCAATTGATAATTTGATCGAGCAGTACAAAGAACTTTTTGGTCAGATTGCTGTTCAGGTGAGTAAAGAAGCAGTTGCTAACATTTTAGCGCAGCTACCTGCTGACAAACGCCCCAAGTCTCTGCAATAATTGCTACTATTATTAAAACAAACATAACCAGTGACCAATTGGTAGGCTAATGGAACCAACCCAGCAGGTACAAAATAAGAAGGGTTTTATCCGACGCAAAAACCTGAAAAACATGCTCGAGCATGTGACGCAGGAGATGTATCGTCGTAACTTTGAACTGGCCGAAACCAATAAAACACTTTCATTATTGCGACAAATCGACACACTTGTTCTGGAATCTCAGGAATCACTGAGCATACTCTGTGAAAAAATCTGTTCGTCTGTGGCATTAGCGGCTGATTACCCCTTTGTCGCTATTCTTGTCCATGCCCCCCACCATGAAGGGCTCGAACTGTATGGGTGGGCTACCGACAAACAGATACAGCACAAGGCCGTTCCGGAGCTTGATAATATCCACGTCGCGGCTGATGGGGCGTGGCTTTCTAGTAAAGAGCGCTTTTATCATCTGTCGCTCAAAACCCTGAGCGAATCAAAATTAGCTAAAATGCTTGATAAACCGGCCGCCGATGTCACCACGCTCAAACAGACATTTCCACTGCAAGCCGTACACTTTGTTAAGCTCACCGCTCGCCAGCGCTTAGTGGGCGTGATGGCGGTCGGCTTTTTGTCTGACTTAAAAAAACTTAGTCCCAGTGATCATGCATTACTCGAGCGCATTAGCGAAGCTGTCGGGGTGGCCATTGATAACAAGCTGCTGGTAGAGGAAAACCAGCGAGTGGTCAAAGAGTTGCAGCAAACAAACGCCAAGCTGAAAGCCCTCGATGAAGCTAAGGACGAATTTATTAGTATGGCCTCGCACCAGTTGCGGACTCCGCTCACCAGCGTCAAGGGGTATCTGAGCATGGTGATTGAGGGCGACGCTGGTAAGCTCAGCGCGATGCAGAAGAAGTTACTCAGTCAATCCTTTAATAGTTCTCAGAGGATGGTCTACTTAATTGCTGATTTGCTCAATGTCTCTCGGCTAAAGACGGGTAAGTTCATTATTGAGCCCGTAGAGACCAATCTAGCTGATGTTGTACAGGGGGAAATTGACCAGCTAGGAGATAGCGCGAAGGCTAAGAACCTGACGCTTATCTATGACAAGCCAAAGCAGTTTCCCAAACTCAAATTGGACGAAACCAAGATTCGCCAGGTCATTATGAATTTTGCCGATAACGCTATCTATTACACCCCTACGGGAGGCACCATAACCGTGAGTCTGGTCAATAAACCAGACACCATTGAGTTTACCGTCACCGATAATGGGATTGGCGTACCAAAGGCCGAGCAACACCATCTTTTCAGTAAGTTTTACCGTGCTGGAAATGCCCGTCAGGCGCGTCCGGACGGTACCGGACTGGGCTTATTTATGGCCAAGAAGGTTGTTATTGCCCAAGGCGGCAACCTGATCTTTCATAGTGAAGAGGGCAAAGGTAGCACTTTTGGGTTTAGTTTTGCCAAGAAAAAACTGGCCGCTCAGCATCTTCGGTCAAAGTCCTCATTTACCACGCCCCTAGCCAAGTAGCTTGTTAAAATCCTCACAGCTTCTAGGGCCATAGCTCAAGTATTATCCCTGCTATGGCTTATGCCTGGGAGGCAGCATGCGAAAACGCTCACTACGTGTTCTGATTCTGACGGTGGTGTTGCTGCTCATGGCGGGCACGCTAGGTTGGATTGGCTTATCCCGCAGTAAAGTCCACGCTCAAGCCGATTGCGATGACAATGCTGCCGTTCGCTGTGGCATTACGGCGGCGACCCTGAAGCAGAAATGTCTCGATAATCAAGGTGGTAACCTGCAGTCGCTCTACCAGGCTTTTGGCATTGCCAACTGTGACACGGCTCTGGATGGTCTCGTATCCGGTGTGGTGAATGCCGCCGACAACACGGTGTCAGTCAACGGACAGGTAGTTGGTGTCGACGCCTTTACGGCCGGTCGCCAAGATATCAGCAACGCCAATGGCAGCAGTACACCAATACTCAATGGGCAATTCTTTAAACGCCAGCCTCATGTCTCCTTTGCTAATCCAGCTGGGCAGCTCGATGCTTTAGTCAAGCTCAATGCCAGTGGTCAGTTTCAGTACGCCATTATCAGTAGTTGTGGTAATCCGGTCATTGCCAGTTTACCGCCCTCACCTC
>CAYSOG010000037.1:0-8309 GCA_964432675.1 uncultured Gammaproteobacteria bacterium | reverse complement strand
GGATGTAATTTTTAAAGAATCGGCGCAAAACTGCAAAATTTTTAGTTTTACCCCAGGTATCCTCATATAATTTCACATGTTCCTTTAGTAACGCTATATTTTCAGTGATCGATTGTGCATGAGGTTTTTGTGAAAATAGCCACATATCGCTAAATATTCCTCGGCCAACCATAACACCGTCAACACCATATTGCTTAACTTTATTAATGCCATCTTCTCGGGAGGTAACGTCACCATTGCCAATGAGCAAAGTCTTGGACTTTTTTGTATTACGCATTTTAACCGCTTTACCTATTTCATCCCAATGAGCGGGTACTTTTGATAATTCTTTTGCTGTGCGACCATGGAGAGATATTGCATCCAATTCTTGCTCGAGTAAAAAAGATATCCATTTTTCTGTTGTTGGGCTGCTAATACCTATTCTTGTCTTTACACTAACCGGAATTGTAGCTGCACCTTTCTTAACCGCTTGAATGATCTCTTTCACTAATGTCTCGTTGCCAATTAAGGCGGCGCAACTACCGTGTTTGATAATATCGCGGACGGGACAACCCATGTTAATATCAACGCCATCAAAGTCCATTTCCTGGACTAATTGGGCAGCCGTAAAAAAGTTTTCAGGCTTATTACCCCAAATTTGAGCGATAATCGGGTGTTCGCTTGGGTGATATTGCAAACGGTGGATAACTTTGTCCCTTCCAACAGAACATATCGCATCGACATTAGTAAATTCAGTAAAAAATATATCAGGTCGGGCACATTTTGCCACAACCTGCCGAAACACCGTATCAGTGACTTCCTCCATCGGTGCTAAAATAAAAATCGGTTTTTTTAGTTCCTGCCAAATATTTTTCATAATGCTACTTTTTAACAAACGTTATTATTTCCTCATTGCAAGGATGATGCTATTTTTCTGTTTTGTAATATTTTTTGCCTTTTAGTTTATCTGGGAGGAGGTCGTCTTTTGTATATTTTTCATAACCTTTGCCATAGCCTAATTCTTTCATTAACTTGGTTGGTGCATTTCTGATATTCATTGGAATTGGTAAATTACCCTGAGCGTTTACATCGTCCAATGCAGCAAAATACGCCTCGTAGGCAGAACGGTCCTTTTTAGCTTGGGCTAGGTACGCCACGCCATGGGCTAAATTAATTTGGCATTCTGGGTAGCCGATTTCTTCACAGGCCTTGAAGACTTCATTAGCCACAACGAGAGCGGTTGGTTGCGCTAAGCCAATGTCTTCACTAGCAAAAATAACCATTCGCCTAGCAATAAATAACGGATCTTCACCCGCTGTAACCATCCGGGCCAAATAGTATAGCGCTGCGTCAACATTTGAAGCTCGCATACTTTTTATAAAGGCAGAAATAGTATCATAATGTTCATCACCTTTTTTATCGTAGCCTAATACTTTCTGCTGCAAGGCTTCTGCGATTGATGGCACGTCCAAAACGACCTTGCCTTTACCATTCGCAATAGCGGAAGTTACGGCAATTTCGAGCGTATTAAGTACGCGACGGGCATCGCCGTTTGCGCCCTCAATCAAGAAGTCAACAGCGTCAGGCTTCAATGACGCCTTATACTTACCCAGCCCATTTACTCCATCCTCCAATGCTCGGTTAATAACCTCCTTCAGTTCGTCGTTTGTTAATTGTTTGAGGACAAAAACTCGAGCTCTTGATAACAGCGGAGCGATAATCTCAAAACTCGGATTTTCCGTTGTTGCACCTACTAAAATTATTTTGCCTGATTCAACGAGCGGTAAAAAGGCGTCTTGTTGGGCTTTATTAAACCGGTGAATTTCATCAATGAACACAACCGGCGGAATAAGTGGTTGGCCAACACTCGCAATTATTCGTTTTATATCGGCTATCCCGGTATTAACAGCCGAAAATTCTAAAAACTCAGCTTTTGCTTCGTTTGCAATAATCCTAGCCAACGTTGTCTTGCCAACTCCAGGCGGGCCCCAAAAAATCATTGAGAATAAATTGCCACTGCTAATTGCTTGGTGTAATAATTTTTCGGGTCCTACAATATGGTGTTGCCCAATAAAACCTTCTAATGATTTTGGGCGCATGCGTTCGGCGAGCGGTATCATAAGCCTTATTTTACCCGAATATTTCCCAAACAACAATGCATGGTAAAATAATTCTAGTGAAATATTTATTGATCACTTCTCTGGTAACCTTAGCCGGGATAGTGCCACAGCCAGTCATCGCCCAACAATCGCCCTGGTACTATCCTATTGCGCATTATCTAGACCGGCAATCATATAAAGGATTTGGCCAACTCATTGATGCGAATTTTTATATTGGGAAGGAGCAGCTGTTTCCCACAAAATATACAGGTTACCATGCTGGCCGCGATCTAGAAATTTTTGATAATGAAAAGAATGCCGATGTGCCAATTTATGCAGTTGCTAATGGCAAAATAAGTTTTGCAGGTCCAATTTCCGGTTATGGTGGCTTAATTCTAGAATCTTTAGACGGCGAAAATCACACAGCACTCTATGGCCATATCAGCCTTGCCAACCTAAAAGTCCACACCGGCGATCATGTTAGCGCAGGACAACAATTAACTATTCTCGGAAAAGGATTTTCCTCAGAAACAGCTGGCGAGCGGAAACATCTCCATTTTGCAATTTACAAAGGTACCGACCTTTACTACAAAGGCTATGAGCAATCCCAAGCTGCAATTGCCGCACGCTTTGAAGACCCAACACAATATTTACAATCCAAAAACGCTAAAGATGTTTCGACCAATCAAGTTACTCCAACTGCCCAAAACTTAAGTCCAACACAGTCCCCAGTTTCCCAAACTACGCTGCCAGCAACCACAAAAGTACAAAACCAGTCATTTTTACAATGGCTTATCAACTTTCTTCACGATATATTTTCCAGACATAGCTAATGCTGTTATACTCAAGCCATGAATAATCCACGTTATGGATGGGAAGATTTCCAACATCCAATATTGCGCCAACTTCGAGATGAATATGGCCTTAAAGATGTCGTTGCGGCCGGAAAAGACGAATTTCAAAAGCAACTGCTCCTAAAAGCATGGGTGCATACTATTCTACCGTTAGGTAATCCCGAAAAAGACTATAGTAAGGCAACTGCACTTGATATTCTCGCTGACATGAAGCATAATGTGGCGTTCTATTGTACCCAATACGCGCTTGTCTTCTTACAATGTGCCTTAGCGCTCGGTTGGTATTCGCGAAAAATGAGTGCCGATTATAATCATGAGTTTGGTGAGGAAGAAAAACATCATGGTATTGCTGACATATGGTCAAACCAATTTCAGAAATGGTATGTTGTCGACCCGATGCATAACCTGCATTATGAATTCAACGACGTTCCGTTAAATGCACTCGAAATACGGTCGGCATATTTGAACGATAGCGCAGCTAGTGTTAACGGTGTTATTGGCTCGCATCAAAGATTGATTGCATTTTCGGCAGACCAAACCGGATTTGATACGCCTTCAAATTACTTTTGGTTTTTTATTCTCTTACGGAATAATTTCCTCGCTAAACCGGGTATTTACGATAGCCAAGCACTCCTATGGGTCGACCAATATAACAAGGGCAAAGTCTGGTACAAAAACGGTGGTAAGCACGGACCATCAATTCCCCACCCGATGTATGGTTTTAAACAATTTATTGAGACAGATGACAACGACTTATGTTTTCCAAGACTCAATAATCCAGGGATTTAAGCAAAACGCATGGTACGGTCGAAGCGTTTGCGGTCGATGGCGGTGAGGTATTTTTTGCGCAGTCGGAGACTTTCAGGTGTGACTTCTAGCAATTCATCTTCAGCAATAAAGTCTAAGGCTTGTTCTAAACTTAAAATAGTTGGGGGTGTTAACTGGATAGCAATATCTGCTGTGGATGAACGAATATTCGTTTGCTTTTTAGCTTTACAAATATTAACTTCAATATCTTCTTGACGGGTTGATAAGCCAATTACTTGGCCTTCATATATTTTCTCACCAGGGCCAACAAAGAGTGCACCCCGTTCTTGGGCGTTTGCAAGTCCATATGACAATGATGTACCAGATTCTGACGCGATTAGGGCACCATTTCTGGTGTTTTCTAATTTCTGTCCTTTTGGAAAATAACCTAAAAACAGTGAATTAATAATAACAGTACCCCTAGTCTTCGTAAGCAATAAATTACGGACGCCAAGCAAATTTTGGCTGGAAACCTTGTAAACATATCGAGTAGAGTCATTTGGCTCTTGTGTCATATTAATAAGTTCGCCGCGACGCTTGCTCATTTCCTCACCCACCGCACTGCCGTATTCATTGGCAACATCAATGGTGACTTCCTCGAATGGTTCACAAGTAACGCCATCAATATTTTTATAGATAACTTGCGGTTTTGAAACCTGTAACTCAAAACCTTCCCTGCGCATATTTTCGATAAGTACGGCAAGATGCAACTCACCACGACCAGACACAAAGAAATTTGTCGAATCTGGATCTTCTTCGATCCGAAGACCGAGGTTTGTTTCCCGCTCTTTGCTAAGTCTGTCGCGAATTTGGTTTGAGGTAACAAACCGGCCTTCTTTTCCAGCAAATGGACTTGTGTTTGGTCCAATACTAATACGGATTGTTGGGTCTTCGACAGCAATTTTTGGTAAACTTTCAGGGTGGTTAGGATCGGTAATCGTCTGACCAATTGTTAGTTGTGGTATACCAGCTATGGCAACAATGTCACCAGCTGATACTTCATCAACTTCTTCTCTTGCCAACCCCTTAGAGGTATAAAGCTTTTGGACTTTATATGTCCCAACAACTTTATTCTCATCGACTAAAGCAATAGATTGATTTTTAGACAATACACCTCGGGTAACTTTACCGATACATAATTTGCCAACGTAATTATCGTAGTCAAGAGTTGAAATTAACATCTGGAATGGATCGCTATCGTTAATACCACTATTTGGTACTTCTGTTAGTATTTCGTCAAATAATGGTCGTAAGTCGCCTGCATCTTCCGAATTATAATTTGCAGGGAGAGCAGTAAATACTTTACCGTCCCGTCCAACAGCGTATAAGGTTTTAAAATGAAGTGCTGTATCGTCTTCGGCCAATTCTAAAAAGAGGTTTTCTACTTCACGGACTACAGCATCAACGCGGGCATCTTTACGGTCAATTTTATTTATTAGGAGTATAATTTTAAGTTTTGCTTCCAGGGCCTTTTTCAATACAAACTTTGTTTGCGGCAATGGACCTTCGGCCGCATCTACAAGCAGTACAGCACCAGAAGCCATATTTAAAACTCGCTCAACTTCACCGCCGAAATCGGCGTGGCCAGGTGTATCGATAATATTAATCTTTACGCCATTATAGAAAACGGAAGTATTTTTGGACAAAATAGTAATACCTTTTTCCTTTTCTAAATCGTTTGAATCCATGATAAGATTCTCAGACATTTCTTTCTGGTTTTCTCGAAAGGTATGCGTCTGCTTTAACATGGCATCAACCAAGGTGGTTTTCCCATGGTCTACGTGTGCAATAATGGCAATATTCCGAATATCCATATAGTCCTATAGTTTATTATAATAAGCCTTAAAAAAGACACGGTCGGGCAAATCGTGTCAATGAATATATTATAGCAGAATAGGTATCAAAATGCGAGCTAATTATGCGGCATCAGGTATCCATGTCGCAGCATCGATAACTAGTTGCTCCTTCATATAGGGAAACAAGGCGACACTTGCATGTTTAGAATCTAAACCCAACTCTTGACGAACGTGATAATAGGTATATGCCATATTCCAGCCATAAACAATACTTTCTTCTGCATTCAGGCCAATTGTTGCGTTTTCCGGCAGGCTAACAGGCCTAATTTTTCTTTGCCTGATGAGTTGCATAACCGCTTGCTTATATTCTTCTTGGTAGACGTTAATTCGTCGTTTCGGTGCCATTTTCGCTAGCTGCATGCGGAAGAGTCTCCCTTGCAAGACGTCAACACTTGGATTATCCGGAAAGTAGGCACGCTGCTGCTGCATATAGCTAACGTAGTCATCGATATTTATAACGCGTTTGTTAAACCGACGTTCGAAACGACTAATAATATCACGATCACGTATGTTCCGCCGTAGTACAAAATCACGTTGCTCAAGCGCATCACTTTGCACTTTCGGATTTGGTACCAAGTAAATAAGACGGGTCTCTAATGCTTCAGGGTCTGTTAACCGAATTCTAGCGGCTCGTCGTTCAAGCATGCCTTGGCCTCGATTTTCTGCCTGGCTTGTGCCTGAAGAATTTGTCTCTTCAATGTCGTACTCACGCCTGCCATGCTTTGATCCTAATAGCTTGTGGACTTTCGTTGGCGTGTTATCAAACGTTAGTTCTAATTCGCGGTCAAAGAAATCCCAATCTTCTCTCGTCCAGTTTGCTCTTGGGCCTTCTTTTGCTTCATCGTAAGGCACACAAAGTCTTGCTGTAACTGCGTCAAGTACATCATCAAAATAACGTGCATGGACGCTAAAGTCTCTTTTTGGGAGTTCTTCTATAAGGGTTTGGGCAAGCAGCGTCTTCCCACACCCAGGCGGTCCTGCAAAGATAATTTCAAGCTCGTTTGGATGTGCAATAATACTGCTAATTAATCCGGATCCCAGTGATGGCTCTTCTAAACTCATGAGGTTATCTAAAATCCGGGCATTAACAATGTCTTCCTGTTCATTATCCCTGGTAATACCACGCTCACCCGTCCCCCACGTACCGTCAAATGGCATTTTCCCATGACTTTCAATACGGGTCATATGACAGCCCCTTCCTTGGGTAGCAAGATCTCAATAGTTGTTCCCTTGCCTACTTGTGAATCAACGTAAATATTCCCCTTATGGGCATCTATAATTTGTTTGGTTAAATACAGACCCAATCCCATGCCTTCATGAGTATTACCACTTCCCCGATAAAATCGGTCAAAGATATGCGGTAAATCCTCTTTTGTAATACCTTTCCCGCTATCTTGGACGCATAACCGGGCAATACTAGCGCTGTTTTCTAACCGTACAATTATCGCAGACCCTGGTTTAGAGAATTTAGCGGCATTGTTCAGCAAATTAAACATAACTTGCAATAATTTATCAAAGTCAACATGCACGGTGTCTTTGGAGTGATCCGTTTTATCATCAAATATGATTTGGTAGTCACTGTGTATAGTCGCAAAATCGCGGATGGCCCGTAAAATAATCTCTCGCAGCGAACAGTTACGAAAATAAAAGGTAAAATTACCATCTCTGGCTTGGTCGACATGTAATAATTCATTAATCAGTTTCGACAAGCGCTCAACTTCGGCAGCTAAGGTATCAATCCATTTTTTGTCAGGCATAACACCACCAGCTAGTGTCCGTTGTACGAGCTGTGTATAAAGCGTAATAGTTGTAACGGGCGTTTTAAGTTCATGTGAAGCCATTGAAATAAACAGATCACGGATTTTTAATGCTGTGGTTGTTTCATCGTAGAGTTGGGTCTTAATAATTGCGAGTGTCGCAAGCGGACCAAACAGTTTTAGGATATTAAGATCCCTCTTACTTTGACTTTTGTCATTTTGGGACATTACCGTAAGAACACCAATAGTCTGGTTTTTATATGATAGCGGTATAAAAACATCATATTGTGCTTTGGTACGGGTAATTTCAGGATGGACTTTCGCTATTTGCCGAACCGGTACAACTCGAGGCATTTTACTAGAATAGACTTTATAAGCAAACCCGCGCTTACGCGGCTGAAAGTCATACAATGTCGGACGCGATGCATAAACGCGACGCATCACGCCATATTGTTCAAGCAGAATTGAACCATTGACTGCATTGACAAGCTTTATAGCCTCCTTAACAATCGTTTCATATGTCTCTTCAATGCTTAACGGAACGAGAAACTTTAATGCTGCATTGTATATCTTTTCAAGTGTTTTATCCATAACCGATAATGTTTATACCGTCAGTTTGTTTTAAATTGCTTGTAAACCAGTGTTGCATCATCGACACTTCCACCGTATCGTTTTCGGTTTATCGCATTTAACCGTGTGTGAAGTACCAGGTTTTGGGTAATAACTTCAACAGGCAAACCATTTTGGCGCATTTCGTTGGCATCATCGATAAGCCACGTGGGCGTTGTATTGTCTGTGATGCCGTCGGTGACAACGTAGACAGCAGAAACACCACGTGCCGGAAATTGATTGTATGTTAAATGCAGGCCTTGATAAGCTTAGCTTGGTGCTGTAATGTAATTGCTTAAGCACTGCCGCTCAAGGCGGAATGGCTTTACCCAAACACCATCATCACGC
>CAYSOG010000036.1:0-8331 GCA_964432675.1 uncultured Gammaproteobacteria bacterium | reverse complement strand
GCTTTTTATATTTATAAAATAGTTAAGCATTATAATAAGCCTTGGTCGTTTATTGCAGTTATTTTCTATTTAGGAAATGTCGCTTTAATATTTAACAGCTCAGTTTGGGGACAAGTTGATGCAGTACCCACATTTTTTTTGATTTTGGCAGCATACAAACTTTTTGAGCAAAAACAACTCTATGTTTATAGTGTTACTGCGGGGCTCGCCGCTTTGATTAAACCCCAATCATTGATCGCAATGCCAGTCTTTTTGCTCTATCAGCTCAAGACATTTAAGCTAAAACAAAATACCAAAGCCTTACTTCTTATTGCTTTATTACCACCATTGCTCGCCTATCCATTCTTTATGAATGATCCATTATTTGGATTAGGACATTTATTCCTGCAATCAGCTTCGGTTTATCCATACACTTCATTGTATGCATTAAACCTTTGGGCAATCATCGGCTGGTGGCAGCCAGATGCAACAACACATTTTCTTTTTACTAATCAAATTTGGGGGTACCTATTTTACCTTATCGCCATCGCTGCTATCTTAATTCCTTTTGTTAAAAAGCGTTTAAATACTCCGTCTATCTACCTTACAACTGCGCTAATGATCATGGCGTTTTTTCTTTTCCCAACAAGAGTGCACGAACGTTACCTTTTCCCATTTTTTGCATTTTTATTGATTACAGCTTGTATTAAAAAATCGAAGCTACTGCTTGCTATATACGGTATAACCGCCTTAATCCATTTTATAAATTTGTGGTATGTTTATTTTTACTACAACACCGTGTACAATAACCCGGCATTTACTGGTAGCATGTTCTTTTCATTAATCGATCAATACTATAAAATAGTAACGATACTTCTATTATTGTCTTTTGGGATATTACTTTATACTCATTATCAAATCGCCCATGAAACATCTTCTCACGACAATTTATCATAGTGCTTTCCCCGAAACGATAATCTTTTCATTCGCGGCCGCAACTCGGTTTATCAGACTTGGCATCCCTCAAAATTACATGTTTGATGAAGTCTACCATGCATTTACAGCCCAGGAAATGCTCAAAGGCAATCCTGCAGCGTGGGAATGGTGGAATACTCCGCCACAAGGTTTTGCCTACGAATGGACACACCCACCGCTCGCCAAGGAATTTATGGTTCTGGCGATGAAATTATTCGGCCAAAATAGTTTTGGCTGGCGCTTCTTTTCTGCATTCTTTGGTACTGGTATTATCATTCTTATTTACTTTATAGCTTTGAAATTGTTTAAAAGTAGGTCAATTGCCCTACTCGCTGCGACTATCGCAAGTTTTGACGGATTATTACTTGCAATGTCACGAATAGCGATGAATGATAGTTACTTAGTTTTCTTTGCCTTACTTGGACTGCTGTTCTTTCTGCATAAAAATCATTTACTCGCAGGGGTGAGCATTGGTTTGGCATTAGCCTCGAAATGGACCGGCGCTTATGGTATTGGGGTAGTGATTATAATAACCTTTGTGCAAGTCATTGCAACTGCTCAAAATAAATCATTACCAGTTCGAAAATTAATTGTAGAACTTGGCAAATTACCGTTTTTTTACATTACCATACCAATTATTGTCTATGTTGCTTCTTATATACCATTCTTTTTAGGACATCATATACCACCTGATGAAATAAACGGCAGCAATTGGAAAACATTTGTTGAATTACAGCAACAAATGTGGTGGTACCATACAGGGCTAAAGGCAACACATGCATATCAATCGCGCCCTTGGCAGTGGGTATTAGACCTGCGATCAGTATGGTTTTATGTTGATTACAAAGATGCAACTATTGCAAACGTCTATGCCTTAGGTAATCCACTCGTGTTCTGGTTTGGATTTATATCAATTCTCTTCCTTATTTGGGAAATATTTTCTAAAAAAATCTTTAGTTTTATCATTATTTGTGCGTGGCTCGCATACTTACTTATTGCTGTGAATAATGAGGGTGTAACCGCTATCGTGCCAGTAAAATTACTAGGGGTTATACTTTTACTTTTGACGGTATTCTACTATGCAAATGAGTTTTTACTGAAAAAATCTTTTGCGGATTACATTGGGATATTTGCTAATAAAATTGGCTATATTATAGTTATCATCGCTTATTTTGCCTATTTTCTCCCATGGGTTTTATCTCCGCGTATTATGTTTTTGTACCACTACACGCCGTCTGTGTCATTTCTAGCTATTGCATCCGGTGTAACATTAAGCCAATTCTTGGATGATAAATTTGGTAAAGCATTTGTGATAATTTACCTAGCTCTAGTAGCTGGCATGTTTATTTACTTCTTCCCACTGTATACAGCAATCCATATACCGAAGGAATTCTATAATACTTACTTTTGGGTTGCGAGCTGGAAATAATACAAGCCCATGAATATTAGGTTACTACAATGGAATATTTGGGATAGAGAACTACCTGAAAATATTGTTGAAGCGCTTGAGGAAATCGATGCTGATATCATGTGTCTGCAAGAGTTAACAACTACCGCTTCGCATGAAACAAATTTTAACTTATCACAATATATCGCCGACAATCTAAACTATCACTATTTTTATAAAGCAGCCCAGGTCTGGAAAAAACCCGACAAAATTACAACACAAGGCAATGGTATTTTTAGTAAGTATAATCTCTCTAATGTTGCACATGTCTTCGTACAAGAACAACTAAAGCCAGAACCTGACGCAAGTGAGCAGGGAAGAGTATATGTCCAATGTACTGCCACTATTAATGACACTGCTATTATTGTTGGGACTGTACATCTATCATATACGCATCGTATGGCTATGACAGAAGCGAAAAGAGAACAGGAAGATAAGCTCATTGACGTAATTAAAGCCCATGAAGAACGATATATTTTTGCTGGTGACCTAAATTCGCTTCCTAATTCCTATATCGTTGAAAATATTTCCAAATATATACACAATTGCGGGCCAGCAATGCAGGAAGGTACATGGCCAACAAAACCATTTAAAGACGGTGATTATTCCATCGATACACCAAATGACAGAATAGATTATGTATTTGCGACGAAAGATATAAAGGTAAAATCAGCAAAAATTCTAGAAATTCCTTACTCAGACCACGCTCCAATATTAGTAGAATTTTCTCTATATTAATGGTTGTTAGACAAAAGTACCCATAAAAAAAGCCACCGCCTGAAGTTAGCGGTGGCAAAAATGGGCAGTACATCGGATACAATTATCTATTTTTAAACTTGCGAAAAGTTTTTCATAATATCAGCCCCATAATAGTTTCTTAACAATATCGGCGGAAAATCCTCCAGCGAGTATACTAAGTAACAATGAAGCTGGCATTGCAAGAGCCAGGGGTAGTGGAATTACTTCATGTGGGCTAATTCTAGTATGAATTATATCGCCGTACACAAGCTTCCCTGCAACCAGTAAGCCAATAGCAAAAACCATAGAGGCAACAACAAGAAATACAATACCTGGCAAGACAGCTTTCATGTATGCAAACCTCTTTCACCATATTAGTTGTTCAGGTGCCTTTGTGGCATTTGGGATTTTTAAAAGATCAAACGCATAGATACTCAAATGTATTGGAATTATATTACACTTTAAATTGTAAATCAATTATGGTTTTTGCATATTACACCGAAGACATTCTGCTTCTTGGTAACGTGCCAACTTTCAGCGGCTCGGGATGGGGAATGCCATTAACAATTTCATCCAGAATTTTGAAGCGGCGTTTTTTCTCCCACGAAGGTACATCATCAATAAAGTGTTTTGTGGCAAGTGTACCCGGCCTTACTGAATACTCGGCGATGTAGGCAAGTTTAAATTTTATTCGTTTACAAAGTTCAACAGTTTGTTGAAATTGCTCTTCAGTTTCACCGGGAAAACCAACTATTATATCCGTGGTAAATTGGATTTCCGGAATCCGTTTGCGGATCCTTTCCATAAGAGATGCAAACTCCTTTGCAGTATACCATCGGTTCATGCGTTTAAGGACTGTATTATCACCAGACTGCAAGGCAATATGGAGTGTCCTTGTAATATTTGAATTGGATTTGATGGTACCAATAAGTTCATCTGAAAAATCCCATGGGTTTGAAGAAACAAAATTAATATGCTTAAGTTCTTTATATTTTGCAATTTCTTCTAAAAGATAAGGGAATAAAGTTGGTACGCGATAGCGTCCAAGGTGCTTCACGGTGATTGGTTTAACATTTCTTCCATTTGGTAAGGTATAGTTTCTGACAAAGTCCTTTGATGATATTTTTGATTGCAAATCTTCCGGGCCAGCATGACTTTTAGTTGAGAAAAATTTCTTTTCAGAGCCAACAGTTTTTTCATAATCAGATGATTTACGTAAAAGATCCGCACCATATGAGTTAACGTTCATGCCAAGCAACGTTATCTGGGTATAACCATGGCGGACAAGATGGTCGACCTCATGGATAATATCTTCAAAAGGACGGGAAACTTCTCTACCGCGTGAATAAGGCACAATACAAAAACTACAGAAATTATTGCAACCATTACTAATCGAAACCCAAGCATGTGTTTTGCCTTGGCGGATTGAGGCATAATCAAACCCGACTTCTTCAATCGGTAAGAATTCATCAACAGCCGGCATTTGCTGTTTAAACTTTACTAATTCCTGTCCTGTTTTATCGCGTGTTGCCCGACCAACCATGCAACCGGTTAGGATGATTTTCATTGTTGGACGGTTTTCTTTTAGTGGCGTTAGCTTATCATTAACGAGTGAGAGCACACGGTCCTCAGCAGATTGTCTTATGGAACAAGTATTAATAACCACATAATCCGCTTCTGTCATTTTATCGGTTGGTTCATATCCCCGTGACTGTAAGTACCCGGCCACCCGCTCGGAATCAGCAACATTTGCCTGGCATCCTAATGTTTGAATGTAATATCGAAGGCTCATACTCGATGATTTTACCAAATATGATTATGAAATGAAATGAGCCTCGGCCTCGTCCAGTGGACGAAACCGAGGCTCGAAAGCAATCCGCCAGATGGAGGACCAAAGGAACCAATAACCAAAAGACCAAATGGTCGAAGGTTTCAAGTGCCAAGTGACTATGCTGCCCGGGCGAAGGCCGAACCCGAACCACAGCTGTCACTCGGAAAGCCAGCCCACCTGACATCGAAGTGAAGCTGACCATCGCTGAAGTCAAGGAACGAGCAGCAATCGAACCCACCACCGGCGTCCGGCGAGAGTTCATCACCGGGAAGGTCAATTACCAAATGGTCATCTTTCTCCAACCGGTGAGGGTTGGTGATAACACACATGGTGCCTTCCCATGAAGACCAACGCCATTGCGACGGGTCTGCATGGTCGATTTCCCAGCCGCAGAACCGAGGTGAGTTCCCTGCACCAAGCCGGCCGCTCTGTCCCCAGTAGGGAACAAAGTCGCCTTCCGGGAACTGGGCCTCGTGCTCGGTTTGGGCCTCCCAAGTAGCCGCTGCAATGCGGAAGTATTCCGAACCGAGTTTGCCTTGCGGCCAATTCTTGTACTTAGTACCGTGGAGCCGCTGCAATGCAGCGTGCGTTGTTAATTCCAGTACCAAGCCGAAATTTTCCGGACCGAACTGGTCAATCCCCGCGATGCTAGCAAGTTTGGACCGGCGAATGGCGATGTACGGATATGGCCCATCAGCCCCTTGCGGCGCCGGACCAAGTGCCGTAATCGCAGCATCGAGACCCGTTGTGTCCAACGGAATGCCGGCGAATCCGGCGTAAGCGTTGTCGACTTCCTTTTCCACTGAGTTGACTTGATAGTTCGGCGGATAGAACAGCCTCGGTTTGAGATGCTTGTCCGTCCACGGATTGTTCGGGCTTGGATGTTGCCCAAACCAGCCGTAGAGCGCCCGATCAGATTTAAAGTACATTTCTAATGCTGCCATGAATGTGGCTTGATCGACTTCTCCATTGCCGATCTTTTGTACTGCCCCCCAGTTTCTGTGTAGGTTTTGCGCAAATTCGCCGGGGTCGTTTGCCTTCAGGATCATCTGCATCAGATGAGTCCCTTGGCGAAGAGTTGCGTCTGCCATGACACAAGCTCCTTCTATTCCGGACGCTGCCCTTATGTCAGCTGTCTCCGATATGTATTATTATACCAAAAAACAGGTTCAGGTGTCAAACTATAGGTCTATAAACTTGTTCGTTATTTGACAAATGCAACTGAGTTGCATATACTAACTGAGGTATGCAAAAACATTTGATTAATAATACTGACCCGGAATTATTCCTATCTTCTGGTATGAAGCAGACACATGCCCGAAAAGAAATCTTAGATTTATTAGCTCGGGAGAATCGTCCTGTTACTGTATCTGAGATCCTCGAACATCTTAAACAACAGTTGTGCAATACAAATAAAGTTACCATTTATAGAACGCTTGAGTCATTTGTTCAAAAAAATATTGTTGCCCGGCTTGAGTTCCAAGAAGGAAAGTATCGATACGAACTTGCAAGAGATGATCATCACCATCTTATTTGCGTGCAGTGCAGTAATATCCAGGATATTTCAGATTATGCGATGGAGGCATTTGAGAAGCAAATACAAAAGGAAAAACACTTCAGCGTTACCCGACATACGTTAGAATTTTATGGTATTTGCATAAATTGTCAAAAGGAAGGAAGTAATAATGCAATATAGATATGTTCTTGCCATACTCGCTATAATTGCTTTTATTATCGTTGGACTTGTTGTTAAGACCGAAATTGGAAAAAACATGACACGGACACAACAAGTATCTAGTACAAAAGTCCGTGTGGTAGCTTCGTTTTATCCGATGTATTATTTTGCCAGCCAAATTGGTGGCGACAAAGCAACAGTAAAAAATTTGACGCCTGCCGGTTCGGAACCGCATGATTATGAACCGACAACCCAAGATATTGCTACAATCGAAAAAAGTAATTTGCTAATTTTGAACGGTGGTAAGTTGGAAGCCTGGGGAAATAAAATTAAAGATATACTAAAAGGAACAGAGGTCAAAATCATAGTCGCTGCAGACAGTGTAGCCAACCAACAAATTGAGGAAGAAGGTCATACTATTCAAGACCCACATGTTTGGCTAAATCCGCAACTCGCTAAAGTTGAAGTAAAAAATATTGAGCAAGGCTTTGAACAGGTTGACCCACAAGACAAATCGATATTCCAAACTAATGCCAAAGCTCTTTCTGATAAACTAGATATTCTTAATACTGCTTACAAGCAAGGCCTTAGTAACTGCGCTAAAAAAAATATTGTAACGTCACATGCCGCGTTTGGCTATTTAGCAAAAGCCTATGGTTTAAACCAGGTGGCAATTGCAGGTTTATCACCTGATGCTGAACCTTCTTCACAACAACTGGTTGATATCACAAAATTTACTAAGCAAAATAATATTCGTTACATCTTCTTCGAAAGTTTGGTAAGTCCTAAATTATCACAAACCATTGCAAGCGAAGTTGGGGCTACTACAATAGTACTTGATCCAATTGAAGGTTTAAGCGATGATGATATTAAGGCCGGAAGAGACTACTTTACTATAATGCAATCTAATCTAGCTAATCTAAGGACAGCACTCCAATGCCAGTAGACCATACTAAAAATATCATCGAGCTGCATAATGTTTCATTTTCATATACCGATGAGCAAGTGCTAAAAGATATCAACTTAAATGTGCATAAGGGCGATTATCTCGGAGTAATCGGGCCAAATGGTGGTGGCAAAACGACTTTGTTAAAAATAATGTTGGGTTTACTCCGTCCAACAATTGGTACTGTAACCTTGTTTGGACAGGATATTAGTAAGTTTCATGACTGGTCAAAAATAGGGTACGTTCCCCAAAAAGCAGTGCATTTTGATTCGACATTTCCTGCAACTGTTGAAGAAGCTGTTGCCATGGGTCGTTATGGTAAACGAGGCCTTTTTCGTATGTTAACAAAGGACGACTGGGCAAATGTTGCGCAAGCAATAGAACAAGTTGGCATGGTGGAATACCGCAAACGGCTTATTGGTGATCTTTCTGGCGGTCAACAGCAACGAGTATTTATTGCACGCGCACTTGCAGGAAAGCCCGAGGTAATCTTCCTTGATGAGCCAACAGTTGGTGTTGATGTAACTTCCCAAGATCAATTTTACGAACTACTTAAGAAGCTAAATCAGGAAATGGACCTGACGCTCGTCCTTATATCACATGATATTGATGTCATAACAAATGAAGCAACTGAACTTGCCTGTATTAACCAAACCCTTGTATATCATGGCCCGCCAAAGGAATTTATCAAAGATGACTACTTTAAAAATCTGTATGGAAAGGATGTAAAGTTTATTTTA
>CAYSOG010000035.1:0-8875 GCA_964432675.1 uncultured Gammaproteobacteria bacterium | reverse complement strand
TTCAGTCATTCGTAATCCACCAAGAAACGACAACCGAAATGGTCGAGCTTATTGCACTTATCCATGACAATAAGAAAAAATGCTCGATTGGGTTAAGCCCACAAACATCCCTCGACGTTATTGACAGAAACTGGGGCTTTGACCAACTAACGATTATGACAATTAATCCAGGTAAACAGGGCCAAAAGTTTGAACCTGATACGTTGCAGAAAATTGAACTAGCGCGTTCGCTATTTCCCTATGTACCCATCGAAGTTGACGGTAATATTACTGACCAAACACTGCCGCTTACTAAAAATGCTGGGGCTAATATCTTTGTTTCTGGTTCCTTTATCCTCTGGCATGACAACCCGAAAAAACAGTATGAGACGCTACGAAAGGCCATTTTATAGCCCTATATCTTCCTAAAGGAAGTGGCGTTGACAGTTGGCCTTGCGCTCAAGCTCTACTTCTGGTTATATAAGAACTGACCATGAAAAAAGCTACCGACGGCAAACCAAAAGAGAAACGCTACATCAATGCGGTAACCTTCTTGGGATACTCAAAGGCTTTAAAAGATAATCCGCTCTATAAAGATGCCCACGATGTCGCCAAATTACTAGCCGAGCATGGCTATACTATTGTCGATGGTGGTGGCCCCGGTGTTATGGAAGCCGCATCAACCGGTGGCCGCGCTGGCGGAGGTAAAGTGCTCGGCGTTACTTTCTATCCGAAAGATATTTCCGTATTTGAGGGGCGTAGTGCCGCAAATAAGCTCGATAAAGAAATCATTACCCGTAACTATCTTGAACGCACCCTAAAGCTATTAGAATTCGGTGATGCCTATATTATTTTTAACGGAGGCTCAGGAACAATTTCCGAATTTGGCATGGCATGGGGGCTTGCCAGGTTATATTTTGGCCACCATAAGCCATTTATCCTTTATGGTAGTTTTTGGAACGATATTTTGTCTGCGTTTGCTGCCAATATGCTGCTTCGGCCTGAAGAATTACTGGTCTACAAAATAGCAGAGTCACCACAAGACGTATTGCGTGAATTAACGGAATTTGAAAATTTTGTGGTCTTAACCCACTTACACGACAAAAAAGTGAGACGAAAACCGTTTAGCATATAAGTCGTATACCAGACCTATATGGCACATATGATTTAAAATGGATCTTCAAAAAACCGCTACAGAAATTCGTATTGCCATTATTAATGAACTGCTTGCTGCAAATTCGGGCCATACCGCGGGACCATTGGGAGCAGCTGATATTTTTACCGCCCTTTATTTTGGTAATATTTTACACTATGACCCAATGAACCCTCAGTTAACTGACCGTGACCGGGTTATCGTCTCTGCGGGCCACTACTCGCCACTTGCGTATGCCACACTTGCAAAAGCCGGCTTTTTTCCAGAAGAAGAGTTGTCGACATTCCGCAAAATTAATTCCCGCCTGCAAGGCCACGTCCACAATCGAACAACACCTGGGATAGAGACTTCAACCGGCCCGCTTGGCCAAGGATACTCAGTTGCTGTCGGCATGGGCATTGCTGCCAAGATAGATAAGGCAAGCTGGCGTGTCTACTGTTTTTCGTCAGACGGCGAACACAATGAAGGCCAAACATGGGAAGCAATTATGGTGGCAGGTAATAGGCACTTAGATAACCTAACAGTACTATTAGATAACAATAATATCCAAATCGACGGGCCAAATGACAAGGTTATGTCGATTAAGCCAATTAAAGACAAATACGAGGCCTTTCATTGGCATGTCTTAGAAATTGATGGTAACGATATTGGCCAAGTTATTAGCGCATGCCAAAAGGCCAAAGAAGTCAAAGATCAGCCGACAGTGATTGTCTGCAATACGATACCGGGCAAGGGTGTCAGTTTCATGGAAAATGATTATCATTGGCATGGCATTCCACCAAACGCCGAACAGGGTGAGAAGGCTATAAAAGAACTGCAAGTAAGATTAGGATAAGTCGTATATGACCTATACGTCAGATAAGTCCTATGGATAATAAAATAACGCAACTAAAGGCGACCCGAGAAGGTTTTGGGGAGGGGATCGTTGAGGCTGCAAAAAACGACCCAAATGTATTAGCACTTTGTGCCGGGCTAATCGATTCCTGCAAACTGAATAAATTTATTGAGCTCTTTCCTGACAAGTTTATAGAAGCCGGCGTAGCTGAGCAAAATATGGTTGGTATGGCAGCAGGTTTAGCGCTTACCGGTAAAGTGCCTTTTACTTGTTCGTTTGCCGTTTTTTCACCAGCAAGAACTTGGGACCAAATTAGGGTTTCAGTTTGTTACAACCAAGCGAACGTTAAAATAACGGGCCATCATACTGGTTTAACGGTTGGTGAAGATGGTGCCACACACCAAGCACTTGAGGATATTGCAATGATGCGGGTTTTACCAAATATGACAGTTGTCGTACCATGTGACGCCAACCAGGCAAAGCTCGCGACCATTGCAGCAGCGAAACATGTCGGCCCATTATATATCCGTTTTAACCGCGAAAAGTCTGAAGTTTTTACCGCAGACAATGCAACTTTCACCATTGGTAAGGCAGAAGTCTTACAGGAAGGCAGTAAAGTTACGATTGTTGCTTGTGGTTTAATGGTTTGGCAAAGCTTACAAGCGGCAAAAATACTGTCAGATCAGCATATTTCGTGTGAAGTGATCAACTGCCATACAATAAAACCCTTTGATGCCGCAACAATTGTGCAATCTGCCAAAAAAACAGGAAAAGTGGTTACCGTGGAGGAACACCAGGTCAACGGTGGGCTAGGCAGCGCTGTTGCCGAAGTATTGTCCGAGCAGCAGCCAACAAGAATGCTTCGTATCGGCATGCTTGACCAATTTGGCGAATCGGGTAAAGCCCAAGAGCTCGTTGAAAAATACGGCCTCGATGCCAAAAGCATTGCTAAAAAGGTAATGTCGTTCATTGCGACACCATAATTTCTGCCATTTCAAAATCCTTCGTAATTGCAATTATTCGAAGTAATCCTGACAACGGAGTAGATTACCTCGTATTCTCCACAGATTGGCGAAATAATCAGCTGCATTGACAGAAGTGATGGACAGTTGTCCTTTTTGCGCTATACTAAAAGTATGGTTCCATTAAACAAAATCACAAAAAATGGGAGGGCATTATTTTTAGCGTACGACCAAGGTTTAGAGCATGGCCCAAGCGATTTTAATGACCACAACTTTAATCCCGATTATATCTTTACCTTGGGTGTTACTGGTAAATTCACGGCTGTTATCACCCATAAGGGTATTGCGGAAAAATACTATCCAAACTACCGTTATAAAATTCCTTTAATCATAAAGCTCAATGGTAAAACTGCACTAGGAAAAGGGCCTGCGTTCTCACCACTCGTTTGTGATGTCAACGAAGCGATTAGCCTGGGTGCCTCAGCTGTCGGTTATACAATTTATCTTGGTTCACCGCTTGAGGCGGAGATGTTTTCAACTTTTGGGTCTATTGTGCACCAAGCGCATAGTTACAACATACCAGCTATCGGCTGGATGTATCCTAGGGCCGAAACAATCGATGAAAATGATCCGGCTACTATTGCCTATGCTGCTCGTGTTGGTATGGAACTGGGTGCAGATATTGTAAAGATTAAATATCCAGGATCCTCCGAAGCGCTTACATGGGCGATTAAAAACGCTGGAAAAACTAAAGTTGTTGTTTCTGGCGGCAGCAAAATGGCGGTTGAAGACCTCATTGAAGAAGCAAAGAGAGTAATGCGAGCCGAAGCCTTTGGCTTTGCCATTGGACGTAATATTTGGCAGCAGGAGCATCCACTTGAGGTTGCGGCCAAACTACACCGTATTGTTATCTAATAAATACATGATCGCAAGCACTCAAACGCAACAATTGGCACAGCGGATCAATAGCCGAGTATATTGGCTTTGCATTTATAGTGCGGCAGTCGCTATCTTTACCATTAACCGGTGGCCAATGCACCAAGTATTTTCAAGCGGTTTTGCAAAAGCTTTAGCATTACTTGTAGCATTGCCGGTTAGCTGGCTATTATGGCTTGCCAGCACCAAAAGGTTATCATTTTCGACACTTACGCTACTGTATGCGCTCTTAGTTGCCGCAATTGGAATCTTTCTCGAATACTTTACCTACCAAATATCGCCACAAAATCCAACGTCTTTCTTATTTTATGGCAGTATTCTCGCGCTCGGAGTATCTGTCTTTACCTCAGCCTACATTGGCAAATTGCCGGCAATACGAAACAATAGGCAAGGAAAGTATGTAACAACTATTCTTTCATGTCTTCTTTTTGGACTTCTTATGCTACCAATTATTAAACAAAGTGCTACCACAAATTTACTGGCGGACCTGCCAACCGTTATTCCTGTACCTGCTAATCAGTTACACGTACTCGATACATTTAAGCTTTATAACGAAATTAACGCTATGCGGATCCAACAAAAATTGGCGCCGCTTTCGTTTAACTACCAACTCGAGACAGCCGCTAAAATGGTCGCGAATGCAAATGCCGACACAGTTACCAATGCCAAGGTGGAGGAGATTGTTAAGCAGCAAGGATATAATTTCTCGGCTATCGGTGAATTAACTTCCTCATTCGCCAACACCGCAACTGAAAAAGATATCGTGAAGGAACTCTATACCAAAAGTAACTTGCAACAGTTATTTTCTAGTAATACCTATAGTGACATCGGTATTGCGGCAATCGCAAAGTCGGATACAAACGATGTGTATATCATTGTTGGTTCACAAAAATCTCAGCCGCAGCAAACAAAAATCATCTACCAAACGGCAAACCCAGCACCGGACAATAACAATCCTTCCTATTTTACCGGCGTTGAGTTATTTGCGGCAGTAAACCAGGCAAGAATTGGCCATGGCGTCAATCCGCTTGGCCAAAGAAATGAACTTTGTACTGTGGCTTCAATCAGGCTTAACCAGCAGCTTGATCTAGGGAAACTCGATAACCACGCCGGTTTTAACGGCGTATTAGCCACATACAAAGACCAACTAAGCCAATATTCACATATTGCGGAAAACTTGGCCGAGGGCTATGCAACAGCCCAAGACACGGTCAATGCCTGGGAAGGTTCGCCCGGCCATGCGGTGCTTCTCAAAGATGGCAGTTATGTTTGGGGATGTACCGCCGCCAACCACGGTTTCAGTGTTCTCATTGCGGCGTATTAAGCGCAAAACTTGCAGCATAGAACTTGTAACTTTACAAAAATACTTCAAGCTTCATGTTCCTTGTTTTGAGAATTCCTACTCCATTTGCGACATAAAGTAGTCAACGCCCTTGGCCCAGGCCCCACCTTTTTCGATGCTATCGGGCGTATATTTTGTCATGATTTGTTCAGGTGTCACTAAACCTTGGTTGATATAGTTTTTCCGGATACCGCGGGCAACATTGTCTATGGCTTGCTCCCAACTCAAAAAGCCAAGCGTTTGGGTTTCGGTAATAGCATATCCCCAAGCATTATAGCTGCCGGGAGGAATAAACCTGCCACCGCTTGATTCTTGCATGGCAATGGCTGGAAGTAACCGGTAGTCTAAACCGTATTTGTCCGCCACTTCCACAAAGAACTTCGCGTGTTGGCCAAGTGGGGAATTATACGTTGTAAAAAACCGTTGGAGGGTTTCAGCTCGTTGGTCATAAATTAGCGCCGAGCCAATGACTTCAGCCGTAATACTTGGCAAGGCACTAATAAAACCAACTGAGGTATTAATCGTACCTGCTTGATAAGCATTGACCGCACGAGCAATAAGCTCATTTTCGTGCAGCGTATTAACAAATGAGATCGTAAAACTTAAGGTTGTAATTGCAGCAAAAAAGAATATTGGTAACAGTATTAATCGCTTTTTCATAAGCACCACTTTAAGCTAACAAAGCAAGCAGTAATTGTCAAATCAAGGGGGATAACATACAGAAAGAAAAAAGGGGCTTTCGCTGCAAGTACAGCAGGGCACCCCTTTACAACCCCTTCTTAAGAACGCAGCTGTCGATTAAGGAATTCTCTGCCTTTGCCGACATTCGTATTTATCGGCACGCCTAACTGGCACAATCGACAATCTTCAGCTGGCCATGATGGCATATTTAATTCCGCAAGTGCGTGAAATTTCTTAATGTGGCCAAGTTCGCGAAATGGAAAACCACCTCTATTACATAAGACACCAACACCAATAACTTCGGCACCGTTATTCCTGGTAACCTCAACCACCTTCTGAAGCGAACCACCAGTAGTTAAAATGTCATCAACGATAAGCGTCGGTTTACCTTGTAGTAATAGATCGTAACCCCGACTATAGAAAAAGTTGCCATTTTGGTCTTTTTCCGCGAACACAGCAAGTGGGTGGTGGCCGAGTTCAATTAGCCCATCAACGACGCGCTGTGCGAGGATAATACCGCCATATGCCGGGCCGGTAACAACGCCAATCTCCTCAGTCGTAAACCGCTTCGCAAGTTCGTAGCACAGCTGGGCAGTTTCTGTGACGTGTGGGTATATTGCATCTTTGTTGATATAACGGTCACTATGCCGCCACGATGTAAAAACAAAATGACCGCTTAAAATCGCGCCAGTTTCTCCGAGGATGTCTAACACGCGACGACTATCCATTACCATCTCCTGTTAGTAAGGTGCCATTACCTTAAAGCATGCACACTCAACTAGCATCCATTGTAGTAAATATAACCGGAAAAACAAGCGCAAAAAATTTATTCCAAAAAAGAAAGCCCCGTTCATTGCATATGAACGGGGCTAGTATAGCTGTCCGGCCGGGGCAATAGCACAAGTATTTATGAGAACCTAAAAGGTCTAATAAACAATATGCAATTGTCCTTCGCGGACAGTCAGTCCGAAATCTCGGGCACCCTGCGGTAAGACCAAATGCCTACGGCACTGATGCCAAGTGCTGCAGCCACGATGATACCGAGTGCCCAGCCGGTGAGGCTATTACTGGACTGTTGGTCCAAAAGGCCACCCGTGCCGGTGCTTGGCAATCGTGGAGCCGCTGCTGCACGAGCTTGCGGGCGCGCTGCCGGCCTGGCTGCAACTGGTGGTCGCACTGCGGGTCGGGCAACAACACGTGGTGCTACCGCTCTTGGTGCTGCCGGACGCGCTGCAACTGCCACTGGACCTTTCGATGGCCCTTGGACTGTTGGCCGCTGGCCAGGAGCCGGTGCAGTAATGGGCATAACGTCACTTGGGTTTGCGGCTGGTGCTGTGACATCAGCTGGTGTCTGGGCCTGAATGCCGACGTCGGCAATGCCTGCTGAAGCAGGATCTATTGACGGCGCCTGCGCCGAAACCCTCGAACTGTGAGCCATTAGGCCCACAAACATCAAGACCGCGATAGCCGCTGCCGAAAAAAGCGTTGCCTTACGCAAAATTCGCAAGGCCTCCTCCCTTCACCATACTACAGACTTCTTCGGGCTTTACGATTATTTACTCCTGGTTACCTCCTTCCAAACTAGACATGGTAACGTGCTTACCAGGACTACTCTTTATGTAGCCCTACCTTTCTATTTTACCTCGCTGTTGCAACTTTCGATAGGATATACCTGCACTATTTGACTTACTGCAAACCCCTCACTAGAATAAAGCCACACGAAACTATTGCTCATTAACAAACCGCAACCGATAGCTACATCGAAGAGAGGAGCCTTTCCGTGTCCGTACTCTACAACGCCCTAGGCCGTTCCCTGTGCGACTTATTGCATGATGCTGCAGCAACATCGGGCGGCATAAAACTTTTGTCGCGGAAAACTACGGTGAATATTTCCTATCGAGATATTGAGCTGGCCAGCCTGCGATTTGCAACGTATCTTAAACAACAAGATATGCTTCCAAAGTCCCGTATTGTTATTTGGGGCCTGAACAGTCCGGAATGGGTTATTGCCTTTTTTGGTTGTTTGTATGCCGGCGCTATCGTCGTGCCATTTGATATCCGGGCCGACATAAAATTCCTTGAGAAAGTCATCGAACTGACCGAACCTGCCTTCATTATTGCCGCTGAAGAACAACGGGCGACTTTTACTCCTGATAGTGTCCCGGTTATCGCCATGGAAGACATACAGCATATGGTTAAGGACCTTGAACCGCAACCGTATGGTATCGGCCCTGCTGCAAGTGAATTTGCTGAAATTGTCTATACATCCGGCACAACAGGCAATCCAAATGGCGTCGTCCTAACACACCAGAATATTGGCTCGAACGTCATAGGTGTTCGTAGTGTTGTCGATGTGAAGCCGGAATTTAAACTGCTTTCGATATTGCCGCTAAGCCACATGTTTGAAATGACAGTTGGCTTGCTTGTGCCCATGGCATCCGGTGCCAGCATCGTCTATATCGACTCAGTCCAACCATCCACCATCTTTAGCGCAATGCAACAGGAACATATTACCTGCATGGCTGTCGTACCAGAAGCATTAAGGCTGTTCAAGGAAGGTATTGAGCGGGAAGTTACCCGTCTGGGGAAACAAAAACAGTGGCAACTTCTTAACCTGCTAGCCAAGTTTATGCCTATGCAATTTCGCCGGCTACTTTTTAAAAACGTCAATGCTAAAATGGGCGGCAAATTTGATTTCTTCATCTGCGGTGGCGCCCACCTTGACCCCAAGCTTGCTAATGCCTGGGAAAATCTCGGCATTAAAGTGCTACAAGGGTATGGCATGACCGAGGCTTCACCTGTTGTGGCTTGCGATAGCATGACCGACCGTAATCATGATTTTGTCGGCCGGCCATTACCGAATGTTACGGTAACAATCGCCCCTGACGATGAACTTTTAGTCGAAGGCCCAAACATTATGGCCGGCTACTGGCGCAATCCAGATACGCAAAACGAAGTGCTTATTAATGGCGTCTATCATACCGGTG
>CAYSOG010000034.1:0-8918 GCA_964432675.1 uncultured Gammaproteobacteria bacterium | reverse complement strand
TGGCGCCTAATTTATTGGGCAATTTATGTCAATGGGATGTCATTGCAGCGATTGCGAAAAAATATAATTTACAAGTTTTTGAAGATTCAGCTGATACTTTAGGTGCTACATTACATGGCAAACCATCTGGATATTGGAGTGACTGGTCGATTACGAGTTTCTATGGTTCGCACATTATCAATTGTGCAGGCAATGGTGGCATGTTATGTCTAAAGGACCCTGAGCAGTATAAAAGAACTAGATTACTGCGTTCATGGGGTCGGTCATCATCTCTATTTGGAACTGATAGTAGTGAAACTATTGAAAATAGATTTAACATCAATATTGACGACATTGAATATGACGCGAAGTTTATTTTTGAATGTGTTGGCTATAATGTGGAAGGATCTGAAATTGGGGCCTCGTTTGGTTTGGTGCAACTAGAGGATTTGCAACGTAATATTGCAATGCGCGAAAACAATTTTGGGATTCAGACTAAGTTTTTTGAAAAATATGAAGAATTTTTCATTTTGCCGCGCCAAACGGATGGTGCGAAGACTGCTTGGCTGGCTTATCCAGTAATAATTCGCGAAGATGCGCCATTTAAACGTCGTGAATTGCAAATACATTTAGAGAGAAACAACATCCAGACTAGAACTGTGTTTACAGGAAATATCACCCGACAACCAGGGTTCAAGAACATTACCATGGCGAAGAGTAAGGATGGATATGTGAATGCAGATAGAGTCATGCGCGGCGGGATGTTGCTGGCATGTCATCATGGTTTAAATCAAGAAATGATAGGGCATATGCATACAACTATTGAAGATTTTATAAATAGATTATAAATGGAACTTATACAATCATATAATCGCTGGGGATGGAAAGGAGTGCTATTAAGACGAAATGGCAATCCAGTTGAAGAATTTGTAAATATTAGTGTTAAAGGGCCTAACCGATGGAGCGACAAGCGCGATTGGCACAAAGGCGAATTTACAATCAAAGGCTTTAATGGCTACGTTTTTCCTCTTCCTATAGCACCGAAATATTTTCCACCGTGCATAGGTTTGGACATAAAAAACATCAAACCATTTTGCATATCCTTGCAAAATGCGTTCATCAATCAAGTTGGAGTAGTATTTGATCAAGCTAAAAAGGTAGTCAATGACAGCTTAAATTCATATTTTGAGACGGCAAGTGTGGTAAGGCTGCCGCCACGCCGCTCCGCGATAAACGATTTTTTAAAGTCAAAATTTCCGTGGGCTGTTTGTTTTCTGCTACGAAATAAATGGCTGTATAGCTACTATGCGCGGTCTGCTTTTTCTAAAGCTGAAATAATTGAATTAGATAATAAGTATCGCTATGTAATGTTCTTTGACCATTTTCATGAAAATTTTACGCATTTTATGGTCGAGTCATATCCACGTTTATATGCATTCATGCAAAATTTGTCGGCCAGTGAAAAAAGTAATTTGAAAGTGATCGTCCCAATCAAAAAGCAAAGTTACTATTCTTATAATCCATGGGAGTTCATTGATCCATGTTTGAACGCATTAGGCATTACTGAGGATAAAAGAATCTACTTACAAGAAAATAAAATACTTATGGCTAAAACTTTATATTTGCCGTCACATGTTAAATTATTGCCCGTAGTGGTTAATTCCTCGAGGTTTTTGATCGATAGCTTGCCTACAAAATCCGCAGTCAACACCTATGAGCGGATCTATATTTCACGTAGAGCTGCGATGAATCGAAAATTGAGTAATGAGCAGGAGTGCATGAATTTATTAGATAAACATGGATTTAAAGAAATATTAATGGAAGATTATAGTTTTCAGGAGAAAATCAGCATCATGCAGGCGGCTAAAGTGGTTATTACCACTGATTCTTCAGCTACCACTAATATTATATTCTGCAAGCCAGGCACAAAAATTTTGTTACTAACTTTTGCGAACATGCCGATTTATAATCTGTTTCTATGTTCGATTTACGATATGGACTTTTGCTATCAATTTTGCACTCCGCAGGGAGAAGATTGTTCTTGGCATTCTGCAAATCTGCATGTTGATTTGCCTGCGTTAGAGCAAAAACTATTAAATTGGGGCGTATAAAAACTAGGTTATAAAAATATGTCAATGCTTAAAAAAATATTTAGTCTCTCTGAAGTGCAAGAATATTCAGCAAACAAGTATGTTGTGCAAACAATTAAAGATCCAAACAGAAATCAGTGGAGCGATAGAAAAGATTGGCATAATCTGATGTTTAATATTTCCGCCTTTAATGAGTATTTGCTAGCCATTTCCAAAGATTATAAATCTAAACCGAACCCAAAAGATTCATTTGATTTGTATGTTAGAGAACCATTTGTATTGAAGTTGCGCAATGCATATATTAGCGATATAGCGGTTGTCTTCAATAGATTCAAAAATATCGTTAAAGAAAGCCTAAGTACCTATTACGATTGGGACCCGGTAGTGCCACTGCCGCGTTATTTTCGTGCGCTTGATTGGGGTATAAGAAAAATTTTAGGGATTAAAGATCCGAAACTGGTTTTTATTTTACAGAAGATCGTGGCATTTAAACTTTTTGAATTTAAAAGCTTTAGGCGAAAATCGGAACTGGTTGTTTTAAGCGCTGACTATAACTATTTAATGTTTTTTGATCATTATTATTATAATTTCACACATTTTATTATGGAATCATATCCGAGGTTGTACAATTATTTGCAGAATCTTACACCTCAAGGGCGCCACAATTTAAAGATAATTGTTCCACCGCGCGACATGAGCAATGACACAAATTATAATCCATGGGACTATATAGAACCATGTTTAGCGGCATTGAATATTACAGAAGAGCAGCGTGTGTATCTTAAAAAGGGAGCCATTGTAAAGGCGAGGAATTTGCTGTTGCATTCGCAAATGAAGCTACATCCCAACATAACTATGGGAATAAAAAAGCTAATTGATACGTATGCTAATGCCGGGGACTACAGTGAATACCAAAAAATATACATATCGCGCCGAAGAACGACTCGACGTGGGGTGGTTAATGAAGATCAATACGTTCAGCTGCTAGAAAAACATGGTTACAAAGAAGTCATAATGGAAGACTTAGATTTTCAACAAAAGATTAATATAATGCAGGCCGCAAAGGTAGTTATTACTATTGATTCTTCATCTGCCACAAATATCGTGTTTAGCAAACCACATACTAAGATGCTGATTTTAACATTTAAAGCTATGCCATTATATAACCTGTTCATTTCATCAATGTATGACATTGATTTATGCTATTTAATATGTGAGTCCGAAAATCCAGCGAATCATCGCTGGTATTCTTCAAATATGATTGTTGATATTGAAGCACTTGAGAAGAAATTAATTAACTGGGCAGTTATTTGATTTATACCATTCTACCGTTTTTTGCAGACCATCGTATAGGCTAACCTTTGGTTGCCAGCCAACACTTGTTTTCAGGGATTCGATATTTGCTTCAAGGTGCATTATTTGATTGGGCTTATATGGAACTTTGCCTATTTCTAACTGTAAATTTGGGTTTACCATGTTGCGCAGCGTTTCAGCAACATATCGAAGCTGATAAATTTCGTTTGATCCTAAATTATATGTGCCTTGTGCGTTAGGGCTTTCTAGCACGTCCATAATTGCATTTGCTGCATCTGTTACATATAGGAAACCCCAACGTTGCTCACATTTGGTCAGTTGCGGACTAGTGCCGGATAGCAAAGTGGTTACTAAATATGGAATCAACCAATATGGGTTGTCTGTTGGTCCATAAATCGTAAATATGCGTAACCATGAAAATTGGATGCAATGCGTTTGACAATGTTTGTGTGATATATCAAATGCTGCAAGTTTAGTTTGTCCATATGTTGTGACTGGTGCGGTAATTGTTGTTTCATGTATAATTCCGTCATGAAGTCCGTATTCAGCTTGAGATCCTATACCTATAAATTTTTTGCACCCGCATGCAGTGGCCAAAGCCAATAGGAACTTTAAGGCCGGTATGTTGCTAAGTTGATCATCAGAGCTATGACTTTTATTTTCAACTCCATGCCATGCGGCATGTATAATCGCATCCGGTGCAAAATTGTGGATTTGTTGCTGCCATGCTTGTTGCTCTTCTAAAGTCCCGTAAATCACCTTAAGGTTTTCTATGATGTCACTTATGCGCCATAGGTTTGCATGAGTGCGTATTAAAACGGCAACATCATGGCGACGATTAAGAGCTTCACGCGCTATGTAACTACCTAAAAATCCTGTAGCACCGGTGAGAAAAATGCGCATATCATCACTTTTAATATTTTCAGAATCGAGTATTATAGCACGGTGTGACGTTATATTTAATGGGGCTAACATTCATGAAAGGCGCTGATTATATTGCAGAATTTCTTGCCAGCAAAGGCGTTAAGAAAGTTTTCTTAATGACCGGTGGCGCAGCAGCTTTTATGATTGATGCTATTGGTAGGCACCCAAATGTGGATTATGTATGTTTTCATCACGAGCAATCTGCAGCTATGGCTGCTGATGCTGCTTGGCGCACAAATCGCACTGTGGGCGTTGCAATGGCTACTTCCGGGCCTGGCGCAACCAATTTATTAACTGGTATAGCATGTTCATTTTTTGATTCAATTCCAGCGTTACACATAACTGGGCAGGTAAATATGCGTGAAAGCTCTGCATATTTAGGAGCCACTCCAAGGCAAGCGGGGTTTCAGGAAACGAAAATTGTTGAAATGGCCAAGCCGATTACCAAATATGCCAAGCAAGTACGAACGCCAGAAGAATTGCGCCATGCACTAGAAGAAGCATGGACCGCAGCCACTACAGGTCGTATGGGGCCAGCTTTGATCGATGTGCCAATGGATGTACAACAAATGGAAGTGGGCGAGCTACAGCCTGCACAAGCCCTACCATCAATCGCATTACCGGCGCCTGAAAAAGAAGAGATACGCAATAAATTATATGATTTTACATCTAAAGCCGAACGCCCTCTAGTATATTTTGGTGCAGGTGTGGGGCTCGCTGGTGTTGAACAAGAAATTCAACAATGGTTACGCGAGACTAATTTGCCGTTTGTATCTAGCTGGAATGCATCAACTTATTTTGATCATGATCTGCCGAATTATTGCGGTTGCGTTGGAGTGTACGGTAATAGGGGTGCAAATTTTCTAGTACAAAATTGCGATCGAATGCTGGTGCTTGGTAGCCGCCTGGATAATAGACAGCGATCTTCAAATGCTAAAAAGTTTGCACCGCGTGCTGAATTACTTGTCGTTGATGTAGATGCGGAAGAATTGGCGAAATACAAAGGCGATGAATATCAAACATTATGTTTAGATCTAAAATTTATGCCTGATATTTTGCACACATTAAAAATTCCAACTTTAAATGTGGTATGGAATAATTACGCCGCGCAAATGAAAGATCAATACTTCGGTAAATGTTTCAGTAGCTTTGCGGCAAAACATGGTACACAATCACCATATGAGGTGGTAAAGCGCATTAATACTTTAATTGCGAAAGATGCACTCGTTATTAACGACACTGGAGCTGCGATGTGTTGGTTCTTTCAAACCTTTCATCGTGCTGAGCAACAAGTGTTTACCGCAGGTGGCAACTCGCCTATGGGTTACGCGCTACCTGCTGCCATTGGTGCCAAATTGTTGGAACCTAATAAACAAGTAATATGTTTTTCTGGGGATGGTGGTTTCCAGCTAAATATTCAAGAATTGGCGGTATTAGCGCATCACAAGTTAGATATTACGATAGTAATATTAAATAACAGTGGCTATGGAATTATCAAGCAATTCCAAGATTCAAATCTACAAAGCCGTTATTTTGCTACGGGTGACGGTTACAGTGTGCCTAATTTTAAGGGTATTATCGAAGGTTACGGTTTACAATATTTCCGCATTGAAAGTCCGGAACAAATACATGGTGATATGTTTCAAATGCGCGGTGGCGTAGTTTTAGATGTTGCGCTAGATCCAAATACAACCGTAGAGCCAAAGGTAGATATGGGACGCCCAATTAATGATCAGTTTCCATATATGAGTGATGCAGAATTCATGGAAGGTAATGCCTTCATAACATACGAAAGGACCGTCTAGTGGTTTTATAGGGTCAATTTCAAGTGAATCTTGACCCATATCACAATGGAACTATAAAATGAGAAGCACAGGATGAGCAAAAATAATCAACACAATAATTTCAGGTATCAGTGCTATGCGCAATAAGTTAATTATTGCGCTCAAAATAGCTATATCTATTAGTGTGCTAATAACCATAGTAACTAGATTAGAAAGTCAGCAGATAATATCTTTGCTACAGCAAACAAATTCGGTATATCTGTTGATTGCTATGATTTTATCGTTATTAGCGGTGCCGGTTGCTGGTCTTCGTTGGAGGCTACTGGCAGAAATGTTGCATTTCAATATTTCCACTGCCACGGCTACTCGTGCAACATTTGCAGGCCTATTTGTGGGGCAAGTATTGCCGGGTGGAATTGGATCTGATGTTATTCGTGGTTGGATGGTATGGAATATAGGACTGCCAAATAAATCAGTAATTATAAGTTTAATTGCGGATCGAATTGCTTCGTTATTTGCAATAGGCTTAATGATTATTCTATTCCTTCCACTAAGCATGCCATTCTTGTCTCCCAAAATAGTAACTTGGCTCGTCTTCAGCACTATGGGTTGTTCTATTATTGGATGCATTGCTATTATCATTTTAAGCAAGCCATTAGTGAAATTAATTTCTAAATTGAATGTAACGACTAAAGTTGTTTTATATTCGGTTGGTCTTTCTATTCTTGCGCATGTTATCATGATTTTATCAAGCTACTTTATCAGTTTGGCAATTGGGATCAATTCGTTGCTGTGGATGTGGATGTTGATAATGCCCATTATCATATTAATTACTGTGGCGCCAATATCGATTAATGGATGGGGGATAAGAGAGTTAGCGATGGTGCATTTATGGGGCATTTTCGGGATCTCTGAGCCGGAAGCATTTCTACTTTCAATATGCGTAGGTGTTATAGCGCTCACAACCAGTTTGCCTGGTTGTTGGTTTTGGATGCAAAAAAGGCGTACAGATATTATTGAAGAAGATCATAAAGATTATATTGCATCTATGTTAGGAGAAGCCTAATAATGTCAACCGCAGAATACTCATATAAGACATGGAGACATCGCGATACAATTTATAGCAATGTGGCGGCGTATTGGACTGCTCTGCAGATAACAATTTTAGCATGTATATTTTGCTACTATTTTGTAGAAAATTTTATATTATCAGAAAGTTGGTCTGTGCTCTTATCACGTAGTATCGATGACTTCGTGATGCAGGCTAGCACATATAACACGCAAAAAGAAATTATTGCAGGCCATTGGAAGACAGTTTTTACGACCTTTGATTATGCATATGGCAATATTTTTTGGTTGTTCAATGCCGTTTTGCTTATGCCATTGTACATGCTAGATGCTACTCAAGTGCAAATAATTGCTGGCCGGCAACTATCGTTGCTTTTTGTTTTTGGCAGCATTTATTTACTTGGACTAATTATCGATAAGTTGCGTCCTGATGCAAAACACTTAAAATATCCAACACTGATCGCCATTGCCACCATGCCCATGGTTGAAATTATTGCCACGAAATTGCATGTAAACGCTCCCAATTTATTTTTTGGCATCCTGTCATTTTTTCTTATAGTACGATCAACTCAAATTACTAGAAAAGATATCATCTGGTCAGGTGTTTCTGCAGGCGTTGCAATCGGTCTAAAAGTCACGGGCGTAGTTATACTGCCGTTGCTAGGTTTAACCTTAATCAACCGATTGTTTGAGAAGCAGGATACTTTTCTTGTAAAAAATATTGCCATATTTTGTTTGACAGTTATTTTGGTATCTATAGCATGTGCCGCACCTAGCTTATTTCTGTTCCCTTGTTTCCGATCAGATTTAAAAAGGATGTATGCTACTTTTGTACTATTTAAAAATATGGGAGGCCAGGGAAACTCGTACCATGGTTCAATTGTTGATGGGCTGGCGTATTACTTAAACCCAATAGCACTGAGTGCAGCAGCAATTTTCTCCATGCCGTTGATCGTAAGTGATATGAAAAGACGTAATTTCATATTCGTGTTTATCATTGTTAGCTTAGTAGCAGCAGAAATTGCGTTGGTATTAACCGTCCATAAGATTCCGTTCTATATAGCAACGTACCTTGTCAATCTAGGATTTTTTATACCCCTAGGATTGATTGGTATTGCGACAGTGCGGGTGCCAACTTTTCTAAAAGTTACTGTGGCGTATACAATAATTGCCTGTTCAATTGTATACGGGATTGATAATAGAAATAGACTTCTATGTGAGCACCTTGGTGATAAAAACTTTTTTCGCATCATTAAAAGCGAGAAAATACAGAATCGACTTAACGCGTTGAATGAGATGAGTAGTTTGATTATGCCGATTAAAACACCGATTAGAATGCTGCAAGATTGTTATTCAATCTTTCCTGTAACGGGTCTGACCGAGGGAGTCATGATGGACCTCAACTTTGGGACTTTAGATGGGTATTCAAAAAATGATGCCAGATACGATTATATATCATTTAACACACTAGATTATTTTGGGAGAACTCCTGCAAACTTTCCGGAGGGCACGCTGTCAGTTGATGATACCCTCAGGAAAACTTTATATGATACAGGATACTTTAAGGGTTCAAAGTACCGTTTAATTTATGAAAACTTTGGTATTCTCGTTTATGAACTTGAAAGGACTGTTAGATGAGCAACATTGCAGAGAAAAAATGTTTTATTCTAGATGTGGATGGAGTGATGACCACCGGTCAGTTTTTATACACAGCAGAAGGTAAAACCATGAAAATTTTTGGTCCTGATGATAATGACGG
>CAYSOG010000033.1:0-9056 GCA_964432675.1 uncultured Gammaproteobacteria bacterium | reverse complement strand
TGATACTAGAACTTTAATCTTGCCTTTAGCTTCATCGATTGTATCAACTGTCCCTAAAAATTCGGCAAATGGACCTTCAATAATTTTAACAGCTTCACCAATAGAGAATACTGTCTTGTATTTTGGCGCCTCCATACTCATGAACTTCTGGATCGCCTTTACTTCTTCATCAGGAATTGGCGTTGGCTTATTAGCAGCGCCAACGAAGCCAGTTACCCCAGGTGTTGTCCGGACAGCGAGCCAAGAATAATCGTCCACGATCATGCGCACTAAAATGTAACCCGGAAAAATTTTTTCTTTGACTTGTTCTTTCTTGCCCTTGCGAACCTCAATTTTCTCTTGCGTTGGCACGAGTACTTCGAGAATTTTATCTTGCAACCGCATAGAATTGACGCGTTGTTGCAATGCAGTAGCCACACGCTTTTCATGTCCAGAGTAGGTGTGGACAACATACCAATGTGGAGTACCAATTGTCAAGAATTCTAAATCGGATTGCGGTTCTGGCGTATCTAAATCGTGTGCACTAATCATTTGCATAGTTTGGTCATTAAAATCGTTTACTTGATCTTCTGAAGAAGCATCGCTTGTATCGGTTTGCTCTTTAGTATCGTTATCTTGAACAGCAGAATCCGCTTCGGTTTGGGTAATAGCTTCAGAGTCTGTACCGGTTTCTGTCGGAGTTTCTTCCTCATTGTTTGTTAATTCTTGTTTTAAATCATCACCTTCTGAAGCCTCGGAGGCGGGGGATTCATCAGCTACCGCATCACTCCCGGCTTCTGTATCAGGTTCTGTCACTTCTGTGTTTTCATTTTCCGTAGTAACATCAGCAGCCTCGGTTGGGTTTTCAGAAATAGCAACGTTGGTTTCCTCGTTTTGTTTCGCGTTTTCTTCTTGTTTTTTTGCTTTTGCCATAATATTCTAAGTATTTATTTTGTGAGTATACTGAGCAATTGGCCGAAGATGTAGTCCAGTCCGGCCAAAAAGAGTGATATGCTAACTGAGACAGCAATAACAATAATCGTTAACCGGACAACTTCTTGGGTTGCCGGGAAAGTTACTTTATAAAGCTCTTCTCTAACTTCAGAAATAAATTGTATTGGTTTTGCTGCCATAAGTTTTTCTCTAAGGCTCGTTTTACCCCTTAATAACAAAAAAATCCCTATACTATTATAGGGACCACTTGTCAAGTATAACATAAGTCCTAGAGGATTGCAACTAAAGTAAAAAAATTAAAATGCAGGTATTGAAATGTAAAATTACAAATTAAGAATTAAAATAGGTGCTCCGAGCTTTTATTAAGCCATTTTTGCATTCTACATGGTAATTTTACTTTTTACATCTTTTATTTTGCTATTTCTGATTGCATCTTTTGGAATTGTTATTTACAATAGAATGGTCATATGGAAGGTAATAATTCTTCGGTAACAAAAGCGATCATTTTGGCGGCAGGGTTTGGCACACGATTTTTGCCAGCCACAAAAGCACAACCAAAAGAAATGCTGCCAATTGTCGATAAGCCAGTTATCCAGTATATTGTTGAAGACGCCGTAGCCTCGGGTATTAAAGATATTATTATCATAACCGGCTGGCACAAGCGCTCGGTTGAGGATCATTTTGACCGTCATTTTGAACTCGAAGCAAAATTAAAAGAAGCGGGTAAGGAAAAAGAATTGCAGATGATTCGTGAAATTTCTGAAATGGCAAACTTTATCTTTGTCCGGCAGAATGAACAACTTGGTGATGGTCATGCAGTTTGGAAAGCAGCACATTTAGTTAAAGGTGAGCCGTTTGTGGTGACAGCGGCTGACGATATTATTGATGAAAAAACACCTTCCATTAAACAATTGATTGATTTATACAATGAAAAGCATGCACCTGTTGTTGCTGTGCATAAAGTACCGAAGGCCAAGATATCGCGTTATGGTGTCGTTGATGCTGACAAAATTGCTGACCAGACCTACGAAGTTAAGGGCATGGTCGAGAAACCATCGGTTGAGGAAGCACCTTCTGATTTAGCCGTTGTTTTGCGGTATGTAGTTACCCCTGAAATGCTCGATGAGCTTGTGAACTTACCGGTCCAGCCTGGAAAGGAACTTCGTGTGATTGATGCGGCCCGGGCTGTTCTTAATAAAGGCGGCCAAGTCTTCGCTCACGAATTCCTGGGTGATTGGTACGATATCGGTTCTAAACTAGGCTTCCTCAAAGCCAGTGTCGCCTTTGGATTACGGCACGAAGAGATCAATGCCGACTTCAAAGAATACCTCAAAGACGTTTCCTCAAGACTCGAAGCATAATTTAATTTCTTCTCTCACTATGTAAGAAAGTTAAAGAGCTAAATGCATTTTGTATATTACTTTTTAAAAAAGTAACAAAAGCATTTGCCAAAGAGCCTGTCTGCTAAAAGGCCTGGTTTCCGAAGCTTCCCTTGTCGGCATCATGCTTCCTGTTCGTCGCACACTGCTGCAAGCGAGCTCCTTTCTGGAATACCAGAAGTGTCCGCTCCTCCGAAATTCCCTTCCTCATCGCCGGTCAGTTTCGGTTTCCCTTTCAGAGAAAACCAGTCCTTTCTTCACGCGCCATGCTCTAAGCAAATAAAATTAATAGAAGTTAGATGTTTCGAGTTACAAGTTACATGCTACAGGTTTTAGATATTTTATACGAGATTGAAGGAATTGAAGGTGTTGGCAAGGAGTGGCATAGAAAACCAGTCGAGATTTTCCTTTAGGTAAAAATCGTGTGCAAGGCGATTGAAAATGGCATTAGTCCAGCCAAAACCAACTTGCATTGGATATAAACCATCCTTGGCAGGTTTATCAGGGGCAACAACGTTATACTTCTCATAGAACATACCTTCTTTTTTAAACCGGTAAAGGTTTGTTTTTAACCACTTTTCAGCAATCCGTTTGGCTTCAGCTTTATAGCCATATCGAATAAGAGCTGCTACAACGAGGAAGTGTAAGGGGGCCCAACCATTCGGGTGTGCCCACTGGTATGGTTTCGCATCGATGTCTGGTGCCAATTTTTCTGTACACGTTAAGCCACCGTCATATTCAAATCGCGAAAGGTTTTCAACGAGGCTGTGAGCCTGATGGTCCGTAACCATGCCAGCCCACATTGGGTAAAAGGCGGCAAGTGAGGCAATATCGCTTTGTTTGCCTAAGACGTAATTATAATCGTAGAAAAATTGTTCCTTATCATTCCAGAGATAGTGATTAATGGTATCGCGCCGGTCACGGGCGCGTTTAATCCAGTCCTTGGCTTCTTGTCGATTACCGAAAATAATGGCAGCTTCAGCAAAATCCATTTCATACTTAAAGAGCAGACTATTTAGGTCGATCGGTATGTGGTCCATTGCTTGTTCGTAGAACCGGGGGTTCATATCCCAGCCGCTTTCGGTTTCCGCGAGTTCGTGCATGACGTCGATATGATAGTACCGGCTTAAGCCCTTAAAAACATGTCGCCAATTTGGGTGGTCTTGGCTCATCCAAACTTTTCGGTATTCCTCTTTGGCTATGTCCATGCTTTGTTCCAACCACTTCTTGTCTTTATTCAGGGCAAAAAATTGTAAAATCATGGTAGTCAAAAAAGGTGGTTGCGAGCGACCAGTAAAATAAAACCGGCTACCGTTTGGAACAACTCCAAATCGTTGCATTAAATAAAGTACGTTGCCAAGCATATCGAAGGCTAGTCCCTGATACTTGGTATCAAAAAGTCCTTGCATGACGAAAAAAGTGTCCCAGTAATATTGTTCCTGGAATAGAAATTTGGCATCAGTATGGATACTAGGAATGATATATGGGTGCGGCAAGCCGATTAGTGTTGCTCGGTCATGCGGATTGTAGCGTTCAAGTTCTTTCCAGGTTTTATCGATGTAATCAAGCGCCTCATGAACGGAAGTGTGACTGAGAGAAAATGAGGAAAAATTGTGCGCCATATTTCCAGTTAACTCCGCTAGGTAGAAGCGTGTCAACCCCGCATGAAGTATGGTCCTATCGAGAAAATTAGCGGGAAATACGCGGGAATTGATTGAAAATAAGCACTATCTCATCCGCAAAATAGGTGGTGCTAATAGGCATACCAAACTCTATACAGGATTATGTATATACTAGCGCCCTTGTGGTCGGGAGGGAGAGTTGTTTGAGCGCTGTGGCTGATAGTTGGGCCTGTGGTCTGGTCGACGGTCAGGGCGGTACTCAGAACGCTGTTGGTACCCCTGATCTGGTCGACGCTCACCGCGGTAGTCGTTACGCTGGTCAGGGCGGAAATCAGGCTTCCTGTCGGGCCTATACTCAGGCCGATAATCAGGGCGATGATCCTGCCTAGGAATGGGTGGCTGTGGCGGTTCCATTTTCTGTTCCACTTTGGCGAGCATTTCCAGGGCTTTGGTGTACTTTTCCGCAGACACGCGAATAACCTTTTCTCGGTTTTGTGTTCGTGATCTCGGGAGCGGTAGGGTAGTAGCGGCAAACGGTCTGGAAGCCTGGCTGTCGATCATAAGCTTCAAAATAATCTGGTAGTTGGAAAGAGAAGTTAAGTCGGTCGATTTATAAATCTCATCAAATTCCCGTGTTAGTAGGGAAGCGTCGGCAGCGCCAACCAGGAACGAAATAATCGTGCCACAGTTGCCATAAATTGCTGCTAATACATCTTCAGGCACCTGGGCGGTATATTGGTTCGCAAGCGTTAAGTCAAGCCGATATTTTCGCGCTTCAGACAGAATTTTCTTAAACGATTCGGTAGCAAAATTTTGGAACTCATCAACGTATAAGAAGAAGTCGCGGCGTTCTTCTTCAGCAATATTGACCCGGTTCATCGCGGCAAGTTGTAACTTAGTAATAATCATAGCGCCCAATAGTGCTGCATTGTCTTCGCCTAATCGGCCTTGTGACAAATTAACTAGCAATATCTTGCCAGAGTTCATAATATCTTCCAAATCGATGGTTGAATTCGGCCTGCCAACGATATTACGCATAATAGGTGACGAAATAAACTGGCCGACCTTATTTAAGATTGGACTGATTGATTCCGCCTGCATTTTATCGGACATACCCTCAAACTCGTGTGTGAAGAAATTGCGGATGACAGGGTCAGTAATGCGGTCGACTTTTTCTTGACGATACTTCTTGTTAGCTAAGATTTCCGGCACGTCAATCAGGGTGGCATTTGGAATGTCGGCTAGCGCGAAGAAGGTGTTGCGCAAGATATATTCAAGCCTAGGTCCCCATGAATCACCATAAATTTTCTTAAAGATACCGACCAAGCCAGATACCACAAGTTCTTTTTGGCTTTGGTTGGTCACTTCAAGTGGGTTTAAGACGAAACCGCGGTCGCTGGAGGCTGGGTCCAAATAGACAACGTCATTGACTCGGTAGCTTGGAATAAATTCAAGAATATTTTCAATCAAGTCGCCATGGGGATCGATAATAGCCATGCCTTCACGGTTTCTAATGTCATTAATGGCCATGTTAGCAATAAGCGTTGACTTACCAGTACCGCTTTTCCCAACGATGTAGACGTGCCTTCGTCGGTCATTGCGCTTAATGCCGAAGGTAATAACGTCACCCTTAAAATCGGTGCGGCCAAAGAAGTTAATCTGGTCTTTTTCTGCAGATTGGCCGGTCGGTAAATTTTCCGGCGATTCGGTGGCAAAGGTACGGCTCCAGGTAAGGGTGGGGACAAGTTCGAACTTCTTGTTGGGCATGTGGAAAAGCGAAGCCATTTCAGTTACGGTAAACATCTGGTTTCTTGGAACGAACTTATGCTCCCGTAAGGGCAGTGAAAGTAAAAAGTTCCGGCGCTTGAGCGATGAAGGGCGTGAGAATTTAAGATAATTGCCGTCGGCGTTGGCAAAGCCGCCATATGCGCCGGAAAGGTCATGGATAAGTTCACGAGCGCGATCTTTAGTGGCAGCATGCGTAAAGAGCCGAATACCGGCTTTGACAGTAATTTCTGAAACCTTCTGCTTGACTTGGCTGTGTGAGAGTTCATCGGTGTTGGCCTTGTGCTCGGCATCGCCCTTGGTCTCTTCAATATACTGGTAGCCCTGCTTGCGGAATGATTTTTTGGCAGCGCCCAAAATATACTGAATGACCATGACTTCATCTGGTTTGGCCCGAGCAACGACCGAAAGCACGCCCACCAATGGATCAACATCGGAAAAATCTTTATACGTCTTTAACGGGTAAATCGGGTAAGTGCCGAGGGTCATTTGGCCGGCATCAAAGCCGCCTGGAGTTGTCCAAATGTCGCTTAAGTAGTCAGCTGCCGGAATTATCGAAATCAGCGGATACTGCGCCTTTAGCTGGCTTTCGAGATAGCTTTGGACATGGCGCGGGCAAACTAAGTAAAAGTGGATCGATTGGTTAATTGTGGCAATTTCCAGGGCGATCGAAGGCAAATGGTGTCCCAAAATTCTGGCCATGAAGGAATGGTGCAAGAGATTTGTGACGTTGGCGAAGAATTGGGCTGCCGCTTCTGGAGTTTGCGAGACTTGCTCTGATTCTCTGGGCACTTTTAGCTCTAGTATCGCCATCGAGTCACCCAGAAAACTGGTTGTGTGGCCTGCAGAATGAACGAACTCTGACATGACACCCTTTCTTATAGAGCTAGGATTTACGCTAATGATAGCACAAAATGTATTAATTTCCAATTACCAAATTTCTAAGCAATTATGCTTTTGTTGTGCTATTAAATGGTAAGGCGGCCGATAGGCCTATGAGTGTCCAAAATATGACAGAGTAATCATTTTTATGGTATTGGCTGTCGAGCATGCCATGGATGGTTAAGGTTAGCATGATAGCCAAAAGAAGGGCCATTTCAGGTATTGTTTGACGAGTAATGCCATTTTTGAAGAAGTGGACAACCAACCAAAGGTAAGCAAAAATGCCAAAAATGCCCATTTGCGTCCAAAAATCCAATAATGTGTTGTGGGAAAGGGCTACGTTTTGCTCGGGTGAAACTGGGCTGACATTTTGAATAAACTCCCGATTATAGTTTTCCAGGCCAACGCCAGTAATGGGATTATCTTGAATAATGTGCGCCGAGGTTTGGTAAATATAGGTTCGGGACACTAAAGTGACCGCACCAAGATTTGAAAGCTTCTGTCCAATTTTTGGGTTGGCGATAACCAAAAAAAGCGCAAGGAAGGCTAAAATAGTCCCAGTAATATAAATCACTGATAACCAAGATGGTAGAGCAAGTCGCTTGGCAAACCGCAGCAAGAGCAATAATCCCAGACCTATGGCAACACCCATTATGGCAGTTGATGATTTAGCAAAGTAAAATCCTGGAAGCAATAGAATAAGTCCAATAAGACCAATGCGACTGATGTGCCGTCGTTCCTGATAAATGAGCAAGAAGCATGCTACTAAAATACCAACACTCAAAAAACTAGCCAGATAGTTTGGGTTGCCAAAAAAAGTTGCGAGCTGTGACTTTTGGACGTTCAAATGCGTATAGCCACGAATGTAGTTTGTAAAGGCAATCAGGCCAACAGCAGTAGTGGAAATAAGCAAACTATAAAAAATCCTCCTGGCAATGGGGAACCGCCGTCCCAGATAATATAAGATATAGCCAAATGCAATTGGCTCCAAAACGTATGCCTTTAGGCCACCAAGGGCTGCAGCTTTATCGTGGGCGAAATAGGTTGAAAGGGCAGCCGCAAAGAGAAAAATAGTTGTCTGTAATAAGTAGGGGAATTCATGGACTTCTTTTACTAGCTGAGTAAGGTGCTTAGCTACGACGCTCACAATAACAACGACGAGGCTAAGTTCAAGGAGTGTAGCTGGTATACCGAAAATGGTAAATCGAATTAAATAAGTTGGTAAAAGTAATATTGGAACGACGATGGCAGTTTCTGGGCTCACAATGGCAAATGTTGCGAGTGCCAATGTAAAAGCCGAGAATAGAATGATCCAAAGTGTTGAATCATAAGATTTAGGCGGCAGTAAATCTTCAAATTGATTAATTTTGACGGTGCCAGAAACTTCCTGGCGTGCGCTTAAGGTGTTTAACAATAAGAAATTAGCCGGCATTACAGTAAGGTTACTTAACTGAACCTGGTTTATTTGGTCTGACGTCAAAAAGCCTGGCTTGCCAAAGCTAGTGGGCTGATAAAAAACAACCGCTGGCGCGTGGTATTTCTGTAAGATAGGTGTAGCATACGTTGCTATGTCTTCATTGGCATCACGGAAGACGAGTAGAACTGGTAGCTTCGGCGTCAGTTTTGGGTTTTGGACGATTTGCCGATATTGGCCCAAACTTAAAAATGTAAAGCCTCGATTTTGGAGCAGCTTTAATTGCTCATCGAAGCTTTGTGTGGTGACGTAATAGTAATGTTGGTCTTGCGGCAATCCCTGAGGAAAGGTAGGTGTGATGTGATTGTAAAGTAGAATAGTGACCGGTTGAATTCGACGCAGCTTCGGCACAAATCGCGGCGCCACCATGCCGACACCAACAATGATGGTTAAAATGACTGGTATCAAAGCCAGCAATAGCTTCCCAGATGTATTAGATAAGTTCGGCACGCTTCCCATTCTAAACAAAAAAGACAAAAGAGTAAATCCTGAAACTTGTAGGACATAACTTGAACCATCTATTAACCCTATAGTTGATTTTTGGAACGATTTAGGCTATACTAATACAGTATTTGAGCCGGAAGCTAGGTTTAAAGCAATCTAACCTTCCGGCTTTTTACATTTTTACTTTTATTTGCGAGCATTAAGGGCAAAAGAGATTGCAATTACAATTGGGGTGAATTGAGGTTTTTCCAGGAGCTTGACCGCCCTGGAATTTTTTTGAATGAAGGCAAACGGATATTTTTCTTTCGGCAGACAACGTAGGCAAATATAGTAATAGCGATCAGTGCTGCGATTAAAAATGGCTTTTTTGAAGCTGATGTACCAGCCTGGTCAGTTGCGGTTGAGGGCAAGTTAAACGAAAATGAGGGAAGCGGTTGGGTGTCGGGTTGTAGACTTTCAATTGTTTGGTTAACCGTTGTATTAATAGGTGTGGCAGGTTGGCTTTGCGGAGCAGGTGTAGCCTGCGCCTTTGCCACC
>CAYSOG010000032.1:0-9526 GCA_964432675.1 uncultured Gammaproteobacteria bacterium | reverse complement strand
TTCTATTTCACTGGCCCTCTCGGCCTTCTTATCGCCTTACCCTCACGGTACTAGTTCACTATCGGTCAGACAGCATATTTAGACTTACCTCGTGGTCAAGGTAGATTCCGCCGAGATTTCACGTGTCTCGGCGTACTCAGGTGCCTATTTAGCATCCCATTTGCAATTTAAAATACGGAGCTTTCATCCTCTGTGGCTGCCAATTCCATGACATTCTTCTACTGCAAACGAATCTGCGTTGTTAATAGGTCCTACAACCCCCAGTAATAAATTACTAGGTTTGGGCTTCTCCCTTTTCGCTCGCCGCTACTTAGGGAATCGTTTCTACTTTCTTTTCCTCGGGTTACTTAGATGTTTCAGTTCACCCGGTACCCTACGTACCACTATAGAATTCTTACGAATAAATTTTATGATACGTTACCCATAAATGGGTGGATTGCTCCATTCGGAAACCGCCGGATCGAAGGTTTTAGGCACCTCCCCGACGAGTATCGCACGCCTTATGCGTCCTTCTTCGGTACTGTCTACCAAGGCATCCGCTGTGTGCGGTATTGAGTAGTTCTTTATTTTTCTTTTGTATGATAAAAGCTTCGGCCATATGGCCGATTGGCTTTTAAAGATCGGTTTTACCTGTTTCCCACGTTCATGCACTTGCGCGCTGAACGTGGATTATTTTCTCTTCAGTTGTTAACGTACAATACTCTACCGCTAGGTAAAGTGTGTTGTCTAGCGTTTCAGTCCGCTAGCGACTGGTGTCCAATTATCCTTACTGGACGCAAGACGCTAATGAACTAGCCGCTTTTGTGGACCTAACCGGATTCGAACCGGTGACCTCATCATTGCAAATGATGCGCTCTAGCCAGCTGAGCTATAGGCCCAAACTAATTGCTTGGTCCTTTGCTTTGCAATAGGCCGCTTGTCTTATGGGGCCGTTAGCTCACGGGCCAGCCACGTTCATACAAACTGAACGTGGGCATTAAAAAAGGCCTGTTTTGGCCTTTCTTGACTGATTTTTAATGTTAGCAAATAATTGGAAATTACGGCGAAGCCCGAAGGAACAATAGAGTAGATTGTATTTGGGTTTTTTGCATAATTTCCACGCAGGTGTTGAATGTAATCACCACGTAAAGAGTATACCACTGGCTTGGAATAGGTGTCAAGCGTGTAATTTCCTGGTAAATTAAGGGTTAAAAGTTCGGTCGCGAAGGGCACGCTGTTCAGGGGTTACCACTAAATCTGGAGGGAACGTATCTAAATAGCCAGTGATAATTTGGGTAACTTGGTCTTGAGAAGGAAACGGCCCAGCCGTTGCGCTTTCAACATACCGTATGATCGACAAGGAACTCGTTAACAAGAGGTCGGCTCGAACCGAATCTGGCCGCTTCTCAAATTCTTCCTCAACCGAAGGGCTTACTATGAGCGCCCCACCTTTAAATAACGTGGCTCCTTCACCATGCTCGTGTTCGACAGGCAACATACTGAAAAGTGCCGTTTGTTCTTGTGAAACGATAAATAACTCATGCGCATCGATGGCATCCCTGATACGACTGGCAAGGTGTTTAACCGGCGCCTGCTCGCCGACATTGGGAAAGGTATAGGAATTTGGCAGCTTCATAGCCGAAGGCAAAGTACAACTTAGTTCTTCAAGCATAATCAAGACCCGTTGCCGAGCGTTATATCGTGCTCGACGTTCTGTCCTGTCAACGATTTGGGCTACTTCGCGCATACTATCGTAGTGTTCTGGGAAAGCCATGCAGTTATTGTAGCAAAACAGTCAAAGGGTTTATAGGCAGAAGATTAGAGGGATGCACCAATATTTAGTACTTGCTCAATGAGGCGATGAGAGTAACCCATTTCATTATCGTACCAAGCGAATACCTTAACCATATCGCCATCCACAACTTGTGTTAGGGAAAGATCGACAATAGCGCTCTCGCTTCTGCCGACAATATCTGATGATACTAATGGCTCTTCAGTGACGGCAACAATACCTTTGAATTGTTCTTTAAGGCTGGCCTTGCTTAATGCATCATTAACCTGTTCAACAGTTACTTTTTTACTTAACAGGAAAGTAAAATCTGATATGCTGCCAACGGACACTGGCACACGAAGTGACATGCCATCAAACTTATCTTTGAGTGTATGGACAACTTCTGTGGTCGCAATTGCGGCACCGGTTGTAGTAGGTACGATATTCTCGGCTGCTGCCCGTGCACGTCGAAGGTCCTTATGCGGACCATCTTGGAGATTTTGGTCTGCAGTATATGCATGGATTGTAGTCATCATAGCTTTCTTAATCCCAAAGGCTTCATCGATAATTGCTGCAACCGGTGCGATACAATTCGTTGTACAGGAAGCGTTATTAATAAGTTCTTGGCCCTTATATTTCGTATCATTTAACCCTATTAAAAATGTATCCACTCCACTTCCTTTAGATGGTGCTGACAATATAACTCTTTTGGCTCCTGCTGTAATATGCTTCTGCATGCCTGCCTCATCAGTAAAATGTCCGGTCGATTCTATAACCACATCCACTCCCAAATCAGCCCACGGCAATTCCTCCGGTTCTTTGATTGCATACACCGGTATAGTAGCATCGTCTATTTGTAAATTGCTGCCTGAGGCTGAAATTGCACGGTTCCAGATGCCATACGAAGAATCATACTTAAGAAGATGAGCAAGCGTACTGGGGTCGGTAATGTCATTAATGGCCACAACTTCGAGCCGATCACGGTAAGCTTCAAACGCTACCTTAAATGCGCTCCTACCGATACGTCCAAATCCATTAATTGCAAGTTTAACCATAGAATTAGATTAGCACACCAAATTAGCTTCAGCAATTACTGCAGCGCTTCCAACGCTGGCAGGGGCTGGCCTGAAAGGAATTCAAGCATCGCACCACCACCGACAGAAACAAAGTCAAAGTCATTCACTAACCCTAATGCTGACAACGCCGCAATGGTATCACCACCCCCAACGATTGAGTAGGCACCAGAATCAATTATAGCCTGTGCGATTTTTCTTGTTCCAGCTATATTTTCTGCTTCTTCAAATTTGCCAAGTGGACCATTCCAAACAACTGACTGGGCTTTGCTTAAAATCGTGGTGAATCGATCAACCGAAGCCTGATCGATATCTTTTTCATCAGCCGTAAGATCAGCAATAATAACGTTTGGACCGAATTGCCTGCCGCTTTGCTTGGCTTCTTTTGCTAATAACCCACCAAGTAAAACCGCATCAGCTGTCTCCTCGAGTACCTCCACGACTGGTAACTTTGTTTCAAGCTTGGCACCACCGATCACAACTACCAAAGGCTGAATAGGATTGTGAAGCACATTACTTAATTCAACGACTTCCTTAGCCAAATGCAACCCCGCGTATGATGGTAATGCCTTTGCAATGCCAACCGTCGAAGCTGCTGCCCTGTGAGCAACCCCAAATGCCTCGTTAACGTAAACATCGCCAAACTTCGCCAATTCTATGACAAACGCTGGATCATTAGCCTCTTCTCCAGCGTAAAAACGTAAATTTTCAAGCAAAGCGAATTTTGTATCAGCTGGAATTATCGCACGCGCATCTGAGATAAAGCTTATATCGTCTTGGCTATATTCCGAAAGCATAGGAACAAGCGGCGCTAATGACAAGTTTTCATCGGGTTTCCCTTCTGGCCGGCCTCGATGGCCACAATAGACCACTTGGACTGCGTTGTCCTTCAAAAGGTTAATGGTAGGGATTGCAGCAGTTATTCTGCTTAGGTCGGATATTTTGCCCGCGCTGTCAAATGGCACGTCAAGGTCAAGCCGTACCAGAACCCGTTTATCTCGAATAACTTCAGCGTTTTCAATTCGCATAGCTTCCACCTCAATAGTACTGCTAGCGTAGCAAAAAATACACAATTTTACTAGTGAAACAATATTTTAAGGTTTTCTTAATGAGGTAAGGCGCAAAATAGTAAGTTGCCGCAATTTTGGAGAGTAATTTATGGCAAACCAAGTAAAAAAACAAAGATCTACAGCCCATCGTATCTCACGTCCCAAAAAGAAATTCCCAAAGGTAAGGAGAGTTCGCAGCTACTCGGAGTTTCTAGCTAATACAAGCTTCTTGCATTAGAGTGGGCGCTCCAGGGATCGAACCTGGGACCTCGTTCTTATCAGGAACGCGCTCTACCACTGAGCCAAGCGCCCGTTAGGGTGAAGTAATTTTACCATAGTAATTGTGAGTAACACAATGTTAAAGAAGGAGAAAATACATAAAAGGTTAATCATCAACCTGTATAATATTTTGCAATGAGCAATCAAGAAAAAAGTACATTTCGTAAAGTGAAGGACGTATCGAGCTGGGCTTTTTTGGGAGTTGGTGTTTTAGTCGGTAGTCCACTTATTATTGGTTACGAAGTGGCTAACTTAGCATACTTAAATCGGAAGGAAGATGAAGCAATAAAGGGTATTGGCAAAAAATTAGGCGATATCTATCACGGCAAATGATAGTCCGCAAGTTCTAGTTTAACCTTTTGAGGCGCGAGCGGGAATCGAACCCGCGCAGTCGAGGTTTTGCAGACCCCAGCGTTTCCACTTCGCCATCGCGCCACTTTTATTCTTCGAGTGATTAGTCGAGCCGCCTTTGTTAAAACTACAGCAGCTAGCCGGAGGAGGAGGGTCGCTCCGACATTGCATCACGCTCGAACAATAACAACCTGAAATTCACTTAAATGTACCATATTTTGGCTATGGCTTCAATCTGGTATCAGATATTGGACAAAGAAAAGCGCCACGTTCAGTTTGTATGAACGTGGCGCAAGCGTATTAACACATTTTGCGAATCAAAAAGCCCTAAAAGGCCCTTGGATGAGCTGCATCATATCTTTCCCGCGCGAGAGAAACTTCCCGGGGAACACAGTTTGTGTAAAATTGCGTCGTTGATAAGTCAGCATGGCCTAAATATTTTTGGACATCTTGAACAGATACTCCACCTTGCAACATGTGGGTCGCAAAGCTTTGCCGCAGCGTTTGTGGTGAAATATTATTAAAGCCCGCCTTCTGCGCGTAAGGCTTGAAGATATACCAAACAGCAGCACGTGTCATTCTTTCCCCGTGCCAGTTAGGAAAAAGCACATCGGTCTCATTCTCACCAATAATTTGCTTGCGAGGTCCATTAAGGTAGTCTCGCAATACATCCGCAACACGCTCGTTAATTGGAATTAGCCGCTCAACCGACTTGCGACCAACACAATGGACATAAGCGTTACCAGGTAATAGGGAAATATCGTCAACTGTGAGCGCCGCAAGTTCAGAAGTACGTAAACCTGTCGCGTAGAGCAATTCCATTAGAGCATAGTCACGCTTGGCTAACAGCCTGTCTGACTGCTTTGGCACTTGTAATAGTGCATCAATTTGTTCAGGGGTCATTGTCCGCGGTGAAAGCTTTTCCACATGGATAGAAGGAATAGAAGAAGCTGGGTTCGTCGGTATCATCCCTTCTGCACGCAAATAGACAAAGAACGACCTAAGGCTGGACAATCTGCGAGATACCGTTGCCTCTGAACTTCCCTTTGCCCTTGCAGCAGCAAGAAAATCCACAATTAGCTTTCGGGTTATTCTGCGCCATTGGAACTTGTTTGAGGTTAATCGTATCTTGCCCTCGCAAAAAGCCACAAACTGGGAAATATCATTTTGGTAGGCCGAAACAGTATGGGAAGACGCCCCCTGATCGTTAGTAAGAAAATCGAGGAATGCTTCAACCGAACCATCCGCCATAGCCAGTCACTCCTTTCGGGAATAGTAGGGCAATAAAAACGCGTTTTGAAATGGAGAGCGAATTTTAAATGTGCAGAAACACCAGTCGTTATGCTATCGAAGGTTGGTGTTTTATGGCGTAATTGTACCAGATAATGCAGCAAGTTACGATGCTGTGCAGAGGCTATAAGCAATCTACAACTGCAAAAGTAATCCCAGTTTGGGAAAGGAATTTTTATTCTTTTAATACTGATGCTAGAATAGTAAATAACTATGGAAGATGTACCGGAAAACTTACCCCAAGAAAACTCAGCATCTGCAACCCAAGCTGAGCAAATCGGTGACACAAAGAAATCAGAGCCGGATATAGATGCAAAAAGGCAATTTGATAACGACAGATTTGGCTATGAAATGGAAGATGCAGTCTCACCATTTCTTACGGCAATCGATGCTAGAGGTGATGAGATAAATGATAAAACTATGCCTTCAACATGGGAAAATAGTTTACAAGCTAACGGATTAAACAGACAAATTACTTCAGAAATGCGTTTTGGCGAAAAAGGGAAAGTTATCTATTATAAAATGTCATTAGACAATGAGGGGCTACAGTTCTTTTTCTGGCGAAAATACAGTGGCCAAATAGAAGTGGAGGTAGTCTGTCGAAAACCGGAGCTTCAAGTACTGGAAAATCTCACAGAGGATCACGAGGAATTTTTAACGTATATAAAACAGCATGCAGAGCAAGCTGAAAAAATCGGTATAACGTTTTTGTTCGATGAAGGGATCTTTAAGCCAGAAAACAGCCGCATGATTTGTAAGGTTTATACTGGATCGGCACCTGTATTCGATGTAAATGAACTTCAATATACTCACGATCAAGCTTCAGGCAATTACATGGCTTCTAGTGAGACTTCAATCTCACCGCAGCAGTATAAAGACCTGCTACAAGGCACTTTCGCAGTAATGCCCACCCATGAAGTGGGCACAACACCAAATGGCGCACCAAGACTTGCCTTACTCGATCCACAACAAAAAGCGCTTATAGCTGCATAATTTTTCCTCTTGTACTGCATCTCTAGACCCACAAAAAATCCTCCTGGTTAAGGAGGATAATTTTGTTTCCGATTTTTCCAGGTTACAGCTGGATTTTTCGGATAAGATAAAAAGCCAAAGAGTAGTGGAAAAATTTTCAGATTGCAATTCTAGAGTCGGGACCAACGGGAGATTAAGATACGTACATTATCCGCACATTGTCACTGAACAACATAATTACTCGTGAGATGACTACGATATTCTTCGTATTTGCTTGTTTTTAGGAATTGAGTCACTTATAGTGAATGTACTGGAAGAAGAACGAGAAATCTGTATTATGTATTTCCCCAAATCTCAACTACATCACCTTATTCGCGGCACTAAAAAGGGAAAAACGCTTTGTATAGCGGTTCTTTCGGTCGCATTTGCTCTTTTGTTGTATTTGGGCACTACCTCGACTATATATGCGACGTATAACTTTTCATCACAAGGTTGGATAGATTTGAATAACGACCCCACAAATAGTACTTGGGAAAAAGACATTGGCCATAACGTCGATATGACAGCTACTTTTATACCGAATAATAATCCCGCTAATTTTTGGGTTATCTGTAATAGCGATGGAGCCAACAATAACTTCTACGGCTTCAGCGGTATTTTTGACCCTAACAGTATTACCTATGATCTCTTTACCCCCTCGGGTGAGACACAAATACCGGTTACTATTCAGGCAACTTCAAATCCGTCATGAGCTTATCAATATAATCCAAGTGCGGTTAATACGCTAGAGGTTATTTGCAATAATAATATTGGGACTGTCCTTTTCAATGGAAATACAATATTTTCCGATATTGATTTATCGGAACTTTCTTCTTATACACTCGGCGATGTTTTACCTAGAGACTATAATGATTCTTCATTTAATTTGACTGTGGCCGGAGCATCTTCGCCAACACCGACTGCCACGCCTGCACCCGTAACAGGTACATCCAGCAATGGCTGGACACCGCCAGCCTGCACTGATGTAGCACCTCTGTCACCACCTGATTTATTTCAAATTAACGCAGCTACAACATCGTCAACATTGTATTTTACCCCTGTGAACGGTCAGTCAACAAAATATGCCATATTGTACGGATATAATCTTACCGATGAACGCTTCGGGGTAGAATTCCAACAAGGCGTATCGAGTGGTGTTCTTTCGTACACCATTAACGCCTTAGCTCCTAATACCACCTATTATTTCAAAGTAAGGGGCGGCAATGGCTGTATGCCAGGTCCTTGGAGTAATAGCATGAGTGCAACGACTGAAAAAGATAATAATAAAGATACGACAGAATATTATAAAAATTTCCCATCACGCCTTATACAATTCATAATGCAACTGCACTAATGTTGGACATAGTATTACGTTGACTTTTGTTAGTATGATACTAATCGTGCTTATTGACAGCCAATGCAACAACTCGCCATAATGAAAATTGTGGGAGACGAAAATCAACCTGCAGCAACTTACTCAGAAGGCTCGACGACAACGGCATTTAGTGATGCCATGCAACAGGTTTCACCACAACAAGAAAATGCTACAAAATCTTCTAGTATTACGCAGGGCTGGCAAGTATTTACCGCTTCGCTATCTTTTCTGGTTCGGGAACCCTTATTTGCCCTGCCCATCCTAGCCACCTGGATTATTGTCGCCGCTATCGTCTTATACCTGCGTTATTTTTTCGATGCCGCAATCTTTGGCTCACTTGTAATGCCGATTATCTTTGGCGTTATTTTCCTTATTTCTTATATTATTTGTCTCGCGAATTTGTTACTGCTGGAATTGTTGCAGCAGAAGGAAAATAACCAGCCAATTTCACTTGCCGGCGCGTTTCGTCAATTGATAACTCTTGACGCTTTAAAAGCCATTGTGACAGCTTTTTTCTTTGCAATCATTTGGTTCTTTATCCTTTTACTGCGCGCCGCAACAAGCAAACGTCGGTCTGCAAGTAGACCGCAGCCTTCGCTGCAAGATGCGGCTCAAACGCTGGGCGGGTCTAACGCGAACCCGTTTTCGTGGTTTGGTTTGGGTTTGGAAATGATTGAAAAATTATTGCGGATGACGGTGTTTTTGTCACTGCCGGCCATTGCCTGGGAAAATGAGGGCCCTATTTCCGCATTTAAAACGGCATTTTCGATTATTAAAGCCCATCCGGTGCAGTTTTTGACTGACTACTCACTAACCTATGTCGCTTCGGTCATCATGGCATTGCCCTTAGTTATTGTTATCGGGATTTCAAAAGCCGATATTTCGTTACCGGCAGCGATTTGGATCGGTGTGATTATCTACGAAGGTATTACCTGGACGCTCGGTTTATACTTGGAACAAATGACTGTGGCGCAACTTTATCTTTGGCACCTGCGATGGATAAAGAACGGCTCGCAGGGTGACCTTTCATCCGTCCCCCAACCAAACGTATTAGCGTAAACTCATATTTACAAAAAATCCTCCCGGTTTAAGAGGAGGACTTTTTGTTGGGAAAAAGCCAAAGAGTAGTGGAAAGGGTTAAAAATTACAATTCGTTTGCCGCAAGTATTTGTGCTTGCTGCCACACAAACCATTGTTTTTCCTCTAGCTGGTCAAAGAGGCACTTCTCTTCCGTGAGAAGAGAACCTGTCGGCGCGCGCCAAACGGTATTTCACGTTACGGCGTGTCCGATGAAGCTCCTTAGAAAGGAGGTGATCCATCCGCTCCTTCCAGAACGGATACCTTGTTA
>CAYSOG010000031.1:0-10655 GCA_964432675.1 uncultured Gammaproteobacteria bacterium | reverse complement strand
ATATTGGCTTGCGGCACAATCTAGCCCTAACGGTACTTGCTCGGTCGTATATGTTGCTTCAATGATAGCCTCATGCAAAATTTCAAGCGCTGTTTCATTCGAAGGCAGCCTGGCGCAAAAACCGCCTTCTTGCCCGAGTTCAGACTGATATCCAGTATTTTTAAGCAATGTTTCTAAGCTTGTGATAATCGCTTTAACAGCCTTTACCCCTTCCGTAAAGCCTAAACCTTTCGGGATGACTTGGAACTCTTGGAAGTCGACCCAAAAATGGGCGTGGGCACCACCTTCCAGTAAATTACAAATGGGAGTAGGTATTTTATATGGTTCCGCCGCCTGTAATAAGTTATCGTGGATATAAGCAAACAGTTCTTTTTTCTGTGATTTTGCAGCAGCCCTCGTACAAGCCATTGAAACAGATAAGATAGCATTGCCACCTAAACGGCTTAAATTGTCCGTTCCATCCAGGCTAAGCATCGTTTCATCGACATGGTGTTGGTCAGTTGGGTCAAGTCCAACAACGGCTTTTGCAATTTCGCCCTCAACTGCATTAATGGCTTTATGGACCATTGTTTCGTCAACCGAAAAACTCGCCACTTCAGTTTTTCCAGCCGAAGTACCGCCTGGTATTTTGGCCGACACTTCAGTGCTATCGTCTAGAACCATCGTCGTTTCTATAGTCCATTGGCTGCGAGAATCTTGGATAGGTGTCGCGTGTAACGCTTTTATATGAGCCATAACGTCATAATCAGTACTAAAAATGAATTTATTCCATTGACCGTAAGCACAAGCTGAAATTTATCTGCAAATATAGTAATAATCAACTCTTCCGGTTATGCACCAGTGCATGTTCGGCATGCGACACGATTTCTCTTGTCCGGTCGAGCGCATCAGGAGAAACCGAAACAGAGGTAATACCTGCCTCAACCAGTAATTGGGTTATTTCAGGATAAACTGAAGGCGCTTGCCCACAAATCGAGGCCGTAATGCCAGCTTTATGGCATGTCTTAACAATTTGAACAAGCGAACGCACGACCGCTTCATTCCGCTCATCAAACTCACTTGCAACTTCTGCATTATCACGGTCAACACCCAATGTCAGCTGTGTTAAGTCATTGGAGCCGATAGAAACGCCATCGATACCAACCTTAATAAACTCATCTAGCAAAATAACATTGGCTGGAATTTCAACCATCATCCACAATCGAAAAGAATTTGAGCGGTGCAGGCCATGCTCTTGGACAAGCTTTTTCACCCGCTCAAGTTCAGAAACTGTCCTAACAAAAGGTACCATCAGCCAAATATTCTTTAGTCCATATTTATTACGGACTATTTTAATTGCCTCAAGCTCTAATCGAAAAGTTTTCGGGTCAGTAATATATCGGAAAGCACCACGGTATCCGATCATTGGGTTTTCTTCCTTAGGTTCATACGCTTCGCCACCCTTCAGATTACGATATTCATTGGTCTTAAAGTCACTACCGCGATAAACAACAGGACGCGGGTCAAACGCTTGGCACATCTGCCGCATGCCTTCGACAAGCTTTTCAACAAATATTTTTTGTTTCCCTTGTTCTATAAGTTTTTTTGGATGAATACCTATTTCCGCCATCATAAACTCTGCCCTAAAAAGGCCAACACCGTCAACATGACGAGCAGCAATATCAGCCGCCAGTTCAGGTTCACCCAAATTACAATAAACCTTTGTTGCCGTCCGAAATGACAATTGTTCTATGTGAGGTACATTTGGGCTATCTATCCCCTTAACCACTCTATCGGCATGCTGCGGTGCACCTTTATAAACGATACCGTTTGTCCCATCAACCGATACAACAGCACCTTGGGGTATAAGTTTCGTTGCACGACCACTCCCCACGACCGCCGGAATCCCTAATTCTCTTGAGACAATTGCGGCATGAGAGGTTCTGCCTCCTAAATCGGTTACAATTGCACTGGCTTTACGCATAGCAGGCACATAGTCGGGATTGGTCATTGGAGCAATTAAAATATCACCCTGTTTTACTTTTTCAATATCTTTCGCGCTCTTCACCACAATGGCTGGCCCAAATGCAATACCCGGTGATGCAGGTGCACCCTTAACGATGACTGGCAATTTCGTAACAGCACCGGCTTTGTAAGTTGACTTTTGCTGCTTTTGAATTTCTGCCATCGTCGTAATTGGGCGTGTTTGGACAATAAAAAGCTTTTTGCCATCATACGCCCATTCAGAATCTTGAGGAAAATAGTAATGGTCTTCCAATGACTTTGAGAGCTTTGCCAAATGCAAAACTAACGTATCTGACAACTTCTGTTTGCTGCCTCTACTTTCAGGAATGTGGATTTCTTTATTCTGCTTGCCTTTTTTAACCAGGGCAATCGCCTGTGTTGCGATTATTTTATTCAGTAAGGTGAGTGATTTTTTATCAACTTCAAAATGGTCAGGCGTTACGGTACCCTGGACAATAAATTCACCAAGTCCATAAATCGCTTCAATTATAATTTTCGACTTATCATTTGTAACTGGATCAATGGAAAACATCACACCCGAGACTTCAGACTCGACCATTTGCTGGACAACAATTGCGATGCCAACTTTAAAATGATCAAATTTTTTCTCTTCCCGATAAAAAATCGCACGGGGGGTAAATAATGACGCCCATGCTTTTTGGATGGCTACAACAAGTTCACTTTCACCTTGAATATTAAGGTACGTGTCTTGCTGGCCGGCAAATGAAGCACCAGGTAAGTCTTCCGCTGTTGCTGAAGACCGTACTGCAACAAGTTTGGCGCCAGTCGTTTGCTGCAATAATTTATATGACTGTTTAATTGCAGTAATAATATCCTCGGGCATTGGCGCCGAAAGGATTGCCTTTTCAACATGGCGCGAAACAACTTCCAAGCTTCTTGGATCATCTTTGTCTAACGTGCTAAAGAGTGACCTTATTTTAGGCTTCAAATTTGAAGCTTCTAAGAATGCATAATACGATTGTGCGCTGACGATAAAACCGTCAGGTACCGGAAACTTAGCAGCAATCATCTCACCCAGATTTGCTCCTTTTCCTCCGGCTATTGCAAGGTCATGTTTATCAATTTGTGAAAGCGGTATAGTATAGGCAGTTTGTTTCATGAGGTGCGTCTTATATCGATTTTAGCCTACCACGCTTAACTACGTCTTGTAAACTGGCAATTCTTGAATTATGAGAAATTTTGGGTAAGAAAGAATGTAAGGTCTTCATCAAATGTGAATGGCGAGCCTTCGCCGAATCGCTTCTCTTTTTGTTGCACTTCCATTTGAAATAGCTTCTGATATATAACTAATAATTCCTTTAGGCTAAATTTCTTGGATTGCGCTAAGAACTTTTGGGCGCGAAATGCATGCATACTGGCCAGACCCCGAGCACCAACGTCCTTTGCAATAATTAAGTTACGGAATTGGTCAACGACCATATAAAACATTTCTTCAGGCTCATATTTTTGCGACCGCAGTTTTTCATAATGTGAAATAATCATTTGAATATTTTTCGGCACAAGTGCATCCAAAAAATCAAAGATTGCATAATCGTTACAGGCAACAATGCGCAATACCTTAATTTCTTTTTTTAAAGCATCAAGAAGTTTCTTACCTTGTAATACTGTTTTAGATGATTTTTCGCTTCTGTCTAGCCGGCTTGTCTCAACAAAAACGCAGTTTGTCGATGGCGGCGTTTGAGCCAGAAATTCGACAACATCTAAGCTTATACCTTTAGATAAAAGTCCTTCGACAATGGTTAATCGTTCGTCAAAAAACATGGCCGGTGTTGCCAAATGTTGTCGCAGGGTAAGTGGGTCTGGCTTGGACAGGATAGTGACCTCACGAGTCTTTGCCAAATCTTTCACTTTCTGAACTTCCTGTTTGACCTGTAAAATATTATCACCGTGAATAATCGTAATCATAAGGTTCACTTCTTTAGAACAGTAATGTAATAGCAACCGACGTGGCGCTTTATCATATCAGGCATAAGATAGCCGGAAATTTCATTATAGATAAATATATCAGGCAATATTTTCCGACCAAATTTCGCAAGTAGAGAAAACTTTAAATATATCTTCGCCAATTTTTCAAAGCGATAGAGGGTTGGTAAAATATATTGCGATACGTCTTCCTGAAAATCAATAAAAAAACCCTGTTGTGTTGCCTTTTGTATAAAGCTATCGTAGAGCTCAAAATTCTCGACTGCCATCCCTCTTTCCGTCAGCTTTTTGGCTTCCCGCTCATCCTGGGATAATTGATTAGTTGGTTTAGCTGCATAGCCGTCAAACAAGAGAAATACGCCACCCTTTTTCAGCTTTTTATAAACCTGCGCTAGAACTGTCTCTTTGTGCGAACTATAACAGACGGCTTCAATTTCGAAAACAATGTCGTAGCTATTGTCAGCATAACGGCTTAAATCATGGTAATTGCCATAAACGGGGTGATAATTTGGTAATTTTCGCGCTTTCTTGTTTGCAAAAGATAATTGCCCAGGTGAAATATCGATACCATCATACCTAATTCGCGGATTGTTTCTTGCCAAATATGCTGAGGTTGCTCCTCTACCGGTCGCAAGCTCAAGGACCTTTTTTGCATGGGTATTTTTACTATACTTTTCGACAAATCTCGCAGCTTCAAGTAAATCGTCCTCTTTGTAAACACCATCACGGCTAACGCCCATATACATCTTGTCGGATAATGTGTGAAAAATGGAGTATGGAATTTGGTTCACTTTATAGTATTTGGCAACGTACCTGCTATCCATTTTTAACGAAAGCAGCTTTTCGGTATTAAAAACCGATTTTATTTTTGTCAGTTTTTTGTGGAGGATAGTTTCTTCGTTCATGCGACAAGAGAAGTAACTATGATTGCATTGCCACGGAAGCCTTCAATAACTTTGACAACGAGAAAGGCAGCCGCATCACAACTTTAGGCGTTAATCGTAAAGCTTTTTTAAAATTGTACTCGAAGCAGATGTCAAATATTTCTTGCGGTGTAAAGTTGCCTGCAATTTTGAGCATATTGTCAAAAAGTTTGTCATTTAGCTTATGGTAGACAAACTGGGCTAGCTTTTGGGAATTTTGCCAGCGGTCGCCAATGTAGTTAGTCCAATCCTCGTCATATTTCGCTAATTTTGACACGTCGTCAGACTTGAGCGATTTTTCGATTGCATGCGCTGCCATGCGTCCGGATCGCAGAGCATGTCGAATTCCTTCAGCGCCGAGCGGGTTAATCTGGGCCGCGGCGTCCCCAATCACGATAACATTTTCTTTGACATGCCTATCGATCCCACCGTTAATATAAAGTGAGCTGCCGTGGAGCTCGATTGGTTGCGCTGATGCAAGCCAAGGAATTTGGTCTATAAATTTATGGGTCAAGTCCTTAAGTGAATCATGGCTAGGATAGGTGCTTGTTTCGTACACACCAATCCCAACTTTAGCCGTATTTTTACCAAACGGGAACACCCAACCGTAACCGTCTTTTACCCAATGACTACCAACATAAAAACCTAAAATATGCTCTTTTGGGAAATGGACATTGGTGAGAATATATTCGACTGCAACTGATAATGGCGAGAGAACCACAGGACGAATGCCAACTTTCGTACCGATCGCCGATCCTGGACCCGTGGCATCAACGATTATTTTTGCCCTGGCTTCTCCCTGCCTAATACCGCTGTATTTCACACCGACAACGTGTCCTTTTTCAATCATTGGTCCTGTTACCGCTGAGCCCACCATTATCGATGCACCATGCCCAATCGCGTCTTGAACCAAAAACTTTTTCAGTTCATTAAACTTAAGGACATAACCACGTGGTTTGCCATAATCCCAAGTTTTTTCTTGGTTTTGGCTCACAACTTGGAACTTATCCCAGTAGTCTGCAATTATCGATTTGGGTAGTCCAAACTCCTTAATCGTATAATCTGGCGTCCCAGCTGAAGAAAAATTTGGCTGTCCAATTTCTTTGCTTTTCTCGACAAGAAGGATACTATAGCCTTTCCGTGTAAGTTCTCTTGCGCACTGCGCCCCGGCAGGTCCAGCGCCGGCTACAATAACGTCATACTCCTGTTTCATTGGTCATATTTAAGCATACTTACCTTACCCTGACAACCTCATGCTATCTCTTGACTTTTCGGGTTTTTTACGGTATATATTGAGATGGTGAGAAATGCATGACAGAGACTATTAACGATCCTATCACTGTTGTTTGTGTTTCGCGGGTTAATCCAACTTCATTCATGCCCTGGAAAATAAAATGGCACAATCACACTTACACCATTACGAAAGTTAGCCTGCACCATACTATATATAAAGGCAAAACATTGGTTCACATCTTTTCGGTTTTCGACGGCACCAGGTCGTTCCGTCTTTCATTTGATACCGAAAGTCTTATTTGGACACTCGAAGCAATCTCTGATGAATTAAGTTAGCACCTTTTTGTCATCGCCACGTCGTGCCTTCTCGCAAAGACCACATAAAATTTATGGAATTACAACCAAACATAGCAGAACCGCTTGTTATGCATGTTGACCTAAACAGCTGTTTTGCGACGGTCGAGCAGCAGGCTAATCCATTACTACGTGGCAAGCCAATCGTCGTGGCAGCGTACGCCACTAACGCTGGTTGTGTGTTAGCCCCTTCCATCGAAGCCAAGCGGTTTGGTATTAAAACCGGCATGCGCGTAAAAGAGGCTAAGGCATTATGCCCTTATATAAAGGTCCTCAAGCCCGACCCACCAAAGTACCGCTATATTTATAGTAGGTTTTGTAAACTTTTCAGCGAATACACTCCGAATATGCACCCAAAATCCATTGACGAAGCAGTGCTGTACTTCGCCGGTACACCGGTCACAAAACTAAAGTCGATAGAACAAATCGGGCGTGAGATCAAATACCGCATGCGCCAAGAAATTGGCGACTGGCTTTCCTGTAATGTCGGCATTGGCACAAACGGCTTTTTAGCAAAAACAGCAGCGGGGTTGCACAAACCAGATGGTTTGGATGTAATCACCTACAAAAACCTACAAAACGTTTTTTCGCAGATAACACTATTAGACTTATGCGGTATTAATGTCCGAAATCAGTTACGCCTTAATCTCGTTGGCATTGCAACCCCCCTCCAGTTTCTCCAAGCTTCAGAGCAAACGTTACGTGTCGCCTTCCAAAGTATTAATGGCTACTACTGGTACATGCGTCTCAGAGGTTACGAAATTGATAATGTTGCATTCCAGCGCCGAACTATTGGCCACTCGTACGCTTTGCCTAAGGGGACAGCAAACTTGCATGAATTAAGTAAACTACTTTACAAACTCTGCGAGAAAGTAGGCCGAAGATTACGGCGCAACAATTACACAGCGTACGGTATCCATGTTAGTTTATCCTATCGTGACGGTAGTTATTGGCACCATGGGCACAAAAGTCCTCACCAAATGTATAGCGGCAAAGATCTCTTCCTGGCTGCCCGTGCTATTTTAGCAATGCAACCCGAACCAAAATTGGTCCGCATTCTGGCCGTCAATTGCTTTGCACTTGTCGCAACTGAACCTGAGCAATTAACCTTATTCCAAGATCGGTTGCGCGAGCAACACATTACCCAGGCACTCGATACCATCAATAATATGTTTGGCGAATTTACAATAACGCCGGCAACACTGATGGGTATGCAAGACACGATCATCGACCGTATCGCTTTCGGTGGCTCACGCGACGATATTAAAGAGGCTTTGTAAAATGAAAGCATTTGACTTTAATTCCACCGGCACGCAACAATAAAGTATGTCGCTAACTGGAAAAAAGTTTTCGCTCGTTGTTATATTGACTATTCTATTAGGCAGTTGCTCTTTGCAGAACAATACGATACGGACACCTCTTTCATCGCCAGGCCAGACAAACGGTAACCAAAAACTACAACTGAACACATTCCAAGTCCCCACGCCAACACCCACCATCGTAGCAACACCTGTCACAACACCAACCACAACAAAAACACCAGTTACTACCCCGCAATCAAACCTTTGCTCCGGAGGAAGAGACGATACTGGTATTCCACAACCTGAAACCTGTCAGTGTCATTACAGTACGATTTATTGCCAAGGACATCATGTCGTACGGTGTATCCAAAGTCCAGCTGACCCAAAATCTGTTTGCAATGTAACGTTACCAGGCATCCCTCCACAGGCTGAAACGACCTGTAATTTTAAAAATGACGGAAAATACTGCGTCGGCAAGCCAGTAATTTATCTCTATCCAGTAGCCGATATGATTGTATCAGTTAAACTTACTATTCCCGGAAACGTAACTATTTCTGATCCATCTTACCCAGTACAAGGCTGGCAAAACATTCTGGCCCACCCAAGTGGCCTATTCGACTATCAAGGCAAACAATATCATGAGCTTTATTATGAAACCAGTGTTGCAACTGACACGTCGCTAAAGCCAAATACAGGGCTTATTATCGCTACACCTAGTTTACGGCCAGTCCTGACAATGGTGACACAGCAGCTTGGCCTAACACTGCCCGAACAGCAAGAGTTTTTGGATTATTGGCTGCCAAAGCTTGAGGCACTTCATACGCCATATATCTTATTTTCTTTGCTTAATCCACTCCAAAAAGACGCTATTGACCATGTTGCCATTTCCCCAATGCCGCAAACTACAATAGCATTCCTTGCGACATTTACGCCATTACAACGCCCAATTCAGATACCATCGTTACAGTTACCACAAACGCCGCCAAAACGTATCGGATTTACCACCGTTGAATGGGGTGGCAGTATCCTTAGTCCATAAATAGATACTTGTAAGGCTTACACAAGTAATATCCATTACATCAAAAAATTGTATTCCCAAATTACAAAGCAGTACGGTACAATTGTTTGCAACATGATTGCCGAATTAGAACCTACGTACGACAACGTGCCCGATAACCTGCCATCACTTTTCGACGTACTTGAACCACCATACCAAAGTTTACTTGTAAAGCAGAGTTACAAACCCGGTGCCGAACAAAAACGAGAAGCATACGCCAAACGTGTTTATGAATGTGCTATCTGGTATAACCAATATAAAAATGAGGATGGTATATTTCAGGTTCGTCGCCAAGAGCCGGTTAAGCCAATCTTGCATGTTGCTTACGATGGAAAAAACCGGCCAACAGGCTATTTTATGGGTGGTGGCACGATTTGCCAAGAACTTGGCAGGATTTCAGGCGCTAAGGAATGGCTAGAAAAATTAAAAACCAGTGGCGTTCGACAACTTCCCGAAGATTGCAATGACCTCTGGCTATTACCTAACTTATATCTTGCCCGTTACCATTTCTTATATGGTGGCGAAAACAGCCTCGGAGGTGAAGTAGAGTATACCTACTATGACGCTGAAAGTGATCAGTTTTACGTTACAAATTATTGCCAACGACAACCACTCGATACACTGGACAAATCAGCCTAATTGTGTTATACTATAAGCCTAATAGGTGCACAGTGCATCTATTTTTGTACCTTAAATAGCAAGGAGTACAATCTTGCCGACGCGCGAATATGCACCTCTGGTAGTGATTTATTTCACACCTTTTCCTGACATGTTGGCCCAAGAGCTGACTTTCTCTGGCTTCCACGAACGGAAATGTGAAGAAAATGACGACGGAACGCCGGTCATTTACCTTTCTGTTGACAAGGATGGCCCATACACAACGCTCATTGAGCATGCTGAATTATTTAGCGTCACCCATTACCATAACCTTGAGATGACCCTTGAAGAGCTTACTGAGCTCTACAGGCAACTTGAGCACAGTGAACACGTGAAGATTTTGGAAAAACTTTCCAAACGTAGCTGGGGTGACACAGCGTTTGCGGTTATCGGACCCGATGGTAATCGCACAGTCTACAGCGTGCCGACGCCTAAGCAGGATGCTGTCTCTAGCTCATAGGAGGAAATCCGTGGATAAGCTAACGTTTGCCGATAGGAACATGGTTTATCGTACTTTAAATCCCCTATCTCTGGCTCGGGGGTTGGAAAGATATGGTTATGTCATTCGTGGTTCTTCGACAGGTCCGGATGGCCACATAAGTGAAATTCACCTGTCAATGCAGGCTGAAGGTCCGATAACAACAACTATAGAGCGTGGAGTAGGACCTGAAAAGGTTTATTTCTTCAATCTCCATGGTGGACTAAGTGCCTTACTGGCCAAAAAAGATGAGCTAGTCGCACAAGGCATTCCCCTGATCGAGGATATAACCGAACAGAGCTATGGCGATACTACAATAACTTTTCGAGACTTTGAGGGGTTCGTGACCATGCTCAGTGTGCCGACGCCGAAGAAGGCTGATGCAGTCGACGGCATTCGATTTGAAGAACATGACCGCGATGCATTGGTTCAACAGGCAAGTGAACGTGGCCGGCCGGAAGGCTCGCCGCCGCGATCCATAGATCAAGCTTTGTATGACGAACTCGAAAAACAATTCGCCGTACCAAGTGAATAAGACCTCCGTTATCGAGGGGACCAATTAGGTCCCCTCTTTTTTTGTCGATAAATATATTTAGAAGTCCAGAATCTTGAGAGCTACTACTACATCAGCTGATGAGTTCGTCTGCATTAAGGCTTGCCGAACATCACTTGCATCAGGAAATCCGTGGATGTAATTTTTAAAG
>CAYSOG010000030.1:0-12340 GCA_964432675.1 uncultured Gammaproteobacteria bacterium | reverse complement strand
GCAATCGCTGCAATGACATCCCATTGACATAAATTGCCCAATAAATTAGGCGCCAAAATCGCCACGGTTTTATCAGTTATCATTTCTTCAATTTTGTCTACATTAATGCAAAAATCATTCACGCCAACGTCAACAAAACTTGGCACCAACCCTGCCTTCACAATGCTTCCGACGGTTGTGGAGAATGTAAGGGCTGGAGTGATGACCTCACTACCAGGCTTATAAGCCATGGATTCCATTCCCAGATATAATGCCGATGATCCAGAGTTTACAAATAAACCAAACTCTTTGCTGAATAAGGCAGCTACTTTTTGCTCAAAGGCACGGGTATATTTGCCCATCTGCGTGCTTTCATTTAAACATTTAACAACCGCGTCAATTTCCTTCTGGCCATACACAGTCTTGGCATAAGAAACATGTATGGTCTTTTCTTCTACAGTCATAATATTCACCAATTAAATTAAATTTATAAATTCCGCAATTTGTGTTTGCGAAACCTGTCGCATATCTTTGTTAGCAAGTAATTCTTTATACCAGGCAGCAGTTTTGTTAATTGCCGATTCTGGATCAAACCTTGGCCACCAACCCAATTTATTCACGGCTTTGCTAGGATCCAATTTCAAGATTTTGGTCTCGTGCAAGTGCTCAGATTTATTTTGCACACTCAAGCTTTGAATGCCTAGGCTGCGGCCAAATACGTTAACTAGCTCTTGTACGGTAATATCTTTTCTATCCACCGGAGCAAAATTAAACGCTTCAGAATAAGCACTTCTATCAGTAAATAGTTTTTGCGCTAATATCAGATACCCATTTAACACATCTAGCACATGTTGCCATGGTCTAACTGCAAATGGATTTCTAATAGTTATTTCAGAATCAGCCATTAAAGATCTTACTATATCTGGAATTATTCTATCTTTAGAAAAATCTCCACCACCAATAACATTTCCTGCACGCGCAGATGCCAAACCAATATTTCTTGCGTTAAAAAATGCCTGGCGATAAGATGCAGTAACAATTTCGCTACAAGCTTTGCTTGCAGAATACGGATCAAAACCACCTAAACTATCAGTTTCTCGGTAAGGCCAAATTGACTCTTGATTTGCATAGCATTTGTCTGTAGTAACGTTTACTACAGCAGCAATAGACGAGGACTTACGTATTGCTTCAAACAAATTTACAGTGCCCAGCACATTTACATAATAAGTATCTTCTGGAAATTCATATGATGCCCTCACTAACGCTTGCGCGGCTAAATGAAAAACTAAGTCAAAATCTTGCGTTGCCAGTGCAGCATTCACCGCTGCAATATCTTTTATATCACCAGAAATATAATGTATATCTTGGCGCAGGTTTAAAATGTTGAATAAGCTTTGTTCTTCTGGCTCAAGAGCAAAACCCGTCACCTGTGCACCTAGCTGAGTTAGCAGTAAAGACAACCAACTGCCTTTAAAGCCCGTACAACCAGTGACAAATACTTTTTTGCCTTTAAAGAACGCGGCTAGATCATGACTCACCATACTCTCCATGGTGCAGCATTATTGGCCCATAATTCTTCCAGCGTATTTTTGTCACGCAACGTGTCCATAGCCTGCCAAAAACCTTCATGTTTATAAGCGGCCAACTGGTTTTCTTGGGTTAACGACTCTAGTGGTGTTCGCTCCCAGATAGACGCATCTCCTTCATTGATATACTCAAAAACTTTTGGGGATAAAACAAAAAAGCCACCATTTGCGAAACAATTTGGATCTTGCGGCTTTTCTTTGAAACTCATGACTGCATTTTGCTCATCCACCGTCAAAACACCAAAGCGATTTGGTGGATTTATCATTGTCATTGTAGCTAGCTTCCTGTGAGAACTATGGAATTTAAGTAGATGCGCAATATTTATATCTGCAACCCCATCGCCATAGGTTAAACAAAAGTGATCTTCTTCCATAAGGTACGGCGCGACACGTAATAACCTGCCACCCGTCATAGTATTCTCGCCTGTATCGACTAATGTTATGGTCCAAGGCTCAGAGTAATTATTGTGGACTTTAATATTATTGTTTTTTAAATCCACTGTGATATTAGATGTGTGATTATAGTAATTACAAAAGTATTCCTTTATTAAATAACCTTTATAACCCAAGCATATGATAAAATCATTCACACCATAATGAGAATATATTTTCATTATGTGCCACAGAATTGGTTTACCACCAATTTCAATCATAGGCTTAGGCTTTAAGTGAGTTTCTTCACTTATCCTAGTGCCAAGCCCGCCAGCTAAAATTACAGCTCTAGCCAAATTAAGCATCCTGTGTATAATGATAAAATTCCAAGCATCAGATACTAACATGCGTTATTTAGTTGCGCAAGTTGTTACAAATGCACCGCATAGGAAAATACAATATAACGTGACTAAGCAAACGTGAATGATTTTTACAGATATTTATGATCAAAAATAATATAGTTCAATTAATTTATCGTAGATTTTTTTTGAAATATTCATTCGGGCCAAAGATCCGCGATCTTCTCTATCCAATGTATCGACGATTATTCCGGCCAAGTATGATTGAATCGGTCTTGAGCGCAGAAGCTCATACCAAAGACACTAGACATTACGAGATGGTTTGGTGTACTGAAAACCTAGGCAATAATCAGATTGTAAATGGGCTTATTTCAGTAGTTGAAGATCCCATTGTTATTGGTGGCACCAGATTTGCCATATGCAATGAAAAGATAAGCTTGGACATTGCGCGTATGAATGGTAAAAACTTATCAAAACTATATACAGATTATTATCTGCAAGAAGAATTAATCTCTAACGTACAGTTTGATCCAACAATTAACACAATAGAAGTCAAATCGTCAGCTCCAAGAATTAAACTATATGGTAATTGGTTAAGTACTTTACATTCTTCTTCAGAGAACTGGATGCATTTTATGGCAGAGTGTGCGCCGAGATTAAGCAGCGCTGTAAAAAATGCGGCTGGCATGCCTATGGGCATACTTTATGATCAATCTATCCCAATTTCTGCATTTGAAGTAATCAAAATAATAGCTCCTGATCAACCAAAGCTTGGGATAAGCTCCAGTGTTGCAGTTCAAGTGGAAAAACTGCTTACGCCTGTACAGGAAAAATTGACATGCAGTGCATCATGGCCCAGACCAAATTCATTGGGAAAAACAGGTTTTTTTGACTTCGATGCCGAAGCGCTTTTAGATGTTAGACGTAAAGTGCTTGAGCATTTTGCGATCATTCCGCAGCTAAAAAACAAAGTTTATATTAACAGGAAGTCAACTTTTCGTTATCTCGTTAATCAAAAAGAAGTATCAAATTTTTTACGTGACCATAAATTTAATTTGTTAACCCCAGGTGACCTGTCTTTACAACAACAAGTGCAAGCATTTTCAGAAATATCCATCTTAGTAGCACAAGCCGGAGCTGCTTTAGCAAATATGATTTTCATGCCTAAAGGGGCAAAAGTAATATGTATTAATGCTGATAGTGTATGGACTAATTCCAGCTATTTTCACGACTATGCAGAGATATTCGGAATTGATTTTGTTTTTCTAAAAGGTCATATACAACACCCAGATAAGTATAACGATTCAAAAGTTTGCTCTGTACATCATCCCTTAAATTCAGATTTTAAGGTTTCTATAGAAAAGTTGGCAAACACCTTGACTGCTATGGCGACCTAATTGTTTTGCGTTTCCTTTGCTACTAAATGTTTCTTTCGCCACTCGCAGGCACTTGGCGATGGATTCCACTTATATCCAAGATATCTGGCAAGAAATGGATCATCACTATAGTCAAAGCTATTAGTAGACAAAAACCGCGGAATGTCTATTTGTTGACTTAAAATTGGAACTCCTACCACATGATTTAAGCCGCGGCGAATAAAATTTGGGGTATTATTTACTCCTGAACGATGATAAGCCATTGCATCCATAATAATGACTGAACCAGCTGGTGCTTCTAGAGGTATCGCATGTTTTGCAACATATTCCTTTGACGGAAATGCCCCATGTAAATGCGATCCAGGTATAACCCAAGTTGATCCACCTTCGGCATAAAATTTATCCAAACAAATTAAGAAATTAACAGCAAGAATTTTGGAGCTAGTCCAGTGCTGATAGTTCATATCTCTATGCCATCTAACCTGATACTGTTTATTTTCAGATCGATTAATTATGCCGTTCTGCATAAGCAATACAAACGTCTCTCCTAGCACTTTGCGTATTATTTCCACTACGATAGGGCACGTTGCGAACTCTAAGAAAAATGAACTATACGCTAATGGGCATCTAACTAAATCATCGTCATTCGCGCGTTGCATATTCTGCTTGCCACCCGCTTCATCGGTCTGTCTATTTAATAGCCCATCAAGAGCAACCCCAGCCTCACGCATGGCTTCGCTAGAAAAAATATTATGCAAAACGGTGAAACCGTTTAAACGAAGTTCTTCTACTTTAAGATCGATGGTATTATCAACTACAGTTTGCTCTACGATGCCATAGGTAAGTATTTCTGAGTCCATAATAGCCCCTAATATTGTTTTATCGTATGGTAAAAAGTACAATCTTTAATTGTTCAGTATTTAAATTATTTTGGCAATAGCTGCAACTTAAATGCAGCTACTTATGTAGATAACTTTCAGCGATGATGATTAACTGGTCATTTATTAAAAAAGCATGCAAAAAAATCTGCTTAGGGTTTTCATCATGGCATGATTTTAAGCTAGTTATTTCTTACGTAATTAATACATATAAACCAAGCACATTTAAAAAATTTAAAATGGTTTGGCTTGCAGATGCGATGTCTAAACCTAGTAAAACCACGAATGGTTATCCATTTGTTATTATAGAAAAATGTATTTTGTTCGCTGGAAGTCGATTTTTAATTAAAAATAATGAGTTGGCATTGAACATAAGCGGTTCACGCACAGAGGTGCAAAAGCTGTATAATGAATACCACCTACAAGAAGAATTGCTTAACATAGCAACATATCACGATAACCCACCAGAAATAGGCCTTAGAATTAATACTCACGCAGTGCGGTTACCATCAATGTGGGTTAGCACGCTTCACTCTTCCTCCGATAATTGGATGCACTTTATTTCTGAAATAGCACCTAAATTACATTTTACAATAAATAACTTTTCTCATTTTTCTTTTAACATATTGTTTGATTCTAATATTTCTAAGTCATCGATAGACGTATTACAAATCCTTGCGGGTAAACGCAAATTGTTCGGTTTGCCAAAAGGCCACACCGCAGTAGCAAAGAAGCTTTTAGTGCCATTGCAAGAAACAACAATTTGCACAGTATCGTGGCCACGTGATGGCGCTTTTGGCCTCGGATGTTTCAAGTTTGATCATGATTCAATATTTGATCTGCGTAAAAAAATATTAGATCATTTTTCAATAACACCCCAGCCAAAAAACAAAACATATATAAGCAGAAAATCATATTTTAGATACATTAGCAACAAGGACGAAATTGAAGATTTCTTAATTAAAGAAGGATATAACATCACCTCTCCTGGTGACATGACTTTACTCGAACAAGTTACTCTATTTTCACAAACAGCCGTGTTGATTGCGCAGGCTGGCGCGGCATTAGCAAATATGATGTTTATGCCCCAAGGCGCAACAATAATATGTTTATGCGCTGATAGCGAATGGATTAACTACAACTATTTCCAAGAATATGCTGAAATTTTTGGTCTGAATTTTATTTATTTAAAAGGTCTCGTAGTTGAGGCGGATAGATATGATCCACATCAAATTGCATCAGAGTTTCACCCTAGCAATGCTAATTTTGAATTACCGCTTAACATGTTGCGGTCAGCGTTACGAACCTTGAATGCACCTATATCAGCGTGCGAGTTTGCCTGATACTGCAATCAAATGGACTCGCTTAACACTTTCAGCAACAATTTTACGCATTGCGGAGAATATGGATGGTGGATACTTTAGCAGCACGCCTAGAAGACATTTCGCGCTGTAAAACGACATGTGTATTTTTCCAACCAATAAGTACTTAAAGAAGTATACTGCATATAGGTGCGCCAAACCTTTGTATGCAGCATATTTGTATTTTGTGTAATTTTGTAAAATATATTTATACACTGCTTCTTCACCGGCGATATTAATTGTTTTGCTAATATTATTAGCATGCCTTCGATATGCAATAAAAGAGTCTGGCAGGTAAAGAACTTTACCTTTAATTGATAACTCTAATAATAATAACCAGTCGGAGCATATGCCGGCAACATTGTTATGTGCAAGTCCTTGCGCCAAATGGCGATTAATCATCGCTGAATTTGCACAAATATAGCATCGATGTATTAATAAATTCTCTACAATATTGTCTGTATGTAATTTTGCGCCAATCCTAGGATCATTGAAATCATATAAGAATTTTCCTTTGTCGTCTATAACGTCAACCGCATGAAAACTAAATATGCAGTCAGCATTCTCCTGCATAAGCTGAACTTGTTTACTAATTTTGTTAGACATGTATAAGTCATCACCAGAAAACCAGCAGACATATTGGCCTTTGATCAGCGGATAAATGGAGGCAACATTGCGTTCTATACCCATATTGACTGCATGCTCTTGAACCTCAATTAGATGTGGGTATTGTTGCGCATACGATCTAACGATAGATAATGTTCTGTCTGTTGAACAATCGTCAGAAATAATTAATTGAATACATGGGTAATCTTGAGTAACTACGGATAGAATCGCTCGCTCGACATAAAGCTCATGGTTATATGTTGGCATACAAACGCTGACTAGTGGCATACCGTGCATATGTTTAGATCACTTCTTGTTCATACCCGTGATTTTGTACCAAATCTTTAAAATCTACCGACTCCGCCAATAAAGATTGTGGCGTCCCCTGCGCAACTAAATGCCCGTCCCTTACAAAAACGACATGATCTGCATATTTAAAGACACCTGGTCTATGCGCAGCCATGATGATCGACACTTTACCCGAAAATGATTTAAGCAGATTCAGGATTAAGCTTTCGGTGCGTAAGTCTAATGCGGAGGTAACTTCGTCCAATATCCACACGTCCTTATTAAAATATAACGCTCTACAAATTGCTAAACGTTGTCGTTGTCCTTCACTTAATAATTTTCCATTCTGCCCAACCGGTGAAAGCTCTTTCATGGGCAGGGCATTTACAAAATCAGCCATACCAGTGTCTTGCAATGTTTGTGCCACCTTTTTCATATCGATGTCTTCTAGTTTTTGGCCAAACCCGATATTTTCTGCGATTGATGCACTTAATATGTAAAAGTTTTGCATGACAATTGCTACTCGCTCCCACCATGCTTGCTGTACATCGTACATTTTATGCCCATGCACTATAATTTCGCCTGCACTTGGTGGTAAAAATCCCATCATTGCATTTAGCAGCGTTGATTTTCCTCCACCAGATGGTCCGACCAACACAACCATGGAGCCATGTTTTATATCTAAGGAAATCCCATTTAACGATGGTCTTCCAGCAACACCATATGAAAAATCAGCATTTCTAATCGATATTAGCGGTTCATTTAATTTAATAGATGTCTCAATGTTTGATTGTTTTACAGAATCATTTACATGTATCTGCTTGTTTTTAAACTCATCCAATTCGTTTGTTGTTTTTATGAGTACTTGCAGTGGCTCACAAGCACCACGCATCATAATTAAGGAGGTCGATATTTTATTAAGAGAAGGGATAAATCTGAAGAATGCTATGACTAATATTCCGATTTGCTGCACCGCTGTTTCTTTGTCCGCATGATATTTAGCCATTAGATACATACATAAAATCAAAACATTTATGCAAATAATCTCATTCAACATGCTAGGAGCTTGATCCAGGAAACGCCCCCACTTTTCGGTTTTAATATATTCCAGATTGCGCCTTAGAAACTCATTCTTAAATATACTCGTTACTTGATAAATATGCATTTCTCTAAATGCATAAAAGGTATCCACTAATATATTGAATACTTGGTTAGAGCTATCATTAGCTTTTTGCCCAATGTATTTATGAAAATACTTAAATACTTTATGTGATATAACCAATAGTATCGCACCAAAAACTATAACAGCAAAAAAGACCGGGGAAACTAAATATGCCAAAATTCCAACAACTGTAATACACAACACAGAATTGGCTAAAAGTTGAAAGAATTGACTGATAAATTGATTAATAACATACGGAATTGTCCACAAAACCAAATTTGATACGCTATTGCTATCTCTGCGGTTATGAAACTCAAGTGGTGCATACAAACACTGCGTATATATCTGCTCGGATATCGCACTCTTCCAACGCGCTAAAACATGCACTTCACGCAAACTTGCGGCAAGTAGTACTGCATTCTTTATTAAGTATACTGCACCAACTGCAAGCGCAGCGAAGATCGTGGCATGCGTTGCACTGAACGGCGTATATTTAGTTAAGAATACCCCAAATACTGATTGCGCTGAATTTTGTTTATCAATAAAAATAGAAATTAATGGCCAAATTAAGAATAGACCTACTGTTTCTAAAGTCGCATTAATTATTGCAATAAACACAAAAAGCACGGAATCAAATTTTGATATGTGCCAAAATCGTTTATAAAATTCGTGAAAAAGGCTTCGTAGTTGTTTAAAATTTAGACTTTTGTTCATGACAGTATTATCTTGTTAGCCAGTAACCGACATTGCGTGATTAATGAAGTAGCTTAGCAAATCTACAACCACAACACTAGCCCTGCAATTGAATAAACAGCGTATCAATGGTAAAATTCTACAACACAAAGCTCTATAGTTAGAAAAATGGATGAAATCTCTTCTGCTGATGCAGACCTAAAAAGCACGCTATTAAATTCCAATGAAATTGACTTAGCTAGCACGCCGCTTAACTATGAGCGCTTTAAATATCTAGCCCAAAACGTCAACATTTCTCCAGAAGAACGAATTGGTTTTCCTGCTGCTTATAGAGCGGGTTTTGAAGCCGCGATCATTCGGGATATCACGGCTAAACTAGATAATTTTTCAAACCGCAAAGGCACAATCTTAGATATTGGGTGCGGTGCTAGTCCCCTGACAAATATGCTTTTAGAAACCTTTTCAGCGCATGAGCTAGAAGTTACTTTATTGGATTCATCTGAAATGCTACAGCATATACCTGAGCAAAAAAATATTGAGAAAATACCAGGATTATTTCCACAGAATTTGGAAGCAATTCAGACCGCCGCCCCAAATGGATATGATTATATTCTTTGTTACAGCGTTTTACATTACGTTTTCCTAGATGCCAATATTTTTTATTTTCTTGATGCGCTGATTTCATTGTTGAAACCAGGCGGAACAGCACTGATAGGCGATATTCCGAATATTTCCAAACGTAAAAGGTTTTTTTCCAGCAGCACTGGTAAAGAGTTTCATAAGCAATTTATGCAAACCGAAGAAGAACCAATCGTAGACATATTTAAAATTGAATTCACCCAAATCGATGATGGTGTATTAGCGGGAATGATTCAACGCGCACAAAATTTTGGATGTGACGCATATCTAATGCCACAGGCCAAAGATTTGCCAATGCACAACCGTAGAGATGATTTAGTAATTAGGAAGCTTTAGCATGAAATTAATTATTTTTGGAAATTCTGAAATTGCTAAATGTGCATATGAATATTTTACACACGATAGTGAATATGAAGTTGTAGCGTTTACTGTTGATGCTGCATACATCGACGACCAAAGCACATTTATGGGTCTACCATTAGTTCCATTTGAACAAGTAGCTTCATATTATGAACCGACACAACATGCCGCATTTGCCGCAGTAGGATCACAGAAGCTAAATCGTATACGACAAGCCAAATACAAGGCACTAAAAGCTAATGGCTATAGGATTGCATCATATATTAGTTCAAGAGCCTTCATATGGAAAAATGTTGCAATAGGCGAACATGCTTTCATTTTAGAAGATAACACATTGCAGCCTTTTGTGAATATCGGCAACAACGTTACGTTATGGTCCGGTAATCATATTGGCCATAGCAGCATTATTCAAGATAATTGTTTTATAACATCGCACGTTGTGATCTCTGGTTGTTGTAATATCGGCGCTAATAGTTTTATTGGCGTGAATGCTTCGATTGCTGACTGCGTCACTATTGGCGCTGATAATTTTATTGGCATGCAGTGTAAAATTGACAAATCAACCGATCCTGACAAACTAATCGCTCCTGAAAGAATAAAACCATCAATAATTGGCGCACGAAAATTCTGCCAGGTAGAAGAGCATTCATAATGATTAACATTACTCGCTACGAGCCCTCTTATAAAGCATCATGGGATGAAATTATTGCTAATGCAGACAATGGGCATTTCATGTTGCAACGCGATTTTATGGATTACCATGCCGACCGTTTTCATGACTGTTCATTTATAGTTTTGCAAGATGATACGATCATAGGTGCCATTCCGGGAAATTTGCATGATAATAAGTGGTATTCGCATCAGGGGCTAAGCTTTGGCGGACTATTTTTAAAGCCTAAATGCAATAGAATTTTAATCGTTAATCAAATATTCACAGAGCTTTTTCAGTGTCTGCAGAATTTGCACGTTAGCACTGTGATCTACAAGTTTATTCCTCACATATATCATCAACGCCCTTGTGATGCAGATTTATATTCACTGTCTAAATACAAGGCTATTAAAGAAATCTGTGAAGTTTCATCTAGTATTAACCTAAGTCGCCGCACAAAATTCTCTGAAATACGGATCCGCGGTAAAAAGAAATCAGACAAATCCGGAGTAGTCTATGCTTTGTCAAATGATTGGGCTGGGTTTTGGCAGGTATTAACTGCACGTCTTATGGATAAATATGAAAAAAATCCAGTACATTCATTAGATGAAATTGTACGTTTAAGTAATAGTTTTCCCAATAACATTTTCTTGTTTACGGCCACGCACGACGCTGAAGGTATATGCGCAGGTGTTGTAGTATTCGTGACCGAGACTGTCGCGCACTGTCAATATATTTCTGCAAATGACTTTGGATTAAGCGTTTGTGCTTTAGATGGATTATTTGATTTCTTGATAAGCTATTTTGCAGATTTAGGCAAAAATTATTTTAATTTCGGCATTTCTACTGAAAATGCTGGCACCATACTGAACGAAAATTTAATACAATTTAAAGAAGGCTTTGGTGCACAATCTATGGTACATACTACTCGTCACTATGAATTATCTGAACGAGTAGCAAGCTAATGGCCTGGCGTGATTTGGGAGTGATTTTTCCTGTAAGGAATTTAGCACCATGGGCGGTATCACATTGCTATGTACCAACCGCTATGCAAATGGAAGATCGCATACGCGTGTATGCTTCTTTTTGGGATGCAAATAATTATGGACGTTTAGGTTATGTAGATGTGGCAACAAAAGAGCCTTATCACATTATAGATTATGCAAAAAATCCTATACTGGCGGATTCTGCATTAGGTAATTTTGATTGCCATGGTGTTACCCCATTAAGCGCAATAATGTCAGATGATTCTATACGCTTGTATTATGCAGGATGGCAAAAATTTGATCTCGCAGATAAACGTTACACCATTTTCACTGGCTTAGCATTAAATATTCCTGGAAGTGACATGTTCGTGCGTTTTTCCGACAATTATTTAATGGGACCTAGAAATGAGAACGAGTTAGTACGCACTGGTGGTATGACCTTGCAAGATTGTGGCAGATGGCGTACATGGTTTGCAGCGTTTCATAAATTAATAAATGTTAACGGTAAGCATACCCCTTCATATACCTTGTCGACAACTTCGTCAGATGACGGAATATCATGGAATAATGAGGAAATTTGCGTTTTCCCCACGGTCGAAAATGCAATAATGGGCTACGGACGCAGTGCTATTTGGAAAGTAAACGACGTATATCACGGCTTATTCCCAGTTCGAGCATGGAACGGGAGATATAGCAATATTTGTTATTCTTCTTCTATCGACGGAATTAAGTGGGAGCCTTTGTCTGTGAATGGCATGGCATTTACAACCGCACACACTTGCGACAATCAAACGGAAGTATGTTTCCCATCTATTATAAGACAACATGATAAAACATTAATGTTTTATAACGGCAATGACTTTGGGAGCGATGGTCTACGCCTTGCCATATGGACTTCTTAGCTGGTTCTTTCATGGAACAACACATTAAACAACATACAATAACCTTTGATTGTATTGAATATGCAGTCATTGAAGTTTTGACTGTAGTTCCAATTTAACGCTGTACGCGCTTTTGTCGCATCAATCGCATACCTAAAGTCATGA
>CAYSOG010000029.1:0-13047 GCA_964432675.1 uncultured Gammaproteobacteria bacterium | reverse complement strand
GTTTTCTTGGCTATCTATCACCTAAGTGCAAAAGTCGTTACCAGAGCGAAAGGGCAAAGCGTTATCGCTTGTGCAGCTTATAGAGCTGGTGAGAAGCTTTATGATGAGCGACATGGTGAGGTATATGATTACACCAAGAAGATGGATATAGCCCATGGCGAAATTCTATTGCCTGACAATGCGCCTGAATGGATGCAAGATAGGCAGAAGCTATGGAACGGAGTAGAGCTGGCCGAAAAACGCAAAGATGCGCAGCTTGCCCGCGAAGTCCAAGTGGCGTTGCCGCGCGAATTAACCCTCACCCAGAATATCGAATTAACTAGAGAGTTTATTAAAAACCAATTCGTATCGAATGGTATGGTTGCCGATTTTAATATCCATATGGATAAAGCATCTGATGGTGGGTTGCAACCCCATGCCCATATCTTATTGACCATGCGTGAAGTCACAGCTAATGGCTTTGGTGGAAAGGTGAGGCAATGGAACGATAAGAGCAATTTACAAGAATGGCGACAACAATGGGCAGAGTATACCAATAAGCACCTTGCTCTGAATGGGCATGATATTCGTATAGACCACCGCACACTGGCCGAGCAGGGGATTGATCTTGAGCCCCAGAAGAAGATTGGTACAGCAACCGCATTCCACCGGCAGGCATCTTATCAAGACCATTTGGCTATCGTAGGGCGCAATGGTGAAAAGCTATTGAATCACCCGGAAATCGTGCTGGATGTATTAACTCAACAGCAATCAACATTTACTCACCATGATATTGCCAGAATCGTGAATCGCTATACCGTGGATTCCGACCAGTTTCAGATGGTTTACGAGAAGGTGAAAGTCTCATCAGAGCTTGTGTATCTTGGCACTGATGATAAAAACCGAGAACGGTTTACCACTAAGGACATGTTAGAGCTTGAGTCCGAGATGATTAGCAATGCAGTTACTTTGTCAGACAGGCATAAGCATGGAATCGGCAAGGTATCAGTGGAATCAGCTGTTGAACATCATGGCTTATCGGTAGAACAGGGCAAGGTTCTCGATCATTTGGTGAGTGGCGGTGATTTACGGAACGTGGTGGGTTTTGCCGGAACTGGCAAAAGTAAGATGCTAGGTGCGGCTAAGGAAGTATGGGAGAAGGCTGGCTATAGCGTACTAGGTGCCAGCTTATCAGGAATTGCGGCAGAAACCCTTGAAGCGAGCAGTGGCATTGAAAGCCGAACGCTCGCCAGCCGATTTTATTATTGGGATAGAGGGCAGGAGATACTGACTTCCAAAGATATTCTAGTAATAGATGAGGCTGGCATGTTGGGGTCTCGTCAAGTAGGGGAGGTGCTTGAGGAAGCAAACAAACGCGGTGCCAAAGTAGTAATGGTTGGTGACCCTGAGCAGCTGCAAGCAATCGAAGCAGGGGCAGCATTCCGCGCCATCACTGAAAAAACATCATTTGTTGAATTGACCGAAATCTGGCGGCAGAAAGCAGACTGGCAGAAGGATGCGACTATCCAGTTTGCTACTAAGCAAACAGCAGAGGCTTTAGAGCAATATGTGAAGCATGACTGTATCTATGATTTTGACACGCAGGGTCAAGCTAAAGAGGCTTTAGTGGATGCTTGGAATGATGTTCGAATAGCCAATCCAGACAAAACACAGATTATGTTGGCATACACCAATGTAGATGCGGGTGATTTAAACATAATGGCAAGATCGATTCGTCAATCATTGGGTGAGTTGGGCGAAGATCATGCTATCTCCGCGGCTAGGGGTGAACGAGCGTTTGCTGAAGGAGATAGAATTTATTTCTTTAAGAATGATCGCGAGCTTGGAGTTAAAAACGGTACGCTTGGCACAATTGCTGAAATAGCTGATGGTAGGTTGGGCAAAGAGTTAACTGTTCGCCTGGATAAAGAAGATGGTGGCAAGCCTATTACCATAGATTTCTCACTTGAACGTTATAACGAATTGGATTACGGCTATGCTGCAACAATTCATAAAGGGCAGGGTGTTACTGTTGATAACACCTATGTGTTGGCATCTGAATATTTAGACAGACATGCAACTTATGTTGCTATGACTCGGCATAGAGATAATGCAGAGGTATTTTGGAGTAAGGAAGAGTTTCCAAAATATGATGATATGGTAGCCACACTCTCGCGTGAAAGAGCTAAAGATTCTACGCTGGATTATTCAACTGCTGAATATAGCACCCATCGCGGCATTATAAATGATGATGCTATTTCACTTTTCACACCATATCCTGATGCTGGCCACGATAGTAAAGAGCTAGAATTGCTAGATTGGAAAACCATCTGGCAGGAGTTCGGGGAGAAACATGCTGGGCAGTTGGTAGAGCATGAACAGGAGCATAGATCTGTGTCGAATTGGGACAAGGAAGATGTTAAGGATCTATTTATTGGTTTCGATGTCGGCTTTGACTCAATTAAAGACAACTCCAATGATAAAGGTGAAAAAGAAGACAAAGAGATAGACTTGTGATCAATTAATGATATAGCGCAAATGATAAAAAATATTTAATTGTGAAATAGAGTTTATTATTGAAGCGAAAGTTTCTAAGATTGTTAAAAGGTTAAGGGATATGATGTTAAATAAAGCGCGATCAATTAAAGAACAGATATCAACACGTCCCTTATTAAAGTGGGCTGGTGGGAAGACACAACTACTAAATGACCTTTTACCTAAAGTACCCAAAAAATACGGACGCTATATTGAGCCATTTATTGGTGGTGGAGCACTTTATTTTGCATTAATGCCGGAAGATTCTGTTATTGCGGATAGTAATCCTGAACTAATTAACTTATACACGGCTGTTGCGAATAATGTTGATACGGTAATTAAGTATTTAACCAAATATGAAAATACCGAAGAATGCTTTTATCTAACTCGAGCTAAAAATTGGACTCTATTACATCCAGCCGAAGCAGCAGCTAGAACAATTTTTCTCAATAGAACATGTTTTAATGGCCTTTATAGAGTAAATCGAAAAGGTCAATTTAATGTTCCTTATGGGCGATATAAAAATCCTCGAATTATAGATGAAGAAGGGTTAGTTGCAGCATCAAAATTATTAAAAAAATCAAAAATAATTTGTGGAGATTATAAAAAAGTTCTTAAGAAATATGCTAAAGAAGGCGATTTTATATTTTTGGATCCACCATATTTGCCAATTTCTGAATATGCAGATTTTAAAAGGTATACGAAAGAACAGTTTTATGAGGAAGACCATATTGAATTAGCAAACGAAGTAAAAAAGTTACATGATTTAGGTTGTCATGTAATTTTAACAAACTCCAATCATCCTTTAGTCCACCAATTATATGGAAAATTTGAAATGGATGTTATTAAAACAAGGAGACAAATTTCTTGCGATGCAAAAAAACGCATTGGAGAGGATGTCATTGTTAATGCACCACCAAAAATGAGATTTAATCTAAAGTTATTACCATCGCCATTAATAGAACAAGTTAACAAATACCCTTCCACTCGTTTTATGGGTTCGAAGAATAAACTATTAACAGATATATGGGCGATAGCATCGCAATTTGAATTCAATACAGTAGTTGATCTTTTTTCAGGATCAGGTGTAGTAGGTTACATGTTTAAATCATATGGAAAAAAAGTTCTTAGTAATGATTATATGGCAATGTCAGCCACTCTTGCTAAGGCAATGATTGAAAATAATCAGATTAAGCTAAGTATTAGTGAAGCTGAGTCGTTACTTAAATTTAAAGGTAGATTACCAGATAAATTTGTCCAAGAGACATTTAAAGATTTATATTTTTCTGATGAGGATAATTACCAAATAGATGTGCTTAGACATAATATTAAATCTATCAAAAATCCATATAGACGTAATATCGCAATGTCAGCGTTGATTCGTGCATGTCTAAAAAAACGTCCCAGAGGTATTTTTACCTACACAGGCCATCGTTATGATGATGGTAGGCGTGATTTAGTTATATCACTACAAGAACAGTTTCTTGAAGCAGTAGAGCAAATTAATAACGCTATATTCGACAATGGAGAAAAAAATAAATCACGAAATGGAGATGCGCTTTCAATCAAGGTTGATGATTGCGACTTGGTCTATATAGATCCACCATATTATTCTCCCTTTTCAGATAATGAGTATGTTAGAAGATATCATTTTGTAGAGGGTCTAGCGAGAGACTGGGAGGGTGTCGAAATTCAGGAGCACACCTCAACTAAAAAATTTAAGTCATATCCAACACCGTTTTCTTCCAAAAAAGGTGCATCGAAGGCATTTGATTTTCTATTTAAAAAATTTAAAAACAGTATTCTTATCGTTTCATACTCATCAAATAGCTTACCTACGCTTGACGAGATGATTGATTTGATGACTAAGTATAAACAATATGTAGAGGTTATTCCTGTAAACTACAAATATTCAATAGGAAATCAGAAGCACAAAATCGGAGATAATAATAACGAGGTTCAGGAATACATATTTGTAGGATATTAAATGAGAGCATGGCATTTTGGCAATACAACAGTTAGAAGTCCTTTCCGATTACGTGATGGGTTAGTTGCTCTATCCACATCTTCATTGCAAGGTAACCTACATGGGAGAGAACAAGAAATAGCTTTTATTGACCTATTAGTTGAAAATGAAATAGTTAAGCCTGGGAAAAATGAAGATATAACAAAGAGTGTTGGAAGGAAATGGCGTGCAGCTCTTAGTCAGCTTGGATTTTTGTATCCTGAAATGCCTAAAAAGTGTGGTATTTCCCAAAGTGAGATTGGTCAAGAAGATATGATTACACCCAGTGGCTGGAGATTGATTAGATCAGAATCTGTCTCTGCGATGCAAGAATGTTTTTTGAGATCTTTAGCAGCATATTACATTCCTTCCCCAATCGAAAAGAAATTTTCTTTTTCAATGTTTTCACCATTAAGACACGTTTTAAAAATCATGCTGAAACTAGATAAAATGTTCGGCGATAGTAGGCTTAATTTCATTGAAATAGCTTTTATAGTCCAAATGACGAGTTCTGATGATGATCTTGATAAAATAGTAGAAGATGTATTAGCCCTGCGCTTGAAAAAGGAAAGTGCTACCAATAAGCGAAAATTTGATGGCGAGCAAAGAGAGGTTTTCAATAAAATATATGATTATACAGATAAGACTTTAAGTGATTACGCGGATACAAATATTCGTTATCTTAAAGCAACCGGTTTAGTTCAAAATAAGGGTAGAGGAATAACTTTCGTACCTGAAAAGAAATTATTTATTGAGAACCTTATATACGATGAAAAAATACCTGATTCTGATAAGTCATATTTCATAACGCTTGTTAAAGGTGCGCAACTTCCTACCGACGATAAAAAATCAGCGCTGGCCATTCTTAATGATCTAATTAATACTCTCAAAACTCGGAAGGTTCAGTATGATCTAAAGGGTAGATCCATAAATGATAATTTAGATATACGTGATATAACTAACATAAGGCACGAGCTAGAAGATTTATTATCTGAGAAAAAAGAAGAAGAGTATGCTCTTCGTCAGGCTGAAGAATGGGAACAAATATCAGCTTATATGGAGCTTCTTTGTAACAATAAAAATTCTAAAACGATAAATGATGAAGAGATAAGTATACCATCTAATGAGAGACCAGCGTACTTTGAGTGGATTTTATGGCGCGCATTCTTGGCCATAAATAGTTTGTACAATAAGCCAAATAATTCACGAAGATTTAAGATTGATCAGGATTTTCTGCCAGTTGGCACTGCGCCGGGTAATGGCCCAGACTTAATATTTGAGTTTGAAGATTTTGTTGTGGTTGTTGAAGTAACTCTACTGGGCAGTTCAAGACAGGAAGCAGCGGAAGGGGAGCCTGTTAGAAGACATGTTGCTGATCTAGTTATTCTGTACGGTTCTAAAAAACCAGTTTATGGTTTATTTATAGCAAACCAAATTGATTCAAATACTGCGGAGACATTCCGTATAGGTGTTTGGTATACCAAGAATGATGAGAAAATGAGTCTTAATATTGTTCCAGTCAAGCTGGAGCAATTTAAGAATTTATTTGATGCGTTTTTTAAATCGAAACAAATCAATGTATCTTTAATTAGAGAGGTTCTTGATAGCTGTACTACGTTAAGGCAAGCACATGAGGCTCCCTCATGGAAAAGAGAAATTGATAAAGTTTTTGGAGAGAGAATCAGTAACATTTTATAATTAAAGATGAGATATTATCAAAATGCACGATAAAATAAAAACCAAAACCGTCTCAAAAGATATGGCAAAAGCAAATCCTATAATTTTAAATCAAACGGTAACTACAGTATTGGTTTTTAGACCCGAGATTCATTCTGGCGGTGTTCGTGGAGACTTAATCAGATATAAAAAAGAGAAGGGTAAGAAACTTGAAAAGATTGAGGAGAAAGACTTTCGAAGTCTTCAGTTACATGAGGGTGTTCATATTGAATTGAACACAGAGTCTTTAAGAATTCTCGTTCAAAATGCTCAGAATCTGCAATTGATTATTGCAAATGAAGGTATCAAGCCAGGTGAGCAAGAGTATATTGTTGCAGATGCTGATGAAGTTGTATTAATCACTGATAAAAACAAAAAAGCTATATTTGATCAACTTCTTGAAGCGAATCTACCGAATGAATTTTGGGATGCTATAAAGGCTAAAGATCCAGAAATTGCAGACAAACTAGCAGCTGGTCATGTACAACTAAAACGAAGAAAGGTTATCGAAGAACTTAAAAATAGACTCAAGGCTAAATTTAGTGAAACAGCCGGTACAGATTCATGGCAAAGATGGATTTATAACCATAGCTGGTTATTTGGCGCAAACTATAAGGATCCTATTGAAAAGGTTAAAATAAATCTCAGTGGAATAATGCCTGATTATTTGTTTCCTACTATAGAGGGATTTGTTGATGTACTTGAAATTAAGTTACCAGAATCAGAAGTTATTATTCAAGATGCTAATCATAAAGGGTCGTGGCATTGGGCTGTTGATACTACAAAAGCGATAGGCCAAGTTGTTAACTATTTGCAAACAATAGAAACTAACTCGCTTATAATTGAGCGCCACCTTGAACGCGAACTCGATTTAAAGGTCTCTACAATAAAACCACGAGGGTATATATTGATCGGTAATTCTGCTTTATGGAGTGACGATAAAAAAGAAGGACTACGTAAACTCAATTCTTATCTTCATCATATAGAGGTCATAACATACCAAGATTTAATTAATCGTGGTAATGCTTTTATAACTGTTAGTGAGGATATCTAATAGGTTGTTTAGCCCAAGTACCATACCGAGGCATCTGTACATTATATAGCCAGTAAAAATCCTTACTGGAAGTAAAAAGCCTTATTAATCATAATGATACTATGTTTTTGATGTTGATGCAAATTAAGAGTTTCGTGCCCTCCATAAGGGATGATTTGTTACCCTCTGAATGATGATTGAATGAACAATACAAATGAAACCTACATTTTTTTTAATAGATGTGATTTCCAAACCAAAAAAATTGCTGGAATAACCACTAATGTTAAAATTGTCGCGCTCACCATTCCGCCCACCATTGGTGCTGCGATTCGTCTCATCACTTCAGAACCAGTTCCGCCCAAAAACATAATGGGCAATAAGCCTCCGATAATAGCTGAAACTGTCATGATTTTTGGTCTTAATCGAAGTAATGCGCCTTCATAGACAGCATTATTTACATCTTCCTGGGTGAGAGCACAATTTTCTTCTTTGGCTTGCTGTTCTTTTTTGGCAAATGCTTGATTGAGAAAAACTAACATAATAACGCCGGTTTCTGCTGCGACTCCCGCTAATGCAATAAAACCAACACCAACAGCGACAGAGAGATTATATCCGAGTAAATACAATAACCACACTCCACCTACTAATGCTAATGGCAATGAAGTCAGAATAATTAAAACTTCAGAAAACCGTCGAAAATTTAAGTACAATAATAAGAAAATAATACCGAGCGTAAACGGTATGACTATACCCAAACGTTCCTTAGCGCGTTCCAAGTATTCATATTGACCCGCCCAGCTTATTGAATAACCCGCCGGTAATTTGATTTGTTTGTTCACCGCATCTTTTGCTTCTTTTACATAAGAACCAAGATCGCGTCCGGCAATATCAACATATACCCATCCATTCAAACGACCATCTTCACTGCGAATCATCTCGGGGCCTTCTGCGATATTGACATTAGATATTTCACTTAATGGAATCGTTGCGCCTGAAGGTGTGATAATTGGTAATAATCGTAACTCATCTAATGAGTCGCGTATTTCACGTGGGTAACGTAAATTGACGGGATAACGTTCACGCCCTTCAATAGTTTGCGTTACATTCATACCACCAACCGCTGTCTCAATAATGTTTTGAATATCATCTATATTTAATCCATATCTGGCCGCCGCCATTCGATTTATATCAATTTGAACATATCGCGCGCTTGCCGTACGTTCGGCAAATGCTGAGGTGGTTCCTGGAATATTCCTAAGTATAGTTTCTACTTGTTCGCCAATGGATTGGATAACATTTAAATCTGGACCAGCTATTTTAACGCCTACGGGGGTTTTAATGCCGGTCGCTAACATATCAATTCGTGTGCGAATCGGCATGACCCATGCATTAGATAAACCCGGTAAATTTACGCGTGTTTTCAATTCATCACGTATTTTTTCCATACTCATTCCCGAGCGCCATTCACTTTTTGGTTTGAACTGAATCGTTGTTTCTATCATTGAAAGAGGTGCAGGATCTGTTGCTGTTTCAGCTCGACCAATTTTTCCAAATACAGTTTTCACTTCAGGTAGAGTTGCAATTAATTTATCAGTTTGTTGTAAAATCTGTTGTGCCTTTCCAATAGAAACACCTGGGAATGTTGTGGGCATATAAAGCAAATCGCCTTCATCGAGTTCTGGCATAAATTCGCCGCCTAACCGTGTCATCGGCCAAAACCCAATGAGAACAATAATCACTGAAGCAATTAGAATTATTTTTGGTGATTTTATAACAAACTTAATAATAGGATAATATGCGCTATGTAAAACACGATTAACTGGATTGTCACGCTCAGGTCTTATATTGCCACGAATAAAATATCCCATTAACACGGGAACCAATGTGATTGATAATATGGCTGCTGCTGCCATTGCGTAGGTTTTAGTATAGGCAAGAGGTATAAACAATCTACCCTCTTGTGCTTGTAAGCTAAATACGGGTAAAAAACTAACAGTCACTATCAGCAATGAAAAGAACAATGCGGGTCCAACTTCAGTGGCAGACTGTTGTATAAGATGCCAATGACTAAGTTTTTTAGAGGAATTTTGTTCTAGATGTTTATGTGCATTTTCTACCATGACTATCGCTGCATCGACCATCACACCAATGGCGATCGCGATACCACCTAACGACATAATGTTGGCATTGATGCCTTGTAGGCGCATCACAATGAACGCGATTAGTATACCAATGGGTAAGCTGATAATAATAACAAGCGACGATCTAAAATGTAGAAGAAACGCAATACAGATAAGTGAAACTAAGATAAACTCTTCGATTAATTTATCTTCCAATGTGGATATAGCATTTTTTATTACAACTGAACGATCGTAAGTAGTGACGATTTCTACACCTTGCGGAAGACTTGATTTTAATTGAGCTAGTTTTTCCTTTACCGCAGTTATAGTCTGCATAGCATTCTGGTTATAACGCATAACAATAATACCACCTACAACCTCGCCCTGACCGTTTAGTTCGGTGATACCGCGCCGCATTTGGGGACCTAATTGCACCTCAGCGATGTCATTTAATAGAATGGGAACGCCATTTTTTCCAAGGCCGACTGGAACTTCTTGAATATCTTTTATAGATTTTATATAACCTTTTGCTCGAACCATATATTCTGCTTCACCCATTTCAATAGAAGAACCACCAGTTTCTTGGTTAGCTTCTTGAATGGCTCGCTTTACCTGATCAAGTGTTAATCCATACGCACGCAAACGATTCGGGTCTAATGTAATTTGATATTGTTTCACCATGCCACCAGCGGTAGCTACTTCTGCCACACCTTGAACTTTCTGTAATTCAAATTTAAGAAACCAATTTTGTAAACTAGTAAGCTGTGCTAGATCATGTTGCCCAGTTTTGTCGATTAATGCATATTCATACACCCAACCAACACCTGTTGCATCCGGGCCAAGCGCAGTCTGGGCATTTTTAGGAAGTCTATTTGCAATTTGACTAAGGTACTCTAATACTCGAGAACGTGCCCAATAAAGGTCGGTTCCATCTTTAAAAATAATGTAAACATAAGATACTCCGAAGCCAGATTCACCCCGAACAACGACTGCGCCCGGCACTGCTAACATCGCTGTAGTGAGTGGATAGGTAACTTGGTCTTCAACGACTTGTGGTGCCTGACCAGGATAATCTGTTTTAATGATCACCTGTACATCAGATAAATCTGGAATAGCATCTACAGAGGTATTTTGTATTGTGTAAATGCCGTATAAAACAAGGAATGCGGTTGCCGCTAGTACCAGAAATCGATTCTGGATTGACCAACGTATTATGCCTGCAACCATAACACTCCCTCTGCTTAAGGTGATAACATTTTAATATCAGTAATAATATATTTACCGTCTTTATCCTTTTTAAATATAAATTTAACATGATCATCTATTTTAAATTGGTTGAGATCGATATTATTTTCTACAGAAAATGCCATTGTCATTTCTGGCCAACTCAATATTGGGATAGGTTCATGCTGTAAAGTTATCGAATGTTGAGCGATATCTAGTGCTTTGATAACACCTTTTCCTTCAATAATGATATTCGAGGAAGTACCATTGGAATTTTTTGTATTTTGAGCTGATGGAGTTGTCTCAATTCGTTGGAGTCCTGCATTTAAATTTGCTTCTGAATCAATTAAAAATTGACCAGAAATAACGACACGATCTCCCTCATTTAATCCTGAAAGAATTTCGACTTGTTCGCCCGATTCTATTCCTGTAGTGACTGGACGTACCTGAAAATGACCATCACCAGTCGATATGATAACGCGATCCCCTTCTGAGCTTCGAATAAGTGCCTCGAGTGGAATACTTAGCACATCCGACTTAGGCTCAGCCAGTAATGAAATATTTGCATACATATTGGGTTTTAAAATGCCTTCCTTATTATCAAATCGTAATCTTACTTTTAACGTACGAGTAGTCGGGTCTACTTGGGGATAAATATATTCCACCTCCCCTTTCCATATTTTATCAGGTATTGAAGATACCTTTGCCTCTGCAAGTTCCCCATTTTTAACCCATCCGGCTTGATCTTCATAAACCTGAGCTATCATCCAGATAGTAGCTAAATCAACAAGACTGATCATATCTGTTTCAGGAGTAATGTGCATACCCTCTCGCACATTAAGCTCAGTAACTATCCCATCTTGTGGCGAATGAATGTCAATTAATTGACTGGATTTTTTTGTCTTAATAAGCTGTTGAATTTGTTGATCAGATATATGTAACGTTTGTAATTTTTTGATAGACGCGTCTATCAAATCTTTATCTTTACTATCAAGCGCTATTAAATATTCTTCCTGAGCATTTACTAACTCAGGTGAATAGACTTGCATTAATATCTGGTCTTCTTTAACGGGTGCACCCACGGTATTTACATACAATGTATGTATCCAGCCATCGGAATGTGAATGAATATGGCTAATTTTATTTTCATTTGGTTCAATATAACCAACAGCTTCAATTCGTCTAGTAAGCTCGCCTTTTGTCACAGGAGCGGTGCGAACTCCAAGATTATTAATGACATCAGGTGAGATACGGACACCAGATTGATCATTTTGGTCATCTGGATAGACTGGGACTAATTCCATGTTCATACGTGATTTACCTGGGCCCGGATAATGAATAGTAGGCTCCATCGTATCAATCCAATACATGGGTTTTTTTTCAGATGCTAAATGTCGTGACAGTTGTCGTCCAATAAAGATGCCAATAATGAGTGTAATCAGGATAACAATAACTATCCATTTAGCATTACGCTTCATCCAGTCATCTTTTGGTAGATAGATCACGATTGATTCTTCTCTTTTGAATAAACTGGTACCAATTCCATTCCCATACGTGATTTTCCGGGCGCTTTGTAATGAACATCAGGTTCCATTGGGTCAACCCAATACAATGGTTTTTTATTTGCTTCAACGGATGGTTGACTACTTGAGGATGTATTATTTGCAGTAAAGCCAACCATTGGGATGGTGAATAACGTAAGTAAAGCAATAATTAATAGTCTTGGCATCATGATGAAACTCCTTCTAAATAAAGTAATGCAGCTCGTGTTTTTGCGCGTTCTACCTGTATCTGGATTTGTTCAAGACGTATAGTTAATTCGCTACTATACGCTCGTAACACAGTTGATAAATCAGTTGTTGTGTTTTTATAGGCTAACAAGGCTGCTTTAGCATTTTGTTTCGCTTCAGGATATAAATGCTGGCGATACATATACTGCCGTTTCGTTAAACTATTCCAAATTGCATATTGAGCAGTAAGTTCTTTTAATAAATCTTTATAATGAACATCACGCTCTATCTCTGTTGATTCGAGCCGGTAAGCACTAGCGCTTAGTGTTTTGTCTTGTCGATTTCCAGGAAAAATTGGCAAATCAATGGTTACTTGTGCCCCAACAAAATTAGATCGTGATTGACCATCTTGGAATTTTCCTTGTCGTACTGCATATCCAACATCAACCATCCATCCGGGTTTATATTGTTCTCTAGCATAAGCTACTTCATTTCTTGCAGCCTCAATGTTGGCAGCATCTACATTTAAAATGGGATGTTGCATTAAACGTTCTTGCATGATTTTAACAGTAGGAGGTTTAGACCAGTCAGGTAATTTATTGGGTAAAGGACGATTAGCATCACTTGCGCCTATCCATCGACCCAACTGAGCACGTAATATATCTATTCTTTGATCAATTTGAACACGTTGATCATTCAACCGAG
>CAYSOG010000028.1:0-14767 GCA_964432675.1 uncultured Gammaproteobacteria bacterium | reverse complement strand
TGTTATTACTACCGCACCGCCATGTCACAAGTGCTCACAGCTACGCTGCCACAATTTTCGAAGGCGTTTTTGGCGAAGCAACCGCAAAGCCAAGCCTACCATAACACGCAGAGCCTAATTCTGGCGCCAACGCAGCACCATCTTTCCGTTATAGCGAATAATTTAAGGAAAAGGAACGTACCCTTTGTCCAGTACGATGGCAGTATGACGGAAAATAATCGGGCCGCGATTTACCTTCGCGTACAGCAACAAGAAATAAAGGTAATTCTCGCCAGTCGGATTGGCCTTTTTTTGCCGTTTACAAAGCTCGCAAAAATTTACCTCTACGATGAGCATGATTGGGCGTATAAGGAACTCCACCAGCCAACTTATCACGCCTTTGATGTTGCGGTAAAATTAGCAGAGCTTCACCGCATTCCGCTAACCATTGTTGATGCTGTACCGCGTGTCCAAACATATTACCAAGCGCAAAGCCACCACTCCCCTCTTTCAGGCGACGTAACAAACATGCCGGCCATTACTTTAAAAGCACCTAAACAAACACACCAGCCAAAAGTAATAACTGTTTCCGCTAAAACCGATGATCCAAGCCCAACCTTCCACCTTACTGAGCAAACCCAAATACTTATCAAACGGGCTTTAAACGCGCAACTGCCAATCCTGCTTTTTTTGAATAAGAAGAACGAAGGCGGTAATATTGCCTGCGCCAAATGCCGCTTTTTTGGCTACGTCAAAGAAGCAGTGCAGGTTTGTCCACAGTGCAAAAGCCCGAATATTAAGGTACTGGCAATCAACTTAAAGTCAGTTGCCCGAGAAATGAACCGCCTGCTCGCAACCTGGCAGTTCGCTAAGGGGCGCTGGCAATCAGACAAAACCGGCGCTCTTATAACATTTACGCCTGCTATTTCCGCCAAAAGCCAAGCCGGCAACATATTGCCGATTATTACTGTCGCAACCCAGAAAATTTTATATGAGCCACAAAGCCAGCTATATTCATTAGTCATTGTTGTTGCTGCAGACAGTATCATTTCCTGGCCGGAATTTAGAAGCCTTGAGAAAGGCTTTGCGCTCTTATACCAGCTTCAACAGCTTGCTAATAATAATGGCTTAATGGTTCTGCAGGCAACAGAAACCAACCATCAGTTATTCAGCTGGTTTATGCAGTCGAACTATAAAGATTTTGCCGGGCAAGAGCTTGTCGAGCGACAAAATTTGCACTACCCACCGTTTTATCAGCTCGTGTTATGCTCGTTCGAGGCCAAAACCGCCCCCACCGCCAAACGCCATGGGGAAACTTTATTCGCAGCTCTAACAGGTCACACTGACAATACTGTCGAAATAGTCGGGCCCTTCACGCCCTTGCACAACAAACTCCAAGTACGTATACTGCTCAAAGGGGAAAAACGGCAAGCGTTCGATAATTTACTACCACTCATTCCCACCACTTGGAAACTAGACTTTGATCCTGAAAATATTGTAACCTAGGGGTAAGCGGAAAGGATAAAATACATTGATTTTAAAAATTGTTACATTCGAAAACCCAATTATCAGGCGGAAACTAAAATCGGTGCCAAAAAATGATCAAAGCCTTAGCAAGACTATCGACGACATGCGGCAAACGGTTTTAGCGGAAAAGGACCCTGAAGGAGTTGGCCTGGCGGCAAACCAGGTTGGGTTAGATAAGCGCATCTTTTTAGCCAAGATTGCACCAAAGTCCAAAACTTCGGCGGGCAGTGAATTTGCAGCTTTTATTAATCCGGAAATTACTAATTTCTCAAAAGAAATGCAAGAAGAGTTTGAAGGCTGCCTTTCTATTCCAGACATCTTTGGTTATGTCAAGCGTGCACAAGAAGTGACAGTTCGCTATACTAATACCAAAGGCCAAATCAAATCCCGCACCTTTACTGGCCTCCCCGCGCGTATTATGCAGCACGAAATGGACCATCTAAACGGCCGCCTCTTTATCGACCACGTCCAAAACCAAAGCAAAGAACTTTACCGCTACCTCGGCACCAACAAAAAAGGCGAACCTGAATTTGAGAAATTAAAAATAGAATGAAAAAGCCATCAATCATTTATTTTGGCACGCCGGATTTTTCGGTTGTTGTCCTAAAACGATTATTAGATGAGGGGTACTCTATTCCACTAGTTGTGACAACGCCGGATAAGCCGAAAGGGCGAAAGGGCAAATTAACTGGAAGTCCTGTCAAAATTTATGCCCAAAGCCACCATATTCCCTTTATTACTCCTTTAAAGCTTCGGGAAAATAGAGAAGTTGTAGACCAGCTGCAAAAGCTGAAACCAGACCTTATTATTGTATTTTCCTACGGGAAAATCATCCCAGACGAGATTTTAGCAGTCCCTACCCTTGGACCGCTAAACATCCACCCTTCGCTGCTACCCAAATTTCGAGGCCCCTCCCCTATTCAGGCCCAAATTTTGGCCGGCGAAACCAAAACGGGAGTAACAATCATCAAAATGGCCGCTCAAGTTGATGCCGGACCGATCATTTCCCAATCTACTATTCCTACTCCCACAGAAGCGACATTCGAAAGCTTAGCACACACGCTAGCCCATATCGGAGCTGACATGCTTATTGCCACTATTCCTAAATTGTCTTCCAAACAGCTAAAACCAAAACGGCAAGACGAAAGCCACGCTTCATTTACCAAAATTATCCATAAAAATGATGGCTTCTTCGAGGCGAATACCTTGGCTATTCATGATAGGGCTAATTTCAACCGCATGGTCCGCGCTTATTATCCATGGCCTAGTGTTTGGACCAACTGGCAAGGTAAGATCCTAAAATTTTTACCGGAAAATAAGGTCCAATTAGAAGGAAAATCACCTATCTCAATAAAGCAATTCTTAAGTGGCCATCCTGAAGCCAAAGAATGGGCCGAAAAACTATATTCTCTGTAGGGGCATCGTCATACCGATTAGCCAAGCAATCTAAAGAACTTCTTGTTATTGCGAGTGATCTGCCAACCGGCGGAGAAAGAACTCTAGACTTGAGCCATATACGAATTTGGTTTTACGCTCATGTAGATTCTTCTCCAACTACTAAGACGGATCAGGATGACAACGTATGCTTATAAAATTGTGAATGAAGTTTCCAGGATAATAATAGGTACTCTCGATAATTAAAGAGTGGACTTAGGCTGTTGCGGTAGGAGCTGGAGTGGCAGGTTTTGCTGCCGGCTTGGCTGCAGCCTTTAATTTGCGAGTACATTTGGCGCAAAGCGTCATGGTGACAAAGTGGCCATTCTTTTTGACTCTCAGGGAGTGGAGGTTTGGCTTCCAAACTTTACGCGAGCGTTGGCCACGCATACTCCAACCACCACCGTATCGGTGGGTTGAATCAATGCCAATAATAGAGCCTTTACCACAATTTTCACAAATATGCATAATTTCTCCAAAATTAAGAACGTCTACTAAATTCTTCAGTGACGTTTAAATCTGACTTTGTTATACTACCATAGAAAGGTATTAGGTATCAAGTACCCAGTATCAATTATTAGGTACTAGGAAAGGATTATATATTGCCTTATACGTAATACGTAATACAATTTATGGATATTTTTTCCGCTGTTATCGGTTTTGGAATTCTCATTTACTCCGTCATTCTCCACGAAATCGCACACGGTCTCGTTGCGGCAAAATTGGGCGACCCCACAGCGCAACGAGCTGGAAGGTTAACGTTAAATCCCCTCCCCCACATCGACCCGATTATGACCATCTTGGTTCCAGCGCTTTTATTCTTTACCTCTGGTTTTTTGCTAGGGAGAAGTATCATTATTGGCGCCGCCAAGCCTGTGCCGATTAACCCACTTTATTTTAACGACCCAAGAAGAGATACGGCGCTCGTTTCAATTGCCGGCATTATTACAAATTTCGGTTTGGCAGGCGTTGGTGCAGTATTGTTCCATCTTCTCGGTCCAAGCGCACCATTACTGGCAACAATTTTCCAGTTTATGGTCTATATTAATATTCTTTTGGCCGTGTTTAATATCATTCCGATAGCACCGCTTGATGGCTCGAAAGTGTTGGCCTCGATTTTACCAACTGATATGGCACAGGTTCTATTATCGCTCGACCGTTACGGCTTCATCATTATTTTAGCGCTTTTATACTTTGGAGTGCTAAGCGCCGTTATGTTGCCTGTAATCCAAATTCTTATGAATTTTCTCCAGGTTCCTGCATTTTAGTAACCAAAAGCCGATATCCCAATTGACAGCAAGCCCGGTAATAAGCCAGAATAAAGGGACAAGGAGTTAAATAACTCCCAAGTTATATGCTGCCCAAATTTCGGATATTATTAGCCGTTGTAATAGTTTGCAGCGTCATGCAGTTGTCACATGGCGTGCTTTTCGCGCAATCTGGCGCTTCACCGGCCCCTACCCCCAATCCTTTCCCAATTAATAGCGACGCTGGAAGTTTTGTGCCGGATGCGGAAGTCACACAAGTTGGTAAAGATGCTGTGCGTAGTGAAGACTTCTTGGACTGGGTATTAGCAAAAGGCACCACACCGCAAAATGGTGATACACCGTTGCAACGAACATGGCGGTATGTTGAACAAGCAACGTACGCACTTTCCGCTCTTATGGTAGTGGCCGTCGGTTTTTGGTTCATGATTAGGCGGGATAAAGATATCAAGGTTATGCGCTTCTTACCCCTTTTGGTTGTACTCATGGTTTACATATTTTTCTCGTATACTATTATCCACCTAATTTACTCACTAACCGAGGGCTTAATCCATAATTTCTTGACTATACCAAATGGCGGTTGTGAGTCGCATATTTTGTGCCGTAAAGACTTACTTGATATTAATTTTCCATACTTGGGCTTCCAAGGTGCCAGGAGGGCAGGAACCGAGTTCGACGAATCGGCAGCCATTAATCTCCTCTTGGTACGGCTCACGACTTGGACCTATATGGCAATGTCGGGTATTTTGATTATTCGGCAAGTGATTTTGTGGTTTTTTATCATCGTGTCACCCCTTTTAGCACTGCTCTTCCCTTTTCCGCTTATCCGCAACACCGCCAAGATTTGGATCGGTGAATTTTTTCGCTGGCTTTGTTACGGCATTTTGCTTGCAATGTTCCTGCGGGGGCTCGTTATTATGTGGCAAAATGGCATTCCAATGCAGTTTCGGCAAGACGATCCAGCAGGCTGGTCTTCCACCCTGCAATACCCCACGGCAACCAATATCCTCATCGCTGGACCGAATTACCATACCGACAAAAGTGTCGACGCGCCAACTGGCGCCGCTTCCACTAATATTAACCTCGTTGATACCTACGCAAACTACGTCGTTGCACTGATTATGCTTTGGGTCGTGATTATTTTGCCGTGGATTTTATTAAGAATTTTCCGGGACATGTTTACGGGCTGGCTCAAATCAGACGGTGCCAATGGGTTGATGTCACAACTCGGCTCAGTTTACTCGAAATATGCGCCTGGCGGTGGCGGCAGGGCCAGAACCGTACCTTCGCCACCTTCACCCCAACCGGAACCGCTTTCGCCTTCTCCAGCTGGTGCAGGCAGAGCGTTAGAACTACCATTTAGGAAAGTCAACATTGTCGCCCGTGATGTCGCTGTAAACCAAGACATTAAGAACGAAAATGTTGTGAATATTGACCGTGAAATTTCCCAAGCACAAACTACCGACCTTTCTCGATTTTTAGGCATGGCTATCCCCAAAATTACCGATGTCGCGCGTATGGAAATGAATACTAACCAAATGTCACAGGCATGGTCTAACCTGCAAAAACTTGGCAACCCGAACTTAGCCAAAAACCCACAGGAAGTGCAGCATATTTCAGCCATGCGGGCAGAATTATCTCGTCGTGCGGCATCCGGGGACGATAAGGCAAGCAGTATTCTCCGTGCCGCAGAATCGGCGTCGGCAGCTTCTGCTTCCTCATTATTAACCACAAGAGGCCGGTCAGCATCTTCATCTGCTGCAACAGCTGAACAGGTTCAAACAGGTGCCCAGAAAGGGGCCGCCGCCATTGCCGCAGCGGTTGCTTCGCAAAGCGGCGGACCGCATGCTGCCTCTGTCGTCGCCCGAGCGGCGCAATCAACAGCTGGCGGCCGCGTTATGCCAGTTGTTAATAAAATGCAGTCGGTTTCCTTAAGTGACTACGAGGACGTCAAAAAAATGTGGCTTGACCATTATAAAAATGGCGAGGTACCCCTGGGAGCAAATACAAATTCCCGCGAGGAATGGATTAAAATGGATGTCCAAAAGGCCGAAGTCGCCATTGGTATGCTCGGCAATATAAACCCGCAGGTAAAACAAAAAGGGCTTGAAATGGTCGCCGCCCTTCTGCCATTCTTGCTCTTGGGAGGCTTTTCTGAACAGGAAACGATTACGTACTTAAAGGCCAAGGTCGAAGCTGCCAAACAAACGCTGGCCGAACTTGAAGCTGAACATAAAGGTGAACAAAAAACAAAAGAAGAGGAAGAAGAGCAACTTTCAGTCGAGAATAAGAAGGAAGCGACAGCTGAAAAACACATGGAAGCAGAGCCCGAAGATTTGGAAGACCTCCAGAAAGGACCAGGACAAGAAATCGGTCAGGCAACCCAACCAACTACCAGCCAAGCTAGCAGTCAAGCTACCAAGGTTGACAATGACGAGCTCGCAGCCATATCACAAATCGCCAATGAAGACGTAAGTAATATCAAGAATAAAAAATAAGAATGTAAAATGACTAAGACGACGGTACAAAAATCAAAATGATTAGCTTGACTCACTGATAAGTCATTTTTCATATTGCGACGTTTTTTACTTTTTGCATTTTAATTTTTGCTTATCGATAGTTATCGCTTCCATTATGACAAATTTTTGGATAGAATAATTTATGAGGATATATCCTGCCATATGTTAGGACAACGATTTTTTCAACGAGGGAACAAAACACTGCAACCAGTCCAGGGTAGTTTGATGATGCCACAGCAATACGTGGCTGCACCGCAGCAACCAATGATGGTTATGCAGCCCGGGCAAGTCATGCAACAGCCGGTGCAGATGCCGATGCAAATGGTTCCAGCAGGCTACCAGCAAGCAGTGCCAATGCAGCCAGCACCAGCAGTGCAGCAACCCACCATGCAGCAACCGACACCGGGCGATGTCGATCCGAACGCTGTCCTCAATAGCTCAATGGACCCAACCAAGCGTGAAGGCCTCGACATTCTCACCCACCTCTCGCAACGCTCGTCCCAGGCTATCTTTAAGGCAGCTAACCAAGCAACGCAGCAAAAAGTTCCCTACATCGATACCGAACATGTACTTTATGGCCTGCTATTTGATGGCCAGCTGTTTAATTTCCTAAAGGAAGCGCGGGTTGACCCTATCACGATCCAAAAAGAAGTTGAAAGCCATTTTGAACCGGGTAACTTTGCCGGCCAGCCGCAATTTTCGCCTCGGGTCAAACGGGTTTTAGAACTTGCCTATTCCACCAGCCGTTCAATCAATGCCGCATTCGTGGCGCCAGAACATTTGTTGGTTGGTTTAATCGAAGAAGGCGAAGGCATTGCAGCCCTGGTTTTGCGCAAGGTCGGTTTGGACGCCCAAAAGCTCAAAACCATGCTTGCGACACAAGAACAGTCCAAAACTATGGTGGGCGCCAAAGGCCAGAAGGAATCGGCACTCGCCGATTTTACCCAAGACATTACCGCCAAAGCCAAAGAAGGCAAATTAGATCCGGTCATTGGCCGCTCAACCGAAATTGAACGGGCCATCCATATCCTTTCCCGACGTACGAAAAATAACCCGGCCCTAATCGGTGAAGCCGGTACGGGTAAAACCGCCATAGTAGAAGGACTAGCCCAGCGCATCGTCTCAGGTTCCGTGCCGCAAGACCTTGCCCACAAACGGATCCTCTCACTTGACCTCATGGCATTGGTGGCAGGCGCTTCGAAGCGGGGCGAATTTGAGGACCGCTTAAAGCACATTATCAAGGAGCTCCAGATGTCAACCGGCCAAATCATTTTGTTCATCGACGAAATGCATAATATTATCGGCGCCGGCGGCGGTGAAGGGACAATGGATGCCGGCAATATCCTTAAGCCCTACCTAGCGCGGGGTGAAATCCAGGTCATTGGTACTGACACAATCGACGAATATCGCAAGTACATTGAAAAAGACCCGGCATTAGAACGCCGGTTCCAACCTGTGCTTGTTCCCGAACCATCAGTCGAAGACGCTATCGCCATGATCAAGGGCATCCGCGACAAATACGAGGCCTTCCATAAAGTAAAGATATCTGACCAAGCAGTTGAGGCAGCCGTCAAACTGTCGTCCCGCTACATTGGTGACCGCTTCTTGCCAGATAAGGCAGTCGACTTAATCGATGAAGCCGCATCGCTAAAACGGTTGCCGGCTATTTCCCTACCGGAAGAAATCAAGACACTGCAAACGCAACTTCTCCATATCCAACAGGAAAAAGCCGATGCCGAAAAAGCCAATAACAAGGGTAAGCTTGTCCAGGCGCAGAAAGACCTTGAAACAGCCAATGGACACTTGACCGAATTGGTCCAAAAGTTCGAAAAGCAACGTGGCTCAACGACCAATGTAGTAGAAGAAGGTGAAATTGAGCAGATCGTTTCGCAATGGACAAATATTCCAATCACCCGCTTGACCGAATCAGAATCTGAGAAATTATTACATTTGGAAGACAAAATCCATCAGCGCTTGATTGACCAACAAGGTGCTGTCAACGCTGTCGCTGAGGCCGTCAGACGCGGCAGGGCAGGTTTAAAGGCTTCAAAGCGACCAATTGGTTCGTTTCTTTTCTTAGGGCCAACTGGTACCGGTAAAACGGAGCTCGCGAAGACCTTAGCCGAGGCACTCTTCGGTTCCGAAGATCTCATGATCCGCCTTGACATGACCGAGTACATGGAAAAGCATGAGGTAGCCAAGCTTATTGGTGCACCACCAGGGTATGTCGGCTACGAAGAAGGCGGACAGCTAACCGAAGCGGTTCGACGAAAACCATATTCTGTTGTCTTACTTGATGAGGTTGAAAAAGCCCATCCTGATGTCTTTAATATTTTAATACAAATTCTCGAAGATGGACGGCTGACGGATAACAAAGGCCACACGATTAGCTTTAAGAACACGATCTTGATTTGTACATCGAACTTAGGGTCGAATTTAATTCAAGCCGAAGATTTGGGTGATGTTACCGTCCAAAACATCCAGGCGGCCGGTGGCGCCGACTCGCGCGCGGCTTCTGAAGCAGCCGCCGCCAAAGCCAAAGCTTCTGGCAAGGCTGCTACTGCCAACGAAAAGTTTGCAGCCCTAACAAAGAAACTGATGGACGAACTCAAAAAGTTCTTCCGGCCGGAACTATTAAACCGCTTTGACGAAATCATCGTCTTTAAGCCAATCAGTCGAGCTGACATGGTTAAGATTACCGAAATTCAATTAGCCGGCACTCAAAAGCTTTTGCAGGAGCAAAATTTAAGCATTGAGGTCTCGGACAGTGCTAAAAAGCACTTAGCTGAAATTGGCTATGATCCAGTTTATGGTGCCAGACCATTGCGCCGCTTGATCCAACAGCAAATCGAAAACTCAATTTCAACCTTAATTATTAAGCAAGAAGTGAAGGAAGGCGACACGGTTTTAGTAAATTTCCAAAATGGCCAGTTCGTCTTTAGCAAAAAGCAGCAAGAGAATGCTAATGCAAGCGGTCAAGCCAACGCAAAGCAAACGCCGCAGATTTTGTCGACAGCGGTTGCGCCTGCTAGTGCCACCCAAACCGCATCAACCGCAAAAGGTGGGCCAGGTACGCAAAATAACAAGCCTGCACCATTAAACGGCACCGCAGCTCATGGTGTCGCCATGGCCACAGCTGAAGCGCTTAGCCAGGCCGGTCAGCCAACCCCGGCACAGCAGAAACCAGATGAACTTGGAAGTCCCGCTCCAGTCCAAGCAGAAATTGACGAATTAGCTAAGACAGCCCAAAGTTCGCCATCGACCGAAACGCCAACAGTTCAATCGCCTCCCGAACAGCCGACAAGTCAACCGGTAACTGAGCCAGTTCCTCCCTCACCAGCAAGTGCTCCACCGGATGCTACTAAGGCTGATGACAGCCAAGCCCAACCAGTAAGCACAGTTGGTACTTCCTCAGTCAGCAATGTTATCCCGGCACCAACCGACGATAAACCTCAAGCTGCGCCGCAAGAAAAGCCCTCTGAGGACTTAAATTCACCAGCGAAGCCAGATATTACTGCCTCTAGCCCGACGGATACTAGCCCGAAAGCTGAGGAACCACTCTCCACTCCCCCAACGACAACAGGTTCACAAGAGCCGACGATGCCTTCCGCAAGCGAAAGTGCTATACCGACCAGTGTTGCCGCTTCACCCGATGCCGCGAAACCAGATGACGATAAGTCGAAGGCTTTCTTCGAAAACCAAAAACGGTTCTTAGATCAAATGGCAGATGGCCCGAAACCGCAAGACGACGGTACAGCCAAGCAACCGGCCACTGGCGGCGCAGACACCATTACGCTAGACGACGCCAAACCCCAAACCTCCTAAAATCCATGCTATCCAAAGAAAAACCGGAGGCCCTTTTAGGAATACCTCCGGTAGAAATTGTTAGTACTTTACCGACTTTTCGCTGATCAAAGACCTTATATTCTAATCAGTGCGTCAATCTTCTTGATAGTCGTAGTCCCAGTAAAGAAGGTAGCAGGATTACAGTCGAGATAAAAATGATATTCATGGCAAAACCAATGAAAATAACGATGCTCTCAAGTATATCCGGTGTCATGCGCGATACGCTAATAACTGCATTTACCACACCAAACAAAGGCCAGAAAATACTCTGCACGAGGACAAAATTTATAAACCCGTTAGTAGTTTCTTCACCCTGTAAGTCACGCAGCCAAAACAATAATATAAGACACACTGCTATGGACTCTATTATGTAAAGCACGTGGCTAATATGTAGCAATGTATCACTCCCCTATCTCGTGGACATAAGAAGCAGATTATACCCTCTGCCTTATTGTGGAAAATCCTTCGCAAGTGCGCGCTGCACTGCATCGTAATCTTTGTGGTTAATTTCCCTGCGAGGTGTGTGTTTCTGCAGTGAGCTATTGGGCGTATGTAGCCAAATGCATGCCTTCTGGGCCGTAGGAAAAGCCGCGGCCATTGCTAACAGTACGTTTTTGGCTTGCCTACTACTTTTGTCACGTTGCAATTGTGCCATTGCTTGCGCACAATACTGGTCAACACCTTCTTCAGACGAAAACGTCAAAATCCAAGCCAGCCCACGCGGTACGGTCATGCGTTACCTTCCTCTTATGAATGTGCAATATTGATGCCTTGTCTTCTCGCTAAATAAATCGGCCACCTTGCCGATTTTCCTTTGCATTGTAGCATGAGGATGAACAATTACAAGCCCACATATATTTTAACAACGTTATTCTCTACGGTTAATACGCCATTTTGGATAGGAAACTCCTTGACTTCTTGTGGTGTAATATGGACAATAACTTTTTTATGGATTACACTAATAAACCGGCTGTGGTTTTGTAAAATATCGAATGGCCCAGTATCATTTTCGGAAGAAACAGCAGACGCCTGTCCTTCAAAAAGCGTTTCCTTAGCAGACATCACCTTCACACTGATAACACTCTTACTAAAATTAGAAACCAAGGGTATTTGCATATAAAGAAAATCAATAATTAAAATGCAAATTGTAAAATGACAAGGTAAATATCAAAATGTTTACACGAGCTGCCATGCAGGTTATTTTTCATTTTACACAGTTATGTTGATTTTTGCTTTTTTATTCTTAATTTATTTTAGGCTAGCAAGGCTTTCAATGTACTTGAATTGCTCTTCTGGAATGTCATCAACTTGCCCCATAAGGATTGCCTTAACGTCATTAAGTGTTGTTTCACGCTTGGCAAAGACACCCTTGCGGCCAGTTTGGTTCTCGGTCACAAATAAGCTTTGAGTCATATAATTCATAAGCCTGCTCACCCGATGGTAGGTATTTCGGTCTTGTGTCGAAAGCTCAGACTCGCCGACAATGGTGATAATCCTTTCAAGGTTACTGTACTGCTTCAGCATGCGCAGGGCTTCAGTAGCAATCGCCACATGGTCTCTGCCAACAACTTCTTGATTTAAAAGTGACGATGACGAAGCCAATAAGTCTATAGCAGGCCGTATACCTTTATCGGCGACTTGCCGTGACAATACCACAATCGATTCCAGGTACGGATAAATTGCTTGTACCCCTTGGTCGGCGATGTCATCAGAAGGCACGTAAATCGCCTCAACGGTGGTAATGGAACCGAAGCTATTCGAAGTAATCCGTTCCTGGAACGAGCCCATTTCTGAAGTTAAGGTTGCCTGGTAACCATCTTCCGAAGGGATAGTGTTCATTAAAGCCGACAATTCATTCCCTGCCTGAACAAAGCGGAAGGTGTTATCAATAAAGAATAAAACATCTTTTTTCTGCACATCACGGAAGTATTCTGCAATAGCTAAAGCGGTAAAACCAACACGATAGCGCACTGGCGCTACTTCATTCATCTGGCCAAATACCATAACAGTATTATCAAGTACTTTAGTCGTCACTAAGTTCTGGTACAAGTCGTAGCCTTCCCGAATACGCTCACCAATACCGGCAAATACCGAGATACCTTTGTGGAACGTAATGATGTTATGCATTAATTCAGTTAAAAGCACCGTTTTACCAACGCCCGCACCACCAAAAAAACCAATCTTGCCACCTTTGACAAACGGCGTGAACAAGTCAACAACACGGATGCCGGTTTCCAGAAGTTCCTGGGAAACAGCAATGGTTTCATATGAAGGCTCGACTGTGTAAATCGAGTTATACTGCTGGGCGGTGATCGCCGGTTTACCGTCTTGGGCTTCACCGAAAACATTGACAACTCTCCCCAGTAGCTTAGGTGTGGCCGGAATACTGATTGATTTACCGGAATTGACCACAGTTGCACCACGGTACAAGGTAGCTATGCTAGATAACGCAATGCAAAGTGTCGTATCTTCAAGTGTGAAACCCGAGACCTCCAAACGGATACTGTCATTTTCCTTCAAGACTAAAATATCCCTAATTGCCGGCTGGCTTTTATGGAAGACCACTTCGACCACCTGTCCCCGGATAGCAATAATAGTTCCTTCAGTTAATTCCATATAGAGAATTTAAATATTAAAATGCAAAAATCAAAATTACCTATCAATATGTAAGAATAACTTGCTTTTTATTTTGAGTAAACTTTTTGATTTTTCCATTGTCATTTTACATTTTACTTTTTAACTTTTGATTTACCTAACAACCTAAATTACCTAGACTAGCATTATATTTACTATTCTGCTAGGTTATACATGATGGTTACCAGAGCTGTTGGCCGGCAAATATTTGCTGTAATTTTCGGTTTGTTGTCTCACGTTTTAACTTCCGGCTCTCTTTAACGTAGGCGTTAAGCAACTCGTTCGCCCGACCAACAGAACCATCCATGGCAACCATACGGCTTGCGAGCCTTGCCAATTGCATTTCATAAAGGAGTTGCTGAAAATTGGCCGATAAGACTTCCTGTTCGAAAAATGCCGCAATTGACTGTAATGACGGCTCAAATAATATTCGCCGCTTGTGATCATCACTGCTCGCCGCTTGTATAAACTGCCTATCAGTTGCACGGTTACCACCACTTGCGGTTTCAGCTATTGTATTGCCGCCAGAAATATTGACCGTTTCAGGTACTTGGGTCAGTAAACTTTGGAACTTGCCGTAGCTAACAAAGACTTCCTCATAAACAACCAATTTATCAATAATCGTTTGGATGTCCTTGTTACTCGGGTTATCATCATCTAAAGGGAAAGCGGTAAACGATAAAATTTTATTATCAACCGGAAAGTTTTCTAAAAGAAACTGGCCAAGCCTGCCAACAACAATGATATCAACCGATTTATTGACAGGTGCGGCGGATAGCTTTTTGTACTGGTTACCAAACTCTTCAACAATCTTCAAGGGTAAATCGCCATACAATCCCCTATTCGCCGATAGGAGCACAAGCGCAATTTTGCCGTTTTTGTGCAAGATAGCTAATTCTTTGTCGCCGTTTGGCTGTCTTTTCCCACCCTGATACTCACCTTTTCCTTGCAAGGAAGCAAAATAACTTTGCATCACTTGGCGATACACCACCGAAACTTCGTCAAGGAAGCTTCTCGTTTTAACAATATTATCCCGTATAAGCTGTATCCGGCTTGCCGCACTACTTTCAAACACTTCGGCAACTTCCTTACCGAGCTTCGTCATATCAATTTCAAGGGTAAGTTGTTTTTTATTACTCATTGTTATTTATCGCCAATTCGGGCCTTTATGGTTGGACGATTGGCCTCCTTTCTGGTTGCGTTGGCGGTATATTTTGGCTAGGTTGCAACAGGCTTACCACACTCGGAGCAATTTGCTTCATTACACTAGCAAATTCTTCCAAATTCTTAGCTTGCGCTAGCAGAGCTTGTTGCTTTGTTAATTTGCCCCGGCTGAACGCTAGCTGTAACGCCACTTTGTCAATCGGAATGCGTGAGGTGGGTTCGGACTGCCAGAAGCCAAATAGCAATAACCCTAAGAAAAGCAACTGTAGGAAGGGCGGCAGTGTATCATGCTGGTCTTGATTGAAGACCGCGTATAAACTTTCCCCCATTTTCAGTATTTCTAGAGTTTTGGGTGTTAACTAAAGCCCAAATTGCTGGTACGAAGTGGCATGCCTGTAT
>CAYSOG010000027.1:0-15176 GCA_964432675.1 uncultured Gammaproteobacteria bacterium | reverse complement strand
TATGAAAGTTCAATGACAACCGCATCTAAACGCAAGGATGATGTGGTAAGGTTTTTTGCCGCACAGTAGAAGTCGATCGCGCGCTGTAAAAAAGCTATTTTTTGGGGGGTGATTGCCTCTTCAGGAAGACCGAATGCATTAGACGAACGGGTTTTTACCTCAATGAACACAATTGTCGTGCCATCCTTGGCAATAATATCAATTTCTCCGCCTCTAATCCGATAGTTGCGTCCAATTACTGCATAGCCTTTCTTTAATAAATGCTTCACTGCCGCTTCTTCACCAAATTTGCCAATTGATACTTTCGAGTTCATAAATATTTAGCAAGATTATAGGAGCTTCGATGTTGTTGGCACAAGCCATGCTTTCCAATTGCGTCACGATGCAGCTTTGTACCATAGCCTTTATGAATATCGAAGCGATAAGCAGGAAATAAGGTGTGAAGGCCTGTCATTAAGCCATCACGATGGACTTTAGCCAGGATAGAAGCCGCTGCAATGGTCGCAGATATTGCGTCACCATGGACGATTGGCTTTTGCATACCTTTTTGTATGTGAGCTACATAAAACGCATCAATGAGTATAAAGTCATAGGCATGTTTAAGCTGCATCAACACCTTGCGGAATGCAATCTGGTTCGCGTTACCAATACCAACTTTATCAATAACACTGGTGGGAACTTCGACAGTCGTCCACGCAGTGGCATGTGCCTTAATTTCTGGTACCAACTCCTCTCGACGTTTTGGCGTTAACAATTTGGAGTCAGCAAGGGTAAAGCCTAAACTGCAATTTTTAGGAAATAAAACTCCACCAACCACTAAGGGGCCAGCCCATGCACCCCGGCCAACTTCATCAAGTCCGATAATAGAAGCATAGCCACTTTGCCAAAGCTTTTCTTCTTCAGCAAACGTTGCCGCCGAAAATTTTGCCACAAAGGCATTATACTATACTGATTTTGGGGAATAATTTGTCTTTTAGGAGGTAATGTTAGGTAAGGAGGGCATTACGGCTAGTCCGTGCTCGAAGATAACCAAGCTTAGCCTGGCGGACATGGCCTTTACGCTTCACTGTAATCTTCAAGATATGCGGAGACGATAAGGGGAATATCCGTTCAACACCTATACCACCGGCTCCGATTTTTCGAACGGTCACAGACTTATTTTCGCCACGGCCGCGAATGCCCATAACCACACCTTCAAATGCAGTAGCTTTTTCCTTACTATTTTTCTTCTGGAAAAGGGTTTCTATACGGATCAAATCCCCGGGTGAAAATTGTTGTTCCATAAACTAATCTAGCATTGTAGCAAATCTGGAAAGAAACTACAAGATCATTATTGCTAATTTGCCTGAGACTCTTTTATACAGCCAGGCCCGAGTATACCTTCTAATTGGATGCGTAAATCATCATTCCAACTAATTGGCTGGGGGTAATTGATCCGTTGGACACTGGTACGGTTTTCTAGGACAACAATAAGCGGCAAAGACCCAGGGTTTTTGCGTAGTAAATCATTAGCAAATTCAAGCTTCTGCCGAGGCGTGCCACGTTTAATAAATAGTTCGTAGGCAAATGACTGAGGATTAGTTGCATTACTAGCATCTTTTGTGGGTAGTTTAGAACTATTGGCAAATCTATTCTTCGTGTATGATGGCCTGCTTTTAGCTTCCGAAATTTGTTGGTGAACAGTTTCGCGCGTATCATGGGCCGATATAATTTGGTCAACAATAAGCGACGGCCTATCGTCACGCTTGTCTACTTTTCCGCACAAGATAACTGGTTGGTTTGCGACTAATAATGACGCAGATTGGGCATAGGTGCGAGGAAATATAACTCCTTCAATTTCACCAGTCTCATCTTCTAATTTAATAAACGCCATTTCTGCGTTTGAAGCTTTTGTCATTATTTTCCGAATACTTGTTATCAGGCAAAGCAACACAACTTGGTCACCCATGGGCTCGTTAGAAACAAGCTCATCGATTTTATGTGAAGCCAGATCGGTTAGTTCGTCAAACTCCGAAAATATCGAACTATTGCTAGCGTAGTATCCTAAAAATTCTTTTTCAAAGCGTAGCAATTCCAGTGTAGGAAACTCTTCGAGTGGTTCAGGCATCACAACTTTAATAACTTGCGTTGCGGCAAGGTCATCGGCAGCAAAAAGCATTTCCTGTGCTTTACTCGCGTACTTCTTATCTCTCGCAATTGCTTCTGATATTGTTTGTAACGCGAAGAGTAACGTTTTCCGGTTACCAAACGCATCTAAGGCGCCGGCTTTAATAAGCGACTCTATCGTTCGCTTTGTAATCTTTTCCCCAGTGGTTCGCGTGACAAAGTCAATGAAATCTTTATATAAGCCATGTTCTTCGCGCTCTTTGACAATAAATGCAACCGGCGCTTCGCCAATATTTTTAATCGCCCCAAGGCTAAACCTAATTTTTCCAAGACCGTCTTTAAATTCTTCGATAGTAAAGCCGCCATATGAGTGATTAATGTCTGGAGGCAAAATTTCAATACCCATTCGCTTGGCTTCGGCTACGATGCTACTAACCTTTTCCTCCTTAGCGGTACCTGACATCTTCGCGTTCGCTTCGGCGCTTAAAACCGCTGCCATAAATTCTGTGGGATAATGGGCTTTCATAAAGGCCGTTTGATACGTAATCAAGGCATAACCGGCTGAATGGGCCTTATTAAAGCCATAACTGGCAAATTTCTCGATCAAGGCAAATATACTTTCAGCGTCTTCCTTCTTATTGCCTTGGGCAACAGCGCCAGTGATGAATTTCTTCTTCTCCTTTTCCATGGCTTCTTTTTTCTTCTTGCCGATAGCACGCCTAAGTAGATCTGCTGTTCCCATGGTGTAACCTGCAAAAGCCACAGCAATTTCCATACATTGCTCCTGGTACACAATAATACCGTAGGTTTCAGAAAGGATATCTTTCAAAAGCGGATGTGGGTATTTTATCTTGGCTGCATTCTTTTTGCCTTCAATAAAGTCTGGGATAAGGTCCATAGGCCCCGGCCGAAAAAGCGCTATCATAGCCGAAATATCGGAAAAGTTAGAGGGGCGCAAATCTCTGGCTAGCCGACGCATGCCTGCTGATTCAATCTGGAATATACCGGTTGTATTACCAGACTGAATAATGTCGAATACCAAAGGGTCATCAAGGGGAATTTTTTGTAAGTCTACGGCTATCCCTCGCATTTCATGCACATACCGTATGGCATTTTGTAAAATGGTTAAATTTCGTAATCCTAAAAAGTCCATTTTCATCAACCCAACAGCGTCTTCTGTGACATTGAGGTCGAGTGAATACATATCATACTGCGTGACGATCTTATCTCCCTTGCTTTCTTTTTGCAGCGGCGTGTATTCCCAAAGCGGTTTGTCACCGATAACAACACCAGCGGCATGAACAGAAGCATGCCGCGCCACACCCTCAAGTTTCTTTGCCAATTCTAATAACCGTTTTGTTTCAGGTTCGGTATCATACGCCTGTTTGAGATCGAGGGATAATTCCAATGCTTTATCAATCGATATATGAAAACCTTGTGGACCAACCGGAATCATCTTTGACAGCCGGTCACAATCACTATAACTCATCCCAAGAACCCTTCCGGTATCACGCACGGCAGCGCGCGCTTCCATGGTACCAAAGGTAATAATCTGGGCAACATGGTCCTGACCATAGCGCTTGGTTACATACTCAATGACTTCTTCCCTTCTATCATCGGCAAAATCCATATCGATATCGGGCGGTGAGGCACGTTCCGGGTTTAAGAACCGTTCGAATGGTAAATTATGGTAGATTGGATCTAAATCGGTAATACCTAAGATATAGGAAACAATACTGCCCGCCGCTGACCCGCGGCCAGGACCAACGCCAATACCTTGGTCTTTAGCCCAGTTCGTGAAGTCAGAAACAATCAAAAAATACGTCGCATAGCCCTTTTTGTCGATAATATCGAGCTCTTTGGCTATTCGGTCATTTATTTCATCATTACCACTACTGTAACGCTTAGCAGTCCGTTCCTTAACCAGCTGTTCTAAATATTGTTCAGGCGTTTTGCCATTTGGGATTGGATATTTCGGAAAAATTAGCTTGCCGATATCTAAGGTAATATCGACCTGGTCGGCAATACGCTGGGTATTTTCGATTGCTTGTGGAAGGTCCATATACAATTCTTTCATCTCTTGTGAGCTTTTAATATAAAAGTCCGGCTCATTAACCATTGATAAGGATCGATTTGGGTCGGACAGTAACTTTTGGGTTTGAACGCACAAGAGCACTTCTTGCGCTTCTGCATCTTCCTTATTAATGTAATGTGCATCAGCTGTTGCAACCAAGGGAATTGCGTGCTTTTTAGCAAAAGCAATTAACTTTGGGTTTACAATTTCAATGTCCTTAATAGTTTTATGGCGCTGAATTTCAGCATAAAAATTATCTTGGAAAATTTCGTATAACTTAAGCATGCCGGCTTCAGCCTGGTCATCTTCACCTTTTTTCCAATGCTCTTGACCAATGCCTGATAAGCATCCAGATAACGCAATCACATCTTCGTGATATTCTTTAAGTAAATCGAAGTCTACCCGTGGCTTGTAATAATAACCCTCAAGATACGATTGCGTTACAAGCTTCATTAAGTTTTTGTACCCATTTTCGTTTTTGGCTAAAAGAATAAGATGGTACTGATCGCTATCGAGCTTCGGGTCCTTATCAAATCTCGTCCGCTTCGCCAAATAGGTTTCAACCCCAATAATTGGCTTAATGCCCGAGGCTTTTGCCTTAAAGTAGAATTTTATAGCACCGTACATACCGCCATGGTCAGTTAAGGCGATAGAGTTCATGCCAAGTTCGTTAACACGATCGAGCAAGGGCCCAAATTTTGACAGGCCATCTAATAGTGAATATTCGGAGTGGACGTGTAAGTGAGTAAAATCAGCCATATAGCCTTATTTTATCTGGAAAAGTTGCTGTACTAACGGAAGCGAGAACCTACAATGACTGACATAAATCTTAGTCAGAGACCCAATTGCGTTGGAAAAGACACTAAATGAGTTTAAGACAACTTTTCTAAGAAAAGCGCTCTAACTGTATCAGCATTGGCTTGGCCTTTTGTTTCGCGCATTACCATACCTATTAAAAACTGCAAACTGGCTTCTTTCCCGGCTTTATAATCTGTTACTGCTTTAGGATTGTCGTCGATCACTTTTTGGACGATTTTTAGTATAGCAGACCGGTCTGAAATTTGTGTTAAGTCTTTTTGTTCGACGATATATGCTGCAGTTTCGCCTGTTTCGAACATCTGGGCAAAGACTTCTTTCGCGCTTGCATTCGATATCGTACCGCTATCTATAAGGTAGAGTAACTCTGATAGCATTGCAGGCATTAATTTTGTATCTAAAATGGTCATCTTTTTTTCGTTTATTCGACGCAATACCTCACCCAGCATCCAGTTAGCTACCCGCTTTGCATCTTGACCAGGATCACTGGTATGGTCCTCGTGTGAATTTGCATAAACTCGGACAGCTTCTTCAAACCAATCTGCAAAGGCCATATCTAAAGTTAATTGCTCAATATCACTTGCTGGCAAACCATATTCCTTAACAAACCGCTGGCGTTTTGCATCTGGTAACTCTGGTAATTGTTTTTTTAATCCAGCTATATATTCCTGGTCAAATTGCATTGGCGGCAAATCTGGGTCTGGAAAATACCGGTAGTCTTGTGCCTCCTCTTTTGAGCGCTGGGAAAATGTTTGCCCTTTGTTTTCATCCCATCCTCGTGTTTCCTGGGCAATCTTTTCATTTTTGTCGAGCATCTGCGATTGGCGGGCTATCTCGAATTCCAAAGCTTTTTCGATACCTCGGAAAGTATTCATGTTTTTTATTTCCACTTTGTAGTTTGGTAACGCTTTTTCTCCAGGTTTTCGTAACGAGATATTAGCATCGGCACGCATACTCCCTTTTTCCATGTCAGCATCAGAAACTCCAGTATAGCGAACAATCTGTTGGATTTTCTGGGCATATAGCTTCGCTTCTTGTGGTGAACGCATGTCGGGTTCGGAAACTATTTCAAGTAGAGGCACACCAGCGCGATTTAAGTCAACTAGAGTACTGCCATCGACATGCATCAGTTTCCCAGCGTCTTCTTCTTGATGGGCCCGAGTAATACCAATTTTGCGATCTTCACCGTTAATGGCGATGACAATTTCACCCTTGCCATTGATAGGCAAGTCATATTGAGAAATCTGGTAACCTTTTGGCAAATCTGGATAAAAGTAATGCTTCCGGTCAAACTTTGAAAAGAGATTGATCTTACAACCCAAGGCTAAGCCAACTTTTATGGCATATTCAATTGCTTGTTTGTTCGTCACAGGCAAAGCTCCTGGCATTCCTAAGCAAACTGGACAAGTATGGGTGTTTGGGGCTTCACCAAAATATTCAGCAGAACACCGACAAAACATTTTTGATTTTGTCTTTAGTTCAACGTGGACTTCAAGGCCGATAACCGGTTCGTAGTTCATAATGATGGCCTCTTTTCATGCCACTGTGTTGCCTGTTCGTACGCATCAGCAACTTGATACAGTTTCTGTTCTGAGAATTGCGGGCCGAGGAACTGAATACCAATTGGCAAGCCGTCGACAAATCCAGCAGGCACCGCTAATGCTGGAATACCGGCGAGGTTTGCCGTCGCCGTAAATATATCTGACAAATACATTTTCAATGGGTCACTTGTCTTTTCGCCAAACTTCCAAGGAGGTGTTGGCGAGACTGGTGCCAGTATGACATCGACTTTTGACCAGGCATCATCAAAGTCTTTTTTTATTAAAGTTCTTACCTGCATTGCTTTTTTATAATACGCATCATAATAGCCGCTCGATAGAGTATAACTGCCAAGCATAATCCGCAATTTTGCTTCCTTTGCAAAAAATGATCGGTCGTTGCCATATCGTATGCCATCATATCGAGCAAGGTTCGATGATACTTCCGCCGGCATAATAATGTAATAACAAGCTATGGCGTATTCTGTGTATGGCAACGAGATGTCAACAATATTGGCCCCTTGTTGTTTTAGAACAGTAATCGAGGCATCAACCGCTTGCTTAACCCGATCATCAAGACCTTGCGTATGGTATTCCTTCGGCACGCCAATGCGCAGCCCCTTTATGCTCTTACCAAGTAGTTGGGTATAATCAGGCACTGGCTTATCTAAGGTTGTTGCATCAAGTTGGTCGACACCAGCTGTTACATTAAGTAATAAGGCACTATCAGCTACTGTTTTTGTTAAATGTCCCATAACATCAAGTGACGAAGCCATCGCAACTACACCATATCGGCTAACCCTACCGTATGTCGGCTTTATACCGACGACATTCGTAAAGCTTGCAGGCAAGCGAATAGATCCACCAGTATCTGAACCTGTCGCTGCAATGCACATGTCTGCTGCAACTGCGGCGGCAGAACCGCTGCTTGATCCGCCTGGTACGTATGCTTCGTTCCAGGGGTTTTTAGTTGGTTTATAATCCGAATTTTCCCCGCTTGATCCATGTGCCCACGCATCCATATTTGTTTTACCGAGCATTACCATGCCGGCATCTTTTAATTTCCTTACTACCGTTGCATCATATGGTGGAATAAAGCTATCAAGCACTTTTGAAGAAGCGGTAGTTTTTATACCACGCGTATTAAAATTGTCCTTTATGGCTAGTGGCACCCCTAAAAGGGGTAAATCAAGGCCCTGTGATAGCCTTTTATCAGCCTCTTGAGCACTTTTTAGGGCTTCCTCGGCTGTTACAGTCACAAAGGCATTGAGGCGGCTTTCGAGCTTCTTTATTCGGTTAAGACAAGCCTGTGTCACTTCAGTCGAAGAAAACTGCTTAGAGGAAAGGCCTTTTTTGACAGCGGTAGCTGATAATGTTGCAAGGTCCATGGGATTTTATTCTTTCAGTACAGCAGAAACTTTAAAGTAACCATCTTTTGTTGAAGGTGCATTTTTTAATGCTACATCTTGAGTATACGACGGTGTAGGCTCATCTTTAGCCAATACGTCAACCAATCCTGTTACTTGGTTTGTAGGTTCGATTTTTGTCGTGTCTAGTGCTTCAAGCATCGAAACATATGTCACCGTTTCGCCAAGCTGCGAAGTATATAGTTCCGCTTCAGTATTAGAAAGCGGCAAATTTGCAAGGTTTGCGATGTGCGCAACTTCTTGCTTGTTGATACTTGTTGGTTTGCTCATATATTTAATTGCATAAAACCACGTTGCCTGACAGGTCAGTATGGTATTCCGATTGCTTGCCTCCAACGTTTACTGTCACTTTATATCCGGGTGTCACGATTTGTGAATACGCAAAGCCAGGCTTTGGACATCCTAAACTTGAATCAGGCCATTCGACTGTCGTTACCGACACAATTTGGGCAGATGATTGTGGTACTGCCGACTGAGTTGCTTGCTTCTTTACGAGTTCAACAATCTGGCTTTCAATTTCTGGTGTGCCGGGAAAAACTGGCGAGCTTGCAGAACTTGATGCTATTTTACTCGATATTGGCGCATACGTGCTTTCGTACGGCAATTTTTTCAATACATATAAATAACCCAAGATGATCAAAACAATAACAGCAAGGATTATAATTGCTAGCCGATTATTCATGTAGCCTGACCTTCCATTTGCCGCAACGCAGCAACTCGATCTGCGATTGGTGGATGCGTATTAAATAGGTTAGCAAACCAACTTGTTGCTCCACCTTGTCCTTTGAACGGATTTACGATATATAAATGGGCAGTCGCTTTGTTTGCGGCCTCTAGGGGATCAGGGTCATTTGAGATTTTTAACAATGCCTGTGCTAGCTCTTCAGGATTTCTGGTTAGCAAAGCACCGGATGCGTCAGCCAAGAACTCCCGCCTTCGAGAAATTGCCAGCTGAATAAGCGTCGCAATGATTGGAGAAAGGATCGCTAATACTAGTCCTAAAACCATGAAGATTGCTGCACCGTTGTTTCGGTCATTGTCATTATCTTCCCTCGAGAAAAACGAAAACCGCAAGAACCAGTCTGCAAGAAGTGCCAGCATACCAACGAGCACACTTACCACTGTCATAACAAGCGTGTCTCGATTTTTAACGTGCGATAGTTCGTGCGCAATAACACCTTCCAATTCAAGTCGATCTAGCTTGGCTAAAATGCCTGTTGTGGCACAGACGGCCGCATGGTTGGGGTCTCGGCCAGTTGCAAATGCATTCGGCGCTGAATCTTCTAAAATATAAACTTTTGGGGTTGGAATACCGTCGGCAATGGCTAAGTTTTCAACCGTACGGAAAAGTTGCGGTGCATCGCTTTTCTGTATTTCCTTCGCACCCGAAATAGTCATGACAATTTTATCTGACCAGTAATACGAAGCGAAGTTCATAATCCCAGCAAATATTAACGCAATGCCTGTATATCCAAGTGCTGTCGGTTCTGTGAACCCTAATCCTCGAGCGAAAATATATACAACACCGGTTACAAAAAGCGCAAAAAGCAACATAATGAGCCACGTTTTTATCCGGTTAGCTGCAATCTGATTGTATGCATTGGGAAGCGCCATAACTCTTGAGTAATCATAGCCGATTTATGCCTTATTTGCAATCGAGGATGATTACTAGTTGGAGCAAAATATAATTTGGCCCATAGTATTGCATTTTTCAACCAAATGCTGTATAATTATTCATAGCTTAAGGGTGCTAAATAAACTACCCTAATAGCACATTTACAAGGCAGACAGCAATGCATATATTCAACCCCAATTGTGAAAGAGGAGGAAGACATGACAAGGGAACGGCTTACTGCGATAGTTGCGTTCTTCGTACTGGGCGTAATCATTATTAGTACTGCTCTTTTTCTACATCAAATGAGTAACACGAGGTACAAAGTTTCACCGACTATCACACAAATAGCCCAGCTTTGCCAACAGACTAATACTTTTTCAGATTCCAGCCTACATGTAGATTTCGATCATAATCCTGGCAACCACAGTGAAATTTTTACCTTCAGCAAGCTTTATGATGGAACGAGAAATAGCTCATATCGGCACAACCTTGGTGTTAGTGGAGTATTTCCGAATTTGTCACCAGATAAAACATTGGTGGTATATGAAGGCCTAGACAGGCACATTCACCTTGTGAATATCGATGGTAGTAATGATTATGAACTTACAGCAAGTACAGAACCTGCCGTAACGGATAACACTCCGGTATTTTCACCCGATGGTAAGAAGATTGCCTTTATTCGGCAATACTTTACAGGTGGCGGTCCATATGAGGAAAGGGTCATATATCTGATTGATACCGATGGCACCCATCTTCGACGGCTACCTTTCATCAGAGGTAACGAAGAAATGCCGGAAGCGTACGCAACCTTGCTTTGGTCACCACTCGGTAATTCGATCACTTATCGCGCAAGGGGAAGTAATACTACTAGTATTTATTCGGTTTTCTTCCCTTCCGATCAGGCTAATGGCTATCCTCAGGTTATACCGATAAGCAAGTCATATGGAATACTTTACAGCTATTCAGCAGATGGGTACTATGTATCTTTCGAGCAGAAGGGCCATATTTTCGTGCATAGTGCACTCAGCGACCTCGAAGATTCCCTCGACATTACAAACGAATGTAACAGAAAGTAACCTAAATCAGGGGAAGGTATGCAAATTTCCGCTCGGAGAACTGTCTGCCTTCCCTTGAACGACATTATTAATTTCTCCAACAATATTCTGCATTTTTATCGTATACTTAATTCATGCTAACCTATCTGCAGGCCATTATTCTTGGACTTGTGCAAGGTATCACTGAACTTTTTCCAATCTCAAGCCTTGGCCATAGTGTCATTTTGCCGAGCCTCTTTGGCTGGCAGGTCAACCAGAAAGACCCAACTTTCTTAATTTTCTTAGTAGCAACGCATGCGGCCACCGCACTTGTCCTCTTCTTGTTTTTCTTTGCTGACTGGCGGCGGATCATTAATGGATTTCTCCGGTCGCTAAAAAATCGCGAAGTTAGCGAAAATGATCCTGATGCCAAGCTAGCCTGGCTTTTAGTTATAGGTACCATTCCAGCTGGTATTCTGGGATTATTGTTTGACGAAAAGTTAAAGGACTTATTTGCCTCGCCGCAGTTAGTCGCTTTTGTCCTTATCTTTAATGGCCTCATGCTCTATAGCGCTGAATTGATAAAGAAACAGTCGGGAAATTTGGAAGTTGGCTATATTTCTGACACTGAAAGTGACCGCAGGATTGCCCGATTATCCTGGCCAAAGACAATCAAAATTGGCCTGTTGCAGTGTGTTGCCTTAATCCCTGGGTTTTCAAGGACTGGGTCGACTATAACTGGTGGACTACTAGTCGGTTTAAATCACGAAGATGCAGCCCGATTTTCGTTTTTACTTGCAACCCCAATTATTGGTGCTGCCGCTGTACTCAAATTACCAGAGCTTGCGTCACAAGCTAATCAACAAGCAATTGGTCCAATCCTGATTGGAGCTTTATGTGCCGCAATTGCAGCCTTCTTTTCAGTCAAATTTTTGACGAAATATTTTGAGAAAAGTACCCTCAAACCATTTGCGATTTATTGTATCGTTGCAGGAGTACTATTGAGCGGATGGTATTTGCTGCGGTTTTGACTTTTTACCACTCTGAAACCATGCCAGCGCAAAAGCCGCAAGCCCTAATAAGAGCGATGCAACGCCATGTTTATAATGATGCTTTATTTCGGTCACATCATAGCCTGGTAGAAAGCTAGGCAGCGCATTTGCAGGCTGTATAAAGTAAATCACTGCAACGATAACTAAAACTACTCCGACAACAACAGAAAGAAGAACGATTGGTTTATTCATATATTTTTAGTGTAGTGCTATTATTGACGGATGACAAGCTAGAAATAGATAATAGCAGTAGAAAGTATGCACAAGCTTAACTGGATTTTTACTCTTTCATCGATTGATGTCCTATTGGTTACTATTGAGCGATTTTCGTTTACAACAAAGATTGTGCTGCAACCATACAGCTTTCTTCGCCTGCACGAGCTACTGCAAATGATCACGCTCATCCTTTTTACCGTCATTTTGCCTCTTTTCTTGCTTAAAGAAGTAACGAGTAATTTTAAGACAATCCAACAGAAAAAAGGATTTCTCCTATTTTTAGCGTTTATTATTGGCGTTTACTTCTATGCCACTGGCAATGGATTACATGAAGTGAGCAGCTTTAATTTTAATCAATACTGTAATGTTAAGAACTTTAGCGGCGATTTATGTGGTGGTTTTTTCTTTAATGATTTTTATACTGGGAATATTTTTTACTTTATTGGTGGCGGCTTGATGGTTGTTGCGATTATGTTGCTTGAGGAAATAAAATCTTTTACTACTTTTACAAAAAAAGACATGACTATTGCGATGATAAATGCGGTGGTATATGCTTTCGCAATTTTCGCGTACGCGGCGTTTGATAGGGTATTAGTAGGACTGATCTACTCTATCATCATCACAGTCATTGCGGATTATCTTTATCTTAAAATTAGAGCACAGCAAGCTTCGTATCCTGTGACGACATACACAGCTGCAACCTATACTTTAGGAACTATAGCCGCGATACTAGTGAAATTTATCAGGTAGTTAGGAAAAATTAACCTTAATATCCTGGCGCTCTTCGTCGTTTGCTGCAAAGAACTGCTCAGGCTGGAAGCCTAAGGCTGAAGCATAAAGCGAGTTCGGCAAGGTCTGCAGTTTAGTGTTATAGTCCAGGACAGTCGTATTATAGAACTGTCGAGAAGCAGCGATTTTTGTTTCGGTGTCGGAAATTTCTTCCTGTAATTCCTTAAAATTGTCGCTGGCTTTTAGCTCAGGATAGGCCTCGGCAACCGCAAACAGACTCTTTAAGGCACCTGTTAACTGGTTATTGGCTTCGCCGGCTTCTTTCGCGTTTGAGGCAGACATCATAGCCGACCGGGCTTGGGTTACCTTTTCAAAAACCTCTTTTTCATGTGCAGCGTAACCCTTGACTGTTTCAACAAGGTTTGGGATGAGCGATGAACGACGTTTCAGCTGGACATCGATGCCAGACCAAGCTTCTTTTACCCTATTCCTGGTCGTAACAAGCCCGTTATAAGTAAATATTGCGAACAGAACGATAACGCCGATGATAACAAGCACTGGTATCATATTTCTCCTTTAATGATTACTATTCTTATTTTACTACTTATTTGTCTTTAATGCCAAAGAATTTTTTAAAGTCAGGCCAGGAATAGGTGTTGATAATATCAGCTTTAGTCGCCCAACCTCGGCGTGCTACATCTACACCATATTGCATATTATCCATATGTTTAACGGCATGGCTGTCTGTATCAATTACCATTTTAATGCCTCTGTTCACAGCCTCTCGAACAAGCGCGTCTGTTAAATCAAGCCTGTCTGGATAGGCATTAATTTCCAAAACCTTATTGTTTTTCTTTATTACATCAAAAATAACATCCCAGTCGATTTGCGACTCATCACGTTGGTTAAGCAAACGATTAGTAGGATGCACCAGAATTTTCAAATAAGGGTTTTCAAGCGCTATTGTTAATCGCTTTGTAATTTCATCCTTCGGCTGATTATGCTTGGAATGAATTCCGCAAATTGGCAAGTCGAGCATTTTTATGGCCTTTTCTGGAATTGCCAGTTCACCTGAAGGTAAAATATCAATTTCAAGGCTATTGAGTAATTTTAGTTTACTTGAACTATTTAATTGTTCAATATAATTAGTTCTAATTTCTATTAAGGATATAATCTTATCAGTAGAATGTGTTGAAAGTGCCGGATTATGGTCAGTTAAGTTAATGTATTCATAACCCAGATCTTTCGCGTGTTTGATTAGGGCTTGCATAGAGTCGGCACCTAAGTCATGGCTCGGCTCTACTGGATAACTAGAATGAATATGTAAATCTCCCCTTATATCCTTTAGCTCGACAAGAGTAGGAATTTTATGATTTATCGCTGCCTCGATTTCCCCTGTATCTTCACGTATTTCTGGTGGCATCCAGTCCATTTTGAGGGATTTATAGAATGCTTGCTCAGTTTTAGCTTTAATAGGAACGGTTAATGACATTTGCCCTTCTGGTTCAACTTGCTTTATGCCCTTTTCAGAAAGTGATAACCCTTTTGACTTAGCATATTTTCGTAGATGAATGTTATGCATCTTTGAACCTGTAAAATGCTGCAAAAGCGAACCATACATATCTGGCGAAACTACCATAAGGTCCACTCGCACACCAGTTTTCAATACGGCGGAAGATTTTGCCTCGCCTTGATCGACAACCTTAGCAATCTCAGGCATCTTAATAAAATGATTGATAACTTCCTGCGGTTTAGTTGAAGCAACAGAAAAGTCTAAATCGCCAATTGTTGCAACGCGTCGGCGTAAACTGCCCAATGGGTCAATTCCTATTACAGCATCACTTTTGCGCATATATTCCATGATATCGTCTGCGATGGCTGCTGCAAAAGGCAAAAGCATACGGCTGGGCTTATCTTTTTTCGAAGTATATTGCTGCACCGCTAACTTAAGATTTTCTCGAAGCTTTTCGCTCAAGACGCTATCTAATTTACCACTAATAAGTTTTTTTGATAGGTCATCAACATCCTTAATCCCAGCACTTGCCAATTTTTCAGCCGTCTTTGGCCCTACACTTGGCAGGGATAAAAAGGCAAAAACGCTAGGGTTAATGCCACGCAATACCTCCTCAAAGTGCTTTACCTTGCCAGTTGTAAAAAGTTCGTTTAAGTGCTCTTGGATTGTCTGTCCGAACCCTGGTATGTCGTCAAGCTTTCCTTCTTGCCATAAATCCTTAATGGACGATGTTGCATGCTCTGCTGCAGCCGATGCGTTCTGGTAAGCAATTAGCCGAAATCGATTAGCTTTTTTCAATTCTAATGCCGCGGCTACGTTTTCAAATAACTGCGATATTTCCTGATTTGAAAAGTCGTACGAAGGATTATTAGCCATATCTCCAATTTTACATCAGTGTATAAAATAAAAAATCAAAAAGTAAGGATCAAGATTAGAAAGAAAAAATAAAAGTCGCTTACATACTAGCTTTATTGTTTGTTATTTTACATTTCACTTTTTACCATATACGTTAGGGGTATCTAGCTTTTTTATATTGAAGCACGTATAAAGATCGGA
>CAYSOG010000026.1:0-15857 GCA_964432675.1 uncultured Gammaproteobacteria bacterium | reverse complement strand
GTTTTTTTTTATTGGAGTAGGTAAGCTGCTTTCCGGGTTAACACACGTGTTTTACCACTGCCTGCACCGGCTAAAATTAAAATGGGCCCTTGGGTTGTAGTGACGGCTTGGCGTTGAATATCATTCAGACCTTCCAGCAGGTTGTGTGGCATGGTATGATAATACTACATCCATTCAATGAATGGGTGTTTTTTACCACAGCACGGTTTTCCTAATGGCTGCTTCATAAACTAAGAAAGGGGAGTAAAACAATGACAAAAATTATTGATTTTTGGGCAGAATGGTGTGGTCCATGCAAAATGATGGATCCGATCCTAGATGAGCTAGAAGAAGAGTTAAAGGGGAAAGTAACATTTGAGAAAATAAATGTTGACGAAAACCAAGAACTTTCAAGCCGTTATGGCGTGTTAAGTATTCCAACCTATGTCGTTGTGAAAGATGATAAAGAAGTAGACCGGCTCATTGGTTTTACCCAGAAGAGCAGCTTTTTAGATAAGATAAAGCCATATTTGGATTGATCTGTCCAAACCAATAGCTTTATCTGCCTCATCCTAAAAGGAAATAAATACCTCAGTTTTCCTTGCATGACATTACATCTTCTGCGATGATAAAAGATACATAATATTATGCAATTTATACTTGTAGCTAACTTTAAGTCGAACAAAACCGGCGAAGAGGTTTTGGCGTGGGTAAACGAGGTTGGACCGCAAGTTGCCGCAGCACAGCAAGCTATCCAAATTGTGCTGTGTCCGCAGTTTCCAGCATTAACAGAGGCGGCCGCTCTCATTAAATCCTCAGGATTTGCCAGTAATCTTCTATTGGGTTCCCAGAACGTTTCTGCCTATGGTGAAGGAGCCTTTACTGGCGAAGTTGCAGCAAACAGCCTACAGGGTATTTGCCAATATGTCATTATTGGCCATTCAGAGCGAAGAAAATTACTTGTTGAAACAGCAAAAGATGTCCAAGCTAAAGCCGAGCAGGCGATTGGGGCTGGACTTAAGCCAATCATTTGTATCAGCCAAGAAACGTTAGAAGAAGCTAAGGAGTATAAAAACACGGATGTCATTTTTGCATTTGAACCACCAGCGGCAATTGGCCGGGGAGAGCCTGAAGATATTGGTGTCATCACACAAACTATTAAAAGCATTCACGATATGGTAGGTGACAACATACCAGTGTTATACGGCGGAAGTGTTGCCGCACCATTTGTTAAGCCCTTACAAGCTATCGATGGCATGGGTGGATTTTTAGTCGGTTCAGCAAGCTTAGATCCAAAATCATTTTTAGAAATTTATCATGCAATACGCTAATTTAGATACGGCACAACAACAGCCAGTTGTACCACAAAACAGAATTATGTCGCGCAAAAGCAAGCAGCAGCAAAAAAAGTTTAAACGCTTTGCAGTACTTTGTGGCATCGTACTCTTGGCATTTGGCCTTTTCCATATTTTGCCATTTATTTTTCATCTGACAAAGTTATTTATAGCAAGCCCTGGGGAGATATTTACCGTCGTTGCAAACCGCGACCCAGACCTAAAGCAATCAAACGGTAGAGTTAATGTTTTACTGTTAGGTACTGGTGGTGAAGGGCATGATGGCCCGGACCTAACTGACACCATTATGGTAGCATCGGTTGACGTTAAAACTGGAGATGTAGCGCTTTTTTCTATACCGCGTGACGTATGGAGTAATATTACCCAATCAAAAGTTAATGCAATTTATGCGCTGGCCAGGGAAAAGGGTAATGACGGATTACAGCCAACGATGGATGCTTTTAGTAACTATACCGGCTTGCCTATTGCCTATGCCGTGCGGCTTGATTTTGCAGGCTTTGAAAAAGCGATTGATATTGTTGGTGGTATCACGGTTACGGTTGATAATACGTTTGATGACTACCAATACCCAATATTAGATAAGGAACATGACACCTGCGGTTTTGTTGAAAAGTCCGAACCAATTACTGTTACTATTGCAGTTTCTCCCATGCCAACCGTTGCAGCCAGTCCAAAGCCTTCTGGTTCGCCGCACCCTACTGCATCGGCCGCGACAACTACTGCAACCCGGATGCACACGGTTTATGTTAATGCAGCAACTGGCAAAACAATTAACGAAGAAGATGTTACTGACCAAAACAATCCCTATGCCTGTCGATATGAACACATTCACTTCGATAAAGGAATTGTGAAGATGGACGGTGTGACAGCATTAAAGTTTGTTCGGTCTCGGCATGGGACCAATGGCGAAGGTAGCGACTTTGCACGCTCCAAACGCCAACAAGCTGTTATTTCTGCCTTTCGCAACGCCCTTATTTCAAAGGAAACCCTCTTTGATATACCAAAAATAACGGCCTTAGTACAAACGTTTGGACAAAGCATTGATACCAATATTACAGAGAATGAGTATGGTGATTTTTATCAACTTTACCGGCGGACAAAAAACGCTACACTAAAATCTGTTGCTTTAACTGACGGCTCTGATGGTGGTGAAGCTGTTTTTGTCCATCCCGATAGCGGCAATTACGGTGGCCAGTGGGTTTTAGTACCAAAAGGTAATGATTGGAGTACTGTCCAGGCCGCGATAGCCCGCTTATTAGTTGCCCAACCAACTATCTCACCAATACCCTCACCAACTGTGTTGCACACGACGCGATAATTATTTTCTACATACCACACCTTCGATAATAGTCCAATCAAATATAGGTCACGTTTGATCTGTAGTGCGGGAGTAGCCAAAGAAGATTTAGAGTAAAAGGTTGAGGTTTATTTTGTGTTGGGTGGGTACTGGTGTCGATGGCAGTATTAAAAATAGGTCTTGTCTCGTCTTTGGGGTAGCTGTTGCTTGTGGGGTTGCCGGAACAAGCAAGACCGAATTGTTCAGTGGCGACGCGGGTATCTGTAAAGCTTGACTGCCAAATATAAGTGTCGGAAATGCTTGACCAACCGCATAGTTGACTGATTGGGCGGAAACATTGCCAAACGGATCGTGCATTGTAATATCAACGTTGTATGTTTTTCCCTGTTGCAAGGGAAACGCCAAGGTGCCATCTGCACTTCGTAACAAGGAAAGGTCTAAAGAAAAATCACCGCTTGTCTGGGTAATACCACCTATAACATTCGACAACCCCCCGCCGTCTTGCTCAAAGGTTAATGCCACAATATATCCTTGTGCCGGTGTCCGATCAGCGGCAAGCACCTTACCGACAAGCATTTGATCAGTACTTGTTCCTTGTGGCTGGCCAGTTGTAAAGAAAACAAAGGGAAAGCCATCCCGATCAAACGTTTGATTATTACTGCTAATCGTATAGTAGTATTTTGTTCTTGGCGCCAAATGAGAAAGACTTACCATGTGCGTACGGTAAGGTTTGGCTTGGCCGTCTTCTGTATCACGGTCGTCTAGGTGGGTATGGCCCATGCTTGCTGTATCTCCAAATGCCAGGAAACCAGTTGTCGGATCGGTGGTACTCCAGGTAATAGTAACATGATCCTGGGTTAAGTTAACAACTTGAATAGCCGTGGGTTGATTACTGCTAGATGCTTTTGAACTGAATTGTGGAAAATGTTGGATTGCTAATACGGTACCTAAAGTAAGCAGCAGAAACGTTACGAGAATTAAAAAGGATCCAAATGCACGTTTATCAAATCCCAGACGAAGCATAGTTTTGTATTTGTCACAGGTTAACTATTTACTAGTTGCAATTTACCTACCGATAATCCAATTTTTCACTATTTCGCACAATTAATTCCTTGTCACCCTTTATTAGTAGGGGTGGTCCAATCACCATTACCTTACGGTTGATTTTGTTCGAGTTGCTGTAAAACGTCTTCACGGATTGTTGGATTTAAAGGAGCCATGACTTGTTGCGACTGCGGTGGTAGTGGTTTATTGGTGATTGATCGGTATGCCTCAAACCCTATCCAAGCAAAAACGGTTATTAGAGTAACCGAGGCTAAGACGAGTAAATCTTTGTTACTAGTTACCATAGTTTTTTTATTGTATCACTGTGTAGAATGCTCAAATGTTCGGGCATTTAAGTCGGCAGTGTATGTACCATCTTTGACATTTTTTACCAACCGCAGTTGGTCTATCACAATTATTCTCCGCTTGCCTGCGAGTTCATGTAAATAGGCGTTAATTGCTGCCTGGTCTCCGTGGATAGAAAAAGTTAGCCCAATCGTAGTGATTGCAGCAGCAGGTGTCGTTGTTACAGTTTGGCTACCTGGTATACTTGCAACTTGGGTTTCTGCAGCGAGTGTCGATGAATTGCTGGCAATAGACCGAGGTTCTTCGCCAGCCAGATTAATTGACTTTAACTGGACAACGCCTAACGTAACCTTATTATCAGAGGCGACTGTTTCAAGGGTTTGCAGCAACAAAGCGATTGTCGGAGTTGGTGGTAGTGCTTGATTAAGTAGGTTTTTTTTGTCACCAATACTATCCAAGACGGCTTGAGCTTGGATTAAAGCCGCGATTTTTTGGCTGAGTTGTTTATCAGTGTCAGTGGCCTGCGCAATTTGTTGATGTAAATTTAAAATGGTTAATATGGTTGGTCGGATTGCGAAAATACTAAAGAAAGCGATCGCAAAAAGCGATAAAATCAATGTCGTATAGGCCTGAGACTTTGGCGATTTCATTACCGGTTCGATGTATGTGTAGTAGCGAGAAAACTGTGCCATAATGGTTTATTGATATGCTTTATTAGTAAGCTGTGCACTAGCGGTCATTAATAACTGACCGTCTTTGATTGCTATATCGTCGATACTTAAATTCGTAAATTTACCGCTTCCATTTAGGTTTTGTAAGAATACGTTTAAGGTATTGGGGGAAGGTACTTGCGCTGTGATGGAGAGTGACGTACCGTTGATTATTAATTCCCGGATTTCTAAGTCCCCGGGCTTAGCCGCATTAATATTTTGCAATACGATTGATAAGTCATGACGCTGATCCATAAGCGTACCGGCGGATACAATGCCCTGTTGGAAGGCTAAAAAGTTCTGTTGTGTCGCTTGTGATTGTTCAATAAACTGCTGTTGTGACGAGATATGATCGTGGAGGTCGGCTAATTTCCGGTCAAAATAAAACCGGGAAATAAAAGCCGCAATAACAATAAACTCGGTCACAATAACAATAATGCGGCCATATTGTAAACCCCAGTCGAGAAATTTGTTAAGCGAAGAAGTTTGCTGGTCTTTAAACGCTAATATGTTGATATTAGGGGCAGCTGGCTGTTCCATTACCACTTTAGTCTAGCTAATCGCCGTATACTTGTCAAAGGAAGAGTAAGTATAATGTATGGTTTCAGTCACTAAGCAGAAAGCTGATATAAGACAACGATATTTGAGGAAACGAGAAAAGTGCACATTGGCGGAAGTTTCCCTTGCCAGTGATAGAATAAACCGCTATCTAACATCTTTTTATTCCGCAAAAGGCTCGTGGATCCTTTGCTACATTGCCATCGGGAAAGAAGTTAATATAACCTCCACGATTAACTCCTTACTGAACAATGGTTGCCATGTTTGTGTGCCTGCTTATAATGTCCGTACAATGGACTATATGCTAGCCCAATTCTTGGATTGGGAGGAACTAGAGATCATAAAAAACGTGCCGCAGCCTAAGAAGCTTGTACAGGTTAAACCAAGTAAAATTGCTACGGCTTTTGTTCCCGGCGTGGCATTTGCAAGAAATGGTACTAGGGTGGGGTTTGGTAAGGGTATTTATGATCGTCTGTTGGGTCAATTACGCCCACAATGCCAGAAGATTGGCGTGTGCTATGGTTGGCAGGTTATTGAGAAACTTCCTAAGGAAGCGCATGATCAACAGGTGGATTTTATAGTAACAGAGGATGGCATTATTACAGCGAGAAATAAGACATCCTGATTATTTTTTTGATTTCTTAGCGGTTGGTTTTTTCTTCGAACCAGCTTTTTTAGCGGTAGATTTTGCCTTTGATTTTGAGGGAGTAGTTTTTTTGGCGGATGCTGTTATCGCAATGCCTTTTGTGAGCTGCGATTTTAACCGTGCGCCTTTGTTTGCATGAATAAGGTGGTTTTTGACCGCTTTATCGATTGCGCTAATCGCTTGCCGAAGCGTATCGGCAGCTTTGCTTTCGCGGGCTTGCCTGAGAACGTCGCGCAATGCACGACGACGTCGCAGGTTAACAACCGTTTTACGTTCATCTGCCCGTAATTTTTTCTTAGCTGATCGTGTAACTGGCATAGTCGTGAGCACACTCCTTACCTACAGTATAAGTGACAATAGTATAAAGGTAATTGTTTCGCTTGTAAAGAGGTGAAATGAAGGAAGGAGGAGAATGGTATAAGCCATGCTCCTCCTTTAGGTTAAGTAGTTGCGTTTGCTTCGAGCAATTGAGGTGAGATGTACAACGCCTGGGCAGTGCCAGCTACTTTCAGTTTAAGCAACTGTTGGGCAACTGGTCCTCCAACCTGCTCTTTCAGTCCATCGTACATTGCGGCAAGTTGCACGGCCTCACGGTTGCCTTCCGCCGTTGCGGTTTGCGCCCGCTGTGCATCAAGTTGTGATGCCCGAACCAATTCTTTTTCTTCATAGTCAAATTGATTCATTTTTCGCTCATGCTCTGCTTCATCGAGCGTTTTTTGGGTTTGGATCATTGCTGCCCGTTCTAATACGGCTTGGACCTGGCGGTCGATCGGTTCCCAGGCCCGGACCACGATTTGTTGCACATCAATACCAAATTCCTGAAAGAATGTTCGGCCATCGGTAAAAAGTTCATGACGAGCGATTTTTTCATTCGTGTTTTCTTTAAATTCGTCAAAGTCTAATGTGGCAACAAAGTCAACCAAAGTAGCCATGATCTTATTGTACATAGCGCCCAAAGGGTCGTTGTTTGATAAAAGCTTTTCGACACTTGTGTAACTATAGTAGATCATCAACCGCAGCGTGATAACGACATTGTCATTCGTTCTCACCTGGAAGGAAAAGTAAGTCTGCGTATCTTGCAGGCGAAGGATTTGTATATTTAGCGCGCCGGGTGATTTCTCTTCCGTATCGCCACGTGAACCTGTCCAGTGAAATTGGTAAACCCGTTGCCGATCTTTCACCCAAACGCTCGGTGTCGTACTGCCGAGGTAGATATTGTATTTACCTTCCTCATCAATAACCACCATTGCTTCATGGTTGGCGAGGTCAAAACGCCGATGTGGTCGGTACTCACCTTCCGGGTGAATATAGACAACGGTTGGGCCAATCATCTCTTGGTAATTACCATTCTCATCAATAAGATAGCCTTGTTCGCCGTCGGGGATAACTTCCTTTTCGAAGATATCGGCTTTTGCTAAGAGCGGGAGACGGTATGGCCCATCGACAATACTAATTTTACCGTTCCAATGGATAACCCTAGCTCGTTCCTCTTGCGGTATGATGGTTCGAAACATGACTTAGGACTCCTCTCAATGCAGATTAACCTGTAAATGTGCTAATAGTGTAAATATAACACTATATAGGGAAAAGATACCATTTATTTAGTGTATTGTCAACACTAATAACATACACCTTATTAATCATATGGAATTGGTATGCAATGTTGGTAGTTTCTGTTGTCCCCAGATATTGTTGGGAAGTAATACAATACAGGTATTTTTTCGCTGGTCTAACCTGATATACTCCAATATACGTATGTGGCGAAATTTATGGCGTAATTCTTCAACTCTCCTAACACAACAGCAAGGCTCAATCCTTTCCGCGGCGTTTGTCATTATGGCGATGATGTTCATATCCAAAATTTTGGGTGTTGTGAAGCTGCGCTTATTGATCCATTATTTTGGTGGCGGAACCCAGACAGCAGCATTTATCGCGGCTAATGGCCTACCCGAAGTTTTCTTTGATATTCTGATCTCATCAGTATTATCAGTGTCATTTATTCCTATATTTACAAGCTATTTGGCCAAAGATGATAGGGCAAGGGCTTCGCGGTTGGCTTCCGCTGTTATTAATTTAACATTGATAATTTATACGGTTGCGGCGATTGTGGCCTTTATCTTTGCCAATCAGGTAGCATTTTTGTTAGCACCTGGCCTTGTCCATAATTCGCTTAGTACCTTGCATCTTGTATCCTCGTTAATTCGGATGATGCTTTTAGCCCAGTTCTTTCTTATTATTGGTGGCTATTTGACGGCAATTTTGCAGTCTAACCAGCGTTTCTTAGTGCCGGCCATCGCGAGCACTTTATATAACGTATCGGTTATATTGGGGATTATGTTATTTGCAAGATTTTTTGGTATCTATGCCGCAGTCGTCGGTATGATTTTAGGTGGTTTTTTACAATGTGTTATCCAAATCCCATTTTTAAAACCAACCCAGTTTCAATATTCGTTGCTTTTGTCACCGAAGATCCAAGGGGTAAAGCAAATAGCTGCCCTTTCTATTCCCCGGATGATTGGAGCGACTTCTTCGCTATTGGTTGATCGACTTGATATAGTACTGGCCTCACTTACTTCAGCCGTTGCGATCATAAGTTTAGACTATGCATCACGGCTCGAAATTGTACCAGTTTCGCTTTTTGGCGCAGCAATTGCTCAAGCTGCACTACCAGCGCTAACCATGGCCTGGGCAAAAGATAAGAAAGCAGAATTCCTGTCGCTTTTCACCGCTTCATTTAACCAAATTCTCTTTTTAGTTTTACCTATTGCTGCGATATTTATTGTCTTACGGTTGCCTATTGTCCGCTTGCTATTTGGCGATCCAAGATTTACTTGGGAGGCAACGGTGACAACTGGAAGGAACGTCGCAGTTTTTGGTTTAGGCCTGATTGGTGATTCGATGATTATGTTATTGGCTAGATCATTTTATGCAATGCAAGATACAAAAACGCCAGTTATTGTTAGTGGTATTACCTTTGTACTCCATGCAGTGCTTGCCACCATTGCTATTGCAGTATTACGGTTACCAATTTGGTGGCTTGCTGGTATCTTTTCTTTAACCACTCTTACTAATGCTGCCATTCTACTTATATTATTAGTAAAACGAATGGAAGTTTCCTTAGCACAAATCATGGCTACACCAATAAAGCTTATTGCTTGTATGGTGGGTATGATTATTGTTATGTATTTGCCTTTGCGGCTCATGGACCTCTATGTTTGGCAGCATATCCAACACATTGGGCCTTTTATTATTCCTGACAGTCTACAATTATTTATCTTAGATACTCGCTACACAGTAAACGTTATTATCCTTACGGTTGTGGCCGCTGTTTTAGGCAGTGCTACCTATCTACTCCTTTCTTATTTGCTTCATATTGAAGAAGTCAATATTGTCCAGTTAGCGCTGCGGCGGATGAATGGCGTACGCAGGGTACTTGCACAATCCGGTGAAATTATTGAAAGCGAGCGCTAGAATGCCTACTCTCTCAATATAGTTATAATCCTTTTCCACCCATCTTGACTTTTTCTAGCACTTGATCTATCATTTTGCTAAAGTGAGTATTTGCTCAGTTGTAAATATCCAACATACCTACTATGGATGAATTAACCCAGCGCCAAAAAGATATTTTACGGGCTATCATTGAAAAATATATTGATACGGCAATCCCAGTTGGTTCCGAAATCTTAGAACGGGAGTATAGCCTTGGTGTTTCTCCGGCAACAATTCGCAATGAAATGGTCCGCTTGACCGATCTTGGATATGTGCAAAAACCTCACACATCTGCTGGCAGAATTCCTACCACAATGGGTCTGAAATTTTATATCCATGACTTAATGAGTGAAAAAGCGTTGTCGGTTAAAGATGAAGTATTAGTTAAGGAACATCTTTGGGAAAACCGCTATCAACATCCAAAACTGCTTCGTAATGCAGTCTATGAGCTGGCCCAAAAGACGCGGGCACTTGCAGTTGCAACAGACAATGATGGTCAACTATATGTCGCAGGAGCCGCAAATATCTTGGATATGCCAGAGTTTTATGATATTGATTTAACAAAAGAAGTGTTGGGTTTGTTAGATGGCATTGATCGGCTAAATGATCTTTTTTCCCGGTCTACGGTTGACTACGATGTTAATGTTCTACTTGGTGAAGAATTAGGGTACGAGCTTTTAGCACCATGTGGGTTTGTTTTTACCGACTACCAATCAGCTGGGGGTAAAAGTGGTTTCCTTGGTGTTGTGGGGCCAATGCGATTAAATTATCCGACAATTATTCCAACAATACGTTACTTCAAGAAATTACTATCGGAGTTTTCGGGCAGCTATTAACGCCACTTTAAATATCTTACAGATACAATAATGCATTTAAGGAGTAGAGATAATATGCCCAAACGGGTTAAACACGACAAAAATGAAGCGAATGATGCAAAGTCTTTAGGGGACGTACAAGATTTACATGACCAGCTAAAGCGTGCCCTGGCTGACTACCAAAATCTACAACGCCGCGTTACTGAGGAAAAAGAAGCAATTGGCAAGTTTGCAACGCAGATTTTATTACTCGAGCTCTTGCCGGTAATTGGTAATTTAGAACAAGTTGTTGCATCAGCGCCTGACGACGAGAAAAAGTCGAGCTGGTTTGCGGGCTTAGTCATTGTTTTAACGCAACTTCACGAAGTCCTCAAAAAGCAGGGCGTTGAAGAAATTAATCCCGCAAACGAGCAATTCAATCCGGAACAGCAGGAAGCAGTAGACGTAGTTGAAGGTGAGGAAGAGGGTAAGGTAGTCCAAGTGCTCCAGAAGGGATATACCTTGCATGGGAGGGTAATACAAGTAGCGAAAGTAAAAGTAGCGAAAAAGACTTAATAAGTATTAGGTACAATGCAATAAACTTATTTTTATATCAGATACCTGATACGTAATACAATTCTATAAGGGAGAAATACTTATGAGCAAAATAATTGGTATTGATTTAGGAACAACAAATTCAGCGGTTGCCGTAGTTGAAGGCGGCCAGCCAAAAGTAATTCATTCTGCTGAGGGCGAGAATATTATTCCTTCAGTCGTTGACCCGATTAAAAATTTGGTCGGACGGCCAGCGAAACGTCAGGCAGTTTTAAACCCAAAAAGCACTATTTTTTCCATAAAACGGTTAATGGGGAAGAAATTTTCTGACAAATCGGTCCAAGAGGATAAAAAATGGTTGCCGTATGAAATAAAAGCTGGTTCAAATGATATGGCTGTTGTAGAGGTAGAAGACAAAACCTTCACACCACAAGAAATTTCAGCCATGATTTTACAGAAAATAAAAGCCGATGCTGAAACCTATCTTGGTGAAAAAGTAACGGAGGCGGTCATTACAGTCCCAGCATATTTTGATGATTCACAACGCCAAGCAACCAAACAGGCTGGCGAAATCGCAGGCTTGGATGTAAAGCGCATTATCAACGAACCTACCGCAGCGGCTATTGCCTATGGTCTCGATAAAGCCCAAAGCCACACCATTGCCGTATATGACTTGGGTGGGGGTACGTTTGATATATCAATTCTCGAACTTGGTGAGGGTGTGTTTGAGGTCAAGTCGACAGCCGGTGATACCCATTTAGGTGGCGATGACTTCGACCAAAAAATTATCGACTGGCTTATTGAAGAATTTAAAAAGGAAAGTGGTATTGATTTAACTGCCGACCGCCAAGCGTTACAACGGTTACGCGATGCCGCTGAAAAGGCTAAGATTGAACTCTCATCCACACAGGAAGCCGAAATTTCCATTCCGTTCGTTACCGCTGACGCTTCAGGTCCGAAACATTTACAAGTTAAATTATCACGGGCAAAACTAGAGCAAATGGTGAAGCCATTGGTTGATAAAACCTTTGATTCGGTGAAGCAGGCTATCAAAGACGCCGGCACTGATGCAAAGAAAATAGACGAAGTCGTTTTAGTTGGGGGCATGACACGAATGCCAGTAATTAATGAAGCCGTGAAGGAATTTTTTGGTAGAGAACCGCATAAAGGAATCAATCCCGATGAGGTTGTGGCGATTGGTGCGGCGATCCAAGGCGGCGTCTTAACCGGTGAAATGAAAGAAGTGGTGCTGCTCGATGTGACCCCTCTTTCGTTAGGTGTCGAAACACTAGGTGGCGTTACAACCGTCCTTATCCCGCGAAATACAACCGTGCCAACAGCTAAGTCTGAAGTTTTCTCAACGGCAGCCGACAACCAGACTTCTGTTGAGATTCACGTCCTCCAGGGTGAGCGGCCGATGGCAGCAGATAACAAGTCGCTGGGCCGGTTTATTTTGGACGGTATTCCGCCAGCACCTCGTGGCATTCCACAAGTTGAAGTTAATTTTGACATCGACACTAGCGGGCTATTACATGTTACTGCCAAAGATAAAGCCAGTGGTAAAGAGCAAAAAATTACCATTACTGGCTCAACTGGCCTTGATAAATCCGAAGTTGAGCGGTTAGTCAAAGAAGCTGAAGTGCGGGCAACCGAAGACCAGGCCAAGAAGGATGCGATTGAGCAGCGTAATATTGCTGATAACATGATTTATACGGCACAAAAGATGCTCGATGACAATAAAGATAAGATCAAGGAAGACGATAAGAAAGAAGTTGAAGAAAAAATTACGGCCTTAAAGTCGGTATTAGATTCAGCATCGAAAGACGAATTAGAGACAAAGTCTAAAGAACTTTCTGACACCATGCAAAAAGTTGGCGCTTCACTCTATAGCCAGTCCGAAACCGAAACGCCAGCAGGTGAGCAGCCATCAGAACAACAGGCTGATTCTCCAGAAGAAAAGAAAACCGATGGTGAAGAACCAACTGTCGAAGGTGAAGTTGTGGATGATAAAAAGTGAGCTAAAGGATCTTTTCTCTCTTATACTCTCTCTCACGTTAGAGGGAGTTCATATTTATGGCTACGAAACGCGATTATTATCAAGTACTAGGAGTTTCAAAAAATTCGACGCTTGATGAAATAAAAAAAGCGTATCGCGGTTTGGCACGCAAACATCATCCTGATGTTGATAAGTCACCCAATGCCGTAGAAACGTTTAAGGAAATTAACGAAGCTTATCAAGTCCTCTCCGATCCGCAAAAGCGCCAAGTTTACGACCAATTTGGCCATGCCGCATTCGATCGATCACAAGGATATCCTGGAGCAGGAGCTGGTGGTAGCCCGTTCGGCCAGCAAGGGCCTTACACATACACCTGGAGTTATGGTGGCCAAAATGGCCAGGGTTTTGATTTTGACTTTGGTAATTTCGCCGATCCCTTTGAGATTTTTGAGAGCTTCTTTGGTGGTGCTTCGCCATTCGGACAAACGCGTAGGCGCAAACCGGTCTACGAACTCCACGTCACGTTTCATGAGGCAGTTAAGGGCACAGAAAAGGAAGTCACAATTGATGGCAAAAAGCACAAAATCAAGGTGCCGGCAGGCGTTGACTCGGGCACTCGCATTCAGTTTGATGATTTTACCATCATTACATCAGTTGGCTTATCCAAGGATTTTCGCCGCCAGGGTTATAATATTCATATTGAAGTTCCAGTTACCTTCGCCCAAGCAGCACTTGGTGATGTTATCGATGTTGCAACAATCGACAGCCCACTGAAGGTAAAAATCCCAGCTGGTATCCAGTCTGGTACTGCCATTCGCCTCAAAGGCAAAGGTGTTCCTTATGTCCAAGGCCAAGGACGCGGTGACGAATACGTCCATATTACCGTCATGACTCCAACTAAGCTTTCGAGCAAGGAAAAAGAACTCTTAAAGGAGCTCGACCAAATTTCCTCAAAATCCAATAAAAAATGGGGTATGTTTTAGTTCGTGAATTTGAATGATCTAAGTATTGTGTCAAATATCGGAATAGCATTACTATCCATGTACTGAAGGTCAATTTGGTAGTACGTATTATCTCTTTTTAGCTGTTCTGACACGTAGGGCATTTGCATAGTTTCGTTAGGGGAAGCGGTGCGCCTGCTCTTAACACCGCCTACAACTGAATCAACCGCATTACTTGATGGTTCATTTTCATAGCCTTGTTTGGAAATAAAGATATTGATCCGTGCAACTTTGGAAGATGAGTTAACAAGCGCTAGCGTCGTAGCTGTTGCATCATCTACTTTCCAGTCAGGAGGATACGAAAACTGAAAGCCGTTTAGTTGGTCAGTATATACTTGCCAGTTACTCGTGCTTGTAGCTGTTGCAGCATTAGAACCTACAGTACTTTGACATGGCGCAAATTCGCAACTTGAGCCACTGCGTCCAACATAGCTGCCATCGGGACATTGTTTTGCTTCTTGCGTGCAGGCAACATGTGACGGTAATGGATGAATAACATTACCACGTTGGTTCTTGATAGCATAGTAACTACCTAAACCCAAAGCAGTTAGTATTACTAGTCCAAATAAAATAACAAGCGGTGCAATTCCTTTTTGGTTCACTAGTTTCATCTTACAATATTTATCTATGAGGCGTTGGTGATGGTGATGCTGGAACTAAACGCACCAGCTTTTGACTATAAAGAAAATATTGGGGTTTCTCATCAGGAGATACTACAAAGTATTCATGTGTTTGTCTGTTATAGGTGCCAATGATAAATTGCTTTTGAGTATTTCCTCTTGCGGTCAGTGTGATAATGGATGGTAATGACAACTGAAAGAGTGTAGCATCAATAATCCCAGATAAAATTACAGCGATTGCTAAATAGATAGCAAAAATAAGACCCAAAATAACACTTACCAATGGACCAAACAGAAACAGCTTAATGTGATCAGGAACTGCCTGACGAAAATCTTTTTTATGGCTAAGATAGAAAAAGCTTCCGATAAACCAAAATACCCACAGTAAAATAAAATTAAACGGGCTTGTTGCAAAGGATACCGTAATCCAGAGTAATGCAAAGAGGCCAATTAAAAAATATGCGGAATATCGTAAATACAAGAGAATTGTAGATAAACTTAGCCCAATGATAATTCCGATCGGTGAAAAAATAATAAAAATCGGCGCTAAAAGCCTGAACCCAAGGATATGGAACGGGGTGGCGCCAAAAAGGGTTAAAATACGATTAGCTGGTGCTCCCAAAAGGAGACTGAATAAGTTATTTACATTCGCATCTAATAAAACATAATTCCGTTGGGTTTGTAGGATAATAAGAACCGCCAGATATATGATTAACACTAGCGCGTTACCAAAAACTGTAATATTACGGATAGTCACTGTCCGATTTTGGCCAAACATAATAGTTGTTAGTTACTTGTATTACTATTTAACAAGGAAGTAATGACTGTTGTAAAGTATAAGAGTTATTGTCTAAACTAACCAGAGAGTATCTATATGACGAAAGAAGAAAAAGTGCAGAAGATTATGGAGCGGTTGTATAAAGTATATCCGCATCCTATAACGGATTTGCGATTTGAAACGCCATTGCAATTACTTGTTGCTACCATTATGGCGGCACAGTGTACTGACAAGTTAGTGAACCAAGTTACGGAGAAGTTGTTTAAGAAATATAAGTCCGCTGCTGATTATGCAAATGCATCCGTTGAGCAAATCGGGCAAGATATTAAGCCCGTGACGTTTTGGGGGAATAAGGCAAAGTCGCTACATAATATGGGCGTTATGCTCGTTGAAAAGCACAATGGACAGGTTCCGCAGTCAATGGAAGAGCTGGATGAGTTACCCGGTGTCGCGCGAAAAACAGCTAATGTCGTTTTGGGTAATGCCTTCCATAAAAATGAGGGCATTGTTATTGATACTCATATGATCCGATTAACCCAGAAATTAGGATTAACTGATCAAAAAGATCCGGTTAAAATTGAACAAGATTTAATGAAAATTGTGCCAAAAGAAAAATGGACCGACTTTGCAAACCTCCTTATTCTCCATGGCCGTTACTTTTGCACCGCCCGGCCTCATACCTGCGAAGATTGTCCACTCGGTGATATTTGCCCTGATATGGCAATATTA
>CAYSOG010000025.1:0-18557 GCA_964432675.1 uncultured Gammaproteobacteria bacterium | reverse complement strand
TAACCACCGCAGATTGCTAAAAAAACCGCCCCTGTGTCTTTAGCTTTTAGTAAATTTTCCGCTTTCAACTTTAAATCTTCAGCTACCACCGTTTGCTGCCAATCTTGTCCACCGCCAAAAAAATAAAAATCATAGAAATCGGGATCTATTTTATCGCTTATCGAAATTTGCTTGACGACGACGTCAATCCCCCGCCACTCACAGCGCTTAGTTAAGGCGATGATATTTCCCCTATCGCCATAAATATTCATCAAATCAGAATACAAGTGTGCTATCCGTAATTCCATAATTTTTTGAATCTTCTAACTTAAAGCATAAAATTTATTTCTTTAAAGTTTTATGATTCCTGCAGGTAATGTTTTATGTAGCCTTTTTTGGCCAAGTATTGCCGGAAATCGAGCATGGCGGTATATGTTAACAATAGTGGCATCGACTTAGTATTATCATATTTGATAAGCTCTGACATGAGTTTTGCCATATCCTGTTCGACTACAACTTTTCCATCAAACTCGGCGTATTTTAGCCGGTTGGCCATGTCGTATGCGCGTATTCCTGTACAAACAACCTTTGTAGCATGACCTTTCAGTTTCTCAAAATCAACGTCCCAAAGCCACGAAACATCGCGGCCGTCGGCAAAATTATCGTTAATGCCAATAATAAGCAGTGGCAGTTTTTGTTCTTGTACTAGTGTAACCGTCAGTACCTCATTAAAGCCGGTGGGATTTTTAACAAGGAACAACCGTAGCAACTTATTATCAATCTTCACTTCTTCTGCCCGACCAAAAACCGACTGGAATTGGGCGAGACTTTGTAAAATTTGGTCCATGCTAATACCAAGGTGTTGCGCTGTAACAATTGCTGCTAAGGCATTGTAAATGTTGTAAATGCCGGGCACACCAAGCATGAGTTGTTGCTTTTTCTCGATACGAAACGTCGACCCTTTTTCGTCAAGCTGAAGATCTTTTGCGGTAATAGTGGGCATCGGGCGAGCAAAGTGGCCTTCCTTACAATGGTACTTTCCGATGTGGGAATAGTAGATTGCGTCATATACAAGCGGTTTATTACAGATTGGGCAAAAATTGGCGTCGGCTGTGGTTTCAACTTTATTGGTCCGAGAGTTACTTTCAACCCCAAAGTAAAGCACTTGGGCTGGTGTTTGCATGCCAAGGTAAGCGATGGCTGGATCATCGGCATTAAGAATAATGGTCGTATTAGATGGTAAGGTAGCCAATGCTTTCTGCCAGTCTTTACGGATCTTCGCAACTTCACCATACCGGTCTAATTGGTCGCGGAATAAATTTGTTAAAACAATGATTTTTGGTGTGACTTGGCTTAGGAATTGCGGTAACGTTGCTTCATCAAGTTCCCACAATGCATAATCGGCAATGTGGGTCCTATCCGACTTATCTTTCACATTCGATTTATTAGCGAGTGCCGAGGCGATACCCCGCATTAAATTTGACCCTTCTTTATTATGGACGTATGAATATCTGGAAGCTTCAAGCATTTTGGCGATCATCCGAGCCGTTGTTGTTTTGCCGTTGGTGCCAGCTACTATAATAGTTCCTTGCCCTATTTGTTTCGATAGTTTTGGAATGAGGTTTGGGTCAATTTTTAACGCATACAAGCCAGGGGCTGCTGTTCCCCCACCCTTGGTAAATATTTTGATCAGAAGGCTAATCGTTTGCGCCACAAAAAGCGCTGCAGTAAATCGCAATCGTTCCATTGTTTTTATTGTAGCACGCAAAAAAGAAAAGCCTCGCTACCCTCTTTGTGAGAATAGCGAGGCATAAAAGTCTTCTGTGTCAAGGAAAAAAGCCAGAAAACACTATGGCGTATCTTCATTACCGTGGTCATGTAAATAATCGACGATGTCTTGAACGGTGACTAACTTTTCGGCATCATCGCCGGATATTTCGATCTGCCGGTTTTTGGTTGAGAACTCCTCTTCTATAGCCATAATTAACTCGACATAATCGAGAGATTCGGCATAAAGGTCGTCGGTAAACGAAGCGGATGGTACAACTTCTGCCTCAGTAACACTTAGGGTGTCAACGACAACCTTCCGTACGCGCTCAAAGACTGATGCCACTTACGAACTCCTTTCAAAATTTGTTGGATGCTACGCTAAGTGATGTCGTAGCGCGAGTTTTGCGCCAACGCCGCAAATGACACCGAGTGCTCCTGCTAAAACTGCAAGTGCTATTCGGCCGTCAATAGAGATTAAATAAAACTCGCCAAGTACAGCTGTAAGCAAACCAATGATGTTAACGAGTTGTATCTTAATATCGTTTATGACAAGCGAGTTAAGCGGAAATGGTTGGTACAGCCATGTAATACGTTCCTCGTTCGGTACTTTTGAGACGTACAGGAAGTAAACCCAATCGCGACTATTTATTCGCAAGGTAATACCCAAAACACAAAAGAGTATCCAAATCACTGCCATGGTACACTCCATTTTTCCTGATGGTTTTTGGGCCTGGCTTTTGTAAAGTACAAGAATTGTTAGAAGTGCAAAAGTACACTCCACCGATAGTGCATTATACAGGAATTATGGCGTTATTTCTAGGAATTGGTTAGCTGGAATGTTCCTTGTTGGTATGGCCGCCAAAGCCGTGGCGCATGGCGGCAACAACTTTGTTCGCAAATGACTTGGTTTGGGCAGAGCGGAACCTTGCATCAAGGGCGGCTTTGATAGCCTTAAATTCGACATGCAAGTTGTCTGCTTCGGTAATTGCCCACTGGGCTTCACCTGTGTAGCCGATTTCGCCTGAATAATTAGTAAGATTTGGGTCGGTTTTGAGTTCTTCTTGAATGGTGCGGCCTAAAAATGATTCTACAATTGAACCGTGGTTCCAGACATTCAGGAGGGATAAAAGATCAGTGTCATTGTATGGGCTAGCTTTTATAAGGTCTAAGCCTTCGCCAAACGATTGCATCATGCCGTATTCAATAGCATTGTGGACCATTTTGACAAAATGCCCAGCACCTGAAGGGCCAATATACCCATAACCATCTTTTTGGGCAATGGCTGCTAAAAGGGTTGCCACGTGGTCAAATGCAGCTTTGGAGCCGCCAACCATTTAGCAATAGCCTTCGGTTGCACCGGCAAGACCACCAGAGGTGCCGATGTCTAAATAATGGATGCCTTTTTTCTCGAAAAAGGCTGCCCGTCTAACTGAATCGTGGTAATTGGCGTTACCGCCGTCGATCATAATGTCGCCTGTGGTTAATTCATTGATGAAGCCTTGCGGCCCTAATAGAAATTCTTCTGTCACTTCGCCGGCTGGCAACATACTCCAGACAACCTTTGGTGTGCTTAATTTTTCCAATACATCCTTAGGGTTTTCAACTGCAACAGCACCAGCTTTCGCTAGTTCTTCCCGTGGTTCCGGCGACCGGTTCCAAACCACGATTGGGATTTTTGCCCGCAATAAACGGTTGGCAATCCCCTTCCCCATTCGACCCAATCCAATGATCGCAATCTCTGCTTTTGCTTCTGCCATACGTATTATAAGAGCACAAAGCTGTTAATTTGTAAAGAATAATTCCCCACCTTAATCCTCCCCTTTGAGTACTAAGGGGGAGGAATTGGATGGATGTGTGTTCGGAGTTCGCCGACGAGATAGAGCGAACCGGTGGCGCAGATAATGTCTGTTGGTGACGTTTGGGCAATGGCCGCTTTGTACGCTTGCCTTGGATCTTGAAATATTTCATACGGTTTTGTGGTGAGTGAAGCGATGTCATTTGGGGTCATTGATTGGTTTTTGCCAAAGTCGGTTGTGCTTTGGAACTGTGTGAAGAAATACTTATCAGTAATTTGGTTTAGAATAGCCAGCATTGTTTTAACGTTTTTGCCTTTTTTCGCTGCAAATATAACTTTAGATTTTTGATGCGGGAAAATAGTTTTGACAGTCGTCACGAATGCATGCATCTTTGCTGGATTATGTGCGCCATCGAGTGTAACAATTGGCGTTTTGTTAACAATTTCCGCTCGCCCGGGAATTGTAATAGTCGAAAAACTTTTTCTAACAGTTGTATAGTCTATTGCAAATCCACGATTTTTAATAGTTGCGAAGACAGCGCAGGCAACTGCCGCGTTTTGGACTTGGTGTTTTCCTAATAGCGAAAGATGGATATTTTTGTCTTCGTATTTTGGCAGCTTTATATCGAATATTGTTCCCACTTTTGATTGAGTTATTATTTTATACGATAATTCATTTATAAATTGTAATGGCGCACTAACCTCATTCGCTTTATTTTGCACAATTTGCCGTACGCTTGGTTGGGTTACACCACTTACAACGGGTATCCCCTTTTTAAAAATACCGACCTTATCACGGGCGATTTTTTCTACTGTGTTACCTAAGATTTCGGTGTGGTCTAACGAAACATTCGTTAAGACCGAACAAATAGGTGTAATAACGTTTGTACCGTCTAAAGTACCACCGAGACCAACCTCTACAACTGCGATGTCCACCTGCTGTTGTGCAAAATGTTGAAAAGCTAACGCTAAAAGCACTTCAAAATAGCTTGGCGGGCCAAAACTATAGTCTGCAGACAGTTTCTCTACAATGGGCTGTAGCTTTGCAACCATTTCGACAAACTGGTCATCTGGTACCAATTGTTCATTAATTTGTAAGCGCTCGCGGATGTCTTGCAAATGTGGTGAAACATGCAAGCCTGTTTTATAACCAGCAGTTGTAAGCGTGTGGGCAATAAGTGTGGCGGTTGATCCTTTGCCTGCGGTACCGCCGATATGAATGGTAGGGTACTTATTTTGTGGATTGCCCATTAAACCAAGCAGCGCTCGCATCCGTTCTAAGGTTGGTTTTTTATATCCCGGTGCGCCTTTTAAAATACTGCCATGGGAAAGCAATGATTCAATGTATGCTTGCGCCTGTTCCATTGTTTGGATATCAGCCATAATGGCCCTATTGTACCCAAAAAAGTTGGTAAATTCACGTTATTTACGCCAAAAGAAAACCACAGGTTTTGCCCTGTGGCTTCCTTTTAGATCAATCTTTCGGCAAGCAAAGCCTACCAAAAGTTAGATGATAACCAGATTACTGGTTGTCGCGATTAAAGTCGCCTTGTGGCCGCTCTTCTTTTGGCCGGGCAACTGAAACAACGATGTTACGGCCTTCGATAGCAGTATTGTTCAACTGTGTAATAGCAGTTTGGGCTTGGTCGTCATCTTCCATTTCGACGAAACCGAAACCTTTACTTCTGCCGGAATACTTATCTGTGACGATAGTAGCAGAGGCGACCGTACCAATAGCAGCAAACATATCTGTAAGCTGTTGGTTAGTTGTGGAATAAGGTAAATTACCTACGAATAACTTAGTCATGGTGGATAATCACCACCCTTCGCAACGCTTCTGAGTGGTTACCCACCGTTATAAGCGGTTGATATGTAAATTTTTGTATGAAAAGATCGCTCTCGAAAGAGCTGACTGCTTGCTTATGATAATCCATTTATGAAATACATGATCTTTACGGCACTAGCCTTGGGGAAAGAGGAGATCGAGGACATTTGTTTCCTGAAAATTCTCTAACGACCACACACAGTACACTATTGAAAATTGTACCACAATTAACGAAAAAAAGCAATAGCAAAGGCAAAAATACGATTATTGAAATTGTGCCTAATCTTTGGTATACTAGTTTTTATTATGAGTAAGTTTCCAACACCTACCTGTAGCAGATGCGGCAGTAAACTTATCCTATTGAAGGAAAAAGTTGAAAAATCACAAAATCAACAGTCGCCGACAACCACGGTAACCTACAAATGTACCAATAAGGAATGCCAAGCCGCGGCTGACAAGAAAATGGCCGAGCTTTTGCAGCGCAAAAAAGACCTCGAAGCCTTGCAAGCTGCTAACGCTCAAGCCGCTGCAGAGAAAAAAGCCGCAGCCACTGCTCAAGCTTCCAAATAATCTTGTACGACTACCCTATTTATTCAATCTCATCGGTTGAGCTTTTCTCTTAATTTTTGATACAATAGCAGATACGTCGTGCCGTTTACGTTACGACGTCGATGCGGGATCGTCTAATGGTAGGACAGCAGCCTTTGGAGCTGTTTATCTAGGTCCGAATCCTAGTCCCGCAGCTCAAGCTTGATCAAGAAGCATAATCTCGCTGAAAACAGGTCCGAAAGTAATCCCAGATGGCCAGCCATGATTTTCAACATGATGAGTTCCCTGACATTTGATTATTTGATAAGGTAATGATTATATGCAGTATACGGTTAAAGATTGGCTTCAAGATACAACGATGGTAAAAATATGGTCAAATTGGAAGGTTGCTGTGTTGTGTGTTATTGCTGGAATTACCGCTATTTTACAATCGTTTTTTGGTGCTAGTAAAACCCTATTCCCGAATCCCACTGGTTTACTTATCGGCTTATTACTACTGGTTGCACCACTATTTGATTATATTAAGACTAAAAGATCGAAAACAAACTCTAGCTAGGTATACCTTAACTATAAGTGAGCATTGAATAGGTCTCTAACTTCTTTCAGTTTCCACAGTATTAAAATAAGAAGATTTTGTAAGTAATTAATGTTCAAATCAATCAGCTTGTAAGTTTTTAACCAAGAAAAGGTTCTAAACGCATATGCCAGAGCCAGCAATCCTTCACTAAAGCTACGGTCTTGCATGCACTCAGAACAATTGATGATTTATTTCTGTAGTTTTGGCGAAGGATTTTACTGATGGACGCCCTGGTAGTCTGAAGTCTTAGACGTAGGATACCTAGTCCCGCAGCCCGTCTAGAACGAATAGAACCACCCTACTCCACTAATATGACAAAGAAAAAGCACCGTGCGATTTCCCCAACACGGTGCTAGTTGCTTCTTTGATTTGCGGTTATTACGTTCCTGTCCTACCCGAATTCTCAGAGATCTGTAGGTCGTTTTCAGGATGAGTCGTAGGGTATTTTGGTATGAGCGCTCGTAGCTCCTGGTCGAGTGCTTCCACCATCGGCATGAGAATGCGAACAGCATCATCGTTGAGACTAACAATGGGAATGCCGATGGCGATGCATAGCCGCTTAAATCGCTCTTTAGAAGCCTCAAGGTTGGTTTCTGCGAGCCCATCGAGCAGCTCGAAGTTGCTGATGGCTGGCTCACCGAAGTCTGCGTCATAGTAGACGTCATCACGGACGGCAAATCCGAGAGCCTTGAGTTCGGTGGCAAATTCGCCATAGACTGGGTCGTAGTGGGCATCCAGGTATCGTGCGTGCTCAACGTACCGATGCACGAGGGTTGCCAATTTTTCCAGATGTTCGAGACGAGCGCTACTCTCTACTACCATGTTGTTCTCTTTTCTAGTTGCTCAAGAAGCAACGACTGAAGGTCGATAGCATTTCAGGCGTGGTTCAGTTTTCCCGAGGGTTGCTCAGTTTTTATCCCTTGGAACTGCTATCTTGCCAAAAGGGTCGGGCTACTTCGACTGCTGCATCGAAACTTTCACCAAACCCCCAACCTCTGGCTAAGTCAGTACGCACGTTGGGAGGGACGATCACGATTTTCTCGCCGAGTGTTGGTGGTCGGTCAACTTCCACCTTAGATGGAACGATCTCCCCGCCATCTCCGGTGAAAACACGACCGTCGGTTTGTCTGAAACGCCATACCTGGACCATACTTTCAGCAATGCCCAACCCCGTGTCTGGGTTTGGCTCCTCTGTCACAATCGCCGTGTAATAATCGCACATCTGCTTCCTCCTAGCTTTGGGTGTTGTTTGTAGTGTTCACTTCGCCCAAGCGGTAAGCCTACCATCTGGTAAATTTATTAGATTTATCAAATCGTAGGCTTCGCCTGAACGAAAAAACTAACCGCAAATTATCAAGGTGCAATTGAAGACATTATACCGCTGATAATTAGGAAATGCACTACACTATAGTGCGATAGCATGTTTTTGAGGGTTTAGTATCTGCTGTAAAGCTAACATTGATATATCAATCGGTTCATACGGTTTTAGCCAAGAAAAGGTTCTAAGTGTGTCGGCCAGAGCCAGCTCGTGTTCTGCCAAATAGAAGATGTGGGAACTTCCTTAACCTACAGAAATGTTATAATGCCTATAATGATTAAGTCTTTGACGTTTATTACGAGCAATCCGTCAAAAGTTGAGCAACTAAAACGTCACTTAACTATTCCCATCGAACACCAAGATCTTACACTACCAGAAATTCAGTCACTTGATTTAGAAGAAATTGTGCAACTCAAGGCAGAAGCCGCATATGCACACATTAAAAATCCTATAATTGTAGAGGATACTTCCCTAATATTTCATGCGTTGGGCAAACTACCAGGACCATTCATCAAATGGTTTTACCAAGAACTTGGTAATGAGGGGCTAATAGAATTAATAAATGCTTATCCCAATAGAAATGCTACAGTAGATATTATGTACGGGTTGCATACTGGCACAGAGGTCGTAACTTTCAAGGGTCAAACCCAAGGGAGCATAGCTGATACGCCAAGAGGCAAAAATGGTTTTAGTTGGGATCCGATCTTTATTCCGAACGGACAAACCAAAACAACGGCTGAAATGAATCAAGATGAACAAAAGCAAACATCTGCTCGTAGGATTGCTCTTAATAAACTTGAAACATATTTAATGCAAGTATAATCACTTCTGGTAAAAAGTTCCCACAACCTCAACACTTCGATAAACTCAGCGCCATGGCCAGTGCCAGCCCGTCTAGGACAGTTAGAACCTATCCTTATTGAAAATAATGACCAAGAAAAAGCCCCGAGTTTCCTCGGGGTATAGCTTCAATTTGATTAGTCACCATTATTCTCAATGTAAGATGTGGTCGATGTCCTTTAGTGTTACCAAAACGGATTGCTCTCGACCCAGCGCATGAAGATTGTCGTAGATCCTTACCGCGCTGTCTGGATATTGCCTGCGGAATGACAGAAACAGCGATGTCAGGCCTGTAACAATCTCACTATACCAAAAAGCATGAGGTTCTTTCGCCTCATTTAACGGGGACAGTTCCAGATGGTCCTGATACCGTAGATGTGTCGCCTCATGTGCCGCCACATTTTGGAAAAAGTCCCATATCGAAACTGCCTTGTTAGTGGGTGGCATGACGTTCCATTCAGAAATTGGTGTGTTTACGAAAACGAAACGTTTATATTCTTCAAGTGTTTCGTCTCCTTGCGCTAATCTGTCAGCGACGAGAATGACTCGTCCGACACCCTCTTTGTAACGTATACACGCAAGTGTGCCGTCATCGACATCTGGTCGACGATGCCACAGGTAGACTTGCGGCGGATCGAAGTTTGGATCGAATGACTGCATTTTTTGGATGAGCTCGCGGTATACATCAGCCGCTTTTCTGGGTAACGGGCTGACTTCCAAGCCTCTGATGCGCTCACGCCCTGATTGAAGGTTTGTTCCACCCTGCTGAATTTGAAAACCCGCTAAAGGTGTTGGTACACCTTCATCCCACAACGAACCGAATAAATTGCCGAGCCTTCCGTAACGGAATCTCACGTAACACCTCCGTGTTTTGGAATACACTTCTAGCTATGATGTGCGATAAAGCAATATAACCTTACATTGGTTGCTCGCTTTAGTGGGTATTATACTGCTAAGAATGGATAAAATACACTAATTCGGGAAAAAAGATTAGCTTCGAGATTCTAGTACCTGCTGTAAAGCTAACATTGATATATCAATCGGTTCATATGATTTCAACCATTTATAGGTTCTAAACGTATAGGTCAGAGCCAGCTCAGGCTATGCCTAGTGTACGATGTGAGAACTTTTAGTTTCTTATACATTGAAATGATCAAGAAAAAAAGCACCCCAAGTAAACTCAGGGTGCTATAATTTAATGTGATCAGTTCTAATGGTATCGAATGATTAGCGTATTTCTCCGTTGGCCTAGTTCTTATAAGTTAGCTGTTTTACGCGTTAGCAAGCTCGAGCCCCCTTGCACAAGCAAATGAAATAAATGCTGCTACGGCAATGAATATTAGGATGCCACAGACAGGACAGATAATCGGCATTACTAGTTCATATGATCCTGTTTTCTCCCATACGTCATAAGCGCAAATGCTAATACCAAAAACGATGCCACCATAGACGCCTAACCATAGCCTGAATCCATAATATTTTTTACTAAAGAGACTAAGGAGTACTATGGAAAAGCCAAACAGTCCTAGAACAAACGACACGAGACCCATTGAGTTCACCGTTTTCTCCTGCTTGATGAAGCCACTTATTCAACGTGCGAATTGTGTAATTATACTCTGAACCTAAAAAAATGCAATGTGCTAGTCGTAAAAAGTTCCCGTATAGTCAACCAGTGCCAGCCATTAGTACTATACTAGAACCTTCACTCAAGTTACCCTTTAAGACTATTTGCGTTTATCGCTGAGCTAATTGTTTTGCTATAATTTACATGGTGAAGATCATCCCTACAAGTAGTCCAACTGATTTGGCTGAAAAATTGGTGGGCTTGATAAAAGAAAACAATTCAAAAACTGATCTCTTGATAAATATATCAGGATGTACTGGTGCTGGAAAGACCACATGGGCTGAACTCATTACTCAAGCGCTTGAAGCGTCTGGGTCTACCGTTTCCCATGTTTCGGAGGATGACTTTCTTCAACCGAGAGGTTATCGTGAGAACTTAAAGACTAAAACATACAGATCTGGTGAATGGGAAGGCAAAACGTATTGGTACAACCACGATAACTGGCTACGATTAGACCTGATGAAAAAAGTGATTACGAATTTGAGTGTAGGTAAAAGTACCACCTATTATCCGTACCTAAGAAAGACTGGCAATTTCGCTATCGAAGCAAAAACCGTTAGGCCAGCCGATATAGTTGTTTTCGAGACATCAATCTTCAGTGAATTATTCGATGTTGTTATTCTTATAGATGTGGAAGATAGCGTTTTGCTTGATAGAAAACTACATAGAGATGACGATTTACGAGATGAAGCGACAATTCGAGCATATCACCAAGTACAGTTGGCTTTTTGGAAGAAGCATAAACCACCAAAGTCAACTTTCGTTATTGATAACAACGACTATAAAAATCCTGTGTTAATGCAAGGACTTGTCGAATAAAAAGTTCCCGTATAGTCAACCAGTGCCAGCCCGTTTAGGACAGATAGAGCCATTGCTTGACTTCCCTTTTTGGTCGTAGCTACAATGAAATTGATGGTTAACCAGAAAGGAATTATACCCATAGTTGTAGGAGTTTTAGTAGGTTTTGTGTTATTGGCTGGAATTAGTGGATTATTTTTTAGTAAAAAGCTTGTGTGGCGTCAACAATCGGGAATAAACTTTTCTGCTTCTCCTTCTGTAACGCCAACGCAGTATGGTTCACCCAAAGATGCTAATACTGATGAAACGCAGGGATGTTCGCATGTTACTGCATCGAACGTAAATGTTGATCCAAATATTCTTTCTGAGGCGCGCGCTGCTTTTATTGCGAAAGGATTTACCGGTAGTTGGTTAGATAAACATACGGTAGTAAAGAGTGTTGATACGCACACTAATATAAGCGAAGATCAGGCCACTGGATGGAAACCACAGAATGAAAAAATTACACTCCTTTTGTATCGAGTATGTGTGAACGAGTATTCATTCCAAATAGGCTATGACCATTCTGATGATGGTAAGACCAACAGTTTTGCTGAAATTTATTCGCCTACACATGACATAAACCAAGTGCTTACGACAGATCAAGCGAAAGCTGCACTAAGTAATTGCGGTGCCAAATTGTTTGGGAAGCCGAATGTTGTTTTCCAAAATGTCAGTGAGTCGGGTGCACTATTTCCAAATCAGACTCGTTTGTATATGCAGGACACCGTTGTAAATAACGATCGTGGACTGGTTCCTCCCAAAGCAGGCACGGCAGATGGTAAGATCTTCGGGGGAATCGTGACAACCCAAACTGCAAATGTTGACTTAGAGTCAGGAAAGTGTTTTATTACAACTCAGCGTTTCGGCATCTAACTATTTCAAAACAAGGTAGGTTCTACTATCGTGTAGTTCCAGAGGAATTAAGAATACTAATAGAGTTTGCAAGTAAGTAACGCTCACAATTATTGGTTCATACGGTTTTAGCCACGCTAAGGTTCTAAACGTATATGTCAGTACTAGCAAAAGTTCCATCTCGGATTCGAATTGCTATAATTTACTCATGATTAAACTAATTGCATTTGACTGGGATGATGTTATAACAAAAGGAGCAAAGGACGGCTATTTCAATTGCTATCATGAGGCTTTATTAGGTGTTGGGGTTCATTTAGATCCCGAAGAAGAACATAAAAGAATACTGGCAAAATGGAGTAAACCTCACACGGAAGAATTAGAAGAACTTCTCAAAGAACACCCCGAGTTAGTAGAAAAAGCAGCAAAAATATACGAAGAACATCTATTTGGTGATACGTATGTTAATGCCCAAACAGCAATTGCTGGTGTAAATGAGCTGCTAGTCCGTCTCAAAGAAAACTATACATTAACTGTTGCAACTGGTGCACACCCCAAAATTTTAAAAGAAAAAATAATACCTAAATTTCAAATCCCTAATGTTTTCTCTGAAATTGTTTCTTCGTATGATATTACTGATCCGGGAAAACGTAAGCCTCACCCATACATTATTCAAAAAATGATGGCGGATCAAAATACTAGTCCAGACGAAACTATCTTTGTTGGTGACGCGAAAAGTGATATTGAAATGGCGCGTGCGGCACATGTCACTCCAGTAGCCGTTCTATCAGGTCATATGTCAGAAGAAGATACAAAGGATTTAAAAGTGGAATATGTTATTCCAGACGTCACTAGTTTAGAAAGTGTTTTAGAAAAAGTAAACAAGGGATAGACTATTTAATAACTGGGAATATAGAAGCTTGGTTGGTTCTGCAAATAATATGTTCGAATAGCGACTATGTCGCCAGCTGATATTGATGGCCTCAGAAGGTTCTTGAGTTTCTTAAAATGGTAAAAAAAAGCCCCGACAATTAGTCGGAGCTTATGAAGAAAGATTATAAACTTTCGATTGTGTCATAATTAGCGGCGAAAATTCGATCAATGCGTGGCTTCTTGCTTGATGGCCAAAAACGACTGACATTAAAACTAGCACCATCATCCCCTAGTTGTGAGGGTATAGCAAGTATTTGGCCGTCTGTTGTTCCCATGATAACTACCTGACCCCCAGCAGCAGCTATGCTAAGTTGCTTGCCATTTTGTGTTGTTGCTGCGCTGGTAAATTGTGCTACGTCAAAATTATCTAGTGGAAGTTGGCCATGTATGCCAATTGGTGCCTCTTCTATCCATTCTGCCACAGCGTGGGACGATACATAGGTCGACGATATTTGGTACGTTTGTCCTGTTGTATTATCCTTGAAGGTAAACAGCCATTGGTTTGCTACTAGTTCAGTTATGGTGGCCGTGACTGCATCACCACCATGAACACTCAGCGGAATTATTTGTGGACTACCCGGTAGCATTTCAATGAATGCCTTTGTTACTACGATACCATTGCTGCTGACCGCATTTTGCGTGCCCACCTGAATAAGGTCCGGACCGTTATCGCTACCAATACCAATCCAAGTTGAGTCTGCACTTGCTCGACCGCTTGCGGTTACCTTGGGAACGATCCAAGCGCCAGTGATTGTCGTATAATAGCCTACCGCTGTCTTGTAGCCAGATCCATTTTGAGTCACTAAATAAGGTGGTGTAGCATGGGCTGATTGCGCATAGGTTTTAGATGCTAATCCAGTGGCACAGCTCATTACTCCCAGGGACATAATCAGCGACAAGAGCTTGGTCCGATTGAAAAAGTGCAAAAATCCCATCCTTTCTTGCTATGTACTTCTGCTTGAAAGAAAAACATTACCGCAAATTATCAACGTGCAATGTTGGTATTATACTGCTAAGACTGGAAAAATACACTACTATAGGAAAAAAGATTTTGCCTTGAGGTTCGAGCACTGTTGCAATGCCGTAATTGGCATATTAATCGGCTGATACGGTTTTAGCCATTCAAAGGTTCTAAACATGTCGGCCAGAGTAAGCTCGAAAATTATAGTTGAACATGAGGATCAGGAGACGTATTGGAGGTTTGATCTGATGACAGGCCCATCAAATCTGCAATTGATTGCTTATATTTTGATGCACTTTCTGTCATAAATTTTCTAAAGTCTTCACCTAACCCAGTTCTATTTCTTACCTCATCAAGCATATCTCGGATTGTATAATCACGATACCCTGGGTAAGTTAATACTGGTTCATCGGGGTTTGGATCGGATGCGATACACGCCTCAAGTGCCATCACTAGCTCATCTTGATTTTGTATTGGCTCACCTTCTGTCATATCTAAGATTATACTATGGTATGCAATACTAGATTCTAACTTCATTCAGCATGCTATTAACTAACTTCCTTTAATACGACTTATAAAGTACAATTTGGTTGTTATGGACCTTAACGAGTATATCATTACGACATTTAATGCGCTTCCACTTCAATCTCAATATGTTATCCTAACCCCAGATTCGTATATCCTTAAAACAGGAAATGCGTATTTAACAGGAATTAATCATAAAGACATACTGTTAGCTCAAAAACTAAGCCTCTTAAGCAAAATCCAAACCACAAATACAAAAACAGATATTTTAGCAAGCAATAAAGTTCGAGATTTTTTGAAAGTAATAGAACCAAAATTCGTCCGATTAAATCATGTTGGTATCAGCTATTTTTGTAACGATCTTCAAGAAGAACTTAAAGTATATAAAAATGCTTTATTAGGAACTGGTCTTAGAATTTATCAAGAGCAATCAGAAAGCGTCAATGAAAAATGGTTATTTATTGGTGACACCAATGACTGGGAAGCGCCGCTTTGTGAAATTGTCTTAAACTTTTCTCAAACTGACTATTATAAAGAATGGGTGCCTGCTTTTCAGGTAGACATTGACACAACTTTTACAATGCAAGAATTAGAAGACATAGCAATAAGACATTGCGGTGACAACTTTTGGAAGTGGAAATTAGACGTACCGGATTATGGTGTCATTTTAGCAATGGCAATTTTAGGAGAGATCAATGGAACGAAAATTACTCTCGGAGTTGGTACCAATTTGCGAAATACAAAAGGACATAGGGTCTCAATGAAAGAAGTAGCGTAAAAAGATCCCACATAGTCAACTTGTGCTAGCAATCCTTCGTTAATAATATGGACTTTCGTGCTATGTTAAGGTATTGGTGTGCATTATGCTAAAATAATGCTATGAGAAAAATAATTGTACTTGAATTTATTACTTTGGATGGTGTGATGCAAGCGCCGGGTGGTTCTAAAGAAGATACAGCCGAGGGTTTTAAATACGGCGGATGGACAGCACCCTACTTTGATGAAGTAGCAGGAAAAGAAATGGGTAAGCAGATGAAAGGAAAATATGACTTACTCTTAGGCCGCAAAACATATGACATCTTTGCAGGCTATTGGCCGACGCACACAGAGTTTTGGCCCCAAGTCAACAAAATTACAAAATACGTTGTCTCAAAAACCTTAAAAAAACCAACCTGGGAAAATACTGTTGTAGTAAAAGATAGCAAAGAATTAAAAAAGCTAAAGAATTCAAATGGTCCTATTCTCCAGGTCTATGGTAGCGGCAATCTTGTCCAGACATTAATGCAGTATGATTTGGTAGATGAATTTTGGCTTAAAATATTTCCTATTACTCTCGGTACGGGAAAACGGTTATTTGATAAAGGCACAATACCAGCTTCGTTCACCTTAGTTTATTCTAAAATTGCCCCTAATGGTGTGATCTTCGCCTCATACAAACGTGCCGGAAAAGTTAAAACTGGATTGGTCAAAAATTAGTTCAGTAACGGTGCGCCATAAGAATAAATGAAAACTGCACTATTTCTGTAATTTGACGGCATCTGTACCGAAGTGGTGACCTATTTATTCCCATAATTATTTGGTTAATTAGTTGTATTGAACAAAAAGAATAGCACTCTAAGTAGCCTTAGGGTGCTTATATTGTATGCGAGCGTCACCTTGCTAAATCACATCCCATTTATTAAAGCAGTCAGGACATATGACTGTTGCCTTGGCATGACCAAGTTTAATATCTGCCTGTCCAATCGGACAGACATTTTTACCTTCAACTCCGAAATAGTTGCTATAAAGCTGCCATGCTTTACGGTCTACTGCACTATGATCATATCGAATACTGCTATGGCCGGTGCGGCTTTCCTTGTCCTTTTGGTCTGCCCATGCCAGATATTGCTGCCAGGTCTCAATTTCTTCTGTGGTTAATTTGGCAACAAATAATGGTCCACACATTTTCCACACGCCAGGGCAACTTTCCTCTCGATAACTGAGATTATTGTCTGCACAGTCATGGATATGTGGATAAAGGTGATATGCATAAATCACAACCTTAGTAGTAATTAAATATGTTAATATTAAACTATGAGTATTAATCAATTTGCAGTATTGGGCTTTTCTGAACCTTCCAGTATATTACTCGCTGTATTACTTATTCTAGTTGCTGTTTTTGAAATATACATGTTTATTCATGTCATTCAGAATAAGTCCCTTACAACAAACAGAAAATTACTTTGGGTGATTGGTATGATTCTTATCCACCCATTCGTTGCCATTGTCTACTATTTTACAGATTATAAAAAAGGATAATAATATACCTTGCTTAGACGATGGGATTACGTCTGTTTCATTATTGTCTTTTATCCCCTTTGAAGATCCAGTGGACACCATATTTATCAGTAAATTGGCCATACGTTCCAAATGGCAGGTCGTGTAATTCTTGAAACTTTTCTTTTTCCGCCCCATTGGCTAGTTTATCAAAAACTACTTTTAACTCCTCGTAACTTCCACCAATAATAAAAACGGCGTATGTATTGCCTTGCTTCGGTTCGTACGTTGGAGAGGCCATCCAGTCTGTTGCCGATATTTCAATTTCACCACTTTTAAGATGGGCATTGATAAGTCGCCCCCATTTTTCTTTCGGGAACATATCTTTCATTGCGGTATCGCCAAGTTTCGTTAGTGTTAATTCCCCTCCTAGGCATTGGTGGTAAAAGGTCATCGCTTCCGCACAGTTACCGTCAAATAACAGAAATGGTGTACAACGCAACATATTTTTAACTCCTTTTTTATCAGCCGTTTTTATTATACGCTTCCCACTGTACCTACCAAACTAACTAAAAAGAAAGCCCCGATCTTATATCGGGGCTAATAGTTATTTGCAAATGCCAGATAGCTATTTGTGAAGGGACGACCAATCACAATCAAGAATTAGCCAGGAATATCCTGCATATCCCGCCGACCCTTGTGCGCCGTAATAAAGACAAGTCAGTGATCTGCCATCTTGCAGCTTAAGATTTACAAGCCTGCTATTTTGCTGCAGGTCTTGGAGAGTAGGAGTCTCGGATTTCCCCAAACAACCAGAAAGTAGCAATGTCATAGCAAGTAAGAAAAATGCAACTAGACCAAGAGACTTCAATACGCTATCCTTTCAGAAATAAACTTACGGTCTCATTCCATGATCGTTTTTGGCGTATACTGCCATGCCAAGCCGCGGCCAGTAATGAAAACGGCGTACTGTTCAAGCAACGCACGATCATAGCCACGGAAATAGGTATCATCACCAACATGGCAGATGAGAAGTTTTTTATGGAATTGCTCAGGAATACTGCTCGTAAGCCGCTCGTCAACCAAGATGACAACGTCAGCCCAGTTAAGAAGCATGGTGCATGTCGCTTCATCTTGAAGATTTTCTGTGGTGCCACAGCACAATACGTTCATGCCGAAGTGTTCTTTCAATATCCAGCCGAGCGCTACACTCCTCGAATTCCCATGTTCGCAAACGCAAAGGACTTTCAAGTCTATGGTGAGTTTAAATGTCCTTGGATCTAGCACAGCGTATACTCCTCTTCTATAAACTTTTGGAAATGAAATGTGCGAGGAAATGTTACCAAAGAGATGGTCAATAATGACTTAAAGTTTTATCCTGTCTTATGGCAACTGTATATTATGCTACTCTAATAACATAAAATCAATCGTTGGATTTTCGATGAGATAAAAAAGAAAAAGCAAGCTTTTCTACGAATATGCAAAGCTTTAATTCCATATTTGGTTTTGTCTTTAAGCTAGTTTGTGCTAATATTATAGCTGAATGAGAGATGATACAGAACAAACTACAGCAGAGGCTACCCCATTCTCTAAGACTGAGAAGACATTTGAAGAAGAACGCCAAAGACTTGCTAGTGAAGGTGTTATCCCCTACAAAGACGCCCCATATTTGCCTAACGATAGTAAAGGAAAAATTATAGAAGATCCTGCACGCCAATTAGCGAGGGAAGAACTCTTACAAAATGACCCTAACTTTTCAGAAGAAGATGTAAAAACAGATAAGGAATACAGCTCCGATCAAATGACGGCCCTAAACCAGTTGGCTATGCAGACAAAGTCTGGAAGAGCGAGTAAAATACTTGGTTTTATTGGCCACCGACATATCCATCCAGCAGTGTCCCCTGATATGACGGTTT
>CAYSOG010000024.1:0-20040 GCA_964432675.1 uncultured Gammaproteobacteria bacterium | reverse complement strand
CAGTACGAGGCGATGCTGGCGGAGCTACAACCTTAACAAACGGCGATGCCGATGCCATTAAAACATCGGGCCAGGTGACAACTGTGCAAAATGTGTCACCAGAATTCGCCAAACGGACACAAGTTACGACAGCAGGTGCCAATACTAATACGCAAGTTATTGGTGTAACGCCAGCATATACCCAAGTGCATAAAGTGCAAGTCGATACTGGTTCATTTATTAGCCAACGTGATGTTGATGCTATAGCAAGGGTTGCGGTTATTGGTCCAACAACGGCAATTAATTTGTTCGGCGATGCAGCAAGCGCTATTGGGCAAGATATTAGAATAAACGGCCAAGCATTCACGGTAACAGGCGTTACTGTTTCTAAGGGTGGGACTGGATTTAATAATCAAGACGATGTGGTTTATGTGCCATTGTCGACAGCACAAAAACAACTTTTTGGCGCTGATTATTTAACGTCCATTGCTCTCGAGGCAACAAACGCTGATGTGATGACTGATACCCAAAATGCAGTTGGTTACCTGCTCTTAGCAAGGCATAAACTGCAAGATCCAACCCAAGCTGACTTTTCGATTTTTTCGCAACAGGACATATTAAACACAGCTTCGCAAACGACTGGTACCTTTACAACGTTACTTTCGGGTGTAGCCGCCATTTCACTGCTCGTCGGCGGCATAGGTATCATGAATATCATGCTGGTTACCGTGACCGAACGGACTCGAGAAATCGGTTTGCGTAAAGCCCTGGGGGCCAAAAAGAAAGTTATTATTACGCAATTTTTAATTGAGTCAATAATATTAACATTCACTGGTGGTATTTTTGGCATTGGTTTAGGCGTATTTGTCTCGTTTCTATACGCAAAGTTTACCGGGTCGCTCTTTGTGGTATCACCAGGTTCAGTGCTGCTGGCGTTTATTGTTTCAACAGCCATCGGCATTCTGTTTGGCTGGTACCCGGCAACAAGAGCGTCTAATCTTGAGCCAATCGAAGCGCTGCGTTACGAATAATAGATTGTTCTTTATTGAAAGGAGATCAAAAATGAATACAAATATGAAAATAATCGTTGCTGTTCTCGTTGTCTTATTTGGTGTAGGTGGTTTTTTTGGGGGTATGCAATACCAAAAAACCCATACTTCAACAGGGGTAGGACAAGGAAGTTTTGCAGGCCAAAATGGCCAACGCGGCCAATTCCGCCAAGGCAGGAACGGGAACGGACAAGGTGCACCAATAGTTGGGCAAATTCTAAGCCAAGACGCCAACTCAGTCACTATAAAACTCCAAGACGGCAGCAGCAAAATAGTACTCCTGGCTGGTTCAAGTACAATTAGCAAGACTGACCAGGGAACAAAGGATGACTTAACAACCGGTCAACGCGTCGCAATTTTTGGGACGACCAACAATGATGGTAGCGTCACGGCCCAAAATATCCAAATTAATCCGATGTTCCGATTGGGTGCAAGTCCAAGGCCAACACAATAAACGCTGATCCCTGGCACACAAAAAGTGAGCCCAAAAATCTAAGGTTAATTTAAGGAAAGTATGGTACTATTTCTTGTAAGACCCCTCAATAAACTATGCTAAATATAGTAGCCAAAATACGGTCAATGAGCACCTACAATAAGTTTATTTACGGCATAGTCATTGCCTACCTTTTTGTTACCAGTATCATCATGGTTTGGCACCAAGCCTGGTTTTCGCCTGACCAGTTTTTTGCGATGGCCCTGGTCGGCTCTATTTTATTGGGAAGGTTTAAGCTTTTTATCTGGGATTGGGTGCCGGTGTTGTTGTTCTTCTTTGGTTATGAATACTTACGAGGATTAATTCCATTTTTGAGCTTACATGTCCACATAACACCAATGATCAAAATTGATACATTTATTTTCGGCTACGTACCGACTATTAAATTGCAAAGTACCCTTTTCCAACAAAACGTTTTGCATTGGTACGACTACGCTGCGGTCATATTTTACATTAGCCATTTTATTATGCCGATGATTATTGGGTTCTATCTCTGGCTCGGTAACCGTAAGCTATTTAAGGAATATACTGTTGCCTTGCTTGCGCTTTCGTATGCTGCTTTTGCAACCTACATTATTTTCCCGGCGATGCCACCATGGATGGCTTCCAGCCAAGGCTACTTGCCACCATTACAAAAAATCATGGACCCTGTTATGACAAATTTTGCCCAACCTATACACTTACCGACAATTTACCAATTTTTTAAGGCTAATGATGTTGCCGCTATCCCTTCATTGCATGCGGCTTTTCCTGTTTTAATTACCCTCTTTATGTTTCGGCGTTTTAAGCTTTATGGCGCATTATTTTTACCATATGTTGCAGGCGTTTGGTTTTCTGTAATTTACTTAGGCGAACATTACTTTACCGACGTTGCTATCGGCTGTCTTTATGCTGTCGTGGCGTTTGGCATCGTTACCTACCGTAAAGCCATCATAAACAAAGTGAAGCTAGCAATAAGTTATGTCACCGTCCATCCCCGCTTAGCCACTGAAGAAGAAGTTGCATCAGAAGTTTAAATACAACGTCCTATAAAGTCAAAAGAACATCCCTTACTTACCTATTAATAGCCATTTAATGGAGATAGAAGTATCCTTTGACCCATGAAAGGAGATAGTATTTATGGCAAAGTACGGGAAAAAGGCAGCAGAAAAGGTCGAAAAGACCATGCATGAGTACAAGCATGGCCAACTTCATAGTGGCTCAAAAGGCCCTCGTGTAAAGAGCCGTCGGCAGGCCATTGCCATTGGCCTTTCAAAAGCTAGAAAAGCTGGAGCAAAAGTCCCCTCAAAACATGCCTAAAAAAGCAGCTTGCTGCAAGCAATCCATCCTCGGTAAGATAGTAACATGGGTGATGAAGAGGCCAGCCAGAAAAAAAGCGTCATTGACGATGATAGTGTAAAAGATGAAACGAGAAGAAAATTTTTAACCTTTGCCGGTGCGGCTTTTACCGCAGGAATTTCAACTGGAGCGGGCCTTTCCATACGGTCACTGCTCCACCGCCTAGGACATGGTACTGATGAACCACAACACAAAGAGTCTACACCATTTATAACGCCTATCGAACCTGCGAAGCCTACCCAGTTTCCATTTGTTGTCGTACCTGACCAAGAGCATGAAAAAGCTGTTGAACTTGCGAGGTCGGAAGAAGAAATCACACCTGCTGTTATTCGCCGCATGTTTCCCGAAGCATCTGCTAGTGAAATTACCTTACTCCAAAAAAGACTAACGGAACAGTTCGACCAGTGCTTAAGCTTACAAGCACTCCAGTTTGCGCCACTAACAACACCGTATAAAGATACTAATCTGGAAGCTTTAATTGCATCGAGCGCAGTATTGCATAATATATCCCCAAAACGTGCAAAAGGATTATTTAGTCTTGAATGTGGCAATGACGTAGACAATGTAGCATTTGATTTAGGTGCGGGTGTTGGCCAAATCGAGCCTGATGTCGGCAGGGCATTAGGCCTAAAAGTACCGGATAAAGCTTTTTTAATAGGCTATGATAAGCAACCAGACCCAGCAACGGATGAGCGACTTGACCCCAGAAAAAACATCCCAGCTGCCATGAAATTACTTGCCCAAAATACTGCCCAGTTCGGTGATGAGCTTTATGGAATAGACGCCTACAATGCAGGATTTGGTACAGTTAGAAAATTCTTGGGTATTTATTCTAATAACTACATTACTGCCGCAGATGGGCCAGACAAAATTGCGCACTATGTCAGTCACGAAAAGCTACCATTTTATCGATTGCTCGAAGATAAACGGGTGCAAGCATATATTGACCTACAAATTGCTGAAAAGAAAATGTGGCCGGTCGCGAAATATTACGTTTACCGCGACATTGTTGCAGGTATGTTTTGGGGTATTCTTGATAAATACCGTACTGAGGGAAAAAGCACCCAAACATTTATTGCGGATTTTGCTGCGGCAAAAACAGATTACAGTACCCGGTCGAAGTTCCTTACTTATATTAACCAAATGGGATAATGTACTGGTTTGTTCTATGCCACCATATTGCTAGACAACGCCAGTAGCCTGCATTTCTTCTAATAATTCTTTTGCAATTTGCTTCACTTCTTTTATTTCCCTGCGGTTTGGCGTATGGTTCTTTGGTAAACGTTTCATATACAAAATAAATGCAACCGTTGGCAGATCATAGCGTGGATGGTCGCCATTACCAGTCGGTTTTATCTGTCTGTTTCCGAGTAACCAGTCAATAATACCGCTCCCAACTTCTGGAAAGTAGCTTTGCAATTGCCCAGCACTTACCTCTGGCGGTATATTAGCATCTGCTATATCTTTAAATATTGAAGAAACTGCATGCACTAATACTTGATTTCGCTCTTTTGGCTTCATTGCCACTGCTGTCAATAGGTCAGGAGAAGCACTACTATCTTCCTGTGGGAACTCAGTGCTGGATTGCCTAATAACTGCAGCGATTTCATCTTCTGAAAGGTTATTTAGTTGTGCCACAAGATTGGCTTGTTCAGTTTCTTCTGTTACGCAGGCAAAGTAAAGTTGGATCATATCCCAATCTGCCTCAAGCGAAGCAGTTGTTACATTTTCCTTTATACTGCTGCCCAGGTTTGCTGCATAGGTTATTATATTATCGTTTGCAGATTGGTTGTATGTGCCTGTCATATTCGGTAACACTTGTCCCATGCCCTTAACCACAGTATGGCAGCTATCGATAACCGTATCGTCGAGCAGGGTGAAAAATTCACTAGTTTGCAACTGTGGGTTGGCGCTGGTTCTTGCTTTCAGTGCAATCAATGACGCCGCTAATGAAACTGCTTCTACCCGGTAATCTATTTCTTCGGCAGCTGGCAAAGATTCTTCTTCTCCTTCGGCTGTTGCCTCATCATTATCCGGGCCGTCATCTAATTCGACAGATGCTGTGGTTGCAGCGGTACCATTTTCGCTAAAACCTATAACAGCAGGTATTGCAGCAACCATATCTTCATCCACAAGAGACTCATCATCTCTAGTATTGTCTTCATCAACCAACATAGGTGTCGTCAATTGCGGCTGTTCTTCATTTATTTCTTGCGGTACTACCATTTCCTCATAATATTGCCGCAATTTTGGCATAATACCTGGATTGCTTCGCAGAGACTGAAGTACGCCACGTATGTGCTGGTCACCTTGCCAATTTACTTGCCAAAATTGCTTCTCAGGCAAGTTAACGAACTGGCTAGCTTTGTCAATTGCCTGTTGGATAACTGCCTCAAAAACATCTTCATCAAAGACTGCACTTCGTGTCTCTGAGGTTGTTATTAGGCCAACATTTCTTAGGAGAAGGTCATCAAAATCGAAAACGAACGGCGATTCGTCTCCCCGAGTGAAGGTAACACCATGCAATGAGGTCAGGAAAATTGCGAATGCAAATTCTTCACTCGCCGATAATTTTTCCAAAGTAATTTGTTCGACCTTCGGTGGTGCCTGATCAATTTGCGGCTCTTTTACAACTGGTTGTGGTGCAAAATCATTCGACTTTTGTGCCCCTGTTTGGCTATATGGCTCATACCTGATACGGTCCATGGTAGGGTTAACCGCATGAAACCGCCGCAACACAGTTTGCATATACAAGCCGTTATTTTGGCGTAGACTTGATAAAATAAGTGCGACATCAACACCAAGCGTTTGGCTCGCTTGCTCAAAGGTATCATCAGAAAGGGATAGCAACTGAGAAGCTTGGAGTAAACCTTTATATTGTGCTTGTATGAGCTGCCGTCGCGATATTGGATTCGCTTCTACCAGACGCTTTCCTGCAGCATATGTACGACCTTCCAAAAGGAAATGAAATCGCTGCTCATCTTGATCTAAAAAAGTTCTTCCTTGATGGTCAAGAACCCAACCGGCTAAAGCTGCTTGTTCTTCGGCTTGTAAAATAAGCTCATCAGATAACCCTAACTGTTCAAAAGTTGTCTTTATCAAGTCATCGTCGGGTTTTTGCTCAAGTTTATCAAGTTGTGCTTTCACCTCAGTAGAAAGCGGGTCTTGTAACACTAGCTCTTTACGGCCTAGGTACTGGAGGCGGGCATTAATTTTCACAAGTCTTCTTCGAAATCGCTCAGTGCCAATGTATTCAACTTCAAACAACGGTGGTGCATCGGAATCTGTATCAAAGTCTGTTTGTAAGTCATCAATAATATCGGCATGGGCGCTTCTGCCTGGCTCAGCTGCCTGGGCGTTTTTATTAATGTCGCTTGCCCACGCTGTTTGTTGGCGGTGGCTAGCAAAATAATCAATCGCAGCGAAGAGTGGCCTTCTTAAACGCATTGTCCGTGGTTCCTGCCCTTCGTACGCAAAGGTAATACGTTGGTTTTCTGGATCTAATGTGACAAGTGGTATAGGTAAACGGTAAAACTGTGGTTCTTCCTCTATGCTTACCTCGTCGTTAAATGGTAACTGTGTGTTTAATGGTTCAGGTTGGTCAAGTTCGGGCTCTGGTTTTACAAAAGACTGGCCAGCTTTTGGAGCGTCAGGATCCGCTGGAACCCGTGCACCCATGTATGTCCTATTTGGCCAACGAAATGCGTATTCCTGTTCCTTATAAAGTTCAACGGCTTCATAAAAATCTTCCGGCTCGGCATCATAGCTACCTTTTGCGTTGTGGTCAAGAAGTTTGCGGTATGTATCTGCAGTTTCGGCAAATTCGTCATACCGATTTACTTGGTCTTGGGTTTCACGCAGAAGCTCACCTATAGGTTTGGTCAGCACATCTCTTACCTGTTCGATGGTGGACCGCATCTCATTGTATATTGCTGTCCTATTGTCAGGACGGTTTGCCGTATATTGTAGTTTGTTACCAAAAACGCCAGCTTCTTCCCTTGCCCGTAACACCGCATTGACATCAAATTGTTTAAGGTATTCCGCAAATTTTGGTCGTAAGTGAAGATGTTTTCCCGGCGACGAACCAACCACACCTGCATGTGCGTTCGCTTGATCTACGCCGTCTTCCAACCGCCTGACACGATCTTCAAGCTCTTGCTTTGTTAGCGGTTTTGGTAACCATTTTTCTTGTAAGCTCATACTATTTATTGCATTCGTCCGCTTGGCCACGAGCCAAGGTTTGACGTAAACATTTATCATTTAGAAAAAGAAATCCAGAATATTATTATTCTGGATAGAATGAACGTATATAAATATTAATTGAGAGAGGGTGAAATAAGCCTGTGGCAGTTATTAGCTACCACAGGCACAAAGTTCTCATAACAGTAAGCGAACCTATGATTAGGCTGCTTTGCCGTCGATGGGCGGTTGCCATTTGCGAATTGTCTGGACAACAGCTTTGATAAAGTTATCCTCATCTCGCTTATCTTTGACAAGTGCCCTATACAACCCAGAAAGCTGCGGCGTAGCCGCATATCCTACTGGTATAGTACCTTCATGAACGTGTTCCAACTTATCGACGCCAGATTGGATTTGCTGCCAAATGGAACTGCGTTGCCCTTGGCTAACCAGGGCAAGGTCGTCGTGATAGGTCATTGGGACCATGCTATTGCTGCCGACCACTGGCCGTTGCAACTTCCTGGCAAACCAACTGTTGATATCCGGTCCGAATGCCGCAGCAAACGCATTGCTTGCAGTCAACTTAATTGGCACATCCAAATTGAGAAATTGCTTCAAAATCTGGAAAGCGTACGGTGTGATGCCATACGGCTTCAACCTTCTGGCCGAGTTTCTATTGGCCTGGCGTATCGTCCGTCTGCGGACACGCTTCGGCAGTGAAATAACGCCAGCTGTATCAAGCCGAAGCATTTCTTCTGCTTCCGCAACTGCATATTCGCTGTTCTCTATTCGATAAAGCGCATCTCGGAAGCGGCGGAGTTCGACATTCAGGGCGTTTCGCTCTGTTTCTTTCCGTTTTATTCGATCTTTCAAACGAGCCACAACGCGTCGTTGCCGCTGCTCGTCCAATGTACACACCTCCTCTAATAGAAACTGCAACACAACAGTAGGTTACCTGCAGGGTATGCCTTTTTGTGACATGCCCTGCAGGATTTCACCAAACCACCGATAGTAACGACGCCTTAAAGCTTCCTAAGCTGCCAATTGGGCCAGCTTTTTCAGGTTCAAGACTGTCTTATTTTCCATCAGGTATTGCAACATTTGCTCGTGTATAGCAATGTAGCGCAGGTAGTACTCTGTGTCGTATGGCACAAGCCTCCCTGTTATCGCGGATGCAATATAGGTAGCAAGCCGTGATACCACGCCATCTTCCTCACCTTTCGCCAAGGCTTGGCGAAGTGGCGGGTAGCCAGAGTTAATAATGATCGTGCCTCGGTCGAGCCGGTCCTCATACGGCTTGTGCCGTGATGTTAGAGGTATAAACTCGAACTTCGGCCGCGTCGTTTTCCTGCCATTACCGGATCCAGTTTGATTAGCTGGTCGGTCAGGCGCTACCGCCTTTGGATCGTGCAAATGGAATTGCTGATATTTCCCTGGTTGCTCCGGTGTTAGTGCAAATAGCGGTGTCTGGACGAAGCGTAGTGGTGCAGTACCCTGCGGTGGCCGATAGAGCATGTGGTAACCACGGCCCAGAGGCTGACGATCAAAGCTGTATCTACCTTCACTGTCAGTGTTCCCTGAGGCAACAAGTTTAATACCTTGCCGCAATTCACAAGCAACACCAGCCACGCCCATTTCATGCTGGTTAAGAATCTTTAACGCGACTGTCTGGGGTTTAGGGCCAGCTGGACCATGATTATTCTGTGGGTCAACCGGACCTTCTCCACCAGTGCCAACACCACCACCAATATACTGCCCCCGCAGGAAGTCAACATTCTTAAAACAATGGGCAACTGCGTCAGAAAGTGCATCGGTAAGGTGTTTGACATCGCGACTAAGCGATCGGTTGCGCACTTCTTCAATCTGCTGCTCAACCTGCTTACTAAAGCCAAGCACGGCCTTGGTAAAAGCGACGCGCTCGGGACATTCTTCTAAGCCGTCCTTGCCGATGTTTAGCACTTGGTCTTCGTTGGGCCAAACTGGTAGGTCAACCCAACCACTAACGCCATGCCGCACAAAGATGGTTCCGGCAAACTCGGGTAGGTCAGAAAGATGAAACTTTGGCCTGCCCTTATACCGAATTGCAACCGGGACGCGCTTGTTGCCTTGCGCTGCCTGGTCAAAGTAAATCGACATACGTGAGCGTTGGCCAAAGCCACAATCAAACTCGACGTTATCAAGAATTTCAAGGCCATTGTAATCAAACGGTGTCAACTTAATCGGTGGCGCTTCAGATTTGACGCGCCAGTCTTTGTCGACTACCCGTTCCAAAACAGTGATTGCAACCCTGCCGGCTCGAATATCTTCCGAATAACGTTCACGAAGCGTATCAACAAGCATGGGCCGCGTTAGGAAACGCTCCCTGTCTTGCCGTACCCCTGTCACTCGCACCATCGTACCATGGTCTAATGCTTTACCAGTGATTGGATCAGCCAACGGTATCGTCGCTGGACCAATATGGTAGGTGGTGTCATCGTATTTCGTAAGGCGTTCGAAATTGAAATGCCGCAACTCATACGCTTGACGTGGCTGCCCAGTGGCTTGCTGCCCCCAGAAAGCATTATGGAGTGCTTGCGATGGTTTCGAAACAATCGTTTGGTCAGTTGCGAACTCAAGAAATGCCAGCGTTCCAGTGTGCCGCTTGCCACTTTCCTGTAGTTCACGCTGCGACTTCGCGATTGATTCAACTACCGCTTGCAGTGAACGCCAAGTTGGCGAATTCTTCGGCACGCCATACTTGGGATCGTAAATCGTCACTTCACGCATAGCGCGATTTTGGACTCGCTGCAAGAGCATGGTTTCGATCTTTTGCAGATCGCCTTGCCGCATAAGCGGCTCCATGCCTTCGCCGTCATCAATCGTCTCAAGGTAATGCTGCCTTGTGTGGCCCACTTCCCGAACGCCCGTGATAATCCAGATGTGGCGAGCATTAGCGCTCGTCTCAGCGCTGTTATCGGTGGGCTCGAGAGCGGCAACGATTGGCGACTTATAATGGCCGACTGCGTTGATGATCAGGCCTGCGCCGCCGGGTAATCCTGGGGCGTAGGTGAATTCTGTCATTTTTGGCACTGTCATCCGCCGAACGTCCTTTCCAGCTTGATCGCCGACTCACGATCGGTTTCATCTTCTGCGCTGAGCGTCTGAATGAGCAATCCAAGCTCGAACAGTGGGTTATTGTTTTCGATATCGAATTGCTTCAACCTACTACGGACCGAATGGTCAGGATGCGACTTAAACCACTGTAAAAGTTCCCGCACTCGCGAAATGTATACCAGTAGTTCCTGCCCCCGTTGCTCAATCGGACCTGCTTGTTTCGACAGTGTGCTACCGTCTTTGGTGGACGGCACCACTGTCAGCCTAGTCATTGGGTTATCCTCCATTGATTGACCCCGTTGTGTTTGTTGTATTGCTAGGTCTTGCCGCAGCTGCTGAATTTCAGTAACAAGCGGCTCGACTACACGTGCCAATAGTGCAGTAAACATATCGTCCATCGTCCCTTGGCGTAGGACTGATGGTTGCGACGGTGTTGTTACTGCTACTTCGGGAGTTGTTGGTTCTGCTTCCAATGACGAATCGCCAACTGCATCATTATTTGGCAGTGGTTGCGTTTGGGTATCCGGCAAAAGATAGCGGTTTTCCATATGCGGCATAAGCCGACGGAAGGTCTCAATTTTTCTCCTGAGCTGCTCGTCAGACATCGCCTGCCGTTGGAAAATTATCTGCCCAAACGAGATAAACCGTTTAGGCGGTAATCGCCGTGGGTCAGCCGGAACAATTCCAGCGTAATATAATTTAGCATAGTATTCTGCTGACGTTCTCGCTCTACTCTTTACTCCTCCGGGTGACGCAATCTGCGCTGTAACCGGCGGAATATCAAGCTCACGCATAATCTGGCGTATTGGGATACGCTTAGCTTTCGCCACCATCCAAAGATAGTCTGCGACTTCGACGACAAAGGTTGAAAGCGCTTGATCGAATTTCTCTTCGTCCCATTCACCACCCAAAACATGTGGTGTAATAGGCGGATTATTGATGGTAGGCAAAGAAGAAATTCCAGGCGTTGGAGTAAACTTTTCAAGCAGACCAGGCCGCTTTCTTGGTAATTCTTTGCGGAACTGCTGCCATTGTTCTTCTGTCCAAGCCTGTCGATCAGCTCGACGACTTTGTCCTCGTCGGCGTGGGTCAAGCTCTGGCAAATTAGTAATTGCGAACATGATTGCCATATATTCAGTTTTCATAGCCATGTCAGCATTGAAGACATGCCGGAATTCAGAGTCGGTCATGCCTATGTAGTCACGGAACATTCTATAGCGCGCTGTTCCAGACTTTCTTGGATTGGCGAACCCGTGCTCATCCAACCATCGACAAACTGCTGTCACTTGGGCAACATATTCATCGCGAGACGACTGGCTATCTACTACCAACGTGCTGCCAGGACTCGTATCTGGTTCAGGTACTATTGCATCAGTTGCTTCTGTTTCGGTTGGAGAAGCATCTGTTTCGGTTGGAGAAGCATCATCTGAAACATCCCCTGCCGGAACAATAGTATTTGCCGCAATGTCCGTGCTTGCTATTGCATCGGGTAGTAGAACATCCTTGAACTTTTCGGCTACCAAATGGCCACTCTGTTGGTACAGGGCGAACATTTTATTGGTATATTCTGTTGACCATGCCTTTCTCCAGTTTTTAAGCTGTTCCCGCCCTTGTGTCGCTGATACAGCTGGGATTAAAGTCGGTTCCAAGTGAAACAAACCAGTACCAAAATAGATATTGGCGATATGTTCAGTCGGAACGTCATATATCCGCCCTGCCTCAATTGCTTTGACAGATTGCGGCGGTACACCAACAAACTCACCAACTTCTTCTTCAGTTAGGTTTTCTTGTTCTCGCCATTGCCTTAATGAGTGCTTTGTTCGGTCAGCATAAGCTGCTGCTTCATAACTGAGGTTTTCGTAGTCAACAACGGCTCGTCTTGCCATCTGCGTACGACTCCTTAAATAACTCATCTACTCTTGTGAATGCTTTTGCATGAATGATGTTTGCTAGGGTTTTAAAAACTCTCTCTCAATTGTCAAGGTGCTTAAGACCTCTCGTTGTTTTGTAAAAGGCTTCCTTCCCTTTATGGTACATCGCAAAAACTGCAATGCTTATAACCGCATGCCTTCGCGATGGCTATGTAGAAATTACCGCCATTATATACGAATGCTAACTTATAGTAAAGCCCTAAGGTAGTAAAATTATTTGTGCGAATAGATGTGTAAATGATCTATAGAAACTTATAGTATTTAATACTAAAGTGGAGATGTTAAAAAAGATAGTGTTATAAAATATGCTATTTGTAATATTGATAGACGGCAAGGAAAAGGCACCGGCGGAAGGTTGTCGTCCGGTGCCACTAGGATTATAGAGCAAATTAAATGATAAGAATATTTTTACGTGCCATCTCTGCCTTAAACTCGGTAAACCAGTCAGGATGGTCTTTTCTGACTTGTTCTATTTTCTTATGACAATCGGTCCATTCTTCACTCACATCTGAGGATCGGTATTCATAGTCACAAATATCCCGCCAATGTCCTTCGAGCGCGCGATATTGCCGCTTCGTGAACACACCCCTCCGAAAAAGGAGATACTGCTTTGATGTCCCCGGTTCATGCCGCCTGTATCTTCGCATAAGACAACTATTTTCCAGAAGACACAGCGGTCAATCGGGTAATTGACGAATGCCGACAGCTAGGGCACGCCTTGTAACTACTGCCATAGTAGTGTGAACCACCACCAGACTCGGATGCAGGCCTATCAAATTCAGTACCGCAGTTTTGACAGCGATAAAGAAACGACACGGTTACGTTAGCCGACGCTACCGAAAGTTTCTGTGGCAATGCTTTAATCAGTTCAAGCTCATGCCAAAAAGCAATAGGTTCTTCCGACCCAAGCTGAACATTGACACTATTCACCAGCGTTTCCAATAGGTGATTTGAAAGCTCCATCCATTGTCGAATTACTGCGAGATCAGCCATAGAAACTTGGTTGTCAACCTGCTGCTGCATAAACCACCATCTCCTTCAAAGTGCTAAGCACATCACAAACGCTTTCGCATTTGCTTCTAATATGGCAGATTATATGGGTAGTATTATAAAAAGGCAATAAAAAAAGCGCTCAAGTTTCCTTGAGCGCTAAGAGTCTTTATTTACAATACCATCTAGCGACTTCGTCTTCCAATACCACTACACGCACTGCAAGTTACTTTCCCGCCTACACAGTAGCCGCAAGGTTGCGGTCCATAAATTGGGAAAAATAGAACAATACGTATCAACCCAGTTCGACTACCACTGCCGCCGCAGATCGGACAGCTTTTCTTTCCATCACCGCCACATTGTGGGCATGCTTCTTCATGGCTGAGCATTTGACCTCTTCATCCCTGAAATAGCTCATTGAGCAAGTTCCTTGCTGACAACATTTCCCGGTGTTTTTTAATATAAAAGAAAGCCAGGATCAGGTGTTGCCAATATATCGCAGAAAAAACTGCAACTATCGATATACCTACACGCACATCTGCGCTTGGAGCCGGTACTACGAGCGATAAGAGGAAAAAGCCAAGGATTGATAACCCAGCCGATTTATTAATCTCCCTTAGAATTATGCATATCCGCAAGGTAGTCCTATACCTTGTGTGGATGGATTTTATCTTGGCTAAGAGCCCTATAACCCGCTTGGCATATCGTATGCTGAGGTATATCGCGGCTATACCACAAAGTAATGCGGCCATTTGCCCCAACAAGACAAACAATAGTTGACCTCCCTTTTTTCTCTTTTAGCAATACGATGAGTAAATTGATGAAGTCTGGTTAACGTGCAAGCTTTTACATGAGGTATTATAGCAAAAAAAGGAATATATTTCAACTATAGGTCTAACTCATTCCTGTATAATCGCGGTCATCCGATACACAAAATATTTGGAATAGGATAATTTAATTGATAAACGTTAAGGCTTTGCCCCGTTTGTTAGCGCGGCCGGTTCGGCCAATGCGGTGGACGTAATCGTCGTATGTCGCAGGTTCGTCGTAGTTTATGACGTGCGAAACATCTGGTATATCTAATCCCCTGGCGGCGATATCGGTCGCAACCAAAATGTGTAGTTTATCTTGTTTAAAGCTCGTTAAGGCATTTTGGCGTTGGTTTTGGGATTTATTGCCATGGATAGAAGCTGCCCGAAACCCTTGGCGGTCAAGATTTCTGGCTAATTTTTCAACACCCCACTTAGTTCGGCCAAAAATTAACACTTTTGAAAACTCTTCATTCGATAAAAGTTCGGTGAGCTTGTCAAACTTATCGCCCGGATTGGCAACTTTAATTATATTTTGTTCGACCGTTTCTGCTGTGTCTTGTGTTTTTACCGAAATCGTCACTGGATCTTGCAAAAATTGTTGCATAATACTTGCGACATCAGCTGTCATTGTGGCTGAAAAGAAAAATGATTGGTGCGGTTTTGGCACAAGTGAAAGCATAAAGCGGATATCACGGATAAATCCGATATCAACCATACGGTCAACTTCATCCAAAACGACGTTCGTAAACTGTTGCATTGGTAGGGCATGCTGTTCGATTAAGTCTTTCATGCGCCCAGGCGTGCCGATCACAAAGTCAGGCTGTCGCCGTAAATCGGCTATTTGATTGTGCATACTGGCACCGCCAATACACAACGCATGGGTAATATTGGTATTTCGAGTAAATGCTTTTAATTCATCGACGATTTGGACGGCAAGTTCACGTGTCGGACAAAGCACAATTGTCCTTTCCTTTCGATTGGCTAGGTGTTTATGAATAAGCGGCAGCAAAAAAGCTGCAGTTTTTCCAGTTCCGGTGTTTGCAATACCGACAACATCATGGCCTTGCAAAGCATGCGGTATTGCCTGGTCCTGGATTGGTGTTGGTGTACTGTAACCATGGCCTAAAACGTTCGACGTTAAAACTGGATTAAGATTAAAATCAGCAAAAGCATGGGTAATAAGCGGTTTTTCCGCGAAAACCGTACCGCTCGTGTTATTAACGTACCGGTTTGATTGGATTGATTCCTTTTGGCCAAACGAATGTGGCTTTGAAGTGTTATGGTTTTGATTTTGACGATTGCCAAAATGGTTGTGCCGTATTGAACGATTATTTCGCCGCGACGGGCCTCGATGAAAACTTTGCATAATATTGTTTACGGAATTTTATAGAAGGAGGAATGAAATGTTGTCCCTATTCATAGACCGTATCTTACTGTAAACAGTATATCATATCATCACCAAAATTGCAACTATAGGTCATGTTCCACGTGATCGTAAAAATAGGCGCCTAGGATTACTTCCCAGGCGCCCAACATACTTATAGACCCTTTTCCGCCAAAAAGTTGCAAAGGTCTGCAACGCGGCATGAATAGCCCCATTCGTTGTCGTACCATGCAGCAACTTTTGCTAGGTTCCCTGCAACGACATTCGTCAAAAGGCCGTCGACAATTGATGAATACGGATTACCTTTCAAGTCCATCGAGACAAGCGGTTCGTCTGTAACCGTCAGTATTTGGCCCGGCATTTGGGCACCACAGGCAAGCATTGTCTCGTTAATTTCCTCTGCCGACGTTTCGCGCCCGAGCAATGCTACAACCTCAACAATTGAAACTGTCGGGGTGGGCACCCGGTACGCCAAACCGTCAAGTTTGCCGTCGATTTCCGGGATAACATCCTTTAACGCCCGAGCAGCACCAGTAGCGGTGGGAATGATATTCATCGCAGCCGCCCTGGCTTCCCGTAAATCTTTCGCTGCGACATCCAACACACGCTGTGAATTGGTGTACGAATGGACAGTCGTCATCTGGCCTTTAATAAAGCCAAAATTATCCACCAGCACCGCCACAACTGGTGCAAGGCCATTGGTTGTGCATGAGGCGTTGGAAATAACATGGTGACCTTTCGGGTCATACTTGTCATGGTTTACACCAAGTACGATCGTAAAGTCCTCGTTCTTAGCCGGCGCTGTAATAATAACTTTCTTAACACCTCTTGCAAGATGCTTCCAGGCATCAACAGCATCGGTAAATACGCCAGTTGACTCGACCACAATGTCAACGCCAGCCCAGTCCCATGGCATCTTGTCTGGCACGCGTTCTGCCGAAACCTGGATTTTCTTGCCGTTTACAACCAAACACTCGTTGCCAACCGAAACTGTGCCAGGAAATGCACCGTAATTGCTGTCGTATTTCAGCATATGGGCATTGGTTTTCGGGTCAACGATATCATTAATCGCTACCACTTCAAGACTTTCCGGATAGCGTTCGATAATTGCCTTCAATACTTGCCGACCAATACGGCCAAAGCCACTAATGCCAACGCGTGTCGTCATGCTTTCTCCTTTTTGTAGGTGATTACCGAAGACTAAACGGCCTGTGACGCCCCGCCTTTAAAGTCATCGACCATAGCCCTGGCCCTTCGCTTATCTTCATACCACATCTGGTTAATTTCGGTAAATTGCTGGTCTTCATCAGGCACTTTACTGTCCGGAAAAATAGCGGCCACTGGGCAAACTGGTTCACAAGCTCCGCAATCAATGCAGGCCACAGGGTCGATGTAGAGAATCCTGTCTTCATCACCATCATCATGGATGCAATCAACCGGGCAAGCATCGACACATGCCCTATCCTTTATGTCAATACAAGGAGAGGTAATTACATAGGTCATAACTTTTTCCTTTCTTGCTGCCTTTTGGGGTATAGCGGAAAAAAGAAGGTGTCGCCATTCACACAAGAGATGCCATAGAAACGCTTTCGAGTAAAAGTGCAATGAAGCAATACAAGTACTTTCGACCTGCTCGCTACGCGGCATTAAGTATATCAAATATAATCATAAAGTAACAAGTTACTCTTATGACTTGCTAGGCATTTAATAGTGACTTAACAGTATAGGAAGTATTCTAGGTTCTACAAATAAGTGCCGTTAAAGCCAAAATAACATAAAGATAGATGGAGGTGAATACCTAATGAGTAGAACATTCTTAATTACTATAATCATTATCGTCGTGTTGTTGATCATTGGCGTTTTACTACTGTCAAATCGGACTGCATCACAGTTAGGAGGAACAATGCTTCCATCGCCTACAGTCTCTGAAATAACCCCATCGCCTAGTGCCATGTCACCAACAGCAAGCCCAACAATTAGCCCAACACTATCACCAGTGCCGACCAAGCTTATTAGCCCATTGCCAACAATTACTCCATATTAGAATCGTAAGATCCTGGAAAAAGCCCTCTTTTCTTTCAGAAAAGAGGGCTGCGTTATGGGTAACTTAGATAAATTTAGCCTTTCGGATAAAGTATTCGTGCCATTCGCTTTGCTAACACAAGCATTTGTTCCTGTTCAGGAGTTATTACAAGCTTCGGTCTTAAAATAGTATACAGATTATCGTCCAAAATATCCTGTAAGAGTTCGAGCTGAACTCTATGTTCAAATATGAGTGCACGCTGTTGTAAATCTTCGACTGTGTCGGTTGGAAGAATTGGTACCCGCGCCGATTTTACTACTGCTCCTTTATCAACTTCAGGATCAACGTATTGGGCAATTACTTCAGTAAAAGGTTCAGTTTTGGTTAGCCTTCGATACAGCAATACCGCCGCGTGTACTCGCCTCCCCCACATATATTTCCCGCCAAACTCTGGAATTGGCCCGGGATGTTGGTTAAAAATTCGGGTTTTAAAGGCATCGATAACTGCCTTAGGCGTTATTGGAAGCCAGCCGTTTTGTAAGACGACCGTTACTTGTCTTGACTGCAACTCTATCAATAACCGCTCGGCAAATGTATCAGCGCCAATCCCTGTTGGATCAACTATGACAACATCATGGTCTGGTATGCCTAATCGTTTTGCTCTGACAATACCGCCTGCTTGTGCAGTACTTGCAATGACACAAGCCATATCAGCAGCAATTTTGCCACTCGAACAGGCCTGTACGATTTCGGACATGGTAGTTCCACCACCCGAAATTAACGAGGCTATTCGCTCGCGCATGGTCTATTCTCCAGTATGAAGTGCAACAATTATCACGATTTCGCTAAGATGCATAGTATCGCACCAATGTTGTTAAAACAAGTTCCGTATCGCTTAAGTGAGATTTGAGTACAAAAAAGCCCCCGCAATAATTTTTCGCGGGGGCGTAAAGCAGAATGTATACGATGAATGAGATTGATTTGACCTATGCTAGAACTTAATATCTTTGTACACAGGTATCCAACGGCCTTCAACCTGCCAGCCATCTAGGTAGTATAGTTTATTGTGGCCAAGCTGCTTATAGTGAATCTGAATACCGGCAGGTATAATCACACTGATTGACCCCGCCCCATATCGGGCAGGGAGGTCAAATCCCATCTTTGCTACGTAAAATGTATCTCGTGGAAATGGATAATTATAATAATGCGTGGGCTTTCCTCCGTGTAAAAGGTATCCAGCAAGCCACTCTTTATAATCATCAATTGTTGCCGGACGAACATTGGAAAGTACCTGGTCTTTAAATCGCTGTTCGCTTTCGATGTAGTCAGCCCCAAGCTGATCAGGCTCTCCAATCTCCCTGCGAAAGTCGATAAGGAGCTGGTTCAGATCCACAGATTTCCTCCTGCTCGATTTACGAGATATTTAAGGTGCACAAATCTATTGGGTTATTATAGCAAAATGATGAGGGTAAGTCAATGACTATAGGTTATGTGACCCGGTTGGTTCCAGAATGGAACACATTTTTCGACTATTTACTGCGATTACAACATACTTTTGAAATATTCAAAATTACATATTAAGAAAAACCCCGGCATCACTTGATGCCGGGGCAAGTCAAATCTCGAAAGAGATTTTACTATTCCAGCCACTCGTAGTTATACGATGGAATAGGATGCGATAGAGTATGAAGAACTCCTTCGATAATTACTCCTTCCAAGCGATTGTGATGAAAGCCGAACGACCACCGAATCGCTTCTGACACAAAGTGGACCGCACGGTTAAGTGAACTGATGAAGCTTTCTCCTTTCATCATATTACCCAGAAGAACACTGGCAAAGGTATCACCAGTTCCTGGGTAATAGACTGGGATTTTTTCATTTTGTACACGCCAGAAGCGGCCGGTTATAGACTCGAATCCAACTACGGAAGAGCGACCTGTTTCCTGTACTGGAACACTTGTCACAGCAATGTATTGAGGGCCTCTGTCTGCGAGATCCCTCATCCACATTTTAATCTCACTGAGAGGTGCGGTTTCATTGTAGGGTGCTCCTACAAGTAATGCCAGCTCAGTGAGATTAGGAGTTACTATATTTGCCTTGCTGACGAGTCTGGTCATTCCTTCGACCATCTCCGGACCCATCGTCTGATAGAGTTGTCCATCATCTGCCACGACAGGATCGACGAGAATGAATTGATCTTCATCAAGGAAGTCGTCGATAAAGTCGGCGACGATGTCGACCTGTCGAGGTGATCCGAGAAATCCACTGTATATAGCGTCAAATTTTATATTGAGCGCCTTCCAGTGAGTGATGATTTTACCCATTTCCTCAGTAAGATCTAAGAAAGTGAATCCCTCTATCCCTGTATGGGTTGAGAGAACTGCAGTGGGCAATGGACAAACTTGAATGCCCATCGACCCAAGTACTGGTATGACAATAGTCAAGGATGCCTTGCCAAAACCAGAGATGTCGTGAATTGCTGCGACTCTCGGAATGATAGACATATATCCACCTTTTCAAGGTACAAAATAGCCCTCCGTACTCTACTATAAGTTTCGAGGTTTATCAATACATTACTTTGTCCGTGTTATGATATTCAGACTTCTAAGATATCGGCACCAAAATATATTTGATGCGAATAGTTAGAAGGAAGTTAATTTTATAAGGCTAGGTGTGAGTAGTTGCACAGATATTTAAATTAATGTGTGACCCCTCTGGGGCTCGAACCCAGGACACGCTGCTTAAAAGGCAGCTGCTCTAACCAACTGA
>CAYSOG010000023.1:0-24816 GCA_964432675.1 uncultured Gammaproteobacteria bacterium | reverse complement strand
ATAACACATCCACGTTAGCAGCAAGAGTTGCTTTTGACTAAGAATTGGATTCTGGAATGTAATGCGCAATATTGGTAGGATTTTTTTAACGTCAGATTGGGTCTTGTTGGTAATAACTATTCCAAGGGTAGATTTCTGCCCAAATGGTATTTCGACCAACGAACCTGGTCGGATTACCCGACTGCTGTAATAGGTATAAAAGTCTTGCCGGGGGTTTCTGGCTTGTGGAACAGCCACATCAACAAACATCTTGGCCTCAATAGTAGCCTGAAGGCAAGCAATTGACAAGTCAAAAAGCGTGAAACATGTATTGAGTTTTAGAGGGCGAGGAAGAGGGTAGCGCCGAGAGCGACGAGAATTGCGCCAACTGCAGAAAGAGTGAGCGTGGGATTGATATTGGCTGTGTTGGGTAATTGGGTTGGCTGTGGTTGTTGTGTAGCACCTGGTTGGGTGGTGGCTCCTACGGGCGATGGTGACGCACCGACGGCTCCAGCGGCAATGGTGACAGTTGCTGAATTTGTTTGCGCAAGAATATCAGTTTGGGTTGCATTGTCTGCCACATTTGAATCAGTTGTTGATCCTGGTGTAAAGTCGAACTTAATGTTTGCAGTTCCTTGGGCTTTGGCCGTAAAGTCGATCGAGGCGAACTGGCCGCTGCCAGAATAAGTTGTATCGGTATTAGCAATACCAGAAATCTTAATGGTACCGGTCGCAGGATCAGTCACTTGGGCATTTTGGGGATACTGGCCATAAATTGTGCCAGGGGTGACTTTTGAAACGTCCAAAAAGTCCTTGTCGTATAGCACGACAGCTCGCGTACCGTCGGTGTTCGCGCCGCCTGTATCAAGGTTAATGGTAACGGTAAAGGTTTGGCCGACAGAAGTCGCAACCGTCGATGGGTTTAGGTTCAACGTCGCTCCAGCCGCGAAACTTGGTTCAACGGATAGGGCAAGGAAAGCCGCAAGGCTAGCAAAAAAGACACCAAAATAAGCAATCCTTTTGGTAATGGCAGTAACAAAAAACATAATCTTCCTTAACTATTTCACACCATTTATGGCGTTGTCAATAGCCCCTATAAATGGTAATCGGTATTCCGCCAGCTGGCGGAGTATTACGTACTAGGTATAGCACAGCGTATAATCCTTTCCTGATACCTGATACTTTTTGCGGTTACATTTCTACTTAATCGATACGCTTGTCCCGGTTGCTGTTGCAAGGATGTCTTGTTTACTGGCAGCGACAGCCGAAGTCTTACTATTTCCCTTTGTAAAATCGAAGCCTATTTGGGCTTGGCCTTTGCCTTTTGTGGTAAATAGCAACTTTGCGAACACACCTTTTCCGTTGTAGTACGATTTTAGGTCGGTGATGGCAGTAATTGTGACCCTGCCGCTTTTGGTGTCAATGACTGGCTTGATATAGGAACTGTAGAGCGTACCATTTTCGACGGATTGAAATTGCAACAGCTTTGGATCGTACAAGACAATAGCCGTCGTGCCATCTGTTTTAGCATCATCCGTATCTAAGGTAATGGTAAGCGTGACTGTCTTGCCGACAGTCGTTTCTGGCGTATCAGCGGAAAGTAAAAGGCTTGCTTTATGTGCATTTGGCTCAAGCTCATTTGATGGCGAAGTTGTTGATGTTTGGTTGGCTTGCTTAGTATTTTGTGTTGCCGTTTTATACAAGGCAGCTGCACCAAAGATAATTTCCAGGGCAATTATAAATCCACAAACGGCTAGCACAAGCCGCCAGTTCTGCGTTAAAAATCGCTGTACTACCGCAATGTGGTGTTGGTTAACTTCCTCTTTTGTCATTGGATTGGCTTGGTTATCCATACGTGGTGCCATACAAAGCGTATATCTTGAAGCTCGAAGCGAGTAGCTTGAAACTAGTATTCTTACTATACTGCATTATTTACTTTTGCCGGAAGCCTTCAAGGCATCTCCCTTCTTTTCAAAGTTATTCTTTAGTATCGAAAAGTCAACAACATCAACAACGCCGTTACCGTTTAAATCAGAAAAGAAGTCTTGTGTATTGAGATGGACTTTGATGTTTGAGTAGTCAAGTACCTCAATAAGGTCGTCTTCACCTTTAAACTGCCGGTCTAATGCTGGTGCTATATCGCCGGCAGTGAGCGTGCCGAAATTAATTGTTGTGGTTCCTGGGAGTATTTGGGCCGAACGCGTTACACTAAGGTGTTGGTAGCCTTTTAAGGTAAACGAGTAGATTTGGCCGACGGTTAAGTTTGAGGCATCAGCAATACCTTGCGTGCTGCCTGGGAAAGCGATAATTTGGGTTTGGCCGGTGGTATTGTTCGTTAAGAGCGCTGGTCCGATTTGGTTTGCCGGGGCTTGGCCTTCCATTGTTGCGACTATAGTTAATTTTTTCACACTGCCTGTTGGTGCCGGAGTACCTGAAGGTAATGTTGATGGTCTATTTGTTGAGTTTGGCGTTGCGGTAGCATTGCCGAGTACAATATCTGGCAATGGCTTGTCTTGGCTGGTTGTCCCTAACATACCACGTGATCTCCCGTCTTGGGTGACAGCAAAGATCCCCAACGTATCGCCTGCCAGCCGATTATAGGTAATGTACTTAGTGACATCGATCATTGTGGCATTGCCAAGATCCACGGTGAAGGTGCCTGCATCATTGGTAACTGCTGTTAGAACCTCTGATATTTGACCATACTGGTTTTTAATATTAATGAAAACAGCGGCGTTTGCAATTGCTTGACCATTGGCGTTCATTACTTTACCGAATGCAACGTCTGGGCAATTGGCGACAACCGCGATATTACCACACTGGTCTTCTGGTGTTGCACCAGAAATAGTTGTCGGAATATCAATAAACAACGCTGGGCCGTTTATGACGGGATTTGCAGTGCTACCGCCCCATAGATCACCGCCTGAGTCTATTTTGTAGTAAATCCGTTGGAAACCAGGTTGCAACGGTGGTTCTGTCGGGGCTGGTGACGCACTGGCACCGCCGGAAGTAGTAGGTGAAGCGCTGCCCGAACCACTTGGTGTTGGGCTGGGGCATCCCGCATCTAATGATCTTACGCCAAAAATTCGCTGGAAAATTCCGAGTAACCCGAGTACTTTAGTTGGCTTGACCGATGCAACCTGAGATGGTGTACAAGAAGGTGACGGCGAGGGGCTCGCTGTAGCAGAAGGTGTAGGCGAACTACTGCCCGAGCCACTTGGTGTTGGTGATACAGTTGCCGTTGCTGTCGGTGAAGGGGACGGTGTTGGCGAAAGTGTCGGCGTTGGGCTGGGTGTTGGGGTCGGCGTAACCGTCGGCGTTGGCGTTGGGGTAGAAAGTGCCGTTAAACCGAAGTCTTTGCCAGTAGCATTTGGTGGTACAGATACCTGCTGACAAGAAGGGATAGTATAATTTTGTGTCGGTGCCGTTACATCTACACAAATAGAATAATTGCCGGGAGGGACAGCTTGGATAGTGTAAACGCCATTGCCGTCTGCTGTAGCGCGCAGGGTTGTGCCGTTTGCGACCACGCTTGCGCCTGCTATGCCGGCTTGAGTTTGCGTATCAAAAACCCTTCCGGAGATCGTACTCAGTACCGCGGTAAGGGTAAAGTTGAGGGTCGTTATCGTGGGTGGCACTGAAACAGATTGACAGGGTGTTTGTGTTTGTAACCCGTTCGGTACTTGGACACAAACGCTGTAGGTTCCTTGCGGTACTTCAGTGAACTGGTAATTGCCATTAGCGTTGCTTTGGACAGAAACTGCATTAATTGATACAGTGACGCCCGGTATTGTTTGGTTTGTTGTGCCATTTATGATCGTGCCACCGATGCTACTCTTGGGTGGTAGTGTAGAATGTAACTGAAAGTCTTCCCGGAAAACCTGGTTATTGGCGGTAACGGAAAAACTCAGACAACCGCCTGTCGCTTGCAGCTGTGGTGTTAAGGTATAGCCAGGCGGCATTGTTTGGATACATACGCTATTTGTCCCTGTAAGGGTCGTAACACCCATAGCGTAGCCGCCGTCATTGCCACTAGTGACTTGCCCTGCCGGTGTACCGGTGGCGTATAAGACAACACCAGGAACTGGCGCATGTGCGGTATCATCCGTTACGGTGCCAGAAACACTATAAACGACAGTTTGGTTACCTTGGCCAACCGTGATTGACACTAGATCATCTTCCACAAAGTTGCCATTAAAATCAGTAGCTCCAATATCGAAATAATAAACACCTGGTGTCGTAAAGGTGAATGTCCGGTTGCCAGCAACGGCAGTTGAAATGAGTGTATTATCCTTATCGAAAACCTTGACATTGATAACTTGCTTCGAATCCCAAGATATAGTTGCAGGTTGGCCGACTGCGACGTTCGGCGTTGCTGTCCAGATACTGACACATGGTACATTAGGATCAAGACATCGGTCGGATACTGAATTCGTTTTAATACGGAAGCTTGCCTGGGCGGAAGGTGATGCGATGTCAACGCCAACTAGATGTGCAGTTGCAGCAACGTCTCCGCGATCGTCGGAAGCAATATGGGTAAGGTTATCTTTGCTTGTTCCCCAACGGACTTTCCCAACAACACTGCTTGATGTAAACCAACCAATCGCGAAGTGGTTGACACCAATATTGCTAGTGCCCACACTTGAAGGCTTTGTGTCGGCCTTTGAGCGTAGTTCAATAATTTTTTGTGCCGCGATAATCAGGACCGGCAACAAGAGCATAATGATAACCAGTGTGACTAAACTTTTTTTCCTGGCGGTTGTTTGTTCCATAAAAATTTTCTTACCTAGCGGCCGAGAATAAGGTCTAATACAGTTTTTCTCGTTTCTGGCTTCGTCTGTTGAACACTAGAAACAGATTGGGCATTGACATTAAAGGCGCCGGCAATTGCTAGATTATTCCAACCTGGTTGCAGGTTAAGTGTTTGGGCAGTAGCGGCAGATAGGTTAACGCTGCATGCTTGCTGCACGTACACATTAATGCTTTGTCCATTTATTGGCTGAACTTGTACCCCTTGGCAGTTGCCATTGACTGAGACTCGATTCCACCCAGCTTGTAGAGTTAGTGTTATTGCTTGAGGTTGGGAGATGCCGACAGAGCATACTTGTTTCACATAGATATAAAACGTTCCTTGTGCTAAAAAGTTGGTACCACCGTAGAACGCCGTATAACTTATCCAGTGGGTGCCTGCTGAACCTGTTTGGGTAAGCTGCTTTGTAATGACCGCCTTACCACCACAGTTTGCGGCCACTGCTTCAGCAATTGTTTTAACCTGGGAAAGTGATGAAATGCTGGGCGAAGGACTAGCACCACTGGAATTGCTGGGTGTTGGACTGATGGAACTGCTTGGCGTTGGACTACTGGAACTGCTTGCTGTGGCTGAACCGGAAGGGCTGGGTGTGGCAGCGGCAGCGGCAATAGCCTTCGCGGCGTTAATTCGACCATAGCCGAATGACGGGTCTTTGCCTGGCGTACCCAAGTCATCTGCTGTTGATTGGAGAATATTTCTGACTTGGTCGGCCGTTAGGTTTGGGTTTTTAGCCAGAATAAGCGCCGCAAGGCCTGCTACCATCGGTGACGCAAACGACGTTCCGTTTAGCGAACAGTAACTTTGACTTGCACAAGCAGGGCTCATTGAACCATTGTTTCCTGGCCACATCGTCATAAAAATTTGGGCACCGGGTGCCGCCACACTAATAACTTGACCAAAATTAGAAAACGATGCTAACTGGTCGGACTGGTTTGTTGCAGAAACAGCGATAACTTGAGGAAAAGCGGCGGGATAAAAGGTTTGGGCATCTTTATGTGAATTGCCAGCTGCGGCTATGAGTACCACACCCTTACTTGCTGCATACGCTATGGCGTCTTGTTCAGTTTGTGGTGCTATGCCGCCAGCAGCGGAAGTATCCTCACCGAAACTCATGTTAATGACCTTAGCACCGTGGTCAGCAGCGTAAACGATAGCTCCGGCGTCGCCTGATTCAGAACTAATACCTTGATTGTCCGAAGCTTTAATTGGCAAAATCTTAACCTGCCAGTTTACTCCTGCAATACCAACGTTATTGTTCCCGACAGCACCAATGACACCACTAACTGCCGTGCCATGGCCATAATCATCTTGCTCAGAAGCGCCTGGTGTTACAAAGTTTGTACCAGGCAGCAAGTTAGCCTGCAAATCGGGGTGATTAAGGTCAACACCAGTGTCAATAACAGCAACTTTGATATTGTTTGAACCAGTCGTTTGGTCCCAAGCTTGCGGTAACTGGATGACGGAAGGCGCCCACTGCTGGGCATATTGTGGATCATTTGGTGTGGCTACGGTCTGGCTAACCAAGTCAGGTTCGATGCTTTCAACAGTTGGGTCTTTGATAAGCAGATTAATGGCATTTTGCTCATCGGTGTTGGTGGGAATGTTAATGACGACGTAATTTGCCAACGGATCAGGCTTCGGACCTGCGCCAACTAAACCTAATAAATTCTGTATGACGTTTTTTTCTTGAGGCAATCGGGCACCCCGAAACACTCTACTCATTTTCCTTGTACCAACAGCTTCGAGATTATTAACGGAAGTATTCGACAGGCCACCTGAAATATCATTAACGCCGAAGCTTTCTTTATGTTGGTTGACCGACGCGTTTGTCTTAATTTCGACATTTGGACGATACTTTACGATGATTTGGCCTTTCACATACCGCAAGCCGCGGGGCATGACATAATTGCGGCTTTGAGCAAACTTTTCCAGGTTTTGCTGTTCGTTAAGATGGACAAGGATGGTGGGCAGTGATAGTAGGATAGCAATAAGGCCTATGTAAATAGGTATATGTTTTAAGTGGTCGACACCTATTTTACGCGGCGAAGAGACAGCCATATATACTAATACTGCCTAGATTTGGCCGGAAAAGTCAAGGAGTAAGGAGCATCTGTCAAGCCGCAAAAAACCCCACCTTTCGGTAGGGTTTTTTGCTTAGGCTTTTTTGTTTTAGGAATGTGTGGCTGCTGCACTTCCTAAAACAAAAGGGTAAAGGTTACATGAAAGCGGTAATGGCTGCAATACCGCTTCATTAGCTTATTGTCAAGGCGGACCTGTGTTCATATTTTTGGCTTGCCTCCTCAAGCAAATAACTTTTTGGAGTCTTTTAGTTATGAACAACTGCTGTCATTAAAACAAAAATAGTATTAAAGAAACATTAAAAAGTAAACAAAGCTTACATTTGAGTTTTGCCTTGATTTATGAGGGTTTTTGGGTGGAGATTTTGAAGCCGACGCCATGGACGGTATGAATGAGCTTTTGTTTATGGCCATTATCGACCTTTTTGCGGAGGTAGCTTACAAAAACGTCAACCACGTTAGAAATACCTTCAAAATTATAATCCCAGACGTGTTCGAGCAGTTTCGTACGGGTAACCACTTCGTCTTTGTGCCGCAATAAGTATTCGAGTATTGCAAATTCTTTTGGTGAGAGTTTTAGTTCTTTGTTACCACGTTTGACTTTATGTGTAATCGGGTCTAAGGACAGGTCTTGCAGTTGCAGTACAGGGGAAGGTTGCTTCGCGCTTCGCCGCAGCAGTGCTTGTACTCGAGCGTGCAGTTCCTTTAGCGAAAATGGTTTTGTGAGGTAATCGTCGGCACCGGCATTGAGGCCTTCGACCTTATCTTCTTCTTGGTTTTTGCCCGTTAAGATTAAAACTGGCGTAGTTATATTGTTCTTGCGGATGTTTTTTAAGATAGTTAAGCCGTCCATCATTGGCATGCGCCAGTCGAGGATAATAAGGTCGTATTCTTCATTTAAGGCCAAAAAATTACCTTCTTGGCCATCATTTGCAACATCGACTGCAAACCCTTCTTCTCGAAGTGCCTGGGATAAAACTTCCGACAGTGCTTTGTCATCTTCCGCAGTTAAGATACGCATAATATTTTGTTTTTGGTGACGTTAAAGAAAGGACATTTTATTGCGAGCAATTGATTATATACTTATTCCTTTACTTCTTGAGGGCGAAATTACTGCATGGATGCTTCATTCTTCTAGAAATTTCGTTGACTTAATTATTGTGCGTCCTTTGCCGCATCGTACCAAACTTTGGCATAATAATCAAGGCATATTTTGCTGCGCTGCTATTGAAGCCATCAGTAATTGGATCTGTGCATCGTTCGAACTTGTACGCCCTTGGTAAGACGCAAGGATTTGCTGCGCTATGGTAAGGTTTGCAGCAGCATTATTTGGGTTTGCAGCCGCTTCGTTTTGCAGGAAATGGGCGTAGCTGATTACAGCGTCAAGATAATCAGGTTTAAGCGATATTGCTCGCTCATAGTTGGTTTGAGCGGCTTGGTCATTGCCTAGTTCGTGGTTGACATCAGCCAACCTGAGGTAATCGGAAGGGTCAGTGGGGGAGTACGCCACACTTAATGTGGCATAGCGAAGCGCTAACGACTTGTACTTTTGATTCAATACGCCAAGGCTATTATAGGTTCGCGTTGCCTGGCGAATGAAAGTAATATTCCTGGGCGATGTCGAAAGCGCTGCGCTGGTATAATTTTCGGCATCTTGGGCAAGCGATTGTTGCAGGTCTGTTTTACTCTCAGCTTGGGCTTCGACTGCTAATTGCGACGAGATATAACCAAATTCGGACTTATACAGGGGTTCTGATCCGTTCAAGCTAATAGCATTCGACATATCAGTGTACGCGTCAGCAGCATAGCCTTGCAGTGCCTGGTTATACCCTTGGGCAAAGTCGACATCTGCAAGCCAAAACCGGGCAAGAATAAAAAGATAGGTTATTACTGCGAAAGTGACAACGATATATGCGCCAAGACTGATATATTTCTGGTGGGCCAAGCGCAGCTTAAAGTAGTGCGGTTGGATGAACCTTGTACTGCTTTTAGGATTGGCCGCTGCGAGTATAAGCCAGATAAAAGCTGGAAAAAGGAAAAAGAGCACGTTAATGGTGACAACCGAAAAACCAAAAAAGTCCTGGACAAGATAACTAACCAACGCACTAAGCATTCCTGCTACTACAAGTTGCGAATTATACGGTAAAGCACTAAGAGCTTTCTCCGTTCTTACCATTGCTTTATTAGTTTTATTCGCCATATAGGTCTTAAGCGGAACAAGAAGCATAGTACCAAGCAAAAATATATAAGCCACAAAGCCAACAATGCCTTTAGTAGATAACTCGTTTAAATATTCATTGTGGGCTTTGTTATAGAGGAAATCCCATTCTGAAGTTTGGTTATGTTCGGCAGGCCGGTATTGGTAGTAAGCATAGGCAAAAGTTTCCACGCCTGTGCCGAGTAGGGGATGATGCTGGAAAATTGCCCATGCGCCTTTCCAAACGATTAAGCGAATTTGCGACGATTCCGTTGGTCCTTCTAGGCTGGAACCTGATACTGGCTTAATTTGCGGTGGGAAATGTTGGTTGACTATACCTTGAAATTGACCAGTCCGAATAAGTGCATTCCCAAAAAGGATAGTGGCTATGATAACGAATGCAGCAAGCCCCAAAAGTAGCCGGCGACTTCGGCTAACCGACCGAAAGCTTAGCGCAAAAAATACCACAAGCCCTGCGACAAGGCCAAGAGTTCCGCCACGGGAATAAGTAAAGGTAAACGCAAGAAAATTAGTGGCAAAGAGGGAACCTTGCACAAGCTTTGCCTTTTGGGTCCCCGCTGAGAAAAGGAATGCGAGGTTAATAAAAATCACCATGGCAAGATACGCAGCCAACCAATTCGGCTGGCCTAAAGTTGAGAAGACCCGGGCTTGCACATCTTGCACCCAAAATGACTTGTCAATACCCAGCCGTTCTAAGATGGCGTACCCGGCAACAAGAAAGCTTGCAGTTTCAACGGCATAGCAGAATTTTCGTAAGTATACGAATAAGGATGTATTAGTAATAGAAAGATTTTTTTTGCTTTTTGGATACAATAGCACTCCATATTCTGAAACGAAGGCAAGGTACAAGATAAAATAGGCGAAAATCGACAATAGTCCACCATTGAAGCGGGAATAGTAGCCAAAAATTGAAGTGTGTGGATCAATAGAAAATATCGTCGCCAGAACCGAAGCCAAAACATAAAGTACAATTGGCCAATCGAGTGGGGTTCTAACAAAGGTGAAGGTTTTTTCGCGGATAGACTTAATAAGCCATAAGCCTAATATAATAATGCTCATAGCATAGACAAACATCATCTTCGGATATTCAAATAGCTCGTAATTTTTGAAATACAAAATAAGGGGTGAAAGGAAGAACAAGCTAAAAAAACTTAATTGTAAGGCTTTATGCACCCAATCCGGTTGCTCGGCTTCCATAATACCCAAGATTGTAACACAAAGCTCAAGCCTCAAAACTTATATCTTGCAACTTATAACTTGTAACTTGAAGCAAGGAACAGGAATCCTGATTCCTATACTCTCTCACTTGGTGAGAGAGTTAGAAAAGGGACATCTTTCTTATCCTTTCTTCACGCGCCACGCTCTAAGCAAACAACACAGAATGAGAATGCATGAAAAAGCCGGACTGTGTGAAACAGTCCGGCTGGGTGGTAATTGATTTTCGAGAACAATTCGATACTAGCTTATTTGGGTGGCGTAAAGGTAAAATGGAAAGAAGTTTCTATGCCTAATAAGGCAAAGAGTTCGCTGGCTTCAGTTCTCAAGAGACATTCCGCAAGGTCTTCAGGGGTATAATTCGTCGATACCAGCGGATTACTAAGCGGATGCCCTAAGAACAGTTCAAGTCGTTGTATCGTCGTTAGGCCACATAATACCAGTAGGTGCACTACCATTTTGTCTAAAATAGTGAAATAATCACCGGCGTATTCGCCGGTTAGCATCTGTTGAAATTCTTGCCAGTGATTGAGCCGTGCTTCCAACAATGCAATAATCCCGTCGCGGGCGCTTATTAGTTGTTGTGCAACATGTTCCGACAATTTGGGAATTATACTTTCGACTTGTACGACAAACATCTCTTGGTAATTTTCAAACTCCCGCTGCTCACGGTCATAATCTTCTTTAGACAAAAGCGACGTTTGCATTATAGATTGCCGGAATTTTACGGTTTCATCGGTTGCAGTAAATTCTACTGCTGTTTTTTCGAGCAATCTAGATCCCAAGGGAAGATGCAAGATAGGTTCGTTTATAGGAAGCGGGTAACTGTTCAAGGTAGTTACCAACTGCTGTGCCCAAGTATCGGATAACCATTGAGCTCTATTTAGCCTTTCAACGATTACGCTTAAGGCTGCTCCTGTTAAGTTATGGACCTGGTCGAGTAATTGAATAGGAGTGCGTTCCAAAATTGCGGCGACCGTCATAATACCAATACTATCTAGCATGTCGAACAGGCGAGGCGGTAAGCCAAGCTCTTTTACAAGAGTGATGTTCGGGTCCTGGCCTCCTATTGTCGGTACTTGTGACAGCGTATTGGGAGTTGCTCGTATCTGTGCTATGACAACGTTGATTGGTATTTTTCGGTCGGGATGGTCCCTTTTTTCATAAATGGTATCCAAGATATCTTTCTCGTTGGTTGTAATTAATCTGTGCTGTTCGAGCTTAAGTAAGAGATCCCAGTATGAGCTTTGACCAAAGCCCACCATTGACCAAAGTTCATCAATAGTAAGATCAAGGAGGTTACTTACCGTTTCAATGTTATTTTTTAGTAGTATCCGCAATGGATAATTTTTAAGACCAATATCTGCTATATACACTGATGCAGGGTTGTTTTCGTTGGCCAATGCGTCATTTGCAGGGGTGGGTGCGTGGTATTGTAAGATAAGCTGACGGATTGGTAATGTTCTTCTCATATCGAGATACGACGTCTTCAGTCTATCGAGCAATGCCTCGTCTTGTGCCAAAAGAAAGCCATTTACCCTTAGCCTTTCGATAAGATTGTTGAATGAACTGTAGCCAAAGCCTTGTAAACCTAAAAGGTCTGTAATTGATTGGTCGAGGATGGTACCGACATTGTTAATTTTCGCTCGACCAAGCGTATTGAACACCCTTAAACTAAGGGATAGTTCGTTTAGTCCGACTTCATAAAGATTACTGTTCGACACCATGCGGTTAACCTTTCTTATACAAGAAGCTAGTTTGTAGTTATTAAATTGGAAAAGTACAAATGAAGGTGATAACACGGGGCTATCACGAGTAGGCGAAGTATACCAGATTACTGGGGTTAGCTCAAGGTATGAGGCATTTCATTATTACAATGTCAATTGTGTCACCAATACCACCATAGGTTCGAATTAGAGTGAGCAAAGCTAGAGGACAAAACGACGAAAGGTAAAAAGGGCCAGGGCTCTTGTGAAAGAGCCTGGCCCAGAAAGCTATATGCTTGGCGGCATACCATTTTGTGGATTATTGTGCTGAGCACACGAACCAACGATATTGCCATCGATATCAAGCAGCACGATCTTTTGATCTAGCCCTGAGGTTTGGAAGGTAATGAATTTGCCATCGTTTGTCCATATCGGACCGTGGCCAAAGCCCTGGTCAATACTGATAATCTTTTTTACCTCGGTACCGTCTAACGGCAAAATCAAGATATCGACTACAGTCTTGTCTCCGATAAATTGGTTATTTTGTGCTGCCGTAGTACCGGTTGCACGCCGGGTAACAAGGGCCACAATATTCCCTTGGGGTGATACGGCTTGACTGGCTAAATCCCCAATAGTATCTGTTGAATAGGCGAGCACACGGACATCGCCGGTATTCGTATCAACGAGATAGGGCCTGAGTGAAAGCTTTGCCAATGGCGGACGTTGTGTTAAACGTTCAAATAAGACTTGCTGTTTACCAGGGACAAATTCAGGAACAATGTCTGCCTGTCCGGCGGTTTCGGCCGTTAACTGTCTGCTATTCGTGCCGTCGGCATTCATAATGATAAGCCATAATGCTTCTCTATCGGAATTACCGGAAATGCGGTTGAAAACAATTTGATTGCCGTCAGCCGACCAATGGGGGTATGCGTCTGCTGTACCTTGCGGCGGATTGCTAATATCACGAAATTGTTTCGTTGCCTTGTTATAGATACTAATGGAATTGATGAATGACCGATAAGCAATACGCTGCTTGTCCGGTGCTAGCACTGCAGCAAAATAGACCTTTGGGTCAACATATGCACCGGCATTAATATCGGTATGGGCGCGCTGTTCGCGACCAAGGATTGCTGCTAGATCAGTATTCGTAACCGGATCTATCATTGCCAAGAGCTCAGGGCAATATTGGGCGCTTGGGTCAAGCGGTTTTTGGCTTGTCTTGCATGCCGCAAAAACCAAACAGACTAGGGCGGCAAGTATGAACCAAATGACGGGAACTAACCGTCTCATGCCGTTTACTCCTTTAGGAATTCATGGCTTAACGCGATGGTAGGTTGGAAAAGTGCCGAACGTATTGTAGCATACGTGGGGATTAAAGACGTATTAGACGTGGCTAAAAGTATGTGACATGTTTTCTGCTCCTGTGGTATGATCAAGGCCGATGGCCGCATTTTTCCAAAAACTTTTTCCGCATGATATTGGGATTGATTTAGGCACGGCAAATACCTTGGTGATGGTACTAGGGAAAGGTATCATTATTCGTGAACCGACGATTGTTGCACAGCACAAGAAGTCAAAGCAGATTGTCGCAATTGGCAACGAAGCCAAGCGCATGCTGGGGCGTACTCCGGCTTCGATTGTTACCATCCGGCCTTTGAAAGACGGGGTCATTTCTGACTTCGATTCAACGCAAGCCATGCTTAAGTATTTTATTCATGAAGTCTTTGCAACGCCGGGAAATTGGTTTTCACTCAAGGGGAAATTGCTCCGTCCGCGGGTTGTTATTGGTATTCCTTCTGGCGTTACGGAAGTGGAGCGTCGGGCGGTGCAAAATGCCGCAGTTTCTGCAGGCGCTGGTAAAACCTATTTGATCGAAGAGCCGATGGCAGCAGCGCTTGGGGCTGAAATTGATATTGAACAGCCTGATGGCCAAATGGTGGTTGATATCGGTGGTGGAACTACCGAAATTGCAGTTATCTCGCTCGGCGGCGTGGTTGTCGGACGTTCGATTAGGATTGCCGGGGATGAGTTTAATGAGGATATCATTAATTACATTCGCCAAACGTATGGCCTTTCAATTGGGGAACGCACTGCAGAAGAGATAAAAATGACTATCGGGAATGTTGCTGCGCCAAAAGTTAAAAAGCAGCATAATGATATTACTGATGGTGAAGATGGCGTGGGTAACCAAATGGTGATCCGTGGTCGTGACTTAAATAATGGCCTGCCAAAGCAAATGGCTATTTCTTCGAATGACATTCGCGAAGCAACCAAGCATTCGATCAGCCAGATTGTTGGAGCCATTCAAGATACTATAGAAGATACACCGCCCGAATTGTTGGCTGATATCGGCGAGCATGGCATTGTGCTGACCGGCGGCGGCGCTTTATTAGGTGGCCTCGATGACCTTATCGCAAACAAGACAAAACTGCCGGTTATTGTAGCCGCAGACCCATTGACCGCTGTTGTTCGAGGTTGCGGTAAAGTGCTCGAAAATATAGCGCTCTTAGACAAAGTTAAAGTCACCGGCGGCCTAAGCTAAAAATCACGGAGTATGAAAAACTTGAAGTTTCATACTATCTCGAAGGAACAGAAGTTAAATACATTTTTATATTACTTTTTAGAAAAGTAACAAAAGCGTTTGCTAAAGAACCTGCCTGCTAAAAATGGTTTCGGTTCTGGAGCGGAAGCCTCCGGAATTCTCTAATCGGTCAGTTCCGGTTTCCCTTCCAGAGAACCAAAACCATTTTCTTAACGCGTCAGGTCCTAAGCAAACAGTATAGATTTAAAATGCGACAAGTTATAAGTTTCATGTTTAATGCCATATGCTTTATGTTACATGTTTCGAGTTACGTGAATTGAGATTTTTTTATGTGGGCCAGTAGACAACCGGTGAAGACAATTATCGTGAAGGCGTTTATTTTCTTGCTTATGGCAGCAGTTTTGTATGTTGGTACCAGCAAGAACATTTTGTTACCGTTAACAGGAGCCATAGACGAAAGCGTTTCGCCCCTAGCATCGGCTTTAACTAGCCTGCAAAACGTTATCACCTTGCCGGCGGTATCAATAAACAACCCTCGTATCCAAAACAGCCAACAAGTGCTTTTGGAAAAAACGACGAATGATCTTAAACTAGCGAGTATAAAAATCGCTAGTTTGGAAAGCGAAAACCAGGTACTTCGCCAAAAGCTTGGCTTAAGCCCTGCAACGAAGCCACAGCTGCAAAGTGGCCAAGTGCTTAGCATTGGCGACTCAATCATTGTCCAAACCGATAGCAACGTAGCTATCGCCAATGGTACCTTAGTCACGATCGATAATAATGTGGTGGGTGTCGTTTCAGCAAAACGGTCGGATAAAATCTATGCCGTTTTGCCAACGGTTAACCCGAATTATAAGGCGAAGGTACGAGTGTTACACCAAGGAATTTCGGCCGATGGTATTGTCCAAGGCCAATTTTCTAGCTATATGCAGCTAACGGGTGTGCTGTCTACGGCGGTTATTGACAATGGCGATTATGTTTTACTGAATGACGAAACAATGCCGTCAGCTGGGCCGTACATTATCGGGAAAATAAACAGAGTGGAAAAAGACGAAACGCAAGTATTTCGACAAGCACAGGTTTTGCCACTCTTTGATCTTAAGTCGCAGCGAACAGTGTTTTTCGAGACGAAATAATAGATAGATATGAAATTGCTAATGCCATATATTGTTTTGTTAGGCTTTTGTTTCTTAACAATTTTGGCTGCACCGGTTGACTTTGTTCTTGTTTGGCTTCTCCTATGGCTGACAGTGTATGATGAACCAAGTGTGTGGCTGAGCGCTTTTTTGGCGGGCCTTGTTGTCGACGTATTTTCACTGCAGCTGTGGGGTACGCATAGTCTCGTTTATATTGTTTTGTGTATTGTTTTCGCACTGTTTTTGCGGACACAAGTCAGTAAAAGCCTGTTCGTTTTTATCCCGGTACTGGGCAGTATGCTTTGGCTTTCGCATGTTACAACAAAGTTCTTAACCTTACACACGATTGATCTATCGATACCAGTAGGGGCCTTACTCGTTGAATTGCTTTTGTGTGGTGGATGCTTTGTTATATTTGCTGCCATTTTTGGACAGAAGCACAAAGAACCGCTCAAGCTCAAAATAAGCTAAAAGCTCAGACCATGTAACTTAAAACACAATAAAAGATCAAAGGTCAAAGTTACATATCAAAGTTTAAAGAGTTATTGTTCTAGGGATTAGATAAATTACCTTAAGTAATCCTTATCCATTAAGGTACTTCTCCCTAATCGCTCGAAGAATAAGTTGTATATGATTTGCGATGCTTCAAGTTACATGTTACCGGTTACAAGAATTAAGTAATCAGAAATTCTATGAAGAAAATTTTTCTTGGTATTGGTTTTTCAGAGTCGCTTAAAACTTCAAAGCGTTACCCCTGGTCAAAGGCTAAGAGTATTTCGCAAGGCAGCCTTGACAGCTCCCAGCTTTTAACACCAGTTACCCATGATGAGATTGATCCCATAAGGGTTTCCTCTTGGCGAACGGTACCAGTGTTTGTGGTGGCTTTTCTTGCGATGTGCCTTATTATTAGCCGCCTTTACCAACTGCAAATTCTCAAAGGGGCTAATTATCGGGAACAGTCTGATGCTAATCGGCTAGTCCTAAACACACAACACGCACCAAGAGGCATTATTTATGACAGGAACCATGTGCCACTAGTGAAGAATTTACCGGCGTTCGTTAAGATCGAGGGTAACACAGCCACGCTTATTCCATATGACGAAGCATTAGCAATTGAAGCCACACAATCGGCCACGGCCGTTGAAGTGCAAGCAATCCGGAGCTACCCAGAAAAAGACATCCTAGCCCACATATTAGGCTATACGTCTGAAATTTCAAAAGAAGAACTAAGTGCTGACCAATTTACGCATAACTATGCCATCGGTGATCGTGTTGGCAGAGCCGGGCTTGAGCTATCGTATGAAAATTACCTCCATGGTGTTGATGGTGCTGTCTATACCGAAGTTAATGCCACGAGGAACACCAAACGCCAGGTGGCCACGACAGAACCTGTACAAGGCAAGAGCCTAGTATTGGGTATAGATATGGGCCTGCAGCGTGAGGCTTATCAAGATCTTAGTGCCGCACTTACAAAATTACACTTGCCTTCAGGTGTTGTTATTGCCCAAGTTCCCAAGACGGGTGAGATTCTGGCATTAGTTTCAATACCGTCGTATGACAACAATGTCTTTTCAGGGAATTTATCCCAAGTACAATACACGGCTTTAGTAAACGATCCAAACCGTCCATTATATGATCGCGCGATTGCAGGGCAGTATCCTCCAGGATCGATCTTTAAAATTATTACTTCAACTGCCGGCTTTATGAGCGGAAAATTAAACGCCAGTACCCAAATTACCGATACCGGCGTTATCACTATTGGGCCATTTAGCTTTCCAAACTGGCTCTGGCTTTCCCAGCACCGTACAGAGGGTGTCTTAGATATTGTCCGAGCGATCGCCAGAAGTAATGATATTTTTTTCTACCAAGTTGGGTCCTGGGTCGGACCTGACGGCATTGCGCAAGCAGCCCGGAAGCTGGGTATGGGAAAAGCCACTGGTATTGACTTACCGGGGGAAGTCAATGGCGTTGTGCCTGACCCGAACTGGAAAAAGCGCGTCCAAAACCAGATTTGGTATCCCGGTGACACTTACCATATGGCAATCGGCCAAGGCGATAACCTTGAAACCCCGATGCAACTTAACATGTTAACGGCATACATTGCTAATTATGGGACTGCCCAAACACCGCACCTTGTCACGCAAATCCTGGATGCCGATGGCCACGTTGAAAAAACTATCGAGCCTAAAACCGCACTTAGTACGGTTATTAACCATGACCAACTAAATCTTATTCGCCAAGGAATGCAGGAAGCCTGTGCTACTGGTGGGACAGGCTGGCCGTTTTTTGACTTTGGTGTTCGACAAGCTAGCCCTTCAGCTGAGGCAACAACATCGGCGCAAGCTTCTTCGTCGGGACAACCGGTTAACAAAATTGCCGTTGGCTGCAAAACCGGCACTGCGGAAATTGGCGATCAAAAGCCAGAAGCCTGGTTTACGGTTTTCGCACCCTATGACAACCCGCAAATTGCGCTTACTATCTTAATCGAAAACGGCGGCGAAGGCTCCGACGTTTCCGGCCCCGTCGCCAAGCAAATTCTACAGTATTATTTCGAACACCACAAAGAATAAATCAAAACTCTAACAGCCTATATTTTGCTCTTTTCTCTTTTAGCCTTTCTCTATATAATCGCCGTATGCGAAAAGATGATATTTGTTTTTGGGTAGGGTTAAATCATGTGCCTGGTATTGGTCCGGTGACGTTTCGGAGGTTAATTGAGCATTTTGGCTCGGCTGAAAAAGTATGGCATGCGAAACGCCAAGATTTTCCCGAAGAAAATGGCCTTCATAAAATATACGAAGCAATTGCGCTAGCAAAAGAAACGCTTGATCCAATCCAAAAGTTCCAACAAATTACTGAAACTGGCATTGCAGTTATAACAATTGCAGATACTATGTACCCCCGATTGCTAAGGGAAATATATGACCCGCCATTTGTCTTATATATTTTAGGTAACCTTCAACCCGAAGACGAAAAGGCCATAGCCGTTGTGGGCTCGCGGAAAATGACTAGCTATGGCAAAACGGTCACAGAAAAATTATCTGCCGAATTAAGCCTGGAAGGGTTTACCGTGGTTTCGGGCTTGGCTCGTGGGGTAGATAGTGCTGCCCATCAAGCTGCGTTAGACGCCGGTGGCCGCACGATTGCTGTATTGGGCGGTGGCCTGTGGCATATTTATCCAACTGAGCATGCTCGTTTGGCCGAGCGCATCGCGCAGGGTAGGGGAGCAGTCATTTCCGAATTTCCGCCCGACTTTCCGGCAATTCCTGGTAATTTTCCTTCCCGAAACCGCATTATCTCTGGCTTGTCGCTTGGTGTTGTTGTAACAGAAGCCGCCGAAAAATCGGGTACCATGATTACCGTCACTCAGGCGCTTGAGCAAAATCGGGAAGTGTTTTCCGTACCAGGGCCAATTACGTCAGCGTTGAGTGTCGGCACCATGCGGCTTATAAGAGATGGAGCGAAGTTGGTAACGAATGTCGGTGATATTTTGGAAGAGCTGCAGTTTGAAGGGCTGCAACAAAAGCATACTAACCCAAACCGCGAGATTGGGCCAATGACGTCGGAAGAATCGACACTCTTATCCCTTATGGAAAACGAACCGCAGCATATCGATATATTGGTTCGCGAAAGTCAGTTGCCTGCTGCAAAAGTTTTATCCACGCTCGCAACCATGGAAATTCTAGGCAAAGTCCAGACCATCGACCAAGGTGTCTGGGCGATAAAAGTATAGGTATCAGATATTACGTATTAGGTATTACTTATAACGCGGTGTATAATTTTTTACCTTATACCTTATTGCCATTTATGTCTATTCATGCCAAAATACAGGTACATGAAACTTGCCTTTTTCATCATGCCATTACTCCTTACTGCCTGTAGCTTGACTACTTCTTTTTCAGGTCCAAAACCGACGCCAGTTACCAATGACGAAACCCGGGCGGTCGCTGCCGCGAAGCAATTGTGGCAACAGGCGTACGACAAGAAAGAAGATTTGTCCAAAGGCCCTTGCCTTTCGAACGAAGTTATCCCTGATTGGGTAGCTGATATTGCCCACCAACCACGCCAAGTAGCAGACGACGATCCAAAAAACCAATGCCTAGCATTCATGCAGGGCAAAGCTCACCACTTTGTTGAACTCGACGAAGACGGTAATTTCTTACGAGCATTTTAATGCTCCTCGCCCTTAAGGGAGAGGGCTGGGGTAAGGGGTAGTGTTTTATTCTTCGAGCGAGTGTACTCATGAGTTGAGAAGTTCCTTCAAGGATAAATCATACCTCAGGCAGTTCTCGCTTCGGGAGTACCCTGCGCTCGAACAATAATTTTGATTTTTTATCTGTAATTTTGATCTTTTGTCATGTTTTAAGCTTTGAGCTTCGAGTTTTAAGTTATGGATATCAATTCTTTTTTTGGCCGTGACAATTTAGTTGGGACGCATGCGCCAGAATTGCCAAGCGATACTGGCCCGTGGATAAATTCTAAGCCGCTCGATCTTAAACAGCTGCGGCAAGATGGTAAAGTTGTCCTTCTTGATATTTGGACCTATTCCTGTGTTAATTGTGTCCGGACACTGCCATATTTGAAAAAATGGTGGAACGATTATCATGATAAAGGTTTGGTAATCATTGGCGTGCATAGTCCGGAATTTGCATTTGAAAAGGACCTAGGCAATGTTAAAGACGCCGTCCAAGCGCAGGAAATAGAATATCCGGTGGTATTAGACTCGGATTACAAAATCTGGAATGCCTTTGCCAACCACTACTGGCCCCGCAAATACTTAATCGATACGAACGGCATTATCGTTTATGACCATAGTGGGGAAGGGGATTACATTGAAACGGAACATGCCATCCGTAAGGAACTACAGCGAGCCAATCCGAAACTGACTTTTGGGCCAGTTTCGACCCACGAACATCATCACAGTGAAGGCGCTGTTTGCTTTCCGTTTTCCCATGAGCTCTATTGCGGATATAACCGTGGCACGCTAGGAAATCGTAGTGATATTGGTAATAATCGCGAGCTTGAATATGTTGACCTATCAAGCGAAAGTTATGAAGATGAGCAATTTTACTTAGATGGCAAATGGGAAGTCGGAGGCGAGTTTGCACGACATGCTGAAAGCGAAATCGGGTCTATTGCGATTATCTATCATGGCACTGAAGTTAACTTTGTTGCCAAAAATAGTGATATAAATCAGGGGAAAGTTTATATTGAAGTTGATGGCAAACCGCTACGGGAAGAGGCTGCAGGTGAAGATGTCATTCTCGATGACGACGGCCTAAGCTACATTAATGTTGCTGAACCCAAAATGTACCAGGCTATTAAAGACCCTGATTACGGCGAACATGTTTTTCGTATTAAAACAACGAGCCCAAGCTTTTCCATTTATGCCTACACCTTCGGCGGCTGCACAGAATAAGAACCTATAGTCTTGTATTGCCTGTTTCGTTGCAGTATAATAACGACGCACTTTTCAATTAACAAAAGGGAGTAGTGTGGAAATATGACTTCAGATGCGCTGTTGCTGTCATATTTTGACGGCTATGCCTGGATATTTGAAGTTTATCAGCTGCCAACAACACAGCCTCTTGAGCTTACGATAGCCGGTAACCCATTTAGTTTTTCATTACCGCTGACGTTAGAAGAATATGACGCTGACAGTAATAAGCGCGAGTATATGGGGGAGCAGGCCTGGCAGTTTTTCCGGGAATGTAATGCAAAGCTTGAATTTTATGGCAGGTATGACCTTGCAATAAAGCAGCATAAGATTAGGCTTGGGGCGGGCGAGCGGTATAGTGATTTGGGCGAGTTCTGCGAACAGACCGTTATGCACGCGCTTGTGCGATGTTATGGCCTAAACCGCCTTTTCTATCCAGCAAAGCCTACTTGGTAATACAGAAGAAATTGCCCAAAAGCAATCGCAAAGGAGTGAGGAAATGGCGCAGCGAATAACCGTGCCGAATGAAGCTGAACTGGAGACAAGGTTTCTGACTGAGGTTGACCGGTACGACCCCGTTATTAATCGGCTTAAACCGCATTTAATGGTGTTTGCCGGAGATACTATCGAGGTAGAGGAACTGGCTTTGCGGCTTATGGCGCAAAGGCAAAAGCTTGAACACGATGTGGAACTAGATGCTCTTGACCGGGCTATGATTAAGTGTTTGCCATTATTGGCAGGACAAGATAAAGATAGGGTCCAATCGTCTTATATAAGTTTTATCGAAGTGCCTGCCCAACTGGGATAAGCAAAATCCCAACACAATTAAATGCCTGCATGGAGAAATCTGTGCAGGCTTATTTTTTGGCTTTGTAAATCAAATATTCATCCCTTTTCTATTTCCATAGAGCATCGAACGTTGCCCGATAAGCCTTTGCGACTTTCTCATTGGTAATGGTGATAACGGCAAACGATTCTGGGTCCATTAAACATATAGCCACCTTATTGCCATAAATCACCGTCGAAGCTGGGTTTTCGGTTGGGCGATGAAGCGTATGAATAGAAAGCCGTCCACCCAGTAACATATCTTTTGGATATTGGCCTTCAGCACCTTTGTAAACGATAATTTTTCCATGGATATTTTTCTTAGCAAATCGCTTGGTATAAAGCGGCATGAATTTTTTAACCACATCGTAATAGAGTGAACCAACCCCGCCTAAAACTAGATACTCGCCACCATAAGGCAGGGTTGCGAGCATATCTTCCAACTGCAAGCGCAGTGAGTCTTCACCTTCCGTAATAGTGATGACCTGTGGTGTTTGGGTACGGATTTTATTAAGGTAGGGAAGCACTTCTTCCGCCACTGCCACTTTCGCCTTTGTTTGCTGCACTAAAATATTTGGGTCAACAGCACTAAAATATGCCCGCTTCCGTTTCTCAAACTGCGTTAAGTAGCCTTCATCGACTAACCGCTTCAGCGCCCGGTAGACTTGTTCGCGGTGCAGTTTCACCTCGTCCAACACGATACCGGCCGATACCTCACCGTGCTTAAGTACAGCCAAGTATATAGCAGCCTCATGCGAGGTTAACCCAAGCTCAGTTAGCCGGCCTGTCACATTGTTGTTACTATTTTCCATACCATTTAGCCTCGATGTTCTAACCGTATCACAGCAGCGTGGAAATTGTCAAGAAATTATCATCACAAATGATTGACAATTATACAGAACTATTATATACTACAGGCCATAATCAGTTAGTCTGATTATGCATAGCACGTTAACAACTGAAGCAAAATTGTACCTAAGTTAGTTTCCCTTTGAGGCTGCTTTTATACCTGCCACTACTGGTCATCCTGGCTTCGTCCAAAGGACGATGGGCCTCTGGCCCATGTCCAGGATCCTTCTAGGCTTTGGCAGCTATACAAGCAGTCTCGATGTGAGAGACTATAAGACAAGTAGGAGTATAGGCAATGCATATCCTGATCTTCGACGATACCCAAGCGAACATTGCAGCTGCAAAGGAAGCGGGAAAGGTACACCCAGAGCATGAGTTCGTCTTTTGCACGACCGCAACCGAGGCGTTGGCCAAGCTTGAAGAAGGCAAAATCGACGGCCTCATCTCCGACTTCTTTGCTCCCATTGAGCAAGGAAAAGTCGAAGAGCTCTGGCAGGAATACCTCAGGCCCCTAGGCCTCTATTACCGCTTCTATAATCATGTGAACACCGCGGAGGACCTCAAAGAGTGGCGAAGGACCTTCGGCCCAAAAGATCTTTCCACCTTTGGAAGCATCTTCGAGCCGTCATTGCATCTTGCCCCGTCCTACAGTGTCAGAGGCGGAAAGACGCCAGTCGCTTGGCACATAGAGCAAGTACTAGGCGAAAATTCGCATGAGCTATTAAGCCGGGAACACGGGTATGGTGGATGCTTGATGCAGTTGGCAATTCAATCAGGAATACCTTCTGTTCTCGTCACCAACCTTCATCGTCATGGTCTTCCCGTCGAAGAGGGTGGAGTCAGTCTGGGTTACTTTGGCGTTCTGGCACCTCTTATGGCGAAGATTTCGCCAATCGCGGAGTTCGATGAGGAGGTCGACTGGAACCTCATCTGGAACAGAATCTTTGAATCCCAAGCGAAGGACCAACCCGAAACCTGGGAGAAGGCCATCCAAAAGCTGGAAGCCCAACTGGGCTAGAAAGAGGAGAAGGAAATGTCCAAGAACAACGAGATCCAGGAGAAGTTTGATGTCATCGTGGCGAAGTTCGGGAAGTTGACAGCTGCCGACCTGACAGCGGAGCGGAAAACAGAACTCGACTCGCTTTTCCAAGAAATTGGAAACGAGTTTTACGGTCATTCGTCGTACTTCGATTCCTATGTTTCGGGTGCGACGGAGTTTTTCTATTCGTCGAAGGCAGTGATTACGAAATGGGCTGCCGACGACGTTTTCGCTGACCGTGAAGTCCTCCGGGTTGTCGCTTTGACGGCACTTCGCCTATACGTAGGGAGTGAACACACTCGACAACACGCTTTTATCGATATTCCAACGTGGCGGACGGTCCACCATACTTCCGGATATTGGAGTGCTGTGAGTAGCATCAGTGCGGGAGACTTTCTGCTCGAGCTTGGATTCTACGAAGAAGCGCTGTCTTACTACAACGGTGCCAAGGGCTACTATGACCGAGAAACTGGCGCCGAAGGTCAGATCTTCGACGCGAAGCTAAAGCTGGCAATTGCCTATCGCAAAAGCAGCCAAAAGAGCGAAAAGCTCGACGAGTTTGTCAGCTGGATGGCTACCGAAGTTGTTCGGAATGCCGACTGGGTGATAAGCAGATACCTGTACAGGCATTGGCGGCATGAAACATTCTCATGGAAATGGGACCATCCTGTTGAGAACGCAAAGGAACGTTTGGTTGAGTTAGGATTCACTGGCGATGCTGAGCAACATGAGCTGCTTCTTCCCTTGTACAAGAATGTCATCGGTGGCTTGCTGTATGACCATAATTGTATGAACCGGTATTACGCCATGGGTGAGGTCAACAGGCATAACAGCGAAGATCTTGCCCGAGTGTATCGGCTGGTTGGCGATGACGAAAATGCTCGGAAGTGGGAGCTGGTAACTCTTGAAGGCCAGCGTGAGTATCTGGAGCGTGCAACTTCCAGGCGTCGAGCGTATGTCAGGCGGCTAAAAAAAGAGCGACCAG
>CAYSOG010000022.1:0-25082 GCA_964432675.1 uncultured Gammaproteobacteria bacterium | reverse complement strand
GCCAACTTCGAAGCGCGCCAAAGACAAAATTGAAAAAGTAGGTGGTAGTGTTACTGAGGAACAAAAAGCATGACCATTGGATCAATAATACGGCCGATTGCAGATGCGTTTAAGGTAAAAGACCTGCGCCGCCGTTTACTCTACACCCTCTTTGTATTAGTGATTTTTCGCTTGGCGACGCATATCCCGTTGGCGGGTGTTGACTATGCTGCTTTACGTAACTTGTTTAGCCGTAACCAATTTTTTGGCTTATTAGATATTTTTTCAGGTGGTACATTACTGCAATTCTCAGTGCTGGCATTGGGATTAAACCCCTATATCAATGCCTCAATTATTTTTCAGCTCCTTACATTTGTTTCACCAAAACTGGAAGCAATGTCCAAGGAAGGTGAGCAAGGTAGACAGAAGATTAACCAGTATACCCGTTATGTAGCGGTTCCACTGGCAGCGCTGCAAGCAGTCGGCTTTTATGTACTTTTGCGAAAGCAGAATGTACTATTCCCCAGGTCAACCTTAGAACTTGTGGCTATTATTGTTACCATGACAGCCGGCACAATATTTTTAATGTGGTTAGGGGAGCTGATTACTGAATATGGTATTGGCAACGGCATTTCAGTCCTCATTTTTGCCGGTATTATTGGTCGATTACCTGGTGCTGCATACCAGGCAATTTCAACGTTTGACCAACAGAAACTGTTAAATATGATTGGCTTTTTGGTATTGGCATTAGTAATTATTGCGTCAATTGTTTTTATGAACGAAGCATATCGGCGGGTAACTATTCAGTATGCTAGAAGGATGCGAGGCGAGAAACTCTACGGTGGCCAAACAAGCTACTTACCATTACGCTTAAATACTGCAGGAGTAATACCAATTATTTTTGCTATATCATTAGTAATCCTACCGCAAATTGTAAGCCAGTTTGCCGCGTCAATTCCGCATTTTAAGTTTGCGGCTCAACTGCAGGCAATTAATGCAGCGTTAAGTCCATCAAGTTTACTTTACAATGTATTGTACTTTACCTTGGTTGTTGGTTTTACTTTTTTCTATACAACAGTCGTTTTTAATCCGACTAAAATTGCCGATGAAATTAAGCAGTATGGTGGTTTTATTCCAGGTATTAGGCCTGGAAAGTCGACTGCGGATTATCTCAATTTCATCCTCATCAGAATAACTGTTGCCGGAGCACTATTTTTAGGATTAATCGCTATTCTACCTTCCATTACCCAATCTGTTGTCGGGTCACAGCAATTAGTATTGGGTGGCACAGGAATTTTAATCGTTGTCTCAGTGGTTATTGAATCAGTAAAACAATTTGAATCAAGACTAACGGAAAGAAGTTACGAAGGGTTTTTGAAGGGCTAATGCAATGATCATTTGTTTTTTAGGTCCTGAAGGTTCAGGTAAAGGCACACAAGCAGAGCTTTTATCCCAAAAACTTGGTATTCCTCATATTGTTTCTGGTGATATTTTGCGAGGATTGGCCAAGGAGCAGTCAAAGTGGGGCGATGCTGTTCGAAAAGCCTGGGAAGCACACGAATATCTTCCCGATGACGCAATGACAGAGATTTATTTGCACCGCCTGGAAGATAAGGATTGTGCTAACGGTTTTGTAGCAGACGGTTTTCCGAGAAGCATAGCACAGGCCGAAGCGCTTGATAACTTTTTAGCAAAGAACAGTAAAAAAATTAACTACGCGATTTTATTAAATATTAGCGAAGATGAAACATTCCGGCGGCTTGCGTCTCGTGGTAGGTTTGATGATACACCGGAAGGGATAAAAAATAGACTAAAAAGCTATCATGATCGAATTGACGGGGTAATTACCTACTATAAAAACCAAGGTAATTTACAGACAATAGACGGAGAAAGATCAATAGAAACAGTACAACAAGATATCGAAGCTGTTGTTAACAATGAAAAGTAATATACGATCATCTGAAGAGTTAGCGTTAATGCGAAAGTCAGGTGATATCTGTGCGAAGGCACTTTTAAAAGTTCTTGATGCAGTAGCAGTTGGTGTTACTACTTTAGCATTGGACCAAATTGCAGAAAATGAAATTAAAAGATTGGGTGGCGAAATTTCCTTCCAAACGGTTGAGGATTACCCTAACACTATTTGCGTTTCGGTTAATGATGAAGTCGTCCATGGTTTGCCAACCGGTTATACATTGCAATATGGCGATGTTGTCGGTATTGATATCGGTGCACTCTATAAAGGCTGGCACTCTGATTTGGCTGAAACAGTTGTTGTGGATAAAGATGCTAAAAAAGGCAAACCTATTTCGCAGTCAACCCAGGTTTTCTTAGCGACAGGCAAAAAGGCGCTTTGGGCAGCAATTGATCAAGCAAGAGATGGTAAGAAAGTTGGCGACATATCAAATGCCATGCAAACGATTGTCGAGGGGAAAGGTTATTCGATGGTTCGTGCTTTAACCGGTCATGGTGTTGGCCGTGAACTGCATGAGGACCCAATTATCCCCTGCTTTGGAAAACCGGGCAAAGGTGAAGACTTAAAAGCTGGTATGACAATTGCAGTCGAAGTAATCTATAACATGGGAAAACCAGATGTTTCCTGGAAAAATAATGACGGTTGGACAATAGCAACTGCAGATGGCAGTTTGTCGGGTTTGTTTGAGCGTACAGTACATATTACCAATGGCAATCCTGAGATATTAACGCCAATTGATTAACGTTTTAAATCGTAATCATTGTAGATCGGATATCCGATATTATCTTATAGTTAATATTGACGAGAGCTTTTTATTCTGGTAAAATAATGCATACGAAGTACACATATAACCCGTATAAATACCGAAGATGAACGAAACACAAGACACCAGTAAAGAAATGTACGAGGCAGAAGGTGTTGTTCGAGAATCCCTGCCGAATACACTTTTTAGAGTAGAAGTGACATCAGTGGGTGATGAGCAATTGTCGCCACTAATTGGTAAGGTTTTGATCTGTCATGTAGCAGGAAAGATGAGAATGCACTATATTCGCATCTTACCAGGTGATAAAGTAAAATTTGTTATTTCGCCTTACGATTTAGAAAAGGGAAGAATAACTTACCGAACAAAGTAAAAGGCGAGAAATTATTATAAAGAAATCATAATTTTATAACGTATAATTTTAGTATTTTGAGATTTTATATATGAAAGTCCAAGCTTCAGTTAAGAAACGATGTAAGGATTGTAAAATAGTACACCGGCGTGGAAGCGTTTACATTATCTGTGCAAAAAATCCACGCCATAAGCAGCGTCAAGGATAACACTGCTTGCGAGAACTACATAAATTATCGAAATCGTTGTTTCAATAATTACTTCGTTCTCTAAGGCAGCGTCAAGGATAAATATGACACGAATATCAGGCATTGAATTACCTAATGATAAAAAAGTCTTTATCGGGCTAACTTACCTGTATGGTATTGGGCCGACAAATGTGAAACAAGTGCTATCACAAGCCAATATTGACGGTGATAAGCGGATGAAAGAACTAACTGACCAAGAAATTAGTCGCATTATTAAGGCATTGGAAACTATCTCCACTGAAGGAGACCTTCGCCGTGAGGTAGGCAATAATATACAGTTGCTAAAGGATATTGGTGCATATCGGGGTTCGCGGCATGCACATGGCTTACCAGCCCGCGGCCAACGTACCCGGAGTAACGCTCGCACGAAGCGAGGAAAGCGTGTTACCATCGGTGCTGTTAAGAAAGATATTTTAGCAAAACAAGCAGGTGCCGCTAAGAAATAATAACTATGGCTACAAAAGGAAAAAAGAAACAAGCACCAAAGATAGTTCCTGAAGGACGGGTTTACGTTACTGCAACTTTTAACAATACGATTGTGACGATTACTGATAACGTTGGCAAGGTAATTGCTTGGGGTACAGCAGGCGCTGCGGGTTTTAAAGGTGCCAGAAAATCCACACCTTTTGCAGCTACAACTGCAGTTGAGCAAGCCGTAACTCGGGCGAAAGCAATGGGTCTGCGATTAGTGGAAGTATACATAAAGGGGCCCGGTTCAGGAAGGGATGCGGCTATTAGAGCACTTCGAAGTGGCGGTATAGATATCTCAATGATTGCCGATGTTACGCCTATTCCGCATAACGGTGTTAGACCAAAGAAAAGGAGAAGGGTTTAAAAAGCAGAACGCGAGAACCGGAAAGCGGAAAGGTGTAGAGTTTTTATATATGGCTAAATATACAGGACCAAAATTTCGATTAGACCGAAGAGAAGGCGTTAACATGCAACTAAAAGGCAAACGCAGTTCTTCGGGCAAACATCCTTTAGATAAGAAAGGACCAATGCCACCGGGGCAGCACGGTCCACATAGCCGTGGAAGGCTTTCAGGATATGGTATCCAATTGCGCGAGAAACAAAAAGCCAAGCGCATGTATGGTATGTTCGAGCGCCAATTTCAGCGCTACTACCACGAATCAATGCGTCGAGGTGGCAAGGGTGAAGAATTATTGCGCCTATTAGAGACTAGATTAGATAACGTAGTCTATCGGCTCGGCTTTGCTCTTTCTCGATACCACGCACGTCAAATGGTCAATCATGGTCACATTTTAGTAAATGGCAAGAAGGTATCAATTCCTTCATATGAAGTTAAGGTAGGAGAAGTTATTTCTTTGAAAGAAAAGGCGCAAAACTTACCGAACGTCAAAGAGGCAATTGAAGGTGCAGCCACCACAGCACTTGCTGAATGGCTAGAGCGAAAAGCCATAGTTGGTAAGGTAAAAAGAAAACCGACGCGAGAAGAGCTACCGTCTGATATTAATGAGAATTTGATTATCGAGTATTACTCGAGATAAACTTTAAAGTCAAAAAGTAAAATGTAAAATGACAATTTAAAATGTAAAAATATTGCGCATATAGTATTTGTATTTTTCATTATAATTTTGCTATTTGATTTTAAATTTTTGATTTATATACATGGGACACATATGTCCCGAAGGAGAACTTTATTATGTTAGGTCCATCTAAAATGCGTTTGAAAGCTGAAGAGGCAAGTGCCACGTACGGCAAGTTTGTCATCGAACCGCTTGACCAAGGTTATGGTAATACTCTTGGAAACGGCCTGCGCCGTGTTTTGCTTTCATCAATTGAAGGTGCTGCGATTACCCAAATAAAAATTGCTGGTGTTAATCACCAGTTCGCAACCATCACCGGTGTTTCTGAAGATATTGTTGAAATTGTTTTAAACATCAAGAAAATTAGGCTTCAGCTTGATGAAGCCGGTCCACATCGCTTGCACCTAGAAGCGAAAGGTCCAGGTACGGTTACGGCAAAGCAAGTTGTTGTTCCAACAGGTGTTAAGATTATAAATCCTGAACTTGTTATCGCAACCCTGGCAGATTCAAAAACGAAAATTGATATCGAACTTGTCGCTGAAAAAGGTGTTGGTTATGCTCTAGCAGACGAGCATAAGTCAAACGAGCTTGGTATTATTGCGATCGACTCACTATTTTCACCAATTACGAAGGTTGATTACAGCGTTGATCCAACCAGAGTTGGTCGTTTGACAAACTTTGACAGATTAACCATAGAAGTTACAACTGACGGTACTATCGAGCCAGAAACCGCGGTAAGGACAGCTGCACGAATTTTAGCAGATCATTTCGCAGCGCTATCTGAAGCAACTGATGAACCTGAAGTTGACGAAACAGCCCAAGAAAAGCATGACCAAGCTGTCGCCAAAGATATTTTAGCGATGAGTGTCGAAGAGCTTGATTTACCATCTCGGGTAACCAGCCGGTTAGTTGAGCACGGTATTAAGACGGTTGCTGATCTAATTAACACACCAAAGGAAGAGCTCTTATCAATGAAAAGTTTTGGCAAAAAGTCATTTGACATTATTGCAGATAAATTACATGAAGTAGGAGTAGAATTTTGAGACACGGAGTTAAGCGCGTAAAATTCAATCGTAATCAAGGGGAACGGAAGGCGCTTATGCGTTCGCTTCTTTTGGCGCTTTTTACGCATGAAAGAATCGTGACAACACAAGCAAAAGCGAAAGCCGTTAAACCCATGGCCGATCAAATGATTACAAGAGCGAAGCGGTCTGATCTCGCTACAAAGCGACTTTTGCTGTCACGTTTGCCACATGAAGATGCCGTACGGAAATTAATGGAAGATATCGCGCCTCGCTACGATGGTCGTATTAGCGGTTACAGCCGAATTATTCAGCTTGGCCCCAGAATGTCTGATTCAGCTCCTATGGCAAGGCTTGAGCTTCTAGATAGCCCAACTAGTGAAACGAAACCAAGTAAAAGTTCAGAAAAAGGGAAAGAAGCGCCGGCTACAATCCGCCCCGCTGAAGCATCAGGCAGAGGCAAAAGAACTGCAAAAGGTGGTAAAGTAGCAGGCCCTGAACGGGAAGGTAAGACGCTTAAGGAAAAAGCAGTATCGCGTCGCCAATCCTCAACCAAGAAAGAAGCAAAGAAATAATATCTGTCCGAATGGTCCTATATTGATTTATAGGTCCTATCTAAACTATGCAAACAGTAAACCGACATTGGTATATTATTGACGTTAAGGATCAAGTCTTGGGCAGAATATCTACCCAGATTGCACGTGCCTTAACCGGTAAGGATAAGCCTGGCTATGTTGCCTACCAAGATTGTGGCGACTATGTGGTTGTTATTAACGCTAAAGATGTTAAGACAACTGGCCGCAAAGAAATCCAAAAAATGTACTATCGCCATTCTGGTTACCCGGGTGGGCTCAAGGCTGAAGCTTTAAAAGATCTTCGCAATCGTAGACCAGAAGAAGTTGTGCGCCGAGCAGTAAAGGGCATGGTGCCCCGTGGACGCTTAGGTGATCAGATAATCAAAAAATTATACGTTTATGCCGGTAGTGACCATCCACACAAAAATGCAAAACCAATAGAGAAAGGACAAAACGGATAATAATCTACCGTCCAACTAATATATGGCTGAAGAAAATAAAAAACCAACAAAAAAAGTAAAAGATATTGGTATTTTCGGTACGGGCAAACGGAAGGGAGCCGTAGCTCGCATTAGGATACATGTCGCCAAAGGCGATATTATTGTGAACGATAAACCAATTAACGAATATTTTGCTTCAGGTATCGCAAAAGTTGCCTACCTTAGGCCATTTTCAGTACTTGATTTAGATCCAACCCATTATTCTGTTTCGGTTAAAGTTGCCGGTGGTGGTAAGAGCGGCCAATTAGATGCCGTGGCCTCTGGTATCGCAAAAGCCTTATTGGATATTAACCCAGAATACCGCTCAAAGCTAAAAAAGGCCAGCCTTTTAACTCGCGACTCTCGTGTCAAAGAACGCCGCAAATTTGGATTAGCCGGTAAAGCCCGGGCTGACAAGCAGCGTCCAAAACGCTAAATGCTTAAATTTATCCACTATCGTTAGTTGACTTTTTCCTACTACAGTCCTAAAATTTTCATTTATTAGTACAAATATTGGAAAACGCAAGTTATATAGTATATATTGCTATTGCATTTTTATAAAATTCGTACCAATAATGAGGTAGATCGAATTTTAAGAGGTAAATGACAATTTAGTTGACTATCAACCTCTAAAAATCAGTACTCTAGATTTATTGGAACATTAACAAGTTGGTATCCAAAGTGCCAAACACCTTAAGATTTTCCGTCCTGCATTTCTTGCAGTGACATTCCTTTTTTTGCGAAGCAAAGGAGGTAGTGTGAATTGATAGATTCCACGTGAGTTCACGCGAGTTTGCGTGAGTAGTATCGGTGGGTTAGATCGAAAGGAGTAAGGCTAGCGGTTACAGAAATACCCTAGTCATCACAACCTGTTACCCATCCGAAAGACCTATGCTTTCTTGAAAGGGGAGCAAAAAACCATGGATATCATGGCACTCGTTGTCTGCGCTTTGGTTGGTATTGTTGTGGGCCTCGTTCTGGCCCAGTGGGTTTTGCGGTCGTTCCTCTTTGGGAGCATGCTCTCAGAGCAAGGTGCGGCAATTGTTGCCGGTGTTGTTGGCGCCCTATTGGGCGGGGCTATCGGCAACCGATTTTTCGTGCTCGGCCGGTTTAGCCTGCAAGCCAACATGATGTCATTTATTATTGAAATTGTCGGCGCAGTCGTATTGCTGGCGTTTTCGCACTACCTTGCCCAAGCAATGGCACCCAAGCCAACACCCGGCGCAAGTTCCGCCTAGACTTGCGGCCATCGGTATTATCTACCCCGTCCAGGATTTCCTGGACGGGGTTTTTCTTCGCCCGAATAGTCCTTTTCATACCCGTTATGACAACTTTAAGTTATTGTCATAATTTTCAAATATTTATACTCAATTTTAATCGTAATATAGTTTACTATAAGATTAATTGAAATTGAAATAATGATTAATAATAGACCTATATAGATATACTATCTTAAAGCATTGTTAAATATAGGCTTCATTAATTTATATAAATAGGTTCAACATAGCATAATATGACAACTAATATAGAATTTATCTACGCTATTATTATAGATTTATATAATAACTCATAGTTGACAGCGCTTATTAACTCGTCTATAATTACCCCAGATGCTCGTAGCTGACCCATTTAATTTTAGAGCATCTTGAAAAATAAAACTGTCAAAAGTAAATTTCGTACGTTAACAATCCATTATGGAATTACATTCATCCAGAAGGCAGTAGCAAAGGAGTTGCCATCATGGAAACCTTTTTCCTTTGGTTTTTCTTTCCCTCGTTGATTATGGTAATATTTAGCGCAATCCCTCACGGTGGTTCACGTGCTTTAGACCATGGTCTGCATGGTATTTTTGGGCATTTTCATTTGCACATACCCGGAGTCCATGCCATTCACGCCGGACACGTTGGCCATATCCACACTGGGGCTGGTCACATCGGCCATAATATAAGCTCTGCAAATCTTGAGATTGAAATGGCCCCCATTAATGGTATAACATTCTTTGCATTCACTGGTATTTTTGGAGGCCTTGGATATATTATAATGAGGCTTCTTCATTTTCCCGGCTTTTTTGCATTTTTACTGGCCTTTTTTGCCGCTTATGCTCTTGCCTGGATAATCTGGCAGATGATGAAATATCTCATGCGGCAAAGCAGTTCGTCGATTATGGACGCATATGCCCCAATTGGGCGCCAGTGTACAGTATCAGTAGAAGTGCAACCGAATAAAGTTGGCGAAGTCCGAGTACAAATCGGCCGTGGAAATGTTTCACTGCTCGCAAGAACGAATAAGGAGGAGACTATTCCAAAGGGATCAACTGCTACTATTACCAGCAAAGCAGAGGGCAGTATTTATGTCGTTGAGTAAAATAACGCACATCAAACATCATCAAGCAACTACAACAAGGAGTTAGCCATGGATGTATTGCCCATCGTCATCGGTGGAGTTGTCTTTATTATCTTAGCGAGCTTGGTTGGGTCTGTTGCTCTATATAAGAGAGTACAGCCTAACCAGATTATGGTTATCTACGGAAAGGGAGGTGCAACACCTGTTTCCGGCGGTGGCAAATTTGTTATTCCGGTCCTCCAAGCTTATAAGACGATTGATTGCGGTTTGCGTACGCTTGATATACCATTGCCTAATGTTCCCACAAAAGACTTTGTGCCGGTTAATGTTGATGCGATTATGCAATATAAAGTATCAACAAAGCCTGAGGCAGTCGACAATGCAGCGAGCAACTTTCTCCAAAAGAGTGTTGCTGAGATTGATGAAGCAACAAAACACATCTTAACTGGTAAACTGCGTGAGATTGTCGTATCACTTTTAGCAAAGGACCTGATGCAAGACCAAGAGCAAGTTATGAGGCAGGTTACCGATAAGGCAAAACCTGACCTTGAAAAACTGGGTCTTGAGCTGTTACAGTTCACTATTACCCGAATTTATGACGACCATGAATATTACGACAATTTGGGCGCCGAAGAGATAGCGGGTGTTCAAAGGCAAGCTGCTATTGCGATGGCTTTAGCTGAGCAAGAGACTCGTGAGAAGAAAGCGGCTGCGAAACTTGCTGGCAATAAGGCCGAAATTGATGCAACGGCAGCTGAATCTGAGTTTGCGCGTGAACGTGATGTGAAAGTGGCTGATAATAAAACGATCGCTGATACAGCGAAAGCCAAGGCTGAAATGGCAATGCCTTTGCAAACTGCCGCTTTGCAACTGGATCTTGCGCGAAACCAAGGTGCGGCTGAAATTGAACGGCAAAAACAAGCCGGTCTTGCTCGGCAAGAGGCCATTGCGGTAGCTGAGAGAGAGCAGGAAGCGACTGTTGTTGTTCCTGCCAAGGCCAGAAAGCAGCAGCTTATCGAAGAGGCGGAAGGCGAAGCTGAAGCCCGCAAGAAGAGAGCAGAAGCTGAGGCTAAGGCCACCGAAGTTACTGGTGATGCCGAAGGCAAGAAGCTTCGATCTATCGGCGAAGGCCAAGCTGCTGCTCAACAGGCAAATCTGTTGGCCGAGGCTACTGGTAAGGAAAGACTTGCTGAAGCCAATGCTGGCCAGGATGAAATTAACCTTCGCCAGTTTGAGATCCAGACGCGCTATGACACTATGGCCCGAATTGGACAAGCAATGGCAGGTGCAATGGGCCAGATTGGCGGTAAGGCAGGGGTCAAGATTGTCCAGTTTGCCGGTGGCAGCAATGGCAACGGCAACGGCCGCAGTGGTAACGCCCTATTCGATTTGATGGACCGTACAGTTGATGCAGTGACTATGCTTAACGCAAAGGTTGGTGCGCTTACTGGTAGGGACGCAAGTCAATGGGTAGACGCAGCCGGTCATTCACTTCGCGGTCAGCCGAATGGGCTATCAAGTCTTCAGGCACCCGATGGTGAAGATAGCGATGAAGCTCAGGCTGTTGAAGCGCAGGCAGCGCCTGTAGCCGATGCGCCAGGGCCGAGTCAGGTCGAAGAAGTTGAGGCAACTGCCGAAACTCCAGAGGCCGCTTCAACCGAAACCGAGCCGGTAGCCAGTTAATTCCATAATGTGATAGTAGGGGAACCGATGACGGTGCTATATGCGCAGTTTATCTGGGAAAAGACGCATGCGTTTTTTCTTAGGCAATAGCCATAAGTAGCGCCCGAGGTTCCCCTTTTTTATTCCCCAAAAACCCCAGCAAACAATTGACATACTATTAGTAATAGATTATTCTTGAGCTATGCTACATGACTATCCTGTTTACCCAACCATTCCAGTTTCTGATGTACAAAAATCCAGAAAATTTTATGAAGATACACTCGACTTAAAAGTAATTGATGACTCATCTTCTGACGGTGTGCTTTTTGAGGCGGGTAAAGGGTCAATGCTTTACATTTATCAGCGAGACCCAGAAGTAGTTAATCATACTCTTGCTGGATTTCAAGTTGACAACATTGAACAAGTGATCGATGAGCTAACCGGAAAAGGCATTACATTTGAACACTATGATTTTCCAGGTCTTAAAACTGACGAAAAAGGTATTGCTGTAAATGGCCCTATTAAAGCTGCTTGGTTCAAAGACCCTGATGGCCACACCATTGGTATTGCCCAAATCGAAAAATAAATCTTCAGTTGTATTTCCAAGTGATCTACTATTCGCCAATCGGATGAAGGCAGGATGAGAAATGTGCCAACTTCATTTTTTAGATCGCTGATATGCTTCCCAAAATTTCTCTGGTTCATACAAAATCCAATCATGGTTTCGCTGCGGTAAAAGAGTTAGTGTTGAATTTTTGATTAACTTGTGTAATGTGTTTGCTTGCCACACCGGCACTAAATAGTCGCTTTTACCCCACAAAATTTGCGTTGGTATATTTAATAGTTCCGCTTTAGACTGGACATTGGCTGCAAGTGCATATTGTGCCAGCCGCGTTTGGGTAATAGGATGTCGAAAGTATTCTATAAGGCCATTAAAAACTCTAACAGTTTTACTTGGACTTTTAGTAATGTAGGTTTTGCACCAGCTGAAGAGTAGTCGCAGAGGTTGTTGGGTATTAGGAATGCCGCAAGAATCAATCAAAAATAGTCTTTTAACTTTTTGGGGATATTGGGAAGCAAAATCGATCGCTAAGGTTCCTCCTAGTGAAATACCTAAGAGGTCGGTCTTACCGTCACTTTCAAGATTAGTAAGTATCTTCTGATTAACCGAAGCAAATTTACCTCGTGTCAGCAGCATATCAAATTCTAAAAATTTAATGGTTATACCAGCTGGTGCTGTTGCGAGCAAACGTTTATATGTTGATTTTTTACCAGTCCACCCCGGGATAACAACCAAGCTTTGAGCCATGATCTCAATCATACAGCAGGAAACAATCCTATAACAAGTCTGGGAAAATAATATAGGGAGTGTTTCATCAATTGCTGAATTTTGCTAAAATGACGCTTGTATTGAATTAATTTTGCATTTTAATTTTTGATATTCTTACGGGGTGTAGCTCATTGGGGTGAACAGGCACAAAACGCAAACTGCTTTGCGTTTTGTATCATGTGAGCCGGAAGGCAGGTTTTGACACCTGACGACCCGGAAGAACGCTCGTCTTATTGCACATAATTGTAAAAAACTACGGGGTGTAGTTCATTGGTAGAACGCTCGTCTGGGGGGCGAGAGGTACTGGGTTCGATTCCCTGCACCCCGACTCAATATTTTTATGGAAATGAAAAATGCCGAACCAATCTATATTGCTGGTACAAAGTTTGGTAATGGTGTTTTTGCGACCCGGGATATAGGCAACGGTGAACTTATTTGTGTTATGGTAGGCAAGAAAATAACTGCCAAACAGCTTGATAGGATTACCAAGAAGAATAGAAATATTCTTGTAGACCCCTTACAAATTGCTGAGGATGCCTACATTGATTTGGATATACCCTATTTATACATTAATCATTCTTGTGATCCGAACGCAGGATTGCGAAACAGTGTTATGCTTTTTGCAATAAAGCCTATTAAAAAGGACAAAGAAATTTTTTATGATTACAGCACAACTTGGTTTGATGGTTTCGACTGCGCATGTGGTAGTAAGCTATGTCGAAAACATATTTCTGACTTTTATACTATTCCGCCAAAAGTTCGGACGAAATACAAAAGACTTAATATTATTCCAGATTTTATCAAACAATAGCCGTTTTGTGATAAAATAATGGCTCTATGGTAGATACTGTTTTGATTGCCAAGCCACGCGGATTTTGTGCCGGTGTGGCAAGAGCTGTGGATGTTGTTGAAAAAGCGCTTGAAGTGTATGGTAGTCCGCTGTATGTCAAACACGCTATTGTCCATAATGTCCATGTTGTTGAGGATTTAGAAAAAAAGGGAGCCATTTTTGTTGAGACGATTGATGAAATTCCAAGAGGCGCAAATGCTGTTTTCAGTGCCCATGGTTCACCACCTGAAGATTATCGAGCCGCTTTACTAAAAGCTATAACAATTATAGATGCTACCTGCCCACTCGTTTCTAAAGTCCACCTAGAAGCAAAGTCGTTTGCCCAAAAGGGATACACTATTATATATGTCGGTCACCGCGGCCATCCTGAAGGCATTGGCGTTAAAGGTGAGGTTGATACGCTAGGTGGACAATTTTATCTTTTGGACGATATTAATGAAGCAAAAGCATCTAACATTACGGCGGACAACATTGCAATTCTAACTCAAACGACCCTTTCCTTATCTGATACGAAAGAAATCCTTGACATCCTCAAGGAAAAATACCCACACGCTGCCTATCCACCCAAAAAGGATATTTGTTATGCAACCGAAAACCGCCAACAAGCAGTAAAATTACTTGCTAAAAAAGCTGATGTAATTTTAGTCGTTGGATCAAAAACTTCCTCTAATTCTAATCGACTGCGGGAAGTGGCTGAGGAAACTGGTGCCAAAGCTTATCTCATTGATGATGCTTCTTTCATTAAAAATGAGTGGCTAAAAGATGCGCAAACGGTTGGTATTACGGCCGGTGCTTCGGCTCCTGAATATTTGATTGACCAGTTAAAGAATTATTTTAAAAAGCTTGGTGTAAAAAGTATTAAAGAACATATTACACTGAAGGAAAATGTTTTCTTCCCTTTACCTCAAGTATTACAAAAGCAAATAGCAGCTTGATTAAGTGTTACACCACATATTTTCTTACTTGACATTCGTATTTTATTCGGGTATTATGCAGCCATAATGAATATAGCACATGGTTTACAGTTGGTGTACAATGCTAGTACTGTTGCAAGTACATCTTATAACAGTACTTATACTATGGACGAAGACGACGTTATTATCGATATCAACGAACAATTTGCCTTTGGTGAAGAGACTAACGATACCGACCTCATATTCAGCGATTACCAAACAGCACAAAAAAGCCAGTCAGCAACATGGCAGCGGATTGTCGAAATGAAGTCGGCTGCTCATGAAGGCTACCTATCTTATTTTATTTTGAGTGAGCGAGAACAAGAAGGTTTACCGGTCTATGCAAAAAACTTATTTTCGGTTCATAGTCCAATCGAAAAGCTTTCACAAAACACCGACCTCTTTACCGGTATTGTCGAAAGCCGGCAGCAGTACCTAGACCATCGTCAAGATGTTATTACTAAGCTGCAAGAATTATCTAATTTATCACCAGCTGGTTCACAATTGGCAAGTAAGTTAGGGGAAGTCAAAGAACTTTTAGCAATGCAGCTTTATGGTTATGGTCGTGCAGCCCTACAAGACAGTGAATTAACACTTTGCCTTGAAGCGTTCCGTATTGCCGATATCTTAAAGAAGGAAAAGGCAATCGTATATATTCGAGAATATGTTATAGAAAACCCATCAACACGCGAACAAGTCCAAGAATATATCCATTTCCATATGTAATATGACACGTGGCATAAAATCATCAACTAATACTATTGCTGCCGAAACGACAAGGAGTACAACTATGGTTAACGACCAACGGAATGAAGCGATTTTAACTGCTATAGCCCAAATTGAAAAACAGTTTGGCAAAGGTTCAATTATGAAAATGGGCGAAGCCTCTGCTAAAACCGGTATCGACGTTATTCCGACCGGTTCTATCGCCCTTGATTTAGCTTTGGGGGTTGGTGGTGTGCCAAAGGGCAGGATTATTGAAATTTATGGTCCTGAGGCTTCCGGAAAAACAACCTTGGCCTTGCATGTCATTGCCCAAGCCCAAAAAGCTGGCGGTACTGCAGCCTTTATTGATGCGGAACATGCTCTCGACCCACTTCGGGCACAAACAATTGGGGTGAATTTAGATGACCTTCTTATTTCGCAACCTGATACCGGCGAGCAGGCTTTAGAAATTACCGAAACACTTATACGTTCTGGCGGCGTTGATGTTGTTGTTGTTGATTCGGTTGCAGCATTAGTGCCGAGAGCCGAAATTGAAGGCGAAATGGGCGACTCAGTCATTGGTTTACAGGCGAGGTTAATGTCGCAGGCAATGCGGAAGCTAACCGGCGCTATTGCTCGCAGTAATACATTGGTTATTTTTACTAACCAGCTTCGTGAAAAAATTGGCATAATGTTTGGCAACCCCGAGACAACACCAGGTGGCAGGGCGCTGAAGTTTTATGCTTCAGTTCGCATTGATGCCCGAAAAATCGATAATATTAAAGGTGCTGGTGACACGATTATTGGTTCACGACATCGGTTTAAAGTTGTCAAAAATAAAGTTGCGCCCCCATTTCGACAAGCAGAATGCGATATTATGAATGACGGCGGTATTTCCTACGAAGGTAATTTACTAGACATTGGTTTGGAACTGGGGATGTTAAATAAGGCTGGTTCATTTATCAAATGGGATGAAAAAATAATTGGTCAAGGTAGAGAAGCTGCTAAAGATTATCTTAAAGAAAATAAAAAAGAAGCAGCTAAGCTAGAAAGTGATATTCGGGCAAGTTATATGAGCAATGCCAACGGCAAGTCCAGGCCAGCAGAAGTGATTGGGGCTGAAGAAGAGGACGATTAAGTTTTATCTCCTATCTTATTAGTTGTTCTTTTTAAGCATCTGAGGGCCATATTCTTCCTGCCCACTTTTTAACAACCAGCAAACATATCACTTGCAAAATCACCAGTCATTGCTATAATTGCGCTTACGCTTACTAGCGGTGTATTGTACATTACAAAGGAGAAATTGGTTTGGCACAACGATCACTGCTAACGTTGTTTGCGCTATTGGGCATTACGGCTCTCACTATTATGGTTGGCAGAGTGCTTACCGGAAGTATACATTACGCAGTTGTAGCAACCGGCACTATTACTTTAGTTGGTATTGCGTTCTTCTACCTTCGATTAAGTGGTCTAAGACCATCTGGCGGTCCAAATATCCAGGCTATTGCTGTAATTATAGTGACAATCGTTATTTCTGTCTCAATGCGGACATTGTGGCCAGTTTTTGGCCTTGTAGTTTTATTTACTATGCCAATGCCGCTTGCAATGCTCATTAACCAATCAAACCAGCAACATAATTCCATAGAATAGAGTCTATTCAAAGTTAAATTGAGAAGTGTGTTGGCCTGATTAAAACCAGAGTAATGTTAGCCATTATAGCCCAAGGCATTTTATGAGCGCATTCATAACAAGCTTTGGGCTTTTTTCTTGGCCTAAAATATACTACCATTGGAAGTATCTCTATTTTTTAAAATGACAATTCTTGTTATACAAAGCGACCATCCTGTTAATCCTTTCCTCAATTTTACCAGTGGGCATAAGAAGCTTATCAAGCGAGTGTTTCCAAATGCGAAAATTATTGTAAGTAGCGATGAGAAAACTATTAAGCGTGCCTTAGTTAAAACTGAAATTATTATTACTTCCTCGATAGGAATACTAGATTTTAGTTCTGCTGAAAAACTTAAATGGGTACACATTACTTCGGCTGGAGTTGATCGTCTACCACAGCAATTAATCCACTCAAGTATAGTTATTACTAATTCCTCAGGTGTTCATCCAATTCCAATTGCGGAGCATGTCTTTGGGTTTATGTTAATGTTTGCTAGGCAATTACATAATGCTCAGCGCATACAAATACAAAAGAAAACTTGGCAACGTACATCACAACTTTATCCCGTATTTGAATTACATGGAAAAACAGTCGGTATAGTTGGTTTAGGTCGCATTGGTCGTGAAATCGCAAAAAAGGCAAAGGCGTTTGATATGAAAGTTATTGCTTTAGTAAGGGATACTGCAAAAAAACAGAATGATGTTGAAAAATTATTTCCCCAAACAGCTATAAAGACTTTTTTGCAAAAGGCTGACTTTGTCGTTAATTGTTTACCTTTAACAAAAAAGACCCTGCATATTTTTTCTGCCAAGGAATTTTCGATGATGCAGCCTTCGGCATACTTCATAAATATTGGTCGAGGTAAAACGGTTAACCAAAACGATCTTATTAAGGCTTTAAAGAACAAAAAAATTGCAGGAGCAGCTCTTGATGTCTTTGAAGACGAGCCTTTGTCAAATACTAACCCATTATGGCAGTTAGATAATGTTATCATTACCCCTCATTATTCTGGTTGGACACCATATTATATGGACCGTGTTATACAAATATTTGTTGAAAATGCTAAAGCGTATAAAGCAGGTAAACTAATGCCGAACATCATAAATAAAGAAAAAGGTTACTAACTTTTTCCCTATTGCCATTTAATACCAAGAAGAATAAAACTTCACGTGCATGGCCAAGAAACTTATACATCTTATTGTTTCTGATGTAATCCTACCTTTTATTGTCGCGACTATACTTAGTCTTGTCCTTTTCTGGCCGACAGTTATAAAACAGCAATTACCAATAGCAACAGATATCCTCACAGGATACCATAAACCATGGATTTATAAGCAATTTCCCAACTCACCTTTTCCGTTTCCAGTCAAGAATATGGAATCATTTGATGTTGTACGTTTTTTTTACCCCACAAGATACCTCGCAATGCAACAATATAAGAAAGGGCAATGGCCACTTTGGAATTCTTCGCAACTTTCTGGCACACCATTGGGTGCAGAGTTTACAACAGGCGCATTTTATCCACTCAATGTTATATTCGCCGTTATGCCATTTGCATGGGGTTTTGGAATACTGGCAATATTGCAGATATTTTTAGCGGTCGTAACGTTTTATTATTTTATTCGAGCACTAGCACTTTCAAAGTTTAGTGCAGTCTTTGGTGGTGTGACATTTGCACTTTCAGGAGTTATGGCAGGGTTTTTTCACTCTTTGGTTTTTGATCACGCCTTCCTTTGGCTGCCAGTGGCTTTATTATCTATTGCTAAATTAGCCAAGACAAGAGGTAGTATTTGGATTGCAACTTTAGCACTAGCAATTGTCGGCATGGCACTGGCTTCTCATTTACAAGTACTCTTCTATGCAGCATTACTACTCGTTGCTTATGCCTTCTTTTATTATCTGCAAACACGAAAGCGTTTCATAATCATATTCAGCATTTTAGGAATTTTACTTGGCGCATTAGGTTCAATGATACAATTACTGCCATCAATAGAATTATTAACAAAAAGTGTTCGCTCAGAAAATATTCAAGATGTTATCGGTAGTACGTTTGGGCATTTTTTCCACTTAGTTCTATTTGTGGCACCTAATTATTTTGGCAACCCTGGTAGACAAAATTATTTCGGTGGGCCATCGTATTACCATGAATATTCAATTTATATTGGCATCCCAGTTTTGTTATTTGCGATCTATGCTCTAGTTATAACAAAAAAATCTAAAGAAGTTTATTTTTGGGTATTGACAGCTACCGTTTCAATTTTATTCGCGGTGGAAAATCCACTTTCCCGTTTACCTTTTTTACTGAATATACCGGTTTTAAGTTCTATAACCGCAACGAGATCATTCGCTTTCGCCGACCTCGCTATCATTATCCTTGCTGCATTTGGTTTTGACTCTATTCTCCAAAATAACCAATTACTTAAAAGAAAGGCACTCGTTATCTTCATCTTTGTTTTGTTCTGTGCATTTTGCATAATGCTGATAAATATAAAGTTTCCAGGTATATTCTTTCAAAAATACTTGATGGACGTGCCTAAGAATCGAGTGATTTCCCTACATAATTTAGTATTACCTACATTTATATTTATTCTCACCTGTATTCTTACTGCTGGGTTTTACTTCTTTAAGAAAATACAGGTCGTTTATTGTCTACTACTCATACTTTTCCTCATAAATACTGCTGACCTAATCCACCAATTTAATATGCAGAATGGTTTTGTCCCGATACAATCAATTTTTCCTCAGATTGCCTCAACTAAGTTACTATCATCGCAATCATTACCACCTCGCGTGATAGGAACAGAGGATAGAATAATGACACCCGATTTTGGTGCGTATTATGGCTATGAAAATGTAGACGGCTATAGTGCAGGCTTGTTAAAAAATTATGCTGCCACGTTTGCTAATTACAATGGTGACAAAAGGCACTACGTTAAAATGATGTCTATTACAAATATATTTTCACCTGTTATCAGGTTACTGGGTGTTGATTACGTATTTTCCTCATATACTGCTGATGAGCTAGTGGCATCGGGGCAATTTAAGGAGATAGCAAGAGACAATGATGTTATAACTTACGAGAATTATAAATCCATCCCACGTTTTTATTTGACAAACGAAAATATTGATGATCACAGTGATTTAGAGCTTGTTAAAAATCGCTCTATTACATTTAGTGACCAAGAGGGTAGTCAAACAAATCCCTCATCCATTACCGTTGTAGACTATCAACCCAACGTGATTATCTTAAAAGTTAATAACAGTAAGTGGCCGCAAATTTTACAAACAATGTTGCCAAACTATCCCGGCTGGAAAGCGTATATAAATGGTAGAGAAAAGCCAATAACGATTTCAAAAGATAGTTTTATTGGAGTGCTGATCCCATCAGGAAGATCTACTGTGAAGTTTTCCTATCAGCCAATGTCTTTTACATTAGGACTATATAGTAGCATTATTGGTTGTTTGGTTATTTTAGGAATAGGGATACATTATACTTTCAAACAGTGGTTGAAATTCAAAAGATAAATTACCAAAAAAAACACCGTGCCCCGAATATTCGAAGCACGGCGTTTCTGATTATGTATTCGGTGGTGGTGATTCGAAGACAATCATCATAGATTTCACTCCCGAATCTGCTGGATCAGGCTCAGGCTCAACAGTAGTTATAAAATCCTCGTCGGTTTCCACACTATTGCCAAGATATTCCACTACTCGTTGGATACGGGTAATACGTCCCGCATAGCTATAGCCGTCGGTATGGCTAATTTGGTAGATTTTACATCCTGGATGACTCGCCTTCCAGTCTTTAAATGCATCATTCAACTCATTCCAGGAAGCTCGCCATAGAATATCGACTTCGATTTCGTCGACACAGACAGGTGTTGGCAACATTATCACTTCCTTCCGCTAGCTGGAGCAGGGGCTGGGGCTGGCCGCGACCCGCTAGATGAAGAACCAAACGAGCCTGATGTTCCACCTGTAGGGCGAGAGTTGCTCGATGGTGAACTGGAAGAAGTGTTCGAACTTGATCCAGTTGTCGGTTTGGTGCTGCTGTTAGGGTTAGAGGTACTTGATGTACCACCAGAAGTTGTACCGGTTGTTGATGACGTTGTACCCGTTTTATTCCCTGCAGCATTACCACCGCCAGTGCCATTACTTTGTCCGGACACTGAACCTGCTGCTGGAGATACCGATGTGGAACTGCCGGAGGTTTTCGTTGGATTGGTCGGTGAGCTTGAGACCTGCTGCGTAGATACACTACCAGCTGGTGCCAAAGACTTGGGGCTAGGAACACCACTGGCAGGTTTAATACTATTAACTGCATTAGGATTAGGATACACTGGTTGCGGTGTTGAAAGGTTTCGATTAACAACGACACGCAAGCCTGGATCGTAATAATATCCAGGTGCCAAGCGACCATTTGGTAGATAGCCGCCATAGTAACTTAGATAATATGGGTTAGTGGCATAATAGTTATTAACATAGCCATAGTGGCTATACATGCCACCCCAGTACAAGGGGTAATAGGGATAGTAAAATCCCGATGCATAAACCGGAGCTCCAAGATGCATTGTTCCGGCGATAGCAAACAGTGCAATAAGTGCCACTGTGCCACCAACAAGCCACACCCAAATTCCGCGCATACTTCCTACCTTTCTTAGATTTGCTAGTTTGGAAGGAATTATTTCCAAGATGGTTTACATAGCACTAAATCCTTTCTTGAATACATATCAGTTGTTAATGTGCGCGCTAGTTATACCACACAGTCCTGGGACTTGTGCGAAACAATACTTGATAATTATAATAGACTATAGGATTTTTTTCAAGCTTGTAGTATATTCTTTGCTCTTCCGTATTATACTTGTATGTAATATTTACCCTTTGCAACCAAAGAATATATGCCTGAAATTTCAAGTATCGAAAAACAGAAGAAAAGTGATCAGCGGTTCAATGTGTTTATTGATGGTGAGTTCGCGTTTGCCACATCTGCTGAGACAATTTTTAAAGAACAACTCGCGAGTGGGAAAAACATAGACGAGACAACAATTAATCGGCTTACGAGTGAAAATGAAGTTGGTTTGGTATTCGATAAAACACTCAATTGGATTTCTTCGCGCCCCCATTCAGAAAAAGAAGTAATTGATTATCTTCACAAATATAATCCGAAAGCAAAAAAACCGAAAAGTGAGCGAGCAATTTCTCTCGTTATCAGTCGGCTCAAAAAATTAGGCTATATAAATGACGAAGTATTTGCTGTATGGTATATCGAGAGCCGTAATCGGTCTCGGCCAAGGGGCCGTAAGTTATTAGGCCTTGAGTTGCGGAGTAAGGGTATTGATAGAGAAATCATTGAAAAGGTTAACCAGCCAGCAAATGAATATGGTGATAATCCTGGTGAGCAGTCACAGTCAGAAACTGACCTGGCTCTGCGTGTTGCGGAAAAAAAACTTCAGAGCTATCGAAATTTGAACTCGCTTGCATTTAGGCAAAAAATGTCAGCTCTCCTTGCTCGTCGTGGTTTTGATTGGGAAACAATTACTGAGGTCATTGACCAACTGCTTAAAAAAAGGTAAAATATGCTAGAAGTTAAGTCTTGGATGGAAGACATTGTGAGTGTAGGAAGTATAAAAATAGTTTTTGCAAGAATACAATTTCAAAGAATATTATGACCGAGCATTTTTTGATTACTCGCATAAGAAAAAGTAACGCCGTGACGCACGAAATCGTGTGCTATTCTTGTTTGATGTTTTAACTACCTCTCTTCCTTGCGCTTCTTATATATTATATCCAGGCTTATATCACTATTAGAAATGGAGTAGTTATGGGATTATTTGATAAGTTGTCGACTATTTTAAAACCAACCCAACCAGCTGGAGTAGAGAAACCGCGGCGGTCAGAACGACCAGAGCGTCCAGCCACACCCAGGCCACAAAGGCCTGACCATCGCGCTGAGCCCCAACGTCAGCAACCCCAAGAAGATCGCAATGCACAAGCCAGGGCAAGGGAGATTGTTTTAGAGGCCCGCGACGAAGCACTGAAAATAAAAAGTGAAGCCGAAACTGAAGCCAGAAAAATCCGTAATGAAGTTTTGGATATTGAAAAACGCCTTAGCCAAAAAGAAGAAGAAATTGAACAAAAGCGATCTGAATTAGACCAAGCTAGGTCGAAAATGGATGTCAGACAAAAGGAATTAGACAGTAAACTAGGAGAGATTGACCAACTGCGACAGCAACAAATAGAAAAACTAGAACGTGCAGCGGGATTAACGAGAGACGAGGCAAAGAAAGTTATCCTTGAAGCACTAGAAAATCGCTTAGTTGAAGACAAGGCACGATTAATTCGTGAAATGGTCGAGTCAGCGAAACTTGAAGCGGACATCAAAGCGAAAGAAATTATTGTGGATGCGATGCTTCATGGATTTACGGATTACGTTCCAGAATATACTACCTCAACTATTCGTATTCCAGATGATGAAATTAAGGGCCGTATTATTGGCAAAGAAGGTCGTAATATAAAGTCGTTTGAACAAACAACAGGTTGCGACGTCGATCTTGATGAGCCAGGTATTGTTCTCATATCTTGTTTTGACCCCGTGCGGCGAGAAATGGCAAAAGTTACTATGGAACGCTTAATCGCTGATGGGAGAATTCAGCCGGCCAGAATTGAGGAAATTTATGAGCGTACTGAAAAAGACATTGAAAAAATAATGCGCGAAGAAGGTGAAAAGTTATTACATGAGGTGAATGTATTTGGCATCCCTTTACCGCTTATTGATATGTTGGGTAGGTTTAAGTATCGATATTCATATGGCCAAAATATGATTACCCACACACGTGAGGATACAAAAATCGGCGAGCAAATTGCCCGCGAACTTGAGCTTTCTGATAAAGAAATAGAAATGGTAAAAATGGGCTGCTTATTCCATGATATTGGGAAAATCGTTTCTGAAGACGAAGGCACACATGTTGAGAAGGGTGTCGCATTGCTTAAAAAGCATAATATTCCTCCAGAAGTTATTAACGCAGTAGCAGAGCACCATGAAGATAAGCCGTTCTCATCCATCATCTCAAGGATTGTTTACATTGCCGATGCTATTTCTGGTATGAGGCCAGGAGCTAGACATGAAAGCCTAGATGAATATATAAAACGTGTTGGCGCAATTGAAGCTATAGCCAAAGCGAAAGAAGGCGTACGCCAGGCTTATGCCATGCAGGGCGCGCACAAACTTTGGGTATTGGTCGAGCCAGAAAAGGTTGATGATGCGAAGGCGGTTGTCATGTCTAAGGATATAGCCCGGGAAATTCAAAAAACTGTCCAGTACCCTGGGCAAGTTGAAGTCTCAGTTATTCGTGAAACACGAGCTATCGATATAGCACACTAAGGTACTTTTAGGAAGTCATGACTTGACAATTTGCTATATTCGAGGTTTAATGCCATAGAACAATATAATTTAAAGGAGGAAAATATGACAAAAGCAGATTTGATTGAAGAATTAGCCAAAGATGCCAGTTTAACAAAGAAGGCTGCAAGAGATGCAGTCGAAGGAACATTCGGCTTAATCCGTGACGCTCTTGCTAAAGGTGACAAAGTCGTAGTTTCTGGCTTTGGTACGTTCAAAGTACGGTCCAGAGCTGCACGTACTGGCAGAAATCCACAAACTGGCGCTTCATTACATATAGGCGCAAAAAAACTTCCGGGGTTTACCGCAGGAAAATCTTTAAAACGGGTTATTAAGTAAGATAATCAATAAATCGGAAAATTACTAAACACAAGCACTTCCTTTAGGGGAAGTGTTTGTGTTTGTAGTGGTCGAATATTACGCATCTTTATACTTAAATGGATGTTGAGAATAAAACGGTAAGGAAAATCATTAGCATAATAAGGACTATAGCGCCGCCAGAGGAAACATTTAAGTAAAAGGACGCAAAAATGCCGGCAAGGACGGAAGATATCGAAATTATTTCTGCGTAAATGATCGTCATTTTAAAACTCTGTTTCAATTGTAATGCAGTAACAACAGGGATCACAATAAGTGCGGAAATCAACAGCACACCGATTATAGGAATTGCCAATGCTACAGTAAAGGCTGCCAAAGTAATAAGGAGAATATTAATTAATCGGGTTGGTATGCCGGCGACTTGTGCAGATTCTTCATCAAAACTTATAAATACAAGTTCTTTGTAAAATGCAATGATTAGCGCAAAAACGACAGCACCTAAAACTGCAATAACCAAGACATCGGATTGTTTGACAGTTACGATACTGCCGAATAAGTAATTAAATAAATCGACGTTAAATCCATGTGCTAAGCTAATTAAAACAATCGCAAGTGCTAAACTACCAGAAAGAAAAATAGCCAGAGCAGACTCTCCATAAACCTTTTTGCTAATTCGTAACCGCTCAATTGCTATAGATGAAATTGCTGAAGCTAGTATGGCAGTGATTATTGGATTTACTTTCAGCAAAAGTCCTATCGCTACACCAGCCAATGAAACGTGAGATAAGGTATCTGCAATAAGCGAATACCGCCTTAAAACTAAAAAGATGCCAATTAGCGGAGCAATGACAGCGATTATTAATCCTGCTTCAATACCTCGGGTGATAAAACTATATTGAAAAATTTCTAGCATTTAAAGG
>CAYSOG010000021.1:0-25278 GCA_964432675.1 uncultured Gammaproteobacteria bacterium | reverse complement strand
CCCATTTTTTGAATTTACCCTTTGGGGGGGGGCCCCCCCCCCCCAAAAATCCCACCCCCCCCCAATTATTTGGTTTGGGGGTGTGGGGGGGGGGCATAGATAGGAGCTTCCAGACTTTCTGCTTGTATTATATATCCCTTGTAAAGGGAGACAAACAGAGTTATGCTTAGCCTGTTGATATGTCTACAATATCCAAGAAACTAGGGGCCAATATCCGGCGAATCAGAACGGAGAAAGGCTTCAATCAGAAAGAGTTTTGCAAAAAACTAGGTTTAGATGCGGCATATTTGAGTAATATCGAGAATGGCAACATGAATCCGACAGTTAGCACGGTGGAGAAGATCGCTAAGGCGCTGGGGGTTACAAGTGGTGAACTCATGCAATAATCATGCCTGAACCTAGACCAGATATTTCAGCAAGAGAAAAAGTCCCGGTTCCGGAGAATATCTTGCGTCATATTGCACCAGAGCACAAACCAGAACTTGCCGAGATTTGGAAGGGAGAAAGACTTAAAAATCTCGGCATTGAAGAATATGTAGAGCGAATAAAAAATTCAGGGTCAGGACATCTAGCAACTCACCTCACTCATACTGCATTTTTAGACATAATTTTGAAAAGGGGCTATTTGGTTCCTACTCAACATGCATACGAAATTTCAAAAGAAGAAGGCGAAGAATTTAGATTCGAACCAACGGGGCAAGGGCGCATGGTAGCTTCCAAAGCCCTACATTTTTCTCTCGACGAACTTTATACAAGGAGAGGAGCAGTTTTCCTTAGTGCAATCGAATCACTGCTTGAAAACAAGACGATTATGGGTTTGCCACTCGATCACATTGGAACAGCAAATGATCCGAAGTTGAAAGGCACGACAGATGGGCAATTAAATGAAATGACTGTAAGTGGATACTCTGAAGATCCACGCGATCCAAGTAATAAATTTTTTATCGACGAGCTTGGCGTTTTGTTGATACCAAAGCATATGCGTGTGTACCTCAAAACTGGTCAACCTATAGACGAAAATAGTGATAAATCTTGGGAACAATTAAAAAAGGAAGGTCATGTGCTCGTGTCAGGGACGGGCGAAGAACATGTGCCCGAAGCAACCATAGAAGAACTTGTAGAGACTCTGCGTAAATTAGACTATCCCGTACCCAAACGAATTTATTTCTACTCGGCGGGTACTGCTGAAAAGGGATTAAGAGAATTTCTAGATAAACATGGTTTAACCCTACCAGACAAATCAAAGCCTATAACTACAAGTGGTGATATTGTCTTTTCGCACAGGAATGGCGTTGGAGGTTTTACCCATTTTAGTCCGGATGGAGAGGGCTTGTATTTTAAAGTAGCCAAGTCTCAATAATCATGCCCGAGCGTACGGGAAAATCAAATGGTCAATTCACTGTATGAGTAAAAAGATTATTTCAGTTGGGTATGAGATTCCGGGTCACAGTGAGGACCATGTTGCTTTTGAGTCTGAACAATCGCTGATGGAGGCAGATATTTTACTGATTTCACCTGACTCACTAGAACCAAGTGGGCACTGGGTGGAATTTACTTCAAGTGATAGCGGTTGTTACGATGTGGATGCCTCAAGAATATATAAACAGAAGATAGCTCGTTTTAAAAAAGAGGTGGAGGACCATTTAAATGTAGGGAAAAACGTCTTTATATTTCTAACCAAGAAAGAAGAATATTCTCTTGCGCACGGCGTTTCTACAGAAAAGAAAGGACAAAGATCATATAGTACAGGAACCTATCATAACTATGCATTTCTCCCAGTCGATTTAGGGACTCTCATCTCAGCTTCTGGTAATCATATTGAGTTTGCGGGAGATCCTATATTTTCTGATTTTTACAAAGCATTTGGTAAAAATTTAAGATACCAACTTTATATTGAAAATCCGGATCAATGTCGAGTTATTTTTACAGGAAAAGATAAAAATAAAGTCTTAGGCGCGCTTTTCAAAGTTGCCAAGGGATATATAGTTGTTCTTCCGTATGTAGAGTACGATGAAGATAAATTTACAACAACAAAGAAGGATAAAAAGGGTCAAGAAAAATCATACTGGACAAAGGACGCTATTACATTTGGGAATACTCTGATTGGGAAACTAACACAAATTGACAGAGACTTAGGGCAAGATTCTGAAAAGACCCCGCCGCCGGAGTGGGCCCAGGCCAAAGAGTTTTTTACAAGTAGAGAAGTTGAGCTCCAAAGTTCTATTGCTGAGGAGAGTGAGAAAATATCTAAGATACAGGAAGAAATCCAGAAACTGCATGAAAGTCTGACGGAGGAGCAAATTCTGAAAAATTTGCTTTATGAGAAGGGGAAGACACTTGAAAATGCGATTAATGCTGCCTTGAAAATTTTAGGTTACAAAGCGGAAAATTATAACGACGGAAACCTAGAGATAGACCACGTTATTACTTCCTCGGAAGGAGATCGATTTATTGGTGAGGCAGAAGGAAAAGATGCTTCCGCAATAAATATTGATAAATTTAGACAACTTGCTACAAATATACAAGAGGATTTGCAAAGGGAAGAAATCACTAGCCCCGCTACGGGCATTCTATTTGGTAACGGCTACCGCTTAACAGACCCCGTTGATCGTGCGGAACAGTTCACGGAAAAATGTATTAACACGGCAAAATCATCGAATTGTATTTTGCTCAGAACGTATGATCTTTTTAGGGTTACAAAGTACATAAAAGAATCCAGAGATGAGGAGTTCGCAAGACTCTGCAGAGAGCGAATAAAAAATAGTACTGGGAAGATTGTTGATTTTCCAGGGATACCAACAAGTAAATAATAACTATGCCTGAGCACGAACCATCAAAGCCACTAGGAGCGGAGGAAAATCCTCAAGAACTGTCCAAAAGGAAAGAAATCTTTGAATTTTTGGAATCAGCAAAGGAATGGTTAAAAAAATACGGAGTTGATGATTTGACCACTATTGAAGGAGTAAGATTACGAAAAATTGTTGAGGAATGTTTTGTTCAGCACGAAGATAACGAAAAAGAGCTTAAAGAATACGAGGCAATGTATGAGAAGCAAAAAGAAGCTGGAGCGATTGATGAAAAAATGATGGAACGATGGAGCCGACTTTCCTTAATTGAACCCAGTGGTGTCGCCATGGAGGCAGCGGCAAGATGGCTTTGGGAAGTATATGACATAACTCGTGATGCAATACGCGTTCAAAACATCATTACGGATAAAACTACAGGTGAGGTATTTCGATACGATGTACCAAATTTTCCTAAATTAACTGTCAGCGGTCGTAAGGATCCCGGAGAAGAAACCTCATTTGATAGAATGCTGGAATGGAACAGAGAAAATAGTCGTGTCATGGCAGAAAAAACGAAAGAGCTTAAAGCATTAGGCCATGAGGTATCTGAAGAGCTGTCCGTCGTTGAACCGGCATTCAAGGAATATCTTGCGCGCGTGCGAGATCGAGCACATAATCCTGAAACTGAAATTTACCATCCGCCCAAGCTTGAGCAGAAAGAAAAAGAGCCAAAACTTGAGTATGTATTTCTCCTCTCTTCCCATTTGACAGCTGAGGATTTCCGGCAAATGGAAACTCTTTTTTCTGAATGTGATGTCTATGTGCCAGAGCTAGCAAATTGGCGGCCAGAATTTATAGAGGCCATCAGAAAACTATCCGAAGGAGAAATTCCTTTGGACGAATTTATAGCAACAAGAACCAACCTGAATAAAAACACTTGGGATACGGCAAATAGAGAACGATATAGCATTCTTGCAGGTTCGCATAAACCTATCTTTTTAGCTGAAGCGCCTTGGTCAGAAGAAAGCCCTGGAATTCGCAACATGCCTGCTTTTCAGTCTGGCGTGGAGTCCAGCCGCTTGCTAAGAGAAGGATTGGTGGAAGAGGCTATCCAAAAAAGAAAGGAATCTATATATCAATTTGCAGCATCCTTTAGAAGACGTGAGGAACATATAAGTAGGATGTTAAAGGAACCACTAAAAGAATTTATTGAAACTATTCCTAATTTGAGAGATAAAGAAAAAGTAAAAGTTTTGGTGCAGATAGGCACGGGACATACTGGCCCCTATCATGAACTCAAAAAGGAAGGAGCCGAAGCACAGAGGATTTTCAATGTTGATCCAGTGCTTTATTCCCTACAAGATGTTGCAGTTCGAAAATTACTTTTCAATCCAGAAGCTCAAGTAACAGATATGGATGCTAAATTATCAATGGTAAATTCTCGAATTACAGGAGAATTACATAGAAGATTCGAGCAATATGATATTGGCAAAGACACAGAATTGATAACATCGGCGAGCGTTCGCATAACTCGATCTCTTACACCCGAACAAATAGAGAGGTATTTTAAAGATCTAAAAAATAAACTATCCATAGAAGAAGCTCTTTCAAATTTAGGAAATATACTGCCTACTACTCCTGAAGATTTGGAGAAAATTGCAGGAGTAAAACAAATAGGGAAATAAAAAGACAGATTTAGTTTCCCAGGGAGCCGAGCCCCCCCAAGGCGGGCTGCCCGTGTGCGCGCACGGGAGGGCGGGGTGAGAAGCGAATACCTGGAACTTCGCAAGACCGGAGGCTGGCCGAGGTGGGATCGCGTGCTTTCTCACCAGAGAAAGACACGTGATAGCACACATAGATCTTGCCAGCCCTTCCCGCCAAGGAGGGGTATGGGGAGGAATTGGCGGGAAGGGCTGAACCGCTTCCCAGTCACGCCAAGGGCGTGACTGCATAATAGCGCGTCTTCCGCCTACTCTCCCGAATGCGCCACTGTAGAGGACTAGCTAGATATACAAGAAACCACTACACTTTGATATAGTAAGATAACGGTCTATGGTAACGGCGCATTCGGGGAGTCCGCATCGCCATCCTCTAGGCCTACTTCCATACTTGGGACCCGAAACCTCGCGCGCGCAAAAAACAAGATAGCGGGAGGCCTAGGGATGGCGTGCGGTGGGCGGTGTACTCACTGCACACAGGCGGTGACGCACCGTTGTTAAGTTGGGAAGTTAATTTAGGTCAAAGTCCGGATTTAATTCAAACCACATTCGAACTTTGTCTAATACACACCGCTTCATTATTTTCCGCCTGCTGGTGCCTGTAGTTCAGTTGGATAGAACATTGGGTTCCGAACCCAAAGATCGGGAGTTCGAGTCTCCCCAGGCACACAAGCGAAATTGACTTTCAGTTTTTCCTGTAGCAATATTTAAAGTAATGCCTGCTACAAATCAAAAAGGACTTTTGTCAGTTATCCTTTTACTTATTATTGTAGGGTTATTGGCGCTAGTTTTTGCAGCCAATTATATTGGCAGAAGACAAGCTGTGCCGGTTCCAATCGCGACTGTTGCACCTCTCATGAGTGCAACTAGTCGTCCAACTTCTTCACCCATTTCCTCTGCCTCACCAATTGTCTCAATGGATACACAATGTACAACCGATGCAGATTGCACACTATTTGGTAACGACCTTGACCCTACTAATCCTTGTAGTGATGCTTGTCTTGTCACATCGGCACCTGGGATATTCGCCATTAACAGCGCGTGGCTGAAAAAACAAAGAAATGGCGCGATATGCCAAGATCGTTATGCCTGTGCTTGGCGGCCAGGAAGCACTAATTATATTGCACGCTGTGTCAATTCAGTCTGCCAGAAGGTGTCAAACTAAGATATCTAAAGAAATTTATCTGCTTTCGGGGTTAAATAATACATCTGCGTCGTTCACATGGATAGGGGGCTGGTCAGAATAGACTGTCGCGCCGCCTTCGCTGTCTAACCCTATAACCTTCGACTTTCCCCCACTCATTTCAGCCATAACAATACCCATAAGTTGTGTTCTCACAAGTTGGTATAAGATAAGTTCGGCAATTTCAGCGTGTGTTACCTCTGTGGGGTCGCGTGGCTCTTCTCTCCAAGCACCGAGCTCCTTTTCAATTGTATCTTGCTCAGCTGCCTGTTGGATATAATGCTGGCGCTTATCTTCATCGAGAATGAAGCCTACCCATTCACGGCTCTTTTCCACCCACGTTTTCCTTTTGCCGATTAGGTCTAAAAGGCTGTCAACAAACCGAGCCTGCTGGACCGCACCTAACTCTTCGGTAACATCGTCAAAGTCTAAAACGTCCATAGCGCCTTGGTTTAATTTGTCCCAAAGTTGGCTTGCTTTTTGGCGCAGTAATGCCTCAATAGCGGGTTTTGCGTTTGCTGGATACCGCATTTCATACGCCTGCTGCCAATGCGTATTTGGCATGGCTAGTGTTGAACCATCGAGCATGACAAACGTGGTTGGCTGAAAATCCTGGGATTCTTCTTCTCTGAAAGACTGGTTTTCTGATTCGGTCATATCGAGCGTATTGTATCACACTGTTTTGCCAGCTCGACCCGCAGTAGAACTCCATTGGCACATTTGATACTATGTCGGTATGGCAAAATTACCGTTAAAATTCGAATATTCAGCTGGCGGTGCGGTGTTTAAGCGCGAGAAAGGACAAATCCTTTGGCTGGTCCAAGAACGGGCTGGGTCAAATTACTGGCAAATTCCCAAAGGGCACATCGAAAAAGGCGAAACCGCACAGGAAGCGGCGGTACGTGAAGTCGAAGAAGAATCGGGCATAAAACCCAGAATTATTGCTGAACTTTCGCCGATTAAGTATTTCTACGTTATTGAAAATGAGCGCCGGGCAAAGCAAGTGAAGTGGTTTTTGATGGAATATGTTTCAGGGTCGACTGACGATTTTGACCCACATGAAGTATCAGCCGCGAAGTTTGTTCCTTACAACCAGGCCTATGAGTTAATTAAATATGATACCGAGAAAACAGTTTTGGAAGAAGCGCAAAAATTAGTGACAACTGGCGACTTTTCTACTAACCTGTCATAAATAGTAATTTACTCAATAGTAACAAAGGCTTGCTCAATCTGTTCCATAAGGTATACTGTTTCGTTTGGATATTCATCGGCCGCCATTCGGAAGATTGGATAATAGTGTTGCCGTGTCTCTTCTATTTTTCTTAATGCGCTGCCTCGTTGAACCGCGCCGAGGGTTCGGGCATTGTGTAACCTATCTGCCATTTTGACAATCTTGGTTTTGGCTGAAGCTCTCACTAGGCCAGAAAGGTATAATTGGTCGGATTGGTCTTTTGTTAAGACAGTAACATGATCAACATGTGGCTTTGTAAGGGCGATAATCATCTGGGCGACTTCATCGCCGAATATCCGTTCCACACGGTCACGTACAATTCTTGACCATTCAAGGTATGGTGTGTGGACAGGGTTGCCAAATCCGGCGGTGTCTTCAGGAACGTCATGTAGTAAAGCGGCAATAACAATTTGGGGGTCAGTTGTTTGTAGCTCGTCGAGGGTAATCAAGGCAACATGACGAGGGTGCTCAAAGTAGCGTTCAGTACCTTTGCGCCATTGGTCATGATGCGCCATTTTGGCAATATTGTATGCCCATTCAATATTTTCTTGGTCATTTACGGAAAAATTACACAATCGGGCCATGAAGGTTGCCCAATTTTCGATTGGCGGTGATGGTTTTTCCATACTTTATATTATCACAACAGTCCTTTTTTTGCAAGCAAGTAATTTCAACCAAGTTGTAAAGAGTGATTTTCAGACAAATTTGGCGTAAAATGATCCATACTGTCATTCCGAGGAAACGAGGTGATAGGAACTCAAAACATTAATTAAGTTTATGAGATTCTATCGTGGTCGTTGTCACTCCAGAATGACAAGTTGGAGGAGTCGGATAGCGGTTCATTCCACACGCTTGGAAAGCGTGCGTGCGCAAGCACACGTGGGTTCGAATCCCACCTCCTCCGCCATCCTTCGCCAAGGCTACGGACTGGCTGATGCCCTATGTACTATACGTATATTTTAAAAAGCTCAAAATCCAAAACATTTTATATTGGATGGACTACAAACTTGAAGAAACGAGTTAATCAACACAATAGCGGTTTATCAAAAGCGACAAAACCGTATATTCCGTGGAAGCTTGCATTTTATGCTGCATTTGCAACTGAAAAACTAGCAAAGGATTTTGAGCATTATTTAAAATCGGGCTCAGGACGATCTTTTTCCTATAAACGGCTTGTACCGTAGTCTTGGTGAAGGATTTGGTGGGATGTACTAGTCCGAAGCTTCAGCGTAGGATAGAATCCCACCTCCTCCGCTTTCACTACGACATAGCTTTAGCGATGGCGGGCTTCAGCCTTAAGTAATATTTGCATAGTATAATCATATAAGTATTATGGACCATCATTCATTTATCATAGAAATGCTTCAAAAAGCTTCGAGTATTGCAAAACCAAATTTCGGTCGGGTTGGGGCTATAACGCAAAAGGAAGGGGATAATAATCAAGTTCTTACCGAAACAGACATTGCAATCGGAAAACTTTTAATACAATTAGCGCAAGAAAAATATCCTGAATATAACATTATTGATGAGGAAGCCGGGGTAATTGATAACGGATCGGAATATACATGGGTATTTGATCCGATCGATGGGACAAGCAATTTTGCACAAGGGGTCCCATTATTTGGGATAATAATCGGATTATTACACAAAGATCAACCAGTTGCCGGCGGTTTCGCTTTACCTTTTTTTGATGAAATAGCAGTCGCTTCTAAAGGAAAGGGTGCACATTGTAACGGTGAAAGGTTGAAGGTTACTTCGGAGTCACGTCTTCTATCCAGTCTAGCTGCGTATGCAATTGATGGTCACCAGGAGAATCCTGAAGTTACATATGAGGAGTGTCACACCTTGGCCGATATCGTGCTAGGAGTACGTAATTTGAGGGCAGCTGGAAGCGTATACGATGGCATGCTAGTAGCTAAAGGAAAATACGGCATTTATCTTAATCGGACAAGTAAGATATGGGATAATATTGGACAACATATTGTTATAGAAGAAGCGGGTGGAATCTACACAGATTTTTTTGGAAATCCAATGGACTATTCAAATCCTCTGTCAAAAGCGAAACAGAATTTTACTTGGTGTATAGGTGCTCCTAATCTACATAAACAGGTTCAAGAAATAATACATAAAACTAAATCTAAGTAACAGACCTTGAGTAAAAAGTTCTAACATCGTCGCAGGTTTTCCGCAATACGGGATGAACAGGTAAAACTGGTCATCTTATGTTGTTGTGATAGGTAATTTCCTCTTTTCAAATTTTCAATGTCCATAACTTTTGTATTATTTGTGCGAACAACGTTTCCAGCGAGAATTTCAGAAGGCTGTGTATAAGATGCCGATATGGTCTTGGTAGTGATCTCTACTTCAATTTAACTTAGGCATAATAACAATATTAAAAACGATCATGTAGTACAATGGTTGTGAAATGGATACTGAGGAAGATTCGGCATCACAGTTTCATGAAGATTCTAAGCAACATTCCTCTGACCAGGAGAAGAATGGTGGCGTTATTTCTAATATAAAAAAGTTAAACCCTAGGGCAGTAGTACGGCTTTTACAGCGAAGTAGTACACATGACACTAGTGATACACAAGATAATCCACAAGAAACAGGTGATACAGCTAGTTCGGCGGCAATGCAGTCAGAAGAAGTAAAGGCACGTACTTTTGAAGTGGCTTATGAGGAACAGGCAGCTTTGGATAAACGTATTGCCTGGTCAAAAGCGCACGCGATTCCTTTGGGTACACGACTCTTAAGAACTTCCGAGGGTATAACGCCAGCTTCTAATAATGACCTTTCGCAAATCAACGACATCAATCAAATCATCAATTCTATCGTAAGCCCATACGACTACTACGAAGAGCAGACGAACGTTTCTGAACGGCGTATTAATGGTGACAAAGTTGCACAGTTAGGCATTCGTCTAAGCACAATTATACGTGGTGCGGTTCTTGCATCCCCTGAGTATCAAGCACAACTAGGAGAAGTACGGAATGAAGAAGGCGATTTGGATCATAATTCAACGGTATGGTTTCCAAGTAGCATTAGAAGCCCTGAGATACAACGAGGTGCATCGACATGGCACTTTAAGAGCCACGCGGATAATCAATTTCATCTAGTTTCAAGTGACGGTACTACTGGTGAAGCTGCAGAATTTAATCCAACAAAAAATGAGCTACGATATCAAAGACGAGAGAACATTAAACTTGAAGGACAACTTGACGCAGCAGCTTTTTTGTCTGAAGTCAATACGCCAGATGCGGTTGCAGGAGTTGCTAATATGATCCGTCGATATATACAAAGTGGCGATCAGCAAAGTATACCGTATGAGATTGCAAAAAGCCACGAATCTGTCTGGAATAGATTAGTAAAACGAGAACAGAATACGAAAGTGAGGTTAGCGGCAAAGGGTATTGTTCTTAGTGCTCCTGTCTCAGCCGCCTTTATTCACCCGTCAATAGAAACGGCTTTGATTGCTGGTGCGGTAACGGCGTTTACTGCAGTAGAAACTTGGGCAGGAATGCGATTAGAACAACGAAAGCTCGCTGAACAAGGGGAAGCCATTAGCATACTTGGAAAATTGGCTGAAAAGGATGAATTAAGCTACGGTACAAGCGAGAAACAGATACCACAATTGAAAAAAGAGGAAAGTAATGCCTAACTTACATGATGTTTTAATACATATTCTTGACCTAACATATTTTAACGGTGATAGGGAAGAAATGGTTGCAATTTTAACACGCCTTATTAATTCTCAAGCAATTGAAGATTTGATCAATTCAGCAGAAATATCTAAACAAAAGGAAATCATTGCAGTATTAAAAAGTACACCCAATGATGCCACAGCGCAAGCGGCGATCATACAACGCTACTTTAGTGCAGAGGCAATAGCGCAAGCATACAAAAATGCTTCAAGTGACATTTTTAATGATATGCTAAGGGAACTGATTCCCAAATTAACCTCTCAAGAGCAGCGATCCTTACAAGAATACATTAGCTCTTCAGTAGTTTAAACCCAATAAAGCACTAATAAGTTGATTAGTCTATTGGTAAATAATCTCTAGTTATTCTATAACTTCTAACCTGCTAATTGTTCTAAAGTTATTCCAATTCGGCCGCCATGTAAGAAATTTAAAATTTCAACGTGGGTGGAACAGGTAAATCTCCGATTTATTTCATCCGTCATTCGCTTTGCTATAATGATGTTTGTGGAAGATAAGAAAGACCCATATGATCCATTAGGATTACAGCAGGAGTCAGCTTTTGACAAATTGCTTAAGGAAAGGGAAGCACAAGGGTGGCATTATATTGGAAGCGATGTTCTAACTGAAACCCGCTATGAAGATGGACTTTTCCAAACAAAACAAGTGCGGACTAAAGAGCAACTAAAAGACAAGTATGAAAAATCTTTTGATCCAAGCGAAGAAGCCCAAATAGACTTGGTTGCACAGCCGGGGGAAGTCGTTGACGGTGTGGAACTGCCCAATAAAAGCCAGACATATTATATATTTGCAAAGACCAAATAATTACGACTGTAAAATATTTAATGCAATAAGACTAATGGAAGAAGATAAATCGAGCGAAACTGAACAGTTGGAAGCGTTGGCCAATGAATTGGATACGTTACAATCCGCAAAAAATGAAGGACGGGGTTTTCAACATCTGCGGTATGTTATTGATGACTTGCGCCGCGGCAACATTGACATGGCAAAAGCAGATGTTATAAACCAGTCTGACAAGTACGGCAGTATTCCCGATATTAAACAATGGATTACCAACAATCTCTACAGTGATAGTATAAGCCCCTGGGAATCGGAAGAAGATTTTGAAAAAAGAATAAACGGTCCAAAGAAATAGTAGTGTAGCCTTCTCACCCCAACCTCCAATATTTGCAATGCCTATAGTAAGGATGATACAATTTGCCTGTTCTATTGGCACTTTTTACTTCGCAAAGGAGAGTAGGTGGTAACAGATAGGCAAATTGCGGCCATTAAGTATTTAATCTTCCATGCCAAAGAGGGCAGCCCATTAGTGAAGCGAATTTTGGCATTTCTCCTGGATCAGTCACAAGGGTTAACGAAAGAAGTTTACCTAACACTTGAATCAGGCCAAGACTATACCGACGACGAAGTTCATGAAAACGCAGTCACAATGAATGGGTTGCAGAGTGTCAATTGTCAGACCCATCTTAATGAGATTATGTCCGCAGTAGGCGCGGGATTCGAGTTTAGTGTCCACTATGGATATTTTGATAAGCCTGGCCATTTCAGTACACTAGGCCAGTTTGCAGGGCTCCCCGGACCTCATTTCAATGATCCTTTGGGTATACCTACTCGTTACACTTTTTGGTGTGCATACAGGTCCTACTCATACACTGCTAGCCCAGTTTTGGCAAGCCGTTCTGAATTGGAGGCAATTGACCTGGAAAAGCCTGGATTATATCCTTCTCAAGAAGATCCAATATGGCAAAGGAGATAGAACCGTGCGGTTGAGAAAATTACCATGGCAAAGTGAAGACGGCCAGGAAATTGCCATTGCGTCAGTTGTTATATTGGTGATTATCCTTGCCTTAGCCTTTCTCGGTACATCGGCCTGTAAAGCTACTGAAAGAGAAGTGTCAGGTACTGTTGTTGATTCTTATATCAAGCACAGCAGCGATAACGATAAGTTCTTTGCAGCTATCAAAAAAGCCGACGGCAGCACTGAAGTATTCGAAGATACCGATTCGTACATTTACTGGAAATTTAACAGCGCTGACGTCTACCAACAGTTACGCGCGGCCCAGGCAAGCAATAAGCCGGTGCGCGTAAAAGTGTACGGCTGGCGAACTCATATTTTCAGCGGATACCGCGACATTATTAAAGTTGAGTAACTATTACAAGTCCACAGTCCGCGCCACGTTTAATAAAGCGTGGCGCTTTTTTTATCTTCCTCGATCCTTTCACCCCTTTACTTTGTAGTAGTTGCGAGTACACTCCTTACATTCGTATACTCACACGGGTACGAGTTCGTTACCAATGGTATAGTCGTGAGTACACTCCTTACATTCGTATAGTACAATACAACTACCTTTACAAGAGTTCGAGGATAAGTACTCACCACCAGTAAAGTCCAGTGACAGCCTGCGATTATGGAACCGATTGAAGAAATAAAATCAAAGCTAGATATTGTACAGTTTATTCAACCTTACGTCCCCTTAAAACAAGCTGGGCGAAATTATAAGGGGTTGTGCCCATTCCATGGCGAAAAGACACCATCATTTATGGTCTCACCAGAGCGGCAAATGTGGCATTGCTTCGGTTGCCAGTTAGGTGGGGATGTCATCGCATTTTACCAGCGGATTGAGAATTTAGATTTTTACGAAGCGCTGCAGGCATTGGCAAAACAAACCGGCGTTACCCTGCGCTATCAAGAGCCAAAGGAAACAGCCCAAAAAAAGCGGCTGCTAGAAATCAATATGCTGGTCGCTAAATTTTATCACTACCTTCTTACGGAGCATAAAGCTGGGAAAACCGCCTTAGATTATCTTACGGCCGAACGAAAACTTCTCCCAAAAACAATTGAAACGTTTCAGTTAGGATATGCGCCGACGTCGTGGGACCACTTGGCTAAGTTCCTTAAAAAGCACAATATTGCTGAGCAAGATGCATACAAAGCAGGTGTGGTTGGCCGAAATACCCGTGGTGTTTACGATTATTTTCGCGACCGCATTATGTTTCCCTTACACGACCACCGAGGTGATATCGTCGGTTTTGCCGGGAGGGTGTTCGGTTCCAATCCTAACCAGGGAGCCAAGTATATTAACTCTCCTGAAACTCCAGTCTATGTAAAAGGGAATACCCTTTATGGGCTGTACCAAAATGCCTCCCAAATTAAGGATAACAAACTGGTCATTATGGTCGAAGGCGAATTTGATATGCTTTCAAGTTACCAATCGGGTATTAAAAACGTCGTGGCGATCAAAGGTACTGCCCTTACAACAAACCAAATTAATCTTATTCGACGATATGCACCGACGCTGGTCTTAGCATTAGACCAAGATAGCGCCGGCCAGGAAGCGACCAAGCGCAGTATTAGTTTGGCGCAAGAAGCGGGATTAACCGTCCGCATCGCGAGCCTGCCGTTTGGGAAAGACGTGGACGAAGTGGCAAAATCAAGTCCGCAGGCATTAAAAAATGCCTTGGCCAACGCCCGTCCTTATTACGACTGGCTGTTAAGCACAATCCTTGGCCGCCACGATTTAGCCGACCCATTTGAGAAGAAGAAAGCTGCTGACGAAATGATTCCGGTATTACTCACAATCGATAACGACATTATTAAAGAACACTATTTTAAACAATTAGCAAAAGCCCTTGATAGTTCCTATGAAACATTAGTAAAAACAGCAAGAAAATTATCATTTTCAAAAAACCGCCCGAGTACAATGCATGCAAACGATAAGGAAAAAAGCGAACCGCATGAAGTTGTTGTTTTAAGTTATTTATTAACATTATTACTACAAAGTAAAAGACCAACGATATTTTTAGAAGATTTGCAGAATGTTGCAATTGATCGCCTCCCAGTATTAGCCGAAACGCAGCTTTTAAAACAATTCCTAGCAAGCTTAGAGGCAGAAAAGCAAAAGTTTTCTCAAAAGGCATTTCTGGCAAGCTTAGCCAATGAATTATCACCAACGGTTGATATGCTGCTGCTTGCCGAAGTTGACCAATCATTTTTGACAGATGAGGAATTACTTGATAAGGAAATTACAAAGACAATTCGCGAGTTAAAACGGCTGATATTACAGACAAACCTTGGCGAGCTCCGTAAAAATATTGCTTCTGCAGGTAAAGATGGCCGTTCACTGCAATCACTCAACGAACAATTCGAACAACTCAAGGCCGAACTGAAAACAGTTTCATAAGATAAGAGGGCTTGTCCTCTCTATCTCTCCAAATCAAAGACAAGTCTATGGACTTATCAAAATACAACAATATTCCGCACTACATGCAGTCCGCTCCATTTGCAGAATATATGGAGCATATTGGCTGGCAGACTAAGGTTATTACTAAAAAGGGCCAAAAGACGTTTGTCTACCTTAAAAAGCTACCACTCTTGGGATATGTTGCTAAATCACCAAAAATACTTTTCCCATTTCCGCTAAAGGAAATGGAAACACTGGTTGCAAACCGTCCCAAGCTACTTCTTCGCCTTGAACCAAACATGTTTTTACCAGAGAATAAACGAGACCAAGATAGCTATAAGTCCTTACTTATTCAACACGGTTATGGCAACACGTGGCTTGGATGCGAGCTGCAAACGATTCGGGTTAACCTTACGAAAACACCACAGAAAATACTCGAAAGCATACCAAGAGAAAACACCCGCCGCAATATTCGCATAGCGCAAAAGCGTTTCCTTATAGCGGAAGAATCAGATGATTTGGACCTTTTTTATGCCTTGCATCAGCAAACGGCTAAACGCCAACATTTTTACTGTCCACCAAAACATGAAATTGAGGCATTGTGGCATGCATTTTTACCAAGCAAGAGTGCAAAACTTTTACTCGTCAAAACAAAGCAGGGTGACCCGTTGGTTGCAATCTTTCTGCTACTACATCAAAGTGTTGCCTATTACCGCTATGTCGGATCTTCTGACATAGCGAGCGAATTGCGTGCGCCGTCCCTTGCCGTTTGGGAAAGTTTTCTTTTGGCGAAGAAATATAAGTGTAAGTGGTTTGATTTTTATGGTATTAATGACGAGCGTTCACCGACCCGAAGTTGGCGAGGGTTTACCCATTTTAAGGAAGGCTTTTCCGAAAATAAACTGCGGTTTGTTTTGCCAGCAGCTAAGTATTACCCACCTGCTGGCCCCCTAGTACACTTGTTTGATCGAGTTGTGTAGGTGCTTTTGCAGTAGCCAGAATTCTGGTCTCGTTTCTTGGTCTACGTGCCTACTTACTTGTTTAATATCCATTACCGCTTTTGTAGCAAAGACCGCTTGATTTTTCTGCTTTGTCATTGTAATGGGGATAGTAAAAACACTGCTAAATAATTCCTGGCAATTGGCTAAAAGCTGTATAAAATCTTTTTTCTTTCCGAGAGAATTAATAACTACAACGCCATTAGCGGAAAGTTTTTTAGTAAGGGCTGCCAAAAACTCCCTTTGCCAAACAAGGGAAATAGTGGCATTTTCGTCGGTTAAATCAACGATCATATAATCAAATAACTCTTTCGTCGTTTGGAGGAAATGAAGGGCATCATCACAAACAATACGCATTTGTTTTGGTAAAGGGAAAAACTTTTTAGCAATAGTAATGACCTCCCTATCGCTATCAACACTGGTAATCATTACTGATGGAAAATAAGTGGCATACCGAGTTGCCGCTACACCACCCCCAAGCCCTAAGAGGCAAAGCGACGCCGGCTTTGTTACTCCCTTTTCCCTAAAAAATGGAGCCAGCAGAAAGATATTCCAAATCAATGGTTGCAGCTGTGCACCTTCGTCGATGTATGTTTGATAAATTTCTCCGCCAAAGGTCAACGCTCGAGAGTTTTTAAATTGCAGTACTTGCAAAACTCTCATACCTGATTTTTTCTCGTAAATAATGGTAGGCTGCCGCATACTCTGGAGCCGCTTAAAAACTTGGAACACCATACGTCGTATTGTACCGTATCACAACTCATCATATCTTCTTTAGCTTTTTATAGCTGGACTTTTGTGGTATAATGCATATAGTTAAAGTGTAAGGTTTTTTGCAGAGAGCATTTCTTCGAAAACCTTGTTACTTGTGCGATGTGGGTTCTTACCGTTTTTGGTAGAGAACTTGACATCGCTTCTTTGCTAGGAGAAATATGGCTAAAAAGGATTTTGCAACAAAAGTTAATGAGTTGTTAGAAGAAGCCAAACGGCAGGGCTTCTTGTCACAGACTGATATATTAACGGTCTTTACCGACGCCGAAAATCGTTTGGTAGAGCTTGACGATTTGTACCACCAACTGCTTGTTAATAATGTTGACGTTTTTGAGTCGACCTCTGAAGAATTTATTCAACCCGAAACCGCGGCAGAACTAGAAAAAGAATTAGAGGCTGCTCCAGTTTCACCAGAAGACCGGCCGACTTTAGATCATGTTCGCCAATATTTAAAGGAAATTGGCCGCGTGCCGTTATTAACGTACGCCGAAGAAGTTGAACTAGCTAAAGCGTTAAACGCTGGTGATGAACGAGCACGCCAAAAATTAATCGAAGCCAATTTGCGTTTAGTTGTTTCCATCGCCAAAAAATATATCAACCGGGGCTTGTCATTATCTGACTTAATCCAAGAAGGCAACCAAGGGCTTATGCGCGCTGTTGAAAAGTATGACTGGAAGCGCGGCTATAAGTTTTCAACCTACGCCACGTGGTGGATTAGGCAGGCTATAACTCGAGCGATCGCCGACCAAGCCCGGACGATCCGTATCCCAGTCCACATGGTTGAAACAATTAATCGACTTTTACGAACTTCACGTCGTTTGATGCAGGAACTCGGTCGTGAGCCGACCTATGAGGAAATTGGCGAACAATTAGAAATGGACCCGGCCCGTGTTCGCGAAATTATTAAAATCGCCCAAGAACCAACTTCCCTAGAGACGCCGGTTGGTGAAGATGATGACAGCCGTTTAGGCGACTTCATCGAGGCCCAAACAGCTAAACCAGAAGAGGCCGCAGGTAACCAATTACTCAAAGAGCAAATTGGTGAGGTCTTAAAAACGTTAACGCCTAGAGAAGAAAAAGTCCTTGCCTTGCGTTTTGGGCTTGAGGATGGCCGCCCCCGGACCTTAGAAGAAGTTGGTAAAGAATTCAACGTTACCCGCGAACGTATCCGCCAAATCGAAGCCAAAGCCATCCGCAAACTACGTCACCCCACCCGCTCGCGCTTACTCCGCGACTACTTCTTAGAGGCAGGATAATAGTAAAACGTCTCTATTGTCCTTTTCCTTGCTCATCGCTATAATGCGATAGTTCGTTGCGCAGAAATTGCACTTTTAGAAGTGGAGAATAGCCATTTTGTCTTCAGACGTCAAAGTTGCAAGAAAACGGCATAGGCAAAATTTGCCTCAGTTTACTTGGCAGATATATCGTGAATACCTTTCATGGCGCCTATTCCTAGCCGGACTAGCCTGTTTGTTGATGAGTATTAGTGTGGGCGTATTTTTGATAGTGAAAGTTCCCTATGCAAATACTTCTCTTATTAGTTTTATAGCATCTCTACTCCATTCGGCTTCTCCAACTATGCAAGGCCCACATATTGCCCGGTCATTAATAACATCGACGATCATACTTACTATTATCGGCAGTATGTTATTGCTGGAGTTCGTAAGTTTTGTAGCAACATGGCTTAATTGGCAGAGATTTACTAAGTCGCGCTATTATCACCCAAGCAAGTTTCTGCTTTTCATGGCTATGTCGGAAGAGGTAATTTATCGCAAAGGTAGCCAAGATTGGCCATTACGACGGCGGATAAAAAGCTGTATTACCTTTGGTTTGTGGCACTTTTTAAACTTAGTCGTACCGCTCGGTGCGTTGGCTGGGTTAGCGTTGGCTGGCGGTGTATTTATGTGGGTTTACCTTCGGGCGTTTCACCGCAGTCAATCTGAATCTCTCGCGGTTTTAGAATCGGCAATAGTACATACCACCTATAACCTTATTGTTGCAGGAATACTTTTGTCATTAATTTCTTTCATAATATTAGCTCAAATATTACAGCAATTTGGCTATGTTTAGAGTAATTATTTCTACCGGACCTTTCTTCTTATAATAAAGGAAGGTCCGTTTTTATTCTTTGGTAATCTTATTTACTCTGTTAACAATGCTATGCCATAATGGGCTTGTGGATGATGGAGAAATTAGCCTACCGCAGGTGGAAGCAGCTATTCCAAGGCGCTATGTCATTATTAAAGAAGAAGCCAGCCGACGGCAATATGCTTCTGAGATGGCGAAGTTTATCGAAAATGTTTCAACGCAGCATCCCGACGTGTTGGTATTTTTAGATAAATCAGCCAGGCCCGCATCGTGGCTATTCCATGAAATGTGGTTGCGGTTACAGCCTGGAACTCCTGAACCGGAAGTTGAGTATATTAACCTTGGCAGAGAAAAGGGCAAAGACAAAGGCTTTACAGGTTGGCGTGCTGGCGAGCGACAAATTCGCCATTACCAGAAACAAGTGAAGGCTGATAAGGTATTAGTGAGAAAATTACGCGAACATTTTGCAATAGATAGCAATTCAAACGCTGTCAGTCGGTTTGATAATAAATCTATTTGGATTGTTGATGAATTTGCCCAAACGGGTAGAACATTATTAATGGCCCAGGCGTTATTCGAAGAGGCGTTCAAAGGACATTATGCTGGAGAAATTGAGTACCATAACCTCTTTTCTTCCGGCACGGATTGGGCTCACAAGGTAAAATTAATTGGTATTACCGACCCCGATAACCGTAGTTTCCGTTCAGTCGAAATTACACCCCAACCGGCTGAAGAAATTCAACTACGTAATGAAATGCGTTGGTGCGCTGAGGATTATATGACACGTCAGGCAGGGGGGACAATAAACACAAGTGCGTCATCTAATCCTTAAATAAATCAGGCATACTTTGGTAGCGTTCAGGGAAATCCGTACCGAAATCAATGGCTTTCCACTGGCCGTTTACTTTTTGCATGATAACTTGCGCCCTGTCGGTTTGGACATTTTGTGGGATCACCTCAAACCTTACATAATCACCAACTTGTTTTTTGAAGTTTAAGGTAAATTGCATGCCAGGAACACTATTTTTTGCCACGTATGCTTTCGCATTTGCTAAGAGCTGTTGGCTTTCACCTGGTTGTAATGTATTGAAAAAGTCTTGGGCATTGCTCGTTTCCTTTATTGCCGAAGCAGACGCACTTGCCGTAGCTATCGGTTGTGTCGATTGCATGGCTTGTGGTGTGGCAACTGGCTTGGATTGCCCCTTCTTTGCATTTTGATACACACCAACTCCGATCAGTAAAAGAACAATAACAGCAATAATAAGGTAAAGGTTTTTATTCATATTGCCATGATAGCAGAAATGAGGGAAATATAGCTAGATTTTTTGCTCCTGATCCTGTAAAATGTTTTGTACGCTCATTGTTTTTACAATGGGCGTCGATCCGCGGTAGCTCAATGGTAGAGCAGGAAGCTGTTAACTTCAAGGTTCGAGGTTCGAATCCTCGCCGCGGAGCACCTGAGGATGGGTGCTCTTTTGAGCAAGCCAAGAAAATGGCATTTTGTGCGTCACAATAACCTTTTTGTTATCTAATAAGACGTTCGAAGTTATCACCCTCAAAAATTGGTATTGTTCTGACTCTTTTGCCTCTAAGAAACGATTTGTCGCGTTGCAGCAAAGCGAAAAGAAGTTCGAAGCTTTTTGCTCCCATTGTGTGTCACCATTTTCTAGCTTTCCCTTCGTTTCTGTTAGCTGTGTTCGCTCAAGTTCTTTCTTCCTTTTATAATCCTCATATACTTGATCAGGGGACTTATCGCCCATAGATGTAATAGCTCCGGCTAATCGCATTTCAAATAGGTTCGTCAGCTCAGTATCAATTTGACCAAGCCGTCTATTAATGTTGTTTAGTAACTGCTCTTGCTCACCATGTTGATTTTTAAAATCATGATCCATTTCTTCGAGCATAAATTCTGCTAACTCTTGGTCTATATCGATTGGTTGTACTGCTTTTGCAGCAAACTCGTGAATAAGATCGTCATGATTGATTGTAGGTTGTTGGCATTTTTGCCAGCCACCTTTTGATTTAGTGCAGTGGTAAAGCTCGTAGTCGGCGTCTCGATTCGTCCCATTATAATGTTTATGCTTTGTTTCACCGGTGATGTGACACCCACATGGACAATAGAACGGTAACCGCTTAAACAAATGCCTCTCTCGAAGCAAAAGTGTTGAATGCGCATGCCCCTTTTCTTGAGATCTATTCCTTGCTTTCTGGACATCAAACCAACTGAGGAGCGGTTGGTGATTGGCTTTATACTTCTTGCCTCGCCATAAAAATTCACCTAAGTAAAAATCACTGAATAGAATCTTTCGGACTTCATTTTGGGATAACTTACAATTTTTCTTACCACGCATACCTTGGTCATATAGCCGATCTGCAATTTCAAGGTAGGACAAACCTTGATTATAGAGCTTAGGTATTTGCCGGATATATGGGGCTGCTACCTCATCAATTTCAATTATGCGATCCGGCTTTTCTTCAGTACCTACATTCGTGTTCTTATAGCCAATTGGAGCCATACCAGGCCACCAGCCACGAGCAGCCTTTTCGTCTAAAGCTCGCATAGATTTTCGTCTGGTAATTTTAGAAAAGAAACCATTGATAGCTCCCATAATTTCACCAAACATTTCACCTTCTTCGGTGTCATCGATCATGGGCTGTGTAACTGCGTAAACTTTGACCCCATATGCTTTAAGCATCGCTCGAATAGGAATATAAGCATCATTCCCTCGGGCTAAACGGTCTGTCTCGGTCACCACAATGCTCTTTATTGACTTGTTTTCGTGACATCGGATCAATAGATCTTGTAAGCCTGGACGGTCTAAAGTTGAACCTGAGATACCTTCATCTCGATAATCGGCATTTTCTGCTAATGACCAACTATTTGTGCCAATAAATCGGTCATTAACGGTTTTCTGGTCGTTACAGGATTGTGTATTTTTTTGGTCATCAGTCGAAACTCGTTCGTAGGTCAGACAAAATTGTTTTTCCATTATCGCTCCATTTTTTCTATTAATTTTTTAATCTCAACTTCACGGTAAAAACGATAATTATTCATAGGATTTCGTTTGGCGACGAGTTTTCCGGCTTTATCCCACCGCTTGATCGTCTGCGGGCTTACATTAAATAGACGTGCTGTTTGTGTAACAGTGATTAGTCCTTTTCTCATATATGAACCTATATCAACATGGTACAGTACCTGAAGTATAATTTGCAAGCCCAAATTGCTTATTGGAGAGGGAGGGGGTTGTTGTGTTTGCGGTACCTATTGTAGTCGGCACCATATTAACAAGAGCATATGCGAAGTCCATTAGGTTATCGTACGTCTCCTGCAATTCGTCATCTGACAAACTTCGTCCAAGCCTTTTTGTCATAATAGCCTGAAATTTATTTGCTGATTGTATTGTTAGTTTACTCATTTTATGACTCTGTAAAAGCTAGAAGTGCATGTAGGAAATCTTCTTCTGCTACATACTCACCATCGTTGTACATGGGCTCTAACTTTCCATTAACTGCACGTTGCTTTGCATAACTAACACGGAGACATACTTTAGAAGGCCTATCACGCCAATTTATCGTGCCTATCTTATTGTGGAATCGTCTTTTCGAATGCGTCTCATATCTTTGCACAGTTTCACCATTTTGAATGACTCGAAACATAAAATTCATTTTGTTTTTCATGGTAGTAGTTCGTCTTATGCTAATGTGTTTTTTCGTTGAAACGTAACTTCTCGGCATCGAATATGAGTGGTATTTCTGTACCACTACCGCCATAGCGCATATCACTTAATATCAAACGTGTGGCTTCCTGTAGATTCGGAATGATGTGGAATTGAAACGGTCTCCACACCAGTAGGATACCGCCGGAGATTTGGGATATTATCTGTCCGCCGCCGTAAATATCTTTAGAAGTCGGTCGTAAATTATAGCTAAACGATTCATCAAATATCTTTTCTACATTACCTTCTTCTATAGCCTTTTTTACCTTCTCGGGTTGAATAGTAAATTGCATGCTTTCTTGCGTATGTAAGACGCTCAAAAAGATTATGCTTTTTTGCTTTGCCAGGCCAATAAACTGTTGTATAAACCTTGACCGGCGTGTCCATGCCGCTTCCCTGCTCCCCTCCTTAGCGTCATTTGCTAATGTCGTTAAGTTATCGAAGCCTAATATCTCTACCCCGGCTTCAATCCAGGCATTGAATTGGCTCATAACCTTAGGTAGTTCAATAGATCCGTCTGCAGCTACAGCGTCACGAAAGACATAATAAAATTGGTCTTTGTACTTTTCGCTAAACAATTTACGGTACTTGCTGTCAACCTCTACTTCCCGGATAGGTTTATCAAATTCGAGTGCCGCTATTCGGTCAAAGTACTCAACAGGTCCGAGCTCGGTGTCGATAACCCCGATTTTATTACCATTTTGGAGGGCATTAACGATGATCTGCATTTGTAGAAGCGACTTGCCGCTTTTTTTAAGTCCGGCCGTGAGATAGAAAGCACCGTATCGTAAACCGTCTATGACCGTATCTAATGTTTTAAAGCCGGTCGGTAGTATTTTACCTGGCGGTATATCGGCAAGTTGCTGCTGTAATGAGTCCTGCTGTGCTGAAATATCGACCTGTTCAGGCGCAATCGTACTGCCAGTCTTACCCTGTTCACGTCTACAGATATTTTCAAAGGTCTTACGAAGGTTCTTTAGGTTCTCCGGCTCATTGGCATTTTCATTTTGTTGGTTCCAAAGTTGCATTAACGGCCACACTTCGCTTTCCCATTGTTCTTGCGGAAATTTTGTAAGAAGGTATCCAACAAACTGCGCGGCAGATGTATAACGTGTGCCTTCAGGAACGCCACTTAGTATATCTTCGAATCTCTTTTTATGGAGGAGTTTATCTATTACCCATTGGTCTAATGAGACAAGACTTGCGTCATCTGGTGACATTTCATATTCATATCTACCACCACTGTCGTGCAGCGTCCCAACACCACAAACATAGCCACCGTCAGTTTTTACGTCAATACCCTGTCCAACAACACCATCGTTATTATTGGGTAAACCAGGATAATAGGCATAGTAGAAATGGTATCCTTGACCGCTGCCGGATTTAACCATAACTGTCGGGGTGAGTTTAGCCGTTGTACCACCATGATATTCATCGACATCAACTACAACTATGCCGCTAACCTTTCCGCACACAATGGCGATACCGGCATTAGGATATTTCGTCCACCATTCTATCACTTGTTCCCTAGTTGGAGGTTGTATTTGAAAAGGTTTCCAAGTTGATTTATCATTTTCGTCTAGAGGTAAGGCTTTAAAGAGCGGCTTTTTTCGCCAGGGTTTTTTATCTTTAGGGTCAATGCCGGGGTGCGGATCTAGTGGGAATATGGACCATCCTCTATTTAAGCAGTCGAGTGCCGACTCCACCATGGTCATATTTTGCCCTCCCTATGTAAACGCTCAATGTTTTCTGCATAGAGGTCGATAGCGTCCGGTGGGCTACCTATCTTATTCGCCATATTTGATTGCACACCAAAAATGGTTTTTTGAAAATTTACCTTGTCATTCTTTGTATTCTTGTTAGTCGTTAGTTGTTCGTTAGTTGTCCGATGATCGCCTGTTGGCTTGTGCGTTAGTTCTTCTGCGTTAATGTCAAAAATACTTGTTGCAGTAATCTTTGCTACTGTTCCCTTGTTCGTTGATCTGAATGTTGCAAAATTAAACTTCTTAAGAAATATTTTGTCTGATCTATAAACTTGTTCTGTTACGCCGTAAGTCTCATAATCGCCGATCAACGCTTCGCCAATTTCTAAATTGTCAATTATCACATCAGAAGTTCTTCTGGCTCGTTTAGCTATTAAAGTCAAAAGGACAAACGCCGTCGGGCGGTGCTTTATTAAAGCATCAAATTCAGGGCTATACCGAAGCAACATTAAAAATGGTTTTCTATCTGGTTTTATTTCCATCCATCTCTCCATTAAAACTGTCCATTGGTACTAATATGTACCCCTTACCTTTGCAGGCTTGACAGACCTTCTCCCCATATTTAAGGCTGCCAAAACCGTTGCACACTGGGCACTTTTGTGCGTAGTATTTAGGCTTTACTTCAGTAACTTGTAGGTTTATCGGTGAGCCTTTAACCATCTGTCCGTCTATCTTTTTTAATTTATTCGTCGCCCATCAATTTCAAAATCTTATCTACTTTTTGGTTCAGTAGTTCAAGCACATCAACCACATGGGATTTGAAGTCAAATTCTGGATCCGATTTTTCACTCAAAATTTTCTCAATTTCTTGCCGTTGTTTCGGCGTAAAATCCGCTACTTTCATAAATATTTCCAACAAAAAAAAGGAGTGCCTAGATCGGCACCCCTTCTTGTATTTCGGATGTTATGGCTCGTCTTTTTATCGAGCTAAAAATAGGTTAGCATAAAATTAACTTTTGGTCAATAGGGATTATTAAGGATTTTGGTGGAAACTTTGCAGTATTTCCCTGGCTTCCATAGCAGCATAGACGCTTCGAATATTATAGCTGCCCTCAGAATTAAGGTATTGATCGATTAACTTAGGGTTTTTAATATACTTATTAATCTGTTTTGTATGCCAT
>CAYSOG010000020.1:0-25519 GCA_964432675.1 uncultured Gammaproteobacteria bacterium | reverse complement strand
ATTCTTTTTTGCAGATCCAATAGGAAAACTGCCATCAGAAAGTAAAACAAAAATATCATACTGCCGCATGAGTTGCAGCCGAGAAAGGAAATTGCCGTGCTCGACTGCATTTGGGACAATTTTTGCGTTCTCAATTGCAAGATTAAATCTATCAATAATTTGCTGCTTTATTAATTCATCGTCCCAAAAAATATCAACGTTGCCTTTTTTACACAGGTATTCAGCAATTGTCATAATATAACGTTCACCACCACCTAATGAGTTTAAATAGGGAGAGTAAATTGCAGATTTCATACCTGTGTGAAGTTGGAATTAATAAGGTTTTGATCAATTTGTTGATAGGTTCGTTGTAAGGTCGGTTTCCGTTGCATTTCCCATAAACGAACATAGCTATAAAAAACGCTAAAAGTTTGGAAGATAGACTCTATTGTGCCTTCAGTACCCGCCCTATAACCACCTTTTTTAATGTACCAATCGAAAAAAGTTGTTATTATTACGCGGAAAAAACGCCACGACGTCATTTTTGGATGGTTATTGTCAAAACGTAACCCCGCTTCCAAATAAGACCAACGGAGTGTTTTTTGTGTCATTGAAGTAATGTCAGTATGGGTCAGGTGGATAAACGGGTTTTTTAGGTGGATTAGTGTTCCATGAAACTTCGGCTGTTCATGTAAGGTACCTTCCCACTTGTTAAATCTATCTTTTTTAACCAATCTAATAACATAATCTGGCCAGCCACCAATAGCTTTTTGTTCTTTGCCTAAGAAAAAATTTCGGCGTGGGATTGCAGCAGCGCCAATATCCGACTCATTTTCTGTAACTATCTTTTGGATCTCTTCCTTAAGGCCAGCAGTTACCCGTTCGTCAGGATCGATAAAGAATATCCAGTCGTAGGTCGCTTGGCTCATCGCAAAATCGCGTTGACTTGCAAAGTCCGTAAGTGAATGGACGAATATCTTATCGGTATACTTTTTAGCAATTTCGATAAGTTCATTAGAAGAATCATCGTCGACGATGATAATTTCATCGGCCCACTTCACTGATTCTAAACAGGTAGCCAGGTAGTTTACCTGGTCTTTCGTTAAGACAACCACACTAATCATATGCCTTCATAGTATCATATTTATAAGCTCAAAAAACAGTTTTAATGCGTGTCTTTAATTTAAATATAGGACGCTAAACCAAAGTTAATCTATGGTTTATTTTTCTGCTAGAATGGTTACATGTCAGTGATGAAGCGGCTTAATTACCAACTTATCATTATGTGCTTTACAGCGTTCATTGGCAAAGTTCTGCTGACCCCGCTGGGCTTTCACGTCGACTTATTAAGCAATGCTGGTTGGGGAACGTGGATTTATTTCCATGGGCCGAAGACTTTTTATGCTAATACCCAATGGATCTACTCATGGCCAAACCATCCGCCGTTAATTGATTTGGTTTACGGCTTCGAATATTTTCTCTACTTCCACATTTTAGAATTTTTACGATTTTCTTCATCATATATTATTCCTCATTTGGCACCCGGCCACATGCGCTGGTGGTTTCGATTTACGGTTTGGTTTGACCGCACCAAATATCTTGATACGAATTTTCCGATCGGTTATTTAATGACAATGAAACTACTGCCAATTTTAGCGGATATAATAATCACGGTCATAATTTATTACCTCGCATATACACTCCATAAGACACGAGCTATTTATTTCAGTATCCTCTACCTATTGTCTCCGTTTAGTTGGTATATCAGCAGTTTCTGGGGACAATCTGATCAACTGAGCTACCTCTTTTTATTGATCGCGTTTATTATATTGACAAGGAAGAAGCTTATATTAAGTACCCTTTTCTTTGTCATTAGTGTCTCGCTTAAACCAACAACATTAATTTTTGGGTTTATCTACCTGTACGTCTACTTCAAACAGAGGCCGTCCAAATTAGAAATGTTATACAGTTTGATCATTAGCCTATTTGTTGTCCTTGCCTCAATTTTACCGTTTGTTAATAAAAATATATTCGTCTTTATATGGAATGATGTTTTGGCAAAAACATTTTTTAAGTCAGAATTCCGCCTTTCGACAAATGCTTTTAATTTTTGGCGAATATTTATCGGTAATAACAATGTTAGTCAGGATGCAATGATAACTTTTTTCCCGGTAAAGATCTTTGGTTTTGCAGTATTTATCCTGATTAATTTCTTAGCAGTGCTATCACTACGAAAAACAACTATACAATCGGTAATGGTAGCAATGTTCCTTGTCGGTGCAGGCAGTTGGCTTTTCTTAACGAACATGCTTGACCGTTACTTCTTTGCCGGTATCGTTTCAGGTCTAATCGTTTCGATTTACCAGATAAAAGTACTAAAGTATTGGCTGGTATTGAGCCTGATCTATTGGCTTAATTTATTCCATGGTTGGTGGTTTCCGCCGGTGTTGGATGGCATAAAAGAAGTATTGATTTGGCAAAATGGATTTGTCACTAGGATACTATCGGCAGTAAGTGTCGTAGTGTTCTTTCGAATGGTGTGGCTTGTGATTGATATAAAGCAATTACTTAATGTAACTGCCCTTGCCGAATTTTTCAAAGTAGTAGTCAAGGGTACCCAACCTGCGAGTCGGATAACTAAAAAGATTCCTCGCACTCTCACGAAATAATGCGAACTTCGCTCTAAAACCGGCATAGGTATAGCCGAATAATAACCTGTTTCTTGTAATGAAATAATCCTGCAATGGGCTGCCGGAACCGCCTGCAGCTTGGGCATTTTTATGCCAAAGCTTTGCAGAAGGCATATAGCGTATCACAAATCCAGCTCTTTTAACCCGCAATGAGAAGTCAGCGTCTTCATAATACATAAAATACCTATCGTCTAAAAAACCAACCTTTTCAAAAACTTCTCGTTTAGTCATAAAACAATTGCCTGTGGCATATTCTGTATCAATTGGCTCGTCATATTGTCCATAATCAACTTCATCAACTCCACGATGATGGCCAATGATATTATTCCAATCCATAATTCCGCCAGCATACCAAATGACCTTACCCTTTTCTTCCTCTTTATAGCGGTCCTTATGAAATTCATAACCTTTCGCAAAATAGACTTTTGGGACAGTAATACCTACCTTATCGTCCGTAAAACCTCTATATAGATTTTCTATTAAATTGGGATCGACGATAACATCCGGATTCATAACAAGGACAAAACCAGCACCATGGTCCAAGGCATACTTAATGCCGAAATTATTTCCTCCGGTGTACCCTAAATTTTTACCGGTTTGGAGAAAAGTAACTGAAGGAAACGCTTGTTTAATTGCTTCTTCAGAATTATCTTTTGAAGCATTATCGACAATAATAGTCTCTAGTTCAAAATTATCAATATGAAGCTTACTCACGGACTCTAAACACGCTAGTACTTCATCTTTCAGATTAAAATTCACAATAATAAGAGCTATTTTCGTCATAACATTGTTCCCTATTCTTTGAGCACGAAAGGGTGAAAATGATACTTAATGGGATAGTAGTTTCTTGAGAAATCCATTACCCACTGTTTGCTTAAACCAATGTGATAATTCTTTTTTGGCATGTTCAGATTCAGCCTCAACTTCCTTAGGGAAATTTGGATTATTAATCTCTTTAAAACCTTGTGCTTCCCAAACTTTTAGGTAAACGATTAAGAAGGAAAAGGCTTGAAGGAGGCTTAACGCGAGACCATGTAGACCATCTTCATAGCCTTTCCAAACGAAAAATCGAGTAAGGAACTCTGACAACGGCTTACGAATGATGTCCTGCCAAAGAAATGTATACCCAGCCTCTTGTAGTTCTTTTGCCTGGACCGATGTGTATCGATGTAAGCGGCTAAGATACTGGTCTATCGATTCATAATGATGGTGGATTATTGCCAAATCTTCTACTGCATCTAGTTTTTGTCCTATTCCCTCAGTTTTTGGCGGAACATGGATAGCGTTTGTCCATGTAACGTTTCCCTTCTTAAAAAAGCGAATATTGTAATCAGGCCACCAGCCAGAACCTTTCAACCATTTGTTAAACACAATATTTTTCCTTGCTAATTCATAGTAATTAACTTCTGCATTTTGTTCCTTTAGGGATTTTAGATGCTCAGCAAGTTTCTGTGATATTTCCTCATCAGCATCGACTATCAAGATCCACTCACCACTAGCTTTATCAATCGCTGCATTTCGTTGGGGTTCGACGTAGCCTGATGTATCCTGATGGACAAAAAACTTATCAGTGTATTTCTTTGCGATTTTCACCGTGTCATCGATGCTTTGCGCGTCCCAAACAATAATCTCATCACACCACGCCAATGATTTAAGACATCGCTCAATATTTTTCTCTTCATTATAGGTATTAACAACCGCTGAAATTACCATAAGCATTAGTATAAATGTATTACATACAAAGGGCAAAAGTCTTATTGTACACGGTAAAGCGTAACTTCATCATTCGAAAATATATTCTTTACACCATACGCACTTTCATCTAATGATTCTTTATAATACTTTGGCAGGTAAATGTAAGAAATTTTATTTTGGCTAATAAAATTCTTTATAAATGACGGATTTTGGTTTTTGAAAAATTCCTGCTGGCCTACCATTCGTGATAGATCGTCGACGCCGATGATTTCGTTGTTCATTTTATCCTCGAGATAAACTGGGTGACCACTGAAGGCAGAAACGTAAGCAGTCGTTGTATAGGCAAAAAGTGGCCGTGGGTCGGCAAATTTAGCAAAGTCCTTATCGGAAAATGGATAGGTCATCACAGTACCTTGCGGTTGGTTTTTAAGGAAATTTAAAGCGTCCAGTTCAGCATAAGATAATCTTGCCGGTGCGCGATTTGGTAAATAGGTTTGCAGCACAAAATAGTCTCCTGGCAGTGTTAAAACAATGAACAATGCGATAAGGATAGTGCCAAGAGTTTTGGACTTATTATAAAACTGTGCTAAGGCAATACCTGCAAAGATTGAAAAAAAAGTTAGTGTGTAATAAAAGGTCTGTATCGAATTCCACGACGTTGTCTTTTGGATAAATAATAGTGGAAAAATAAGCCCAACTAGAGATCCAATTGCTAATAATGAATAAATATTAGCGCCAAGCATTAATCGACGTTTCTGCCAAGCAGCCAATAATCCAACAAAGCGAGTTCCCAAATTGCCAAAAATAAATAGCACAAGGCCAGTTGTTTCTGCAACCAAAAACTTAATAGGGCTGCCACTGTTACGGGTAATAGCCAATCGCTGCCAGCCTAAACGATCTGGCGCATCGATCATTGAATTGATAATCCAAAAAGGTGAAAAGAATAACAAGCCTTGGGAATTAGTGGTATTAGCAATAAATAATACAGCGTTTGATAGGACTAGTAGGACTGAAAGGACGAATAGGTCAAATTTTTTGTTACGGACTGCTTCTATAATGGCAATGTAGCATAAGCCGCCAAATAATATTAATGCCGCATAAACCTTAAATTCAATAATTACTCCAAGCACTAGTATTATGGGTATCCATGCTTTTTTAGTTCTATCCTCTAGCCAGTCATGCAGCAAGAGTAGCCCGGCAAGAAGCAAAACAACTGAACTCGCAAAGGGTGGATTGAGCAACAGTGATCCTGCTTGGTTGGCCCAAAAGGTCGTCTCACCACCGAATTCTTTCATTCGCGCATAGGTAATGATCCAGCCGAAGCTCGATCCGAAATAAGTGACAAAGACAGCAATAATTGAAGCGAGTTTACTACCGCTGATTTTTAATACCAAACCGTAGACTAAAAATCCTATCAGCAATGCCAGCAAAACTGGAACAAATCGAAAGAGTAAATCAAGATTGCTAAGATGAGTGATATTTGCTATTTGGGCGACAAAAAGATCAAAGAAATAATGGTAATTTGCCAGCGTTGTTCCGGCGAACGTAAAATTCTGCGGTGGTACTCCTTTTGAAAGCGCTTCAATCAAAGATAAATGCCAAATCGCGTCGTGACCATTTGGTCCCCAGAATCCTAAGCCATATGAAAACGGTAAGCCACTTTTTATGACGCTGAGCGAAACGAAGGTTGATCCGACTATTATCAAGAGGACGGCGACAACTGTATTTCTTGAAATATGAAATGTGAAACTTGAAACTTTATATTTCCAAAGGCCCCATATTCCAAAAATAACGAGTGGAGCAGCATATAAAACTCCCATGTGTAATAAACCAAACACATACCCGAGTATGGTGAATTGCGCAATTCCTGCTGTCATTTCTAAAGCGAAAGCGAATGGAATAGCATTCATTCTGCTAAAGACTTTAAGTGTTGCTCTACCCGGTAGAAATAGAACAAGTAATACAAATAGGACGAATAAGGCGAATTCTTTGGTTAATTGGGCAGATGGAAACTGGACATTTGTTATAGTTGGTTCGATGGCGTGGTTATTCTGTTGATTGGCAGTAACGGCATTTATTATGGCTTCAGAAACAGCCTGCGACTTTCCATCGATAGACACATCGTGAGGCGTAAATTGGATAGTCCGCATAATACCAACTTTATTTTTATACGTAATCTTTACACCGTCTTGGACGGAAGAAACGGTGATATCCGATATCTGGCCGCTGTCAATAGTCCAATTGTCACCAAACGCTACCTCATCAAGCGCCTTACTGTCTGTATAGGCAAACTGTAAAGTCTTACACATATCCTTGAGGCATGGCTCTTCCTTACTATCGAAATACAACCGCATGTCGCGAATAACAGACCCCTTGTCTGTATAAAACCAGCCAACACGGTAGTATGGGCTCATATACCAAACAACTTCTCCATTACCCCCCAATGGGTTTTTAGCAGTAATATAGGTTGGACTATTTTTACCCCCCTGTGATTGCCATTGCGACGCGAAATCAGCCATGGTGACATCATGGGCTTGGCCCGATTTGGCCAATTGGGCAATATAATCAAGTTGATTTTTATACTCATTTCCAAATTTACTCCAAGAAAAGTCATTTTCCAAACCAACAGTAACTTGGCCAATTTGGTTATCAGGACGGTTTAAAAATATTGACAAGAGGTTCTTAAAATAATCAGTCTTAAGATTATGATATGGTACGTAGTCGTTGGCTTGAACCGAATAAGTACTATCAAACACGCTGCTGCCGAACGCATTATACGGATCACGGTTGGCCCATTGTATGACTGCAACACCTAACTTTTTGTCGTCAGTTGCAGCTGGCATTAAGACGTTAACTTTGGATGGAAAATATGGTGTTGACCACCAAGCTCCCCAAATTTGGTAATTATCAGTCGAATATTGGTCAGCAACAATCATAGCGGCAGATACTTGATATTTATCTTTTAAATATGTCAGCGATGATGCATCAATCCACCAAGCGCCAACAGATCTTGGATTTTTACCAAACACTTCTTTAAATCTTGCAACAGCCGTATCGATTAATTTATATCTGTCTTGCAAAGTATATCCGGTTAAAAATACGCTGCCTGGCGCATGCCATGATGGCCCTTGTTGATAGGCTACCCCCGCTTTTTGGGCAAGGGATGGTGTTATTTCCAAAAATAAGCCGATTTCTTGGTCTGGATTAAAATTTTTGGCTTGCGACACGATTTGCTTATCGTTTAAAGCGTCAAAACGAAGGAGCCATGTCGCAGCTTCACCATTTTGGGAAACGATCTGATAGGCATTCTGGACATTTGTAACCGGTTTTTGGTCTTTAAGGCTCCAAAATTCTGAACCGCGAACTGGGTTCACAATAGTAACAAAACTATTTTGGGAAGCGGCACTGGCTGATCCTGGTAAAAGGCTGACAAAAAATATACCAATCAAAACAAAAAATATCACAAGTATTTTTTTATCGAATTGCATGAAACACCTCAGACATTTCTCGTAACAATCGCTTCTTGTCCCAAAAATATAATATTGATAGGTAAATTATGCCGCCTACTAATGCTAATGGAATGAGTGCAATCTTTGATACGAGAAATACTTTTGCCAGTGGAAATAAAACAATAGCCATAATAGCCGAGGCGACTACTGCTTTACCGATGTTCGCAATAATGTGCACATCAATAATTTGTTTCATAATAATGATAGTAGCAATTGAGGAAAATGAAATGATCGCCGAAGCAATTGCAACCCCTTGAAAACCAAATTGCCAAACCATAACAGGAGTTAAAAGCCACTCAAGTGCTGTCCACATTATCATCAATCGAAACGTTAACTTAATTTCACCTACTGCATTAAAAACATTTGTAAAGGTTGTTGAAATAGAAGCCCAAAATGTTGCAAATGAAAAGAGATAAACTAGCGGAATAATCGGTCCCCATTTTTGCGTTCCAACAACTGAAACAAGGTTTGGTGTTAGTGCCAAAATACCAAATATACCAGGGTAAAGCACTAATCCCATAACGTAGAGTGACCGGTCAATTGCCTTGCCCAATACTTCCCGATCGTGCTGCAAACGAGAATATGCTGGAAATGTAACTCGAATGACAATATTCATAACTTGCAGGGGAATAAAGGCCAGAAATTGGGCCATCGTTACATAACCAATTTCGGTAGGTGTTATCATTCTGCCCACTATTAAAGGTACGAGTTGGTCTTTTAATAAAGCCAGAAACGAATTAATTTGATACGGAATTCCGAAGTTTAAGATTTGTCTTGCCGACTTACTTACATATTTAAATTTCACTTTCCAAGGTGCAAAGTTGTAAAGCACAACTACCCCGATTATGCTTCGCAATACTTGTGCAATAGCGTATCCTACAAGTCCCATCCCATTTATTACGAGGAAAATAAGCAGGATATTGAACACTGCAGCTTCTAGAATATCAACAATAACAAGCGGTTTAAAATTTAAGTTGCGTTCTAAAATTGCTGAGGGTATAACTTTAAAAGAGACGATAAGGAATGAAATAGCAAGTGCCCGAATAAGTGTATCGCCGCCAGGGTCTAGGCGGTAAAATCTTGCAAAAAATGGTGCGGAAACAAAAATAAGAATTGCGATGAAGGTTACTAATATTTCTTGGATCGTAAAGACCGTCGTTAAATCATCTTCTTTAATTTCTTTCTTTTGGATAAGTGAAGCGGCAAAACCGATGTCTGAGAAAAAAGTAAAAAAACCGACAATTGTTGTTGCTAAATTGAAAGTACCAATAATCGATTGAGGCAAAATACGAGCCAAAAAGACATTTGTAATAATCGGTGTAATGATTAGGAACACAAACCGCTGGAATGTAAGCGAAATTGCACCATGAACGGCCTTCTGCTTAATTTGGTCTAAACTTAATGGTTTTTCTTCCATATATCTAAATTATCTGCGTTCCTCTTTTCCGCAGCCTGGTTAACATTGATTGTAAGAGATATAAAACGAGCATAACGAATGTAATTAACGATACATAATTCGTTATTGTCCGAATTGGTGAGTTTGTTAATTGGGCTGAAACTATATGTGCACCGGGTGGAACAGCAAATGTGATAAGGCCAAGGTAATTATCATGGTTAATGGCAACTTGTTTCCCGTCTACGAAGACGCGCCAAATAGGGAAGTCAAAAATATTGAGCCTAACGATGGTGGGTGTTTTTGCATTTGCCGTTAGCTTTAAGGATGCAGACCCTCTTTGGATATTAGCCATGTTGGCAGCCCCTTGCATCACTTGGTAATCACCATTTGCAGGGCGGCCAGGGGGGGCCACAGCGTAAATTGGTAAGTAGTCAAATATGCCCGCCGTGCGTTCCTGTTCCCATAAAAAGCCTGATAACTTATCTTTATCAGTAATCGGTATTGCATATTCTTTATGGAAGTAACCGATGTTGATAGCAAAAACTGCGATAATCAACCCTGCAAATAAAGTCCATCTAACGACCTTTGCAAGCGGCAAAAGGAATAATCCACCTACCAGGAATGATGCAGTAAGCGTAGTAGTGGAAAGAAAGCGCCATGGGAACTGTAATGTCATAAGAATTTGCAGATGTGACCAAATGGGCGTTGATCTTTGGTGCATCAAAAATGCTGTGAACCAAAAATAGCTAGAAAAAATGGCAACAAGGAAAAAGATTCTCCAGCTTCTGCGATATAAGAACCACAATGCTGCTATCATACTGACTAGTACAGCTCCCCAATGCAGCCAACCAATAGGAAACGCTAATCCATCATATGGGCCATAAACACTACCACCAAATCCCCAGAACCGGGACAGAAATAGCTGATGTAAATCAACAAAATGCTGAGTATAGTTAAAATAGCCATAATAAAGTGTATCAATATGCACATATTTCTGTTCTAAAATCACCGGAATAGTAAAAAATGCGCACAGTAAAATAGCTAAAAGTCCTCCGCTGGCTAAATAAAATAGTAGCCGTAATGATCGACGGATAATTACCAAATACAGTCCGAAAAGGACAAAGAGAGGTGTAAATATTAACACCATTAAATTATGCGAAAGTAGCATACCCGAAAACATCACTGCTAGCAAAATAGTATTCCCAATCGACTGTTTTTGATAAAGTTTTGTCATTGCCCACCCGACACCAGGTGCGAAGGCCATACCCCAGGATTCGTTTACCGCACCCCTAACATACAAATCAACCGCATGATAAGGTGCGTACGTATAAAATAGCGAGGATACAACGCCTCCCGCTCTTCCCCACCATTGTTTTGCGAATAAGTACATTAATGTTGCCGCTGTCATTATCTGCAGCGCAAAGGATACCTTCACCGTATCAACAAGTTGTATATGCGTAATCAGTCGGACAAAAGCACCCAGTAGTGAGGGAAACGACGGATAAAAGTTAAACAATGGGTAACCGAAGCCATACCCCATATCCGGCACCCACCGGCACGGAATTTGGCCTGTCTGGAAGCACTTTTCCATTTCAAAAATTCTCATTACTTGCAAATCATCATGGTGAGGAAAATAGCCGCTAAAAAACAGCGTGTGAAAAGCTGGAATTGTTCCTAATAAGAGAAGCAGGATTATTACCCAATCTTTTTGAAGATACAAGGCAATAACTTGGTAGGCTTTACCCATTACAAGTATTGTACTATGTTTTCATGAGGTTTAGAAGGTAACCTGCTTCGTTTATCTGAGGTTTTCATATTTTCTTAATTTTATCTGTTTTATAGTTGAGTAAAAGCGAAGCTATGATAAGGAGGTATAAGTATGACCACTGATTTTGTTCTAGCACAATATGATTTTTCGATGCAGAAAGAGCTTATTCGCCGCCTGAGTAAAGGTACTAAGACGCATAAACGGCGTCGATAATTATTTGGTCTTTAAGGATTAACTTGTGAGTTTATGTTGTTGCGCAGGAATTGTTGTACATTCGTGGGCTTCATGGAGCAAATGCAGTAAGCTTGCGGTTATCCAGCTATCATCAGATTGTTGAACACTTCCGGCTTTTTCTTGCCACATCAATTCATCAATAATTTCCTTTGCTTTGATAGCATCTTCACGCCTTAACCACCGCAACACTATTTGGTCACCGAATTTGCTGTTTACCTTAATTTCCGCAAAATAGACCGATTTACTTACTTCACAAGAAGCTATATTGGCAACAAGCATAGTCGAAACCGTGTCCGCAAAGAAAAAATTACGCTCGTGCAGAATAATTCGGCCACTTTCAATCGTAAGTTCACTCTGGAAAAAATCAAATGGCCATACAGCCTTAAAACTTGTAATTGCAGTTGATATAGGTTTTGCCTTTTCTGAGTAAGGTGTAAAACCCTTGGTAATACTGATGGGTTCTAGTACATCTCTACCGATGTTATTAAAAAGTACATGTGAAGTCGGCAATGCTAATCGATGGACCAGCTTTGCAGATGGCTGTTTGATAATATCCTTCGCACCCACACCTCTATGGGCTGAAGAACTTAAATTGGCCGCCATAGGATTATTCATTTTCGTAATACTCATTGATCCCATAAACTTACCAAACTTAGCCATTGGAGTGCTCCTCATGCACTTTTAGATTTTTGTATCATCACCATACATCTTCCCATTAGCAAAAACAACATTAAAGTTCTATTAACAAGTGACCCTATTTTGTGGATTCTCACTCTATATCCTGGGGGAATAAATACTGTCAATTACAACTGCATTTTGTTGTTTAATAAGCCTTAATACTCAAAACTAAGGCTGCACTTGGTAGAAGAGGAGTGCATCTTGTCCATTGGGGCCTGCAGCTTTGGGGTAGGATGCTAATAATAATAGGTGGACTTGTTCTTTTTTATCAACGTGCATCCGACTTTTATTCACAACAAGGTACGCAAGGTTATTGCGGTTTTGTCCGATCCAGCCATAAAGGCCAGCTGGAATTCTATAAATTTCGGCTGGCTGCCCCATTCCTTCAACATGGATATTTGGTGACTGCCGGTTATAAGCAATCAACCCATCAGGCAGTGTGCCAAAATGACCTTCAGTACCAACCAAAATAATTTTACCACTCGGTTGCTTTTTCAAATATGAGGTAATCTCAGCAATACCGTAGCCAGAGGTCCAATCTTCTAAGTAGCCTGCACGTTCCTTCTCGGGTATGGGAGCCTGTTGTGGGCTCGTCATAAGCAGAAATACGAAATAGACGGCGGGAACAAAAAGGAGAATAGCGATGTAGCTAAAGTATTTAATATATGGTTGTAAGAATAGTATAAGCCAATAGAGACCGAGACCAGCAAGCATGATAAACGGCGGGATCGCAAATAAATAATACCGGGGAGTAAAGCCTTTTGCTAAAGCCATTTCGATAAGCATTGGTATGGCAAACCAAGCGAAGAGTGACCAAACAAAGTGCTTTCGGTAATAGATGCCAAGCACCAATCCAATGATAGCAACTCCAACAATTGAGGAAGTCAAGTAGCCATTGAGCCAGCCGAAGGTTAATGGGATTCTTGGAATAAGTGGATTAAAAGGGCTAGTCAGTAAATGGGTTGGGCTAAATACAAAATCATTCGTCCGCTGGCCAATGACATGAAAAAGAGGTGAAATCTTCATAGTAGCAACAATGGCAGCTGCTACAACAAGTGATAGAAAAACATATCTAGTAGTATTTTTTATGGTTGCCATAAGGCTTGATCTTGCTGTTTCATTAGCCAATAGCAAGAATGGCAGCATGACAACATAAAAGATTGCTGGCGATTTTGCTAATATACCCAAACCCAATGCACCGCCTAATAAAATTGCATTTCGTATTGTCGATTTTTCTAGCAGTTTTAGTCCAAAATACATTGTCCAAACGCCAAATGTTGCTAAAAGTCCATCAGGCTCTCCAATACGGTCATAAAAAAATGCCATCGGTGTAATAATATAGAGTGCTATAGCAAAGAGGCTAGCTTTGTAACCAGCCAACTTTTTTACGATGAGGTAGATCCCAATTAGTGTCAGTAAACCGGCTGCTATGGCTATCACCCGTGTAGCCATGAGCGGTTGCTTGATAAAAAATGTTGCAATCGCGGTAAACCACATAAACAAAGGCTGCTTACCGTCTGATAATGGAATGAATAGCTGCTTGGGGTCTTCGGCTATGGTTTGACTCCAGTTAAGGTAAATCGCTTCATCGCCGAAAATTGGTATAACTGTTAGGTGATAGAACCTCGTTAAGAGGTAAACAAGAACAAGAAAAATTAAGAAAATCGTTCCGAGGTTATTCTTTATCTTTTGCATAAACCCCAGTAATATCATTAAGACGAATTTTTAATACGTCTATGAACATTTTATATGAATCTTTTATTGGATTAACACGCTCACTTTTAACATGGTGCCAAATAACTGGCACCTCAGCTATTTTATTTCGACGTTTTTGGGCTAAGAATAATAACTCAACATCAAAGGCCGATACGAACGGGCCTTTAATTTCCTTGCCTTCTCCACGATATACTTGCATTGCAGAAAACAATTCTCGAGCTATACTTGTTCTAAAAAGTTTAAAGCCGCATTGTGTGTCGTGAATATTGTGGACTGCTAAAATTTGGACTATGATATTAAATCCCTTCCCCATAATATGGCGATACCATGGTTCTTCTTCGCGCTTTGATCCCATTATTTCACGCGAACCGACAACAACATCATACCCACGCTTTTCAATGAATGGTAAGAGTTTCTCAATTTCCTGCGGTGGCGTCGCTTGGTCCATATCTGTAAAGAGAACATACTGACCTTGTGCTTCCATTACGCCTGTTTTAACAGCAAAGGCTTTACCACGATGTGGATTTTTTATAAGTTGAATAATTGGGTGTGTTTTTGTAATTTCGGCAACAAGCGAAGCACTATTATCTGTACTACCGTCATCAACTACAAGTATTTCGCATTTATAAGATTGCTTTTCAAAATACGCTGCAACCATTTCAAGTGCGCCTGTCGAAATATTCCTAACCTCGTTAAAAGCTGGAATAACAACGGATATATAAAGGTCATTTTCCATTCTCTAACAGTATAACAATATGCTGGTAAAGTGGGAAGAGGTGAAGAAATCTAAAAAGATTTACTGTTTAATCGCCGAGCGTTTATCAACTGAAATTCCCCCAAAGCGCTTGGTTTCGATAAGTGATCCCTTTAAGTTTTGGGCATCAATCCATTTAAGGCGTAAATCGGAGTGGTCTGGATCTATCTCCTCAAGTGTATAGAAGTAAACTGCCTGTGAAAGCGGTGTTTCGGCTACCTTTGGAAAGTAGGTTTTCCGATACCAGCGAAATAAGTAATCGTACGCATCCGTTTGCTGTGGGGGTACGTAAACTGCAATTGCTAATGTTTTGTCTTCACTACTAGTATAGATATAATGCATTGCCTGGATCTGATTTTCTAAACTAATTGTCGGTGCATTTGTTTCAACGTGTGAAGTTAAGTACCCAAAAAGGTAAATCCGATTTATATAAAGAAATGCTGTAATGGCAAATGCCATTACTATAAATCCTAGGCGAAACTTAGTAAATTGAGTGATGGCTATGCCAACGACTAGTAAGAATATTGGGTATAAACCAGTAATGTAATATTCAAAAAAAGCTTTTTGGTAGAACGAGAGAAAGACTATTGGTACAACTAACCATATTATCGCTAATTGCCATGCCCTATTTTTCCAATATCGATAGCTGCCTGAAACAAATCCAATGATAATAATACCTAGTACAATACCATTCAGTCCCATAAAAGAATGGAGTGAGCCATTAACAAACAACTCCTTGCCAAACTCTCCTGAAAATGTAGTTAGCTTATCTACCAAATTGCCTGTTGCGGCAAATGATTTATCATTACCAGAACCAAAGAGTAATTTTAAAACATTGTGGGTTATCAAAAAATGATTGCGTATATCGAATAACAAAAGTGGTAAAAAGGTTATAAAAAATGCAGCCAAACTGATAAGCCAACCCACCACAGGTATTTTTTTAATATGTAAAAAGAGGAACAGTATGATCGCAATGGTAACAAAACCCATTCCTGCTTCTTCTAGTTGAAGACACAGGCCTAAAACAAATAAGCCGACAGCTAAAAACTTCCAAGACTTCTGAACTCCATAAACAATCAGTAAAAAGCATAGCGGTGAAAAGAACCAAAGCGGTGATGGGTTGGAAAGCCAACGGGCTGAAAGTATCGCATAATATGAAAATGCCACCAATGTTGCTGCAATAATCCCTGCTGTCCTAGTAAAAAAGGATGCGCCTGCAATGTAGATAAGGATTATACCGAAGGCATTTATTGTAGCAATATAAACTGCTGCTATAGCAGGATTTCCCTGACCAATAATATACCCAGGCAGGAGATAGTAGTAGAAAAACGGGCCGCGGAAGATGCCAAAAAAGCCTGTTGTTGGACCTAATAAGGTAAGATGTCCACCGAGTATTTTATAAATTGCTATCGCATCGCGGCCTTGATCATAATAAAAGCGTAAAAGATCGAAGGTGCGATAAGTCCGTAAGAAAAGTCCTCCAAAAAATATAAACAGTAATAAAACATAAGTAATCTTATGTGAAATTACTTCTTGTTTTAAAAGCTCAAATTTTTGCTTTACCATCTTGTTGCGGCGGTGGTACTTTGACTAATTTAAAGACCTTCACACTGCCAACTTCCATTACTTGATCAATTTTTGACCAGCCGAAGGCTGCAATGTCAAAGCGGTCATTGTTAATTGGTTGACAGACCTCGTCTTCACAGGCAACAAATAACTGGTCGGTCTGCGTGTTTTGTAAATGTTGTGGGTCGATAACGGTAAACGGGTGCTGCAAATATTCCAAGTAGAATTTGTAACCGTCTGCATAATTGTTCCGGGAAATTAATGCAAAATTGTATGGCCTACCACCTGATTGGTCAATAATAAATTTTGCAATTGTTTGTGTGCGTTGAAGCTGTCTTCCCGGTATATCCGTAAGCGGGCTTGTTGCAAGATATAATAACAAAATAAGAACAAGACATGTTATTGCCGGGATGTAATACAATTTACCAAGCAATGTTATTTGCCATAACACAAATGCAAAGATAAGGTAAATTACGGGCATCATATAACCAAAGTAGTGGTCATATATATGACTTTTTACTAATGACATACCAACAATACCAATGACGAACCAAAGACCGAGCAACAAAACTCCGCGAACCACTTTTTGGTCGCGAAACCGAAGCACTGTAAATAAGACCGTAAGTATGGGAATAATAATTGCTAAGACAACGCCAAGCGCCGGATAACCATATGTCAAAAACCGCGCTACGTACAAATTTGCCATTGTGTCCCACATACGGCTTATGGTATTAAATGGGTTTAGATTAAGCGTTGTATCACGGTGTAAGAAATACGCCTGGAACGCCCTCGCATTAAGGTAATCATGCCGAACGTCAAATAAGGCAAGCGGTGACATTAATACGAGGAAAAGAATCATTGACAGGCCAGAATATAACAGAAACCCTTTTAGTCGTTGCGCCTTATAAAATACATACAGTGAATAAATCCAGTACAATACAATAAGTGGCATGAGGATGAGTCCTAAGAGGTGCATTTGTAGTACAAACGCAAACGTAATACCAGTTAATACAACCCATTTTGGATTTTTAGTTTCTGTAAGTTTATAAATGCTAATAATTACTAAAAGTGCAAAAAACGGCATTGGATATGGGTTCCACGACGAGCGTGCCATTGCAACAGGTAGATATGCTATGGCATAAAGTGATGCAGCCGCTACACCGACAAACGGGGAAAACATTATTTTACCAGCATAATACAGTAGATACACAGTCGCGACGCTTAGCAAGGCTACCATTACCGCAGCTGCGACTGGGTTAAGGTTCGTAATACCCATTGGCAAAAGCATCATGTAATAGTAAAGAGGCCCTAAGTACATATTACCGACTGAAGTGGCTGGGCCAATAAGAGGTAAATGAAAATCACGGATAATATGCAGTACCGCTAAAGCATCCCTGCCTTCATCACCCAAGAAACGCATATATTGGTCGATTTTGTATAGCCGAAATACTGCGGCAACTACCAAGATAATTGATATGAGGATAGTTTCTATTCGGAAATTAATTCGGTAACTTGGCAATTTGAGAATCATATTAATGTAAAGTTTGCGATGAAAAATGTATCTTTAGCCATAATTTTATAAGTTCAACAAATGAGGTTAAAACTACTTTTGGTTGCGCGCCGGTAGGGTTACCAGTTTTTCGTGGATAATGATGAACACCTACTTGGATAAAACTAAAGCCATACTTATGCGCTTTTATTAACAGTTCGGGACTAATCATACCGCCACGAGTAGATTCAAGGGGGGGAATGCCGTCGAGCACACGGCGCTTAATGAGCTTAAATGCACAATCAACATCTTTAACCGGTAAGCCGAATAGCAATCGAATAAGCATCTTCCAGCCCCATGCATAAAATAATCTAATCGGCGGGTCCATGCGCTTGATGCGGTAGCCAATGACCATATCGGCTTTGTCTTGCAACGCTAAAAGTTTTTTAACTTCACCAAAATCAAACTGGCCATCAGCATCTGTAAAAACTATCAGGTCAAACTTCGCATTATAAAGACCAGTACGCAAAGCGCTACCATAGCCAAGATTTTCGTGGTGCGTTTTAACGATAACATTTGAATTTTCTTGAGCAAGCCGGCCAGCTATAGTACCGGTGCGGTCAGTACTACCATCATTGACGACAATAACTTCATATTGCATTGCTATATCTTGCAAAACTGCTAATGCGTTAAGCACAGTTGCCTCAATATTGCCTTCTTCGTTATACGCAGGAAAAAAAACTGATAACTGGTCTATTTTATCCATAATCCTGAAATTAGTTTACCATATTAAGAAGTTTTCGTGCTATGATAAGAGGTAATATGAATTATCTTCCTCGTGTCAATAATCGGGTAAGAGATTTATTATTACTCGGTTGTTTAACTGTCAGCTCGACATTATTACTTTGGCTACCATTTTTATTTTTACCGAATGGTTTTCAAACTGTACTTAAAAATTATGACGGCTTAAACTATATTATCGTTGCAAAATCGCTTTACAATACAACTGTCATAAGTACATTTCCACAAAGTTTGCCGCCAATTTACTTCGCAGCCCATTTCCCTTTATTCCCTGTGCTCATAAGAGTGGTTGCTCCATTGCTCGGCTATTTACATAGTATGCTCTTTGTTACCCTGTTATTTTCAGTAACAAGTATATGGGCATTTTATCTGTTATTGCAGGAATTAAAACTTTCACAAAGTACCTTTTGGCTTTGTATTATTTTCCTATTTCTCCCCGCTCGATGGCTTGTTGTTAGAAGCGTTGGTGCGCCAGAGCCACTTTTCATAACAGCTTTGCTCCTATCAATCTTATTTTTTTACAAAGCCCTTAATCAAAATGCCCTTCTAAATTTTACGCTCAGCGGTATTTTCGGTGCCGTTGCAATGGCAACAAGAAGCCCTGCTATATTGCTTTTTTTAAGCTATATATTGTACTTAGCTTGGGATGCATATCAGAATACAAAAGCCCAAAAAAGAAATATACTAAAGATATTTCGTTACAAAGCATTTCCTCTTTTATTAATACCAGTAACCTTAGGAGCAGTGTTTATTCTTTACAACATGGCATACCATGATTTTTTTGCTTATTTCCATTCCGGTGACAATATTCATCTCCTATTCCCACCTTTCCAAGTTTTTGATGCGCGCTTACCTTGGGTAGGTTCAATTTGGCTAGAGGATATTGTTTTTTACTTCCTTCTGTATACTGCGGCGACCATTGCATTATGGAAACAACAGCGTTATCCTTTGGCGTTTTTTGCAAGTATTTACTTACTCGCCACATTTTCAGTTGCCCACCGGGACATTGCACGATATTCCTTACCTTTAGCACCCCTCACCATTATTGCGTTTCACGAATATTTTGAACGAAACGAATTTCGACTTGCTTTACTTATTATTGCTGCTGCTATTTACTTATATGCGATTAATTTTATTTCCAACAACACATTCCCCGCGGCAACATTAGCACCATATCTTTAGTTTCCGGCCATGGTTACCCTTCTAGTCCAGGATAAAAATTCTATACAAGGCAAGTTATTTGGCCTTAGTTTACAGCGTAATATTAGACACGGTATTCGGTTTACAACAAGGCTTGGCATTCATTCTTTATTGATGCTCGAACCAATAGATATTGTTTTAGTAGATCAATCTAATGTCGTCCGCTTAATCCGTGTCGGATTTAAACCGTGGCATATTTTGTGGTGGGGATTACAAGAATTCACCGTTGTCGAACTACCAAGCGGTACCATCCATAAATTAGGTATTATAGTTGGAAAGCAAGTGGCTTATAACCCAACCGCTCAAGCTCAGGGGTAATATCTTGAAACGATTTGCCAGCTAGCATACCGCCAGCAATAAAGGTTTCCTGCGTCACCTCAGCTAAACAAAAATCTGGCGCCACAAAATTATCACGTTCTTGGTTATCAACAAATTCAAAATCTGCTAATACTAAACCTAAAAGTTGGCCTTGGAAAATATCAATTTCTGCAATTTTGCCTTCCACTGGTAAGAAAAAACGCCGTTTCACAATTTCTTTGCCTCTAGTAGTTGCCAATTCGTCATATTCTGCCGAGTCTAGAGTAATAGTCATTTCTTTTTGTACAGACCGGTCGAGTTCGTCTATGGCAACCTTTTTAGTCAATTCATAGTCTTGGCCTCGTTTCCGTAATCGTAATCTTGGGTGTAAGGCAGAAAACGGAATATACAAGTCACGATAATCTGCAAATTTGCACGATTTTACTGTTGGGGGTATGTACTTAAGTAAATAAGTTCGCTCGATTTCCGTGTCCATATTACTCAGAGATAGTATTACTGGGTTTGGCACGCCAAATCCATAAGACATTAACCGAATAATTCCAAATAAGGCCAATGACCGTTCCAATAGCGAGTGCTAAGATTTTTGGTACGCCAAAGTGTGGTGTTAGAATATTAACTGTCGCTATCGAAATTATCGGGCTTACAACTGACGATGCATTAAACCGGCCAAACCGATATGCAATATTACCTGATTTGTCGCGGGATTTAAATGTCCAATTTTCATTAAGAATAAAATTGGAAACGATTGAAAGTTCAGCCGAAAGCACACTTGCCAAAAATAATCGAATATCAGCGAGTTGCAGAAATAATAACTGGCCATGTATTTGTGGCTGTGGTAAGAAAAATCCTACTGACGTATCATAAAAAACTTTTAAGAAAAATGCATTAACCAAGAAACCAATCGTACCTACAATTAAAAATTTAATCATTTGCCAAGATTCAATAACCCTGATAGTAAAAACAACCCGTAACGATTCAAGAATTTCATTTCGTGGCATTTTCGAGTAGCCTTCTTCACGATCAACAAATGCAAATGGTACTTCAATAATATTGGACTTCGATTTATCTAACAGAAAAAACAAGTGAATTTTATATGCAAATTTTTTTGAGAGAAGACGGTCATAATCGACATTTTTTAATACACTAGTCTTTGTCGCGCGGAAACCTGTTGTTATATCATGATACTGTGGTAATAGAAGTACAACGCGGGCAATTATATTACCAAATACTGATTGCAGTTTACGAATAAACCCCCAATTAGCTGGAATTGACCCACCCTTAGTAAAGCGCGTGCCTACGGCAACATCGCCACCGTTTTCAATAGCCTTGAGCATTGGAATAATATACTCTGGCGGATGAGAACCATCCGCATCCATTTCAAAAACCACGTCGGCTTGTAAGTTTTCAATCGCCTCATGAAATCCACGAATGTATGCTGCTCCCAAGCCCTGCTTCTGACCTGATAATAGATGAATATGGTCATTGGATTTTTTCAGGTCTTCGACAATGTTGCCAGTACCATCAGGGGAATTATCATCAACTACTAAAATGTGAATATTGTATTTACTAGTTTTCGTTTCAGTAATAATCTGGTCAATAATTTTCCCGATTGTATCCTTTTCGTTATATGTTGGAATTATAATGACGATTTTCATACGCTCAATGAATTGTTGCTTTTAGGTAATCGAGTAATCGTTTTAGCCCTTCATCTAAAGAAATAGTCGGCTCCCAACCTAAAAGCTGTTTAGCCTTTGTTATATCCGGACAGCGCTTAAGTGGATCGTCTTGTGGTAAGGGCTCTTGAGACAAAATTTCAGTAGAGGATTGTGTTAATGCTTTAATCTTTGTTGCTAATTCTAGAATTGTAAACTCATTGGGATTACCCAAGTTAATTACTTCGCCTTTCGTGTTTTCTTTGTCCATTGCCAGGATAATACCATTAATTAAATCATCAACATAGCAAAACGATCTGGTCTGCTTACCATCTCCAAAAAGTTGCATCGGTTGGCCGGCAAGAGCTGCTGTCATAAAAGCTATAACTACTCGGCCGTCATCTAATGCCATTTTTGGCCCATACGTATTAAATATACGTATAATCCTTCCGTCTAAATTTTTTGAACGGACAAAAGCTGCAACAATCGTTTCACCATAACGCTTGGCTTCATCGTATACCGACCTTGGACCAGTTGTCGAAACATTCCCTCGATATGTTTCTTTTTGCGGGTGCTCTAATGGATCACCATAAGTTTCAGAAGTCGATGCAAAAAGAAATTTCGCATTGTGATCAACGCAATAGCGTGCTAAATGCCATGTTGCCCTGGTATTGACTTCCATAGTTTCAAAAGGCAAGGCATGGTAGCTCTTCTTGCTATGCTGGTTTGGAGAGGCTGGTGACGCTAAATGATAAACTTGATCTGCTGTTAGATCGTCGGGAAGCCGATTACAAACATCCGTTTCAAGAAAAGTAAATTTTGGATTTGCAAGGAGATGGGCAACATTGTCTTTATTGCCCGTAAGCAAATTATCAAGGCAAATAACCTCATTACCACGACTTATTAATCTATCGCATAAATGAGAGCCTAAAAATCCAGCGCCGCCGGTTACGATTACTTTCATTTTTACCTATTCTTTATTCCGCGAATTGTCAAAGACAGCCCGGTAATAAGATTGCTTCCACTATACCCTAGTTTCAAATTGGTTCGCAAGTATGAAAAAGCGCCACGTTCAATTCGCATGAACGTGGCGCAACAATTTAGTTTAATGCAATACTCGGGTTATATCCCAGGCCTCGGTAATGGGTTTGGTAACCAAGCTTTGCACTTATCCAGTAGCTTTCGCAAAGCTTCTGTAACACCACGTTTCTCGCGTTTAGTATTACTCTTTCGTCTTTCGATAAATGCCATTGTAGCTTCTTGGATAATATCCGAAGTACCCAAATAAATGAAAACAATCGATAGTAAGAAAATTTGCTCTTTTATACCGATGATGAGAAAAATTATACCAACAACTACTTTTGCCCATGCTTTATTTCCATCAGTATAAAGTTTATCTGGATTGGCTTCTCCCTCAGGATCAAAAAAACGGTGTAGTTTTTTTAATATCATAATGGCGATTAACTTGGCGATGATATTGAGAATAATAAGTACCAGCGAATAGATGACAAGGATACCTACTGACCCGAGGCCAAGACCTGAACTAGTAATAGAAAAATCATTCCAATGCCTACCGAGAAGATTGCTATATAGGTCTGGCACTGCTATCAGCATATAGACCAAAAAGCTCAGGAGAAGTAAGAATAACGACTGCAGGTTCAGATTGATGTGCAACCTGCGTTCGGCAAACTTTGAAATTACCTGTAATATGCGAGTTATGGTTCTATCTATAAGATACAATAGTTCCAAGAATGCACCCCTCTGTTTCAGTTAAACCCCGGTAAATCTACAGATAGTCTTATAATATTACCCTGGTTGCGGCAAAGGTTTTAACCATCCTCTGCACCGTTGAAGAAGTCTCATTATTGCTTCGGTAGCGTACGATTCCCTCTTTTTGGTATTACCTTTTCTACGCAAAACAAAAATACTATACGTTACTGCAAGTCCGACAAAGCCAGCAAATAAGAACGCTCCCCCTATAAATGATTGCTTTACTATAAGTGATGCGACCACAAAAATGGTACTTATTAATACCATACCCCATGCCCTAGAGCCGTTGTCATAAAGCTTATCCCTCGATATAGCACCTTCATAATCTAAAAAACGATGGAATTGTTCTAATAACCACGCCACAGTATTGATGATGAACGTACTACTGATAATCACAAACAACAAGCCAATTGTTGTAGATAGAAGGTCATACCGAATGTGAAGATAGGAGGGTATATGTTGAGAAATAAGTGCACTCGAACCACCAAGAAATGCCCCCTGCCAAGATAAGTTTAGTCTTAGTCTTTGTTCAATCAATTGTGAAAGAGCTTTAAGCTTTGCTGTAAGCGTCCGGTCTATAAAATATACCAATTCCAAGACTGGATCCACAGACCTGCTCCTTTAAAATCTTAGACTATGCGGTGGATAAATACTTTGTCATAAGCGGAATTATAACAAAACACCAAACTATTTTCGACCAATGCCGATGTAGGCAAAGCCAGCATCTTTGGCCTTTTGGGGATCAATAATGTTACGACCATCGATCAGGTTAGCGGCTTTCATTTTAGACTTAGCTTTTGTTAAGTCTAAACCTGCAAATTCTTCCCACTCAGTTGCAATAATTAAGCAATCAGCATCATTAACACATTCATCAACAGATTGAACAAAGTGGAGCTTATCCGAATTACTATTTGTATAATACTTTTTGGCATTAGGAATAGCCACTGGATCGTATGCTTGTACCATTGCCCCAAGGCTTAGTAACTTATCGATAATTTTTAAAGCCGGCGCTTCTCGTATGTCATCTGTGTCTGGTTTAAAAGATAACCCCAAGATAGCAATCTTTTTGTCAGATAGATCTTGTCCAACTATCTCGTGGACTTTTGACAAGGTAAGATCAACTTGGCCTGTGTTCATAGCATAAGCTGCCCGTAACAAGTCAAAATTATACCCATTTTTAACAGCAATGTCGTAGAAGGCTTGGACATCTTTTGGCAAACAGCTGCCACCAAAACCGATGCCTGGCTTAAAAAAAGCTTGCCCTATTCGCTTATCTAATCCCATGCCGTAAAGGACAGTTAATGCATTTGCGCCAACTTTTTCAGCAACATTGGCAACGCCATTGGCAAAGGACACTTTGGTCGCTAGAAATGAATTGGCTGCATATTTTATCATTTGTGCACTTCGTAAATCAGTTACAATGCGTTCCCCGGAAATATTTTTGTGGGTGGTTAGTAATACATCGGCAGCTTTTTGGGAATTAACGCCAAATACTAATCTGTCGGGGTGCATTGTGTTTTCTAGAGCTGTTCCTTCACTTAAAAATTCTGGGACAGAAGCAAATTCATACGTTGCACTTTTAGGCTTATGTTCTTCAATTATCTTCTCTAGTTCTTCTTCAACACCAATTGGCACCGTACTTTTTATTGCAATGACTGTATAACCGGTTAAATGCTCAGCCACCATTTGGCTAGCACTTTTTAGTTGACTTAAATCAACTTCACCATTTTGCAATGGCGGCGTGCCAACGCAAATAAAAACGGTATCAGCACCATCAACACCTTCTTTAAAATCCGTTGTGAAATGAAGGTTGCCGTTTTGTAAGCCTTTTTTAACATGGTCTTCCAACCCAGGTTCATAGAAAGGCACACTACCTTGTTTTAAACTGGCAACCCGTTCGCTATTGATGTCGATACAGTAAACATCGTAACCATAGCCAGCAAAAACTGCGCCGGTTACTAAGCCTACATATCCGGTACCGACAAATGCTATTTTCATACATCTACTCCTTGTTCCTTAATAATATGTAGAGAGTCTTCAAAAGTATGCATCGCAAGTTTGTCTGTGGCGAGCAGTTGATTAATCTTCCCATTGTCGAGTGCAGGTTTATTGGGGTAGCGTAAATGGGCAAAGGTATCTTCAGATTTGCTAAGAAATTCTCTTAGTGTCGTTTTTTTTACACTTGATTGGTCAAAGTTGAACTCTTTAGCAATAATTACAGCGATATAATAAAGTGTTAAATTGGAAGACCCCACAACATGGTAAAATCCGGTAGATTGATTTTTAATCAAGGAATTTATGGCC
>CAYSOG010000019.1:0-28870 GCA_964432675.1 uncultured Gammaproteobacteria bacterium | reverse complement strand
ATTAAAGTTCTAGTATCAATTTTTGGTCGCGAAACTCCGGTTGAATTAGATTTTATGCAAGTTAGTAAATTATAAAGGAGAGTAGGATAAGATGGCAAAGAAAATAAAAACATTCATTAAGATTAATGCCCCGGCTGGCGAAGCAACACCAGCACCGCCAATAGGTCCAGCGCTAGGTCAACATGGTCTGCCAATTATGGATTTTGTAAAGGCATTTAATGAAAAGACAGCAGAGTTACGTGGTAATATAATTCCTGTTGTTATAACGGTCTATGAAGATCGGACATTTTCGTTCATAACGAAGCAACCACCGATGGCTGAGATGATCAAAAAGTCATTAAATTTGACGAAAGGATCTTCAAAGCCTGGTAGAGAAAAAGCCGGTACGCTTAATCAAGATCAGGTCAGAAAAATCGCTGAAGCAAAGTTGCCTGATTTAAATACAAAAAATGTTGAGCAGGCAATGAAGATTGTTGAAGGTGCTGCCCGCAGTATGGGAATAGATGTTTTGCATTAATTTATTTGACTTATTAATAGTGTTTCACCAATAAGTTTTATCATTGCAAAAAATATATGGCAACAAAACGAATTAGTGTTATTGATTTATCACAAAGTGAAGAAGCAGTAAAGACGTCACGCAAGCGTGCTAAAAATTTAACTGCACTCAAAGCGAAGGTTGATGTCGTCAAAGACCAACCAACAACCGAAGCGAAGAGTAATACAGCTTTGCAGAATGATGTCGTTAAAATTACCGATGATACATCTGTAACCGATACGGCTGAACATGAGACTGAAGTTAAAACAAATAAAAAAGCTACAAAGCAAAAAGATGATAAAAAGGTAAAGCATAGTCATCGTTATAATGAGCTTGTAGCGCTAATTGATAAACAGACGCTCTACCCCATTGATGAGGCTGCAGTTCTTGTCAAACAAACTGCGAAAACAAAATTTATTGGTAGTGTTGATGCACATCTAGTAACGAACCAAAAAGGCATACGCGGTTTTGTTGCTCTCCCTCACTATACCAGCTCAAAGAAAAAAATATTGGTATTTGGTAATGTAAAACAGGATGAAAATATTCTTGTTGGCAATGATCAAACTATCAAGGAAATTGAAGATGGAAAACTTAGCCCTGGTAAGGACTTTAATATTGTTATTGCTAACCCTGAGTACATGCCAAAGCTTGCCAAAGTAGCAAAGATTCTTGGTCCAAAGGGATTAATGCCTAATCCCAAATCAGGTACAGTAACTACAGATCCTAATGCTGCTATAAAAGATTTGAACACTGGCAAGTTAGAATATAAATCAGAATCTGATAGACCCGTTATTCACATAGCTATTGGTAAGACAAATCTAAATGAAAAACAAATCACCGAAAATGTTCAAGCCTTAATAGATGCAATTGGTATGAGTAAAATAATTAAACTATCAATCAACTCATCTATGGCACCCTCAGTAAAAGTAAAAGTAGCCTAAATAACTTTTCACGTTTTTCCTCATAATTACCGCATCCAAAATTTCGTAACTTATACCTTCTATCATATGTTTGCCCTCGTCCCTCTAGTAGGACTCAAGCAAGCTGTCTCAACTTATACCGCTACTTTCTTAAGATGTCAGATCTTAAGCATACAACATAGAAGTAAACCAACAAAAAGCCCTGGTGATTAGCCAGGGATTTTGTTTATTAGTTAACAGAATACGATTACTTTACCTCAACAGTTGCACCTGCTGCTGTAAGCTTCTCTTTCGCTTCAGTTGCGGTTGCCTTGTTAACACCAGACAATATTTCTTTTGGTGCTGCGTCAACGAGGTCTTTTGCTTCCTTCAAACCAAGTGTGTTATTGACCTCACGTAATGCTTTAATAACAGCAATCTTATTAGCGCCGGAAGAGGCTATGATTACATTAAAGCTTGTCTGCTCTTCTCCGGGAGCTTCTGCACCATCACCTGCTGGAGCTACACCAACTGCTCCCATTGCGACTGGAGCTTGTGCAGTAACGCCAAAGGTGTCTTCTAAAGCGTGAACCAACTCTGATAGTTCCAAGACTGATAGTTCTTTAATTTGATCTATAATCTTTTCAAGTTTAGCACTAGCTTTAACTTCTTTCTTTTCTGGCTTATTATCAGCCTTCGTATCAGCTTTATCATCTGACTGATTGTTAGCACTCTCTTCAGTCTGCTGATTAGTTTCATTTGCTTCTGTCTCTTCTACTGTTTGTTTTTGATCTTCATCTGCCATATATAATCACCTCTCCTTCAATATAATTTTCCATTTTCCATTTTCTCATCTTCCATTTAATTCTATAAATTGTAAATTTTTTGATATTAAAATCAGATGGTAAATGATGAAATAGCAAATGGCAAATTATCCTTTTGCCTCCTTTATGCCGTTTAGGACATATACTAAATTTCTTATATTACCTTGTAAAACTGAAACGAAATTGTATATTGGCGCTTGTATCGTGCCAACAACTTGACCACGTAAGGCATCTTTGCCCGGCAATTTCGCTAAACGGTCAACTTGTTCAGCGGATAAGAATTGGCCATCAAAGTAGCCGCCTTTTATTTTTGGTAACTGGACGGTTTTTGCAAAAGTTGTGAGCGTCTTAACCGGACTCACCTCATCATCATAGGCCAGCAAAGTTGCGGATGGTCCTTCCAACACTTCATTATGCAGCTCTTGCCCATTTTGTGTTAGTGCCCTTTGCAGTAATGTATTCTTAGTAACCGTGTATTCACCCGAAACATCGGCTAACTTCTGCCGCAGCTCTAGTAATTGAGCAGTAGTTAAACCGCGGTAATCAGTTACAACAACGCTCTTTGCCTTCTGCAACTTTTCATACAAGTTGCTGGCTATATCCATTTTCTTTTGTCGTTTTGTGGTGGTCATAAAAATAGTCCGTCGCCAATCTTCTAGATACCCATTTCGCTTGCAGCTTTGTGGGATTGTTTTTGTTATATTGCTCCAAAAAAAATCACGCCGCAAAAAAACAGGCGTGAAGAAAAAAAGCAGAATAAAATTATCTTCAGGCTCGGTAGGATTTCTTTGCGTCGAATAAATAGACGCAATACCTACTGTCTTTGCTTGTTGCTAAATATAACAAAAATAGGCGATGCTGTCAACATGTATATTTTATCTGTCCTGCGTCTGTCCTGCGGTCAAAATATGACTTATTTACACTATCTATATTAAATTTATCACGATGTTTCCACTTCCCGATTTACGCTTTCCACTTATTTATATTTTTTGCTTGACAGCAGATTTAAGAAGTGTTAATTTCCAAAAGTAGATCAAGGATTATCATAGTACTGCCATTCTAGAGCAAAAGGAGATCAAACAACCAATGGCGCTTGGCGATGACTGGCCAGAATTATTAACCGTACGTGAAGTTGCTAATATTCTGCGCGTTTCAACGCTTACTATCAAACGCTGGGGTAAGAAAGGGAAGCTCCCCCCTATCCGTATTAACAGCCGCGGCGACCGCCGTTATAAAAAAGAAGCCGTACTTTGGCTTCTTGGTATCATTTCCTCCGGTAAAAATGTCGAAGCCGTTACGCCCCCACCTTCAATCGTAAACCCCGAAGAAACCAACGCTTAATAAAAAAACAGTAACAGCCCTTGTTTAATCCTCATGTATAAATTGCTTACCATGCGCAACGAGGTTTTGTTCCATACTTTCGGCCTCAGCATCAATACGAGCCCTAACCGCGTTTAGATCGCCTGATGAGCTACCATAATGTTGGATGTAATATTTTATCTTTGGTTCAGTCCCTGACGGGCGAACTGTTAGCTTACTTTTTTGGTCATTTGAAAGAATGAAACTTAGTTGATCGCCTGTTGCACCAACTTTATAATCTTCTCCGGTCCGCTGCCCTTCAGGCAAACGGTCAATTGTTTCAAGGACTTTAAATCCAGCCATTTCTTTCGGCGGGCTAGTCCGAAATCCAACCATGATATTCTTAATATTTACAAAACCTTTTTTACCGGGTAACTCAACCATATGAAGTATGTTCTTATAATAACCATACTTTGCATAAATCTCATCTAAGTAGTCTATGAGTGTTTTATTGTTATCTTTCAATTTTGAGATAAGTTCAGCTAAAAATAATGCCGCAATAGCAGCATCCTTATCGCGAACAAAAGTTCCAGCAAGATAGCCTAAACTTTCTTCAGCAGCAAAAATAAAATCATTCTTGTTTGCAAGCTTTTCAATAATTTCGCCAATAAATTTAAATCCTACTAGTAGGTTACTTTCCGCTTTTATACCAAAGTCTTTTGCTATGTCAGCAATTAATGAGGTAGTAACGGAAGTTTCAATGACGAGGTTATTAGGTGTTAGTGCCTTCTTTTTCTCTAACTCAGATAAGATATAGTGGACAAGTGCAATACCAACTTCATTACCAGTAAGGAACTGCATTGCACTGCTAGCTAGATGCTTTTTAGCAGCTACACCAATCCTATCTGCATCGGGGTCTGAATTGATTGCAACGTCAAAGCCAAGTTTTTCTGCCAGGTTAATAGGTAATTCCATAACCTCTCTATACTCAGGGTTAATAAGGTCACCCTTAGCCGTTGGGAAATTTTCGTCTGGCTTCGCTTGTTCTGGAACAACCTCTACTGTATAACCCTCCTGCTCTAAAACTGGCAAGACGTTAGTACTACCCGAGCCGTGAATCGGACTGAAAACAACCTTTGCAGTTCGCGATGTCGACAAAGATAACCCTCGAATTGCAGCTATGTAGGCTTTATCAATATCTTGGCTAATTACTTCAACCTTTTTCTGCTTTACTGCTTCTTCGAACGGCAGTGATTGTATTTTATTGACAGTTTGGACGAGGTCCATGAATTTTTGGTCGAGTGGTGGTACAACTTGACCTCCATCAGTCCAATAAAACTTGAAGCCGTTATCTGTCCGTGGATTGTGCGACGCAGTGATCTGCACACCTGCAACTGTCTTTAAATAGCGCACGGCAAAGGAAACTTCTGGTGTTGCCCGAAGACTGTCAAAGATATAGGCTTTTATGCCATTGGCAGCGAAAACTTCACAGCATAGCTCACCAAAAACTTTCGAGAACCTGCGTGCATCATATCCCACAACAACACCTTTTTGCTTGGCTTCTTGCCCAAAATCAGCAATAAAATCAGATAAGCCTTGTGCGGCCTCAGCTATTGTCCGCTTATTGATTCTATTTGACCCGACTCCGATTGGCCCACGAATACCACCGGTTCCTACCCGAATTCTAGTATAGAAGGCGTCTTCAAGCTGCTGGTAGGCTTGCGCGTCGATAAGCTCGATAATAGCCGGCCGGAATTCGGCAAGGTCATCGCGAGTTAACCAAGTCTTGAGGTTTTCGAAAGCTTCTGGACTAAGCTGGTTACTCGCCTTTATTGTTTCTAGCTTTGTTGGTATGTCATCCATAATACAAGTAGTAAATATGATTATATAAACCTTGCCAAATTTTGTCGATCGCCAATTTCGCCTTTACATTATAGGAGATAACACTTCTCTATGTTCAGGGATAATATTTCATCACTATATAACCATTGCAATACTTTACAACGTATGAGAAAATACGGTACACGCTTCTTTATAGGAAGCGTTTTTTATGGAGTTAAAAGCTTATGATCACAAAGTTAAAGAAAATAACGACTGAGGAAATGATCCGAAATTGGGCGATTGCAGAGGCTAGCAATAGCCAACGTCATGTCGCGCTGCAAAATATGCCTAAGCGCATTGAAAAGCTCTTGGCAACCCAGCAGTTTGATAAGTTGACCCCAAAACAATGGGAACTTTTAGAGAAGCGAATTAAGGAATTTCGGTCATACTTCTTCGATGGCTTACTCAAGCTTAATGTCACTTGGTATAAAGGACACTTGAAAAGCCAAGATATCAGCCATTTGGAAATATTAAAATGGCCCGACTTTTTGGCCATTGCCCAATCACGAAAATTCTTGGATCTTGTTATTGCTTTAGAAAACGGTCAGCATCCACCGGAAAATGAAGCGTTTATTACCAACCTCGAGCGAATTTCGAGTGACTTCAGTATCGCCCGTATGTCAGGAGCACCAATCTTGGTTGCCAGCAGCAAGAAACCACCATATTACTTAATTGAAGGCTTCACACGATGCTCAGCCATCCTTATGAACCATCGAAAGGGTATCTTCACCGAGCAGTATATTCCTGTCATCATTGGTGTCACTGACGAACTTGACCAGTGGTACCACAATGACGATCCTACGAGCATTAAGTACTACTAATATTCCCGTTCGTCTATCCAACCTATCCCCTCTTACACTAGCCTTGTGCTGTCGGCTTTGCGCGGAATACTAACAGTGGAAAAACAATTGTTGCGGTAATTATGCGGTTAATACGCTTCGGCTCGATAACTACCCGCCATACCCATTCCAGACCTAGCTTTCGAAGCGGCCTTGGTGCCCGATGTTTTGTGCCTGCCAAGTAGGCAAAGGTACCACCAACACCAATGGCAACACCAAAAGGAAGCTGCTTGAGATGATCAGTAATAAATAACTCCTGCTTAGGATGTCCAAAAGCCACGAAAGTAAATGCCTGAGTAATATTTGCTATTGGATGTAAAACTTCTTCGATTTCTGATTGAGAAGCTTGTAACAAATGTTGCGGTCCACTATTAGCTATGACGGACAAACCTGGGTATTTTTTTCTCAGATATTCCGCCGCACCTTGGGCTTCTCCTTCTGCTCCACCTATGAGGACAAATGAGACATCAGTTTCCTTTTTCTTATGCGTCCAATCAGCCAATGCCAAAACTAAATCAGCTCCACTTACACTTTCGCTTAGGTTTGTAAACGACTGGCGGGCAAAAAGTATTTTGAGAAGTGAGAGCTTCAGGTCGATCAAGCGTCGAATAAAATTCCGCTGCATTCCCTGTTGCTTTTGCAGGTAGTCAGCTGCCGCCAACAACCCAACACCATCTGGTACGACCAAGTCAGCCCGATTAATAGCGTCGCGAAATGCGCCATTACGTTGGGCCTCAACTACCATTTCAGGGTTTGCCGTCACCACGTAATGTCTGTCGCCATCTTTGGTGTATGACGTAATTAGTTCGACTGCCTCGTCAAACCCAATTCGATCAATTTTGACTCCAAGAATATCTATCTTCATACTATAATCTGTATCAGGTAAAGGATTATACACCGCGTAATACGTAATACCTAATACTTGATACCTACTACTTAATACTTGTTACTGTTTCACCATTAAACAGTAATACTTTGCAGAACCTTTAGCGTTTCAACTGCACATTTTTGCCAACTGAACTGCTTTGCGTGTTCGATCCCCCCACTCTTGGCTTTGTGACGCAATTTTTCTTGACTTAGCAACATGTAGAGCTTACCTGCCAAATCATCGACACTATATGGGTCTGCGTAAAAAGCTACCTGCCCTCCCACTTCTGGTAATGATGAAGTATTCGAAGTAAGCACAGGCACGCCACAGGCCATGGCTTCTAAAACTGGTAAACCAAACCCTTCGTATAATGAAGGGAAAACAAACGTCAGCGCCCCAGCATAAAGACCAGGCATATCACTATGGCTAACGTAGTCCAAAAACTTAACCCGGCCTGTCACGCCATACTTTTTAGGCGCTTGGTAGATGGCATCAGAAAGCCATCCCTTTTTACCGGCTAATACAAGCTCAATATTACGTAATTCCCGCATATTAACCGAATAATCTTTGGTTACTTCTTCATTTTCAAGATAGTGGTGCACCATATATGCAAAAGCTTCAATCAAGCGCTCAAGATTTTTCCGAGGCTGGATGGTCCCAACGAAGAGAAAGTAGGGCTTGGTCAACCCATGCTTATCTTGCACAGCTTGCATTGCTTCCTTGTTTTGGGGCCTAAAATGGTCGGCGTCATAGCCTTCGTAAATAACTGATATCTTCTCAGGATTGGCATGCAGCTGTGCAATAAGATTTTCTTTCGTAGCTTGTGAAACAGCAATCAGCTTGGTTGCATGCTTCACTGCGTATTCTGTAGAACGGTTAAGGTATAGTTTTTGTGGAAATTGGTGATATTGCGGCAAATATTCAGCACCAAGATCGTGGATTGTCACAATCGTCTTCTGCTGTGGCCGACGAATAACTGGCAGTGTATGTGCCGGAATAAAGAGCACGTCGGGCGAATTTTTTAGCACTTGCCATGCCAAGCCTGCTTGTGTCCAGAGACGTTGGGCCCTAATATCAATGATTTGGACGTTGGAAACCTGAAGAATCTCGTTTTCTAAGCCCTGTCCGCTACGAAGATAGACACGATAAGTGTTCTCAGTATCAATCGCCAGCAAATGCTTCAGTAACTCGTAAGAATAGTTTTCTGTCCCCGTTCGCTGACCGATAAAAGCCCTTGATGCATCAAAGCCGATTGTCATAGCTATATTCGTGTTAAGAAACGCGTGTTACCTCCGGTATAAGTATAGTCCACAATGAATTTTGAGGGAAGTAATTAGGGCGGAAGCAAAAAAGCTTCCGCCCGTTTAGTATGTCTTAACTTACGAAGAAAGATTATATTGCCGAGGTGTAGTAATACCTTCCGCTAACTCTACCTGGACGGAGTGACCAGGATAGCAACGGTAGGTCACAACACTGTACTGTCTACCAGATTGGTCAGTTACCCGAACAGCTTCAATTATGCCATATTCTATTATTTCACTGGTTTCGGTAACGACGACCAACATATTATCAATGCAGGGCTGCGCTACAATCCAAAGATTCTTTGGCAGGTTCTCTACCCACTTACCGCTGATAACCACCTGGGGCAAATCTGTTTCCTCTTTAGTTACCTCAGCTACCTCAACGGACAACAGCACATCAAAAAAGGCTTCAGTGCTTACAGAATATTGTTTCCCTGGCTTTAATTCCTTAGCAAAATAGGTGGCACCAAAATTAATGGCTTCTCGCCGATTGTTGAACGCGACTAGGTCCTCGCCTATTTTCGGTGGCACAATAATGCAGAGGGGCTCACGAATATCGTCAGCTGTTGCTGCGCGCACCGTGAATTTGGACTGGGTCAAAGTTTTACTCCTTAGGTATCTCTCGGTAATTCAAGCCAAACAAAGACCTTTTTCCCTTCAGACTTGTCTGTTACAACATAGAAGCCTCTGCTGGCTCCTTGTTGCAATGGAGAATAATCTGTAATGGTACCATAGTTATATTCTCCGTCAATTTTAGAGACAAGCAAATGCTCGCCTACCTTAGGTTCAGATGTTACTGAAATGTAGGTCCCATTCGCTATCTCAGTTGCAATCATTCTGCGGCTTGCAATGCGGATTACATGCGCCTTACCTGCCAAAGTGCTACCCTTTCACTACCCACGACGCTTAAGCAATTTATGACCTTTCACAGTGCATGCATTTTAGCAGATCTTCCTTAGAAATAAAAGCTGAGTGGTTACTTTTTGGAAATTGAGCGCTTGTAAAGATCGAGGTTTTCTAAGGCAATACCGGTGCCGGTTACAACACACATCATCGGTTTCTCGGCCAGATGGCAAGGCACGCCAGTAACGTTAGTCAGCAGCTGGTCTAAATTACGCAGTTGGGATGTACCGCCCGAAAGAACTATTCCCTTGTCGATGATGTCCGAGGCAAGTTCTGGTAGAGTTTCTTCAAGAACTTGCTTTATCCCAGTAATAATAAGCTGCAAAGGCGGCTGAAGTGCTTCGGTTACCTCTTGGGAAGATAATTGGACCGACTTCGGCAAGCCTGCTAGACTGTCACGCCCCTTCACTTCCATCATAAGTTCTTCCTGAACTGGTAAGGCTGACCCGATTTGGATCTTTACCTCCTCTGCCATACGTTCGCCAATAATCAAATTGTACTTGCGCCGAACGTAGCTTTGGATGGCTTCGTCAAACTTGTTGCCGCCGACACGAACAGAATTGTGGACTACGACACCCCCCAAAGAGATGACGGCTGCCTCACATGACCCTCCACCCATGTCGATAATCATGTTGCCCGAGGGCTGGGCAATAGGAATTCTAGCGCCAACAGCGGCTGCCAGTGGTTCATCTATTAAATATGCCACCTTAGCGCCGGCAGAAAGTGTGGCATCAAGGACCGCACGACGTTCAACCGAAGTGGCCCCTGATGGGATGCAAATCATAACCTCAGGCTTGAAAAAACGGGTAGTACCACAAACCTTGTCAATGAAATAGCGCAGCATAGCTTCGGTGACAACGTAGTCAGCAATAACACCATCCCGTAATGGTCGCGATGCAGTAATGTTGCCCGGCGTACGGCCCAACATGGCTTTGGCTTCGTTGCCAACAGCTACCACACGGTTATCGTCGGTAGAAACCGCAACAACTGTTGGTTCATTTAAAATGACGCCATTCCCCGCTAGGTAAACCAGCGAGTTTGCGGTTCCCAAATCGATACCAACTCGTTTTGATGAAAAAGCCATAAAAATAAAATCAAGAATTAAAATGCAAAATATAAAAATATCTTCATTGTTCAAGTAAGACTGACGTGTCTGGTATTTTTGAAAGGAACTTGTCCGACCAGGGATGCGATCCACCAAGGAGCCAGATACATTTCATTGAAAGGAAGAAGTGAGAACTGCCTCAAAGCCATGAATAAACCTAAAGGAACTTTTCCCTAATCACTCGACACTTAACAATTTTGATATTTAATTTGTCGTTTTGGTTTTTGCATTTTGATTTTTTATATTAGTTTTACTCAACCTTAGGTAATATGTCTACACTCCGACGATTATATCAGCTGGGCGGCTATATTGAAACAATATTCCGGTTGAACTACAATAAGGGATAACGTTATGAATAGAAGCTTTTTATTTACGCTTGGCGTTGGCCTTGCCATTATCTTAATTAGCAGTGCGGTCATCTTCTTTGCTAAGGGTTATACCTTTAATACAAGTCAGGGAAAGATCCAAAAAACTGGCATTATGGTCGTTACGAGCGAGCCTACCAATGCTGCAGTCTACATCAACGGTCAGCTTAAGGATACTACCAACACTACAATTAATTTTCTTACCCCGGGTTGGTATAAGGTGCGAGTAACGAAAGACGGCTTTACCCCTTGGGAAAAAACCGTTGAGGTACGTGAGGAATTAGTCACAAGGTTAGACTTAACCCTCTTCCCCCAGGTTCCTGATTTACGAAGGCTGACATTAACAGGCGCTGTGGATGCGAAGCTTACCCCAGATGGTCAACGTATTGTTTACCGGGTTATCCAACCTGATAAGGCTGGGTTGTGGGTTATTGGCGCCACAGACCAACTACCGTTTTTAAATAGCGATCCTATCCAAATCTATCATGACTTAAGTAAATTTGACCTTGCCAAGGCTGGCTACGTGTTTTCTCCAGACAGCAAGAACTTATTACTGATTAATAATGATGTAAAGGGCCAGCCTGTCTATTACTTACTCGACCTCCAAAAGGTAAATGATAATATCGTACCGATGTCGGTAACCGATGTCCAAAACCTACTCGTAAGCTGGCAAGATACAGTATATTCAAAGCAGAAGAATTTGCGCCAAAAATTATTAACTTCAGTCGGCGATGTGCCAGCCTACGAAAGTCCAAAGCCAAATATTACGATTGCTTTGGCCGCTGTTGACCAAGTACTCTCCGACGGCGCCCTTGGCACACAGGTTGCCTCACCAGTAGCAATCCCTGTTTCACCAAAACCGAGTACCTCGCAAGCCAGTCCTTCGCCCACGAGCACACCGAGCCCTCAGGTAATTATCCAAAAAATTATGGCATTATCAAATACAATCCAATGGTCACCAAAGCAGGATAAATTATTATTCACGACAACCGACGGAAAGACACATATCTATGACCTGACCACTGGCAAGTATTATGACCTGCAAAAGGCCGATTCGTATAGTTGGTTCCCCTCTGACCTTCATATTATCGAGCTCAACCCACAAGGTAATAAAGGCCAAATTGTTATAACCGACATTGATGGCCAAAATCCTATACTAGTGTATAGCGGCCAATTTGTGGACAGTATTGCTTTCCCGGCATTTTCGGGAACAAAAATCATCATCCTCACGAACCTCAACCAAGCTGCCGATACACAGCCTAACCTCTACGCCATTAATTTAAGATAAATGATTATCCTTCGACCGATGAGGAAGAAGTTCCTCAATGGATAAGTATTACCCCAGGGACAATTCTAGCTCTATGAGTACATATCGCTCGAACAATATCTTTGATCTTTATATTTTGCTTGTTAATTTTATTTGCTGGATGGTCTACTTAGCTTGAGATAATAAGGGGTTGCCACCGTTGTCAAGGCGGTAGCTTGCTTCAAGGCGCGCAAAAACGAGAAGTCTTTTCAGCACCGTTCCGGGAGGCCAACACGTTTGCAACGTTAATGTTGGTTCGTCGTATTTGGCAAGCAAGAATGCCGTGTCTGTTGGGTCAACAATTTGTTTGTCATACACCCGAAAATCATAGCGCCAGTTATCCCGGAAAATAACTACCCGATCACCCGGAACAAGCTCTCGCAAAAGGTAAAAGACTGCGTTATACCGCACCACATCCCAAGGGCTGCCGACAGAATGCGCAAATAAGTAACTGTTTCCCCTTTCCCCTGGTAAGACAGTCCCCTTCGCGTGCGCTACACCCACCTTTAAAGCGGCCAAATAATCGGCTTCGCTACCGGGGTCGACATCTAAAACAACTGGAGAATTGGCATCAATACGCTCAATGACGATAGCGGACTTTGTATTCACCGGCTGAATTTGCAATGGCGGTGGTTCTTTGAGAAGACTCCCGAATGTTGGCCCTTTCTGCTTATCCAGCGTATAGGTTTTATGGGTGAACTGATCTATATAGAAATGCAGTTCGCTCGCAATGAATGGCGTAAAGACGACCAAAAGCCAAAGCGCGGAAAACAGTATCAAAAAATTGCCTGCAGTGCGCAAGCCTAAGACAATATAAAAGCGTTGTGTTCTATGCCGTAAACCTTTTTTGGTGGCCATAAATTTGAAAAGGTATCAAGAATCACCTATTAGTATGATGGAAAAAGCATTTATCTACCTAATACCTGATACACAATACCAACTCAACCTTGTGCCCTTGGGAGGAATCGAACCTCCAACCGTACCTTCATGCCCGCCAAAGTGCGCCGAAGGAGGGATTCGAACCCCCGACCTTACCCTTAGGACGGGTCTGCTCTATCCACTGAGCTACTTCGGCACGAAGGCGCGGTAGGAGTAGTCTGCTCTATCCAATTAAGCTACAAGGGCAAGAATCAGATACCAGGTATTACATACTGTCATTAGATAGACTTTTCTGATACCTAATACCTTCTACGTAATACCTTTTTGCCCTTGTGGACTATTTTAGCAGAATTAGCTGTGGAATATCCAGGATAAAGAGAATAGAAAAACTAATTCCCGCACATTACCCGCATAATTACCGCAAATTTATCGCCCTGTATGAAATTTCATTCCATTCCTGCTAAAATAGCCTTGGTATTTACAATTTTAATCTTGCATATTGATTTTTAATTAACTACGGGGAGTGGCGCAGGGGTAGCGCGCACGGTTCGGGACCGTGAGGCCGGAGGTTCGAATCCTCTCTCCCCGACCCGGGTTTGTATGAATGACGAAAAGTTCGCCCTTACCTGAATAGTCGCACCTTGAAAGGAGAAAAACCTTGTTTTCAGCAATCCAGCCGCGAAAGCCTCGGCTAGTTACACTAGGGCATCCTGATTGGTGGCACCATCATGGTGAAAAAATCAATCTTGCGCCAGGAGCGTTTCCATTAGCGAGTATGTTAGGCATGAGAACTAACGCCGTTACCTTGACGATTGCGCCGGACAGCCACAACCTTGACCGACAATGGCAGGTTAGGTGGACGATACGTCATAGTAGGTTTGAATCTGATACCGGCACACGGTTGATGGGAAACCAGATCGTTGCAGCCGCCTTCGGGTTGACCGATTACTTACCAATGCAACTGCCTGGAGATTTTCTCCTGGAGAAATACGGCGGAGACGTCGCTTGCCAATTTCTTTTCATCCGCTGGCAGGATTATCTCAATATCCCAGGTCCAGGCACGGGCCACGATGGCGATCCGAATATTTCCATTAAGCTGACTGATGAAATAAAAGAAGCCATTCGAGCACTTTTAGCATCAATTTGAATGCTCTTCTAAGCCGCCTTCATACCTGAAGGCGGCTACTACTATAGACTTCTTGGACTGAGCAAACTTTCATGTTACCTCTTGAAATAGTCCCATAGTTATAATATACTATGCCGTACGTATGGCAAAAAAGAAAAAATCAAAACGCCAAGGCAATCCGATTAAAGTTACTCGTCTTAAAGCGGACAAGCAAATTACCACAGTAAGAAATGTAGGTAATTATCTTTTATCGCAAGTACGAGGGATAACTCTTCGCCGCCCCAACGGTCCTGTATTATCAATAGAGCCAGTTTTATCAGCATATACGACACTCAAAAATGGCCTTTCCATCTCACTTATGGAAAACTTCGGCATAGATATAAAACGTTATGTCCAAAAAAGAGGCCATGCCATTGTTTCGTTTTCAAAGTCTCAAGGTGCCAAACAAGCAAAACAACTTAAGCCAATTATCCAGGCAAAGCAATTTGGAACATTAATACTTATTGTTTTAGCAATTAGTGCTGTATTAGTGCTAAATTTTATTACGGTAAAGCATAATGGAAGCATTCGGAAACCAACGGTGCTTTCTTCACAAACCAATAATACGGCGGATACTTCCGACTGGTGCGTGATGTGTCGGGCTACTACCATAACTATTCCGAGTATTGTTTTTGAAGATAATGAGATTAGCCAGATGAATTTTGACAATAAGCAGAAAACCTGGCCAACACCGGTTTCTGGCATTGCCACGCCTGCAGAAACTGTCCCCAATAACATCATTATATTTGGCCATAGTAAGTGGTTTGGTAAGGAAAGTCATTTTGCTAGGATTAGTGCTCTTAAGCCAGGTGATGAAATCATTGTGACTGACCAGTACGGCAAACATTATACTTTTGTCGTCCAAAAACTAGCGCTCATGGATCGTAATGATGGGGATGCAGTCCATGCCAAAGACAACCAACAACTCACATTATTGACTTCAGCTCGATACAATGGTGAGTGGTTGCTGCCTACCCAAGTTGACCCTGCAACCGTTGACCTCGTTAAGGACGACACCAAATACGCCATATTCGTCGTCACTGCATTACCTAAGTCTTGAAGCACACCACTCGAAGTATAAGGCTTGTTGATTTGGTATGTGTAATGTATACTCAGCCTGCTCAATCCGAACCTTAAAAAGGAGCGATCGATGCCGAACATATCTAAACCCGCCTTAGGTATGATAATATTCTCTATAATAGTTGCTGCTTTAGTTGTTTTGGCAATTTTTCCATTTGACGCTAAAGATAAGAGGCCACAGGTTATATCTCTTCGTGAAAAATTACATTGGCAAATTATTGATAGTTCAACGCAGCAATTACCAACCGATTATGGGTTATTTTCATCCACTGGTGGTCAACCATATGAAGCTACGGTTTCTGTAACAAACCTGCAAAATCAACCGATCACAGTCAATGTCTTAACTTATCAAGACTTGTGCCGCACATCATCCGTAGGTGGTGTAAAACCATTTCCTCATTGCGGAGATATTTATCGCGAAACAGTTGGTGCGACTAAAGCTTCACTTGGCCCGGAAGAAACGAGAAATATCAAAGTTGTTGGCTGGCCACGTACCGCAGCAGCTTTCGAAGCTCCCGTAAAAGTTGGTGTCGGCTTTGAAGGGGTCGAAGGTGTCGATGAAAGTGGCGATCCTAGAGATCTATTACCAAGATAATTTATATCAAGTATGAACGGATAAGTAAACCTATGCCTCGCGGAGCAATCTGCGAGGCTTTTTCATTGGAATATCTTATTCTGGAACTGTGTAGACTGTGTAGGCTGGGGTATGTGAAACTAATTCATCGTCAGTAAACCAGACCGCCACTTCTTGCTCGGCTTCACCAACAGTAGCAGAAGCATGAATAAGGTTGTGGATACCAATCTTCTTTTCATCAGCATGCTTGAAAGAAATGTGGGAATAATCACCACGGATCGTGCCTGGTTGGGCTGACTTTGGTTCGGTGGCACCCACCATTTTGCGCACGAGCTCGACCGCTTCAATACCTTCCAAGCATAGCGCAACGATCGGGCCGGAAACGAGCATTTCAATCATCATATTACGCACATGTTCACCACGACGAACGGCTAAATCTTCCGTATAATGCTGCCTGGCTAGTTCTTCGTTTGGTTGCACCATTTTTAGACCAATAATTTTCAAACCAACTTTTTCAAAGCGTTGCAAAATTTCACCGACCAATCCACGGCTTACTGCATCAGGTTTTAGTAAAATCAGGGTTCTTTCCATAAATTCTCCTTCTTGTAATTAGTATAACGAATTCCCCTACCCTTGCCAAGAATGCAAATTCCAAGTTGTCCAGGAAGTATAAGACTTATTGGACTTATTACAGTTTTAGTAGCTTGGCAAACTGTTCTTCGTCCTTGTACGGCCCGATCATGGCAAGGTAAAGATTTTTATTGGTGAAGTGTAATTGGGCAAGTTCCTGAATGTCTTTAGCAGTAACAGCATCAACTTTTTTCAGCCAACTTTCAGGTGTTTCCATTTCCTTCTCTAAAAGAACCTGTTTACCATAGTAGCTTGCTAAAGCGCCGGTGGTTTCGAGCCCCAACACAAAGCGGCCATGAATTTTTTCCTTCGCTTCAGCTAGTTCCTTAGCTCTCACTTTGGTATGTTTCAGCTCTTTCAGTTCTAGTAGAATTGCCTTGATTGCGTCTTCGATTTTCTCGCGCTTGATGCCACCATAGCAATACCACATGCCAGTGTCGTGGAAATAATCGTTCCCGGAACCAATAGAATAAGCTAAGCCTTTCCGTTCACGAACGTTAATAAAAAGTCGGGAACTCATACCGTGCCCCAAAACTGTATTAAGCACTGATTGCGCTGGAATTCTTTTGTCATCTCGGCCGAAGGTGCGAAGTCCAAGCATCATATGAACCTGCTCTGTTTCCTTAAAGTAAAGTGATACTTTGGATGGCGATAATTGTGGCAGGGCTGGTTCCCAGTGTCGGCTTACTTTGCGCTTTGGTAACTTAAGGTATTTAACAACAACTTGTTCAGCCTGCTTTTGGGTCATGGGACCGGCTATACTGACAACGGCGTTGGTTGGAGCATACAAACTGTCAATATAATTTAGCAACTTTTCACGTGTGACTGCTAAGATAGTTTCTTTTGATCCAATAACCCGTCGACCCAGCGCTTGGTTTGGATAAAGTAAATTAGTAAAGACTTCGAAAACACGCTGGTCTGGGCTATCTTCTTCGCGGGCCATTTCTTCAAGAATTACTTGGGCCTCACGGCTTATTTCAGTCTTTGGGAATGTCGAATGGAGAAGCATGTCGGCCAGTACTTCAAACCCCTGTTCAAAATGGGTAAACGGTACCTGGCACCAATAGGCAGTCGCCTCCTCGCTGGTCCAGGCATTCAAGACACCGCCAATACCTTCGATGGCCAACGAAACTTCCTTGGCGGTGCGCCTTTTTTTGGTACCTTTAAACGCCATGTGTTCTAAGAAGTGGGAAATTCCGGAAATGGTCGGTTCCTCATACCTTGAGCCGGCGGCGAAATACACTTGAATAGTGACCGAAGCAGCGTTTGGCATGGGAACATGTACTAAACGCAAACCATCTTTAAAGTGTGTAATAGAGTATTGAAAACGGGTTTTCTGCCTTGCCATTTAAGTGATCCTACCAGAAATGAGGCATTTTTTCAATGGCAAATTTTGGGGAATAGCGTTGGTAAAAAGAGAAACTTATTTTTCGGTTGGTGACGTATGTGATATAACATTGGCGCCGAAGTTTTGTGATTCGCCTTGTGCCTGACTTTGGGCAAGTTCATCGGCTTTACCGCCTTCACCCATACTTGGCAATTGCACATTCGCTGGCGCTTCGGGCTTAGGAGGTAATGCCGCGCCACCTATTTCATTTGTATTTACGAATTCAGTTGCATTGGCCGTTGGCATACCGCCTGTCTCAATCCGATGTGCTCCGGGTTCAGTTTTTAAGGGATCTGTAGACACTTTATTAACACTAGCATGGTCTCTTGCCCCGATTAAACCTCCAATTGTAAGGCCAGCGATCGTGGCAATAGTCCCCCACAATCCCACTCTGTCCTTCTTTGGCTCTTCTGGAACTGGCACCGGTGTTTCCTGAGGTTCTGCAGCAGCGGGTGGAGTCTCAGGAACTGCCGTAGGTTCGGGCACAGAGGTATCGGTATTCCCCTCGCCACGCCAGTCTTCTCCATAGCCGAACCTGCCAACCCTAACCATGCGACTACCTTTCGGCTGCAAACCTAAGTCACCTTCATACCTGGATACTGACCTGGATGACCGTACGTCTTGCGGGTAAGCAGGTTGTTCGCTTGGCGAAGGTGGCGGGGCATCTTTCGCTAATGACTCGAGTGTCGGCTCGGGTTGCTTTGCTTCTTGTGGTGTGGTTACATCGGCCGCAACCGGAGGCCTTTCTAATACCGCAACACCGCCTTTTTCACTATTACTATCGTCCATGTTTTTACCATAGTGGAAATAGAAACTGCTTGTCAAGCCCTTTTTCTTGATGGTGTTACAATACAGCCATGACTGAACGCGTACCTGAGGAACAAGAAAGCCCAACACTGCCTAAAGTGCCTGACCCCTTCACTGTCATAACAGGAATGCAGGAGCTGATCAACCAGCGACGTGATGAATTTTTTAATGAAGTCCTCGACTACCTCGGCTATGATACAAAGGCTCGTGAGACTTTTACTAGCATCGAAGATCGAAATGCGGCCTACGAAGGTACGCCCCTTCGCCCAACAGATGACCGGATTACCTGGCTCATCGCACAGCATTACGTTGTGGCTTCTGTGCTAGAGCGCCGCAATGATCTCAACAATGTTGAAGTATTGTTCAGTTTATACCTTACTCGGCAAAGGATAGACCAACTACGGCTCTTCACAACAAACCAACAGCGATTGGATACACCTAGAGACTACTGAGAAACTTCGATATCTTTTACATCGTACGAACCGTCTTTATACACAATCACTTCGGCAAAGCGCGGATTTTGAAGATTACGAACGTTGGTTATGGCCCCTATTGTGGTCATCGCAAGCTGGGTAGTAGGTTCTCGATATTGCGAAAAGAAGTGAACATCACCCGAAAAAACTTCCGCAACTTTATTGGCGGCCAACAGGCTTAAGAGTTGCTGGCGCTGCGGCGCTAGATTATTAGGCCGGCCAAGGTCGTCATTAGCCATAATATGGCTAGTTGTGGGGTGATACAACGGCTTATGGATGAAGACAAATAGCGGCAGGCCATTGGCGTGGGACTTGTCGCTTGTCAAAACTTGGGAAAGCCATTGCCACTGGACACTATCAAGGCCGCTGTCTAAATTGGCGTTGTCGATGAATACCTGTTTCACACCATTTGTTTCGACACTTTGGTATGGTCTACCGAAAACCGCTTCGAAATTGGCTGTTGCCAGTTGCCCTTTATTTTTATTGTCCCACAAGTCATGGTCGCCTGGGACTAAATAGTATGGCAGGCCTACCTGATCAAACGTTTTTTTAACATCATTGAGTTCCTTCAGTGTTCCAACATTAGTCCAATCACCTATACCAACGACATAATCTACGTTTAAGGCTTTTGCTTGTACAAGGGCTTTCTTTAAATCGTTATTGTCGTTTTCAGAATCGGCAACCAGGGCAATTTTAAGGATAACCTCTTTCTGGATCGGCGCCTTGAGCATTGGCAAACTTGTGGCATGAGAAACTTGAGAGATTTGGCCTACACCGGCATCGGTTAAGGCTCGTTTTCCCTGCTCGGTAAAAATACCCAGCAGCTTTGGGCCGCTTAAGGCTAACGGGTCAAACCCGGAAAAACCCTTTATGGCGATATACGTCCCAAAAACTAGTAATAGTATCAGGAATATTGCTAAAAACTTTCTGAGAATTCTCATACCTACATCTTTCGCACGGCTTCAATGCCCAATAATGCTAAGCCATCTTCTAGAATAAGGCTTGTGGCTAAGGTCAGGCCAAGCCTAGTTTGTCGTACCGTATTCTCAGCTTTGAGAATGGGAGAGGTAGCATAAAAAGTATTGAACTTCTGTGCCAGTTCGAATAAGTAGTTTGCAATAATATTCGGCGCATATTGCCCAGCAGCTTCATGGACAGCTTCAGTATAGCGAGACAATAACTTTAAGAGCTCTGTTTCGATTTGGGCCAAAACATCAGCATGAAGCTGGCAATCGCTGTCATGCGCTTGTTCAAGTACAGAGTGCGCTCGAGCTAGGGTATACAGTAAGTATGGTGCACTATTGCCTTCACTGGCCAACATTTTGTCCCAGTTAAAATCAATTGTAGTCAACCTGTTTTGCGAGAGGTCATTATATTTAACGCTGCCGACACCAACTACCTCGGCAATCCGTTCTCTTTCGTTGTCTGATAAAGCTTTACTTTTCTTAGCAACTACCTTGCGTGCTTTGCTAACTGCTTCGTCAAGAAGCTCATCTAAAAATATGGTTTTGCCTTCCCGCGTCCGCATGCGTTTACCTTCTAAAAGCACAAGACCAAAACCAACGTGGCTAAGTTGTGTGTCGCCTACTATGCCTAATTTTTGGCTTACCAGAAAGAGCTGCTTGAAGTGGAGCGACTGATCTTGTCCAACCACATAAATAATTTGGCTTGGGTGCCACTTATCTTCCCGGAATTCAATATTGGCAATATCGCGGGTTAGGTAAACTGAACTACCGTCGGATTTTCTGACCAGTGTGGAACTAGCATCATCCGTTGTTAAATCAAGGATCAGTGCTTGCCCTTCGCTTGTAACTAGTCCCTTCTGCTCTAATAGCTTATAGACATGATCGGTTTTGTTCCGAAATTCGCTTTCACCAGATTTGACAGTAAACGTAATACCTAGGCGTTTGTAAATAGCCTCAAATTCTTGCAGTGAAACTTCCCGGAACTGTTGCCAAAGCGCCAAATTTTCAGCGTCTCCTTGTTCAAGCTTCGTAAATTCATCCCTGCCTTCTTGCGCAAGGTCAGGATTATCTTTCGCCTCATTCGTAAATTTGATATAGAGCTCAAGGAGATGTCCAATCGGGTTTTGGGCAAATGCTTTATCATCATGCCACCGCTTATAGGCAGCTATCAAATTACCAAACTGTGTTCCCCAATCACCAAGGTAATTAATGGCAATAACATTGTACCCCAATGATTGGTACATATTAACAAGCGATTGCCCAATTATTGTCGATCGAAGGTGTCCAACCCCCATCGGCTTGGCTATATTGGGTGAGGAAAATTCAATAATTACAGTCTGTCCCGACCCCACTCTTGGCTCTACAATAGCCTTTTTTTCATTTAGCACTCTTTGCAGTTCTTGCGCTAAATATTTTGCTGAAATTGTAAAGTTAACAAAGCCAGGAACTACTGCTTGGATCTTTTCAATATATTCGGGCTTGTCATTATCGAACGATTGGACAATCCTCTGAGCAATTTCCATCGGTGCTTTTCCCACCTGCTTTGCCAATTGCATAGCGACACTCGTTGCATAATCGCCATGGGTGTTCCCTGAAGAAGCGACTATCTCTGCTTGAGGGTCGTCAAAACCTAACGACTGTAAGTGTTTTTTGAGATCAGCTTGAATTTGGTCCTTAAGCATATAATTTCCTAAACTCCTTGAGAACATTTTAGCATTTGGTAAGGAAGATTACGAGGGAAACACACTATACCTGGCCGCAAATTTGTTGTCATTCTTTACTTAATGACAAAATGGTATTGTCAGGTTGCAAAATTTGAAGGTTATACTCACTCTGAGCAATAGGTTTTCGCTGCCCTATGTAATATTTGATAATGCAAACTGCTAGCAAAATGTAGCCGTAGTAGGCAATGACCATCCATAAGCTAAAACCAGTGATTGTCTTCGACACGACCGGTAGCTGGGCAAAAAAGGTTGTCATGGTCGAAAAATAGGTTGCTGGCAAAACAATGAGGTAACTGATAATTATTCCTAAAACTGGCCAAAAATAACCAGCAAAGAGTAACACTGCACCAGTTAGCGTCAGATATAAGACAACTGGAAGGACAAGCACGTTAACGACCGGTGACAAGACAGAGAACTGGTGAAAATTGTAAAGGATAAGCGGGTCGACCATAAGCTGGGCCGCGAGAGTTGCGGCTAAGTTCTCGGAAACACCGAAGGGGATTTTGTTAATTAAAGCAATAGGACTGAAGTTTGCATCGCGGATCGCTCTGTATATCGGTTTTGTGAAGGCAATAACGCCCAATGTTGCCATAAACGAAAGTTGGAAAGAGATGTCATAGAGGAGAAACGGTTTCATAAGCAGCATTATCGCTGCAGCCAATGCAAGGGCATAAAAATCCCAGTATTGCCGACCGAGCACTTGAGCCGTGTAAGCAAAGGTGATCATAATTGCTGCCCGCATGACCGGTGGTTGCCCGCCAGTGATAAGTGCATATAACCAAATAACCACAAAGCTGAGGATTAATACGCGCCGCTTCCCTAACCTGTTACGAAAGCGCAAAATAAACCCGGCCACAATAGACAAATTTTCTCCAGACACAACAATAATGTGGATCGTTCCCGTCCGACGCAAGTCGCTCATGAAGTATTTATCATTCGGCTTCACTCCTAAAACCATGCCGTTGACAAGCTCAGCCGCGCGTTGGTCCAGGAACTGATACGGGATCGGTGCCAAGGTTTTCTTTAGGCTGCCCAGTGACTTTTGGAACTGGTTGGTCTGGGACGGTGGCAGAACGGTAATTTCTGCGTGTTTAATTGTATTCACCGCTCCAAATACACCGGTAACTGAAACAAGATCCCCATATTCCAGCTCATCGTTTGTATTGCCATAAATTTTCCAGTTATCAACTGTAAACTGCGCACTATTGCCTGAGATTTTTGGATCATTGCTAATCGTACCGGTAAGGGTGACAGTATCACCATCAACCGATAAGTTATCATTTGGCGCATTATACCGGATCCACCACAGGACCAAAAAAATACTCGCACAGATGACAATAATGGTAAAAGACTTAAGAGAAAATCGAGGCATATGAATGTAAAAATCAAAATGCAAATATCAAAATAACAATGTAAGATGCAAAATCATTTCCTACCTTTTAAGGTAAGCACACTGCTTGCCAGTATATTTGACATATATGTAAGCTCTTCGATTAACCAATCGGTTTTGCTAGGTTCAGCCCGATTACTATCTTTTAAAATTGATACCCAGAGCTTACTTTCGTTTGCAGACTTCAGTGAGGTTGTAAAGTAATTTGTAAAATCTTTTTTACTGCTCGCTGCTTGTCCTTCGATGTAATTTCCTAAGATACTAGTACCACTTCGCAGTAACTGATCGCCTATTCTCCGCGAAACATTATCATTGGGTAACTGGTCAATGAAAACAATTAGCCGAAGGACAAATCGGTACATCCTTGCCTTGAATTCCTTTTTAAATTTTAGTTTGTCATTTTGCATTTTAATTCTTGATTTTTGATATTACACTTTTTATCTTTGGTCTTTTCTTTTTGTTCTTTACTCTTGTTCATTGTTATTCCACTGTCACGTCATTTTGGATTTTGGTGTAGACACTTTGCCCGATTACTTTCTTTACCAATAGGTCTTGGAGGCTAGTGTAGGGCCGGTTATCGATAATTTTCTTAGCAGTGACAGTACCTACCCCGGAAAGGGCTTCTAACTGAGAACTGGAAGCAGTATTGAGGTTAACCTTGCCGCCGGTTGTCTGCCCATTGCCACTTGAGGAAGTAATCGCTCCTAGAACGGTCTGGACCTTTGTACGGTCCTCTCCTTGATGTAAGATGTAGATCTTTTGGCCGTCGGTCAATTTGGCTGCCAGGTTCAATTCACGAGCGACAAAGTTCTTATCAATGATATCTTCTCGAAAGCCACCAGCTTGGATGATCGCGTCTTGCACACGAGAGCCTGCCGCGAGCCGATAAACACCAGGATTAGTAACAGCGCCTGCCACATCGACGTAAAGTGTCCCGGAGGAGGTTGTTGGAGTTGCCGATTGCACCACATGCGGTAGTGATGAAGACATAGCGCCGAGGGTTGTTTTCGGCTTTAGTTGGTTACTGGCAGTCGCAAAATAAGCCACAAGCGCGAAAATAATAATGCTAATGCCAAAGAAGATTTGAAGAAGGTACTTCTGGATAAGGTATATTGGTTGAAAATACTCCTTATGAGGTAATTCATCAAGCTGCATACTAACGTCGTAGGCAGCAAGATATATTAATCAGTTATTAGGAAAGGATTATACGCTCTGCTATACCTAATACGTAATACTTGTTAGAGACTTTTACGGTAGGCTTTGAGCCAGGTCTTGTAGGCATCAAGCCGGTCACCAAGCCCGCGAGCCCTCAGGTCTTTATTAACAATACCACCCTCGTGTGGATAACGATGGCGTCTTTTATGAGGCGATGAAAAACCATGGCTGTAATGGACCAACTCATGGGCAATAGTATGTTCTACAACTTTAACAGGCACTGTAGGGCTCGAAAACATGCGGTTAATTGTGATGGTGGAAACGTTCTTCGAACGGTCAAAGGAAATTAAACCAAATTGATACTTTGCCCAACGACCGAAGCGAATAATAACGGTATTCTTTTGTTCAACGTCGGCAAAGTACGTTTGCCAAAGCCATTGCAACCTACCCGCAAGCCACTTATTGTCTCTCACTTCCATAAAAATACCCGAACAATATGCAAAATAGCAAATGAAATAATATTTGTCAATCTAAAAACCTCAATACTTATATCAGCTATTCTGTATCATGTATATAGTTTTAAGTATTAGGTATAAAATGTCTCAATTCTCTATATAAGATACCTAATACCTGATACTTAATACCTTTTAAACGACAATATTCACCAATCTGCCAGGCACATAGATAATCTTTTTTGGCACTTTGCCATTGGTGTAAGTTTTTACTTTATCACGTTTTAAAATAATTTGCTCAAGGCCTTTTTGATCGATCGCTGCATTCACCGCAACATGGTCACGCACTTTGCCATTAATCTGAATTGTAATTAATAACTCTTCCTTCACTAAATCTTTCTCGTCAAACGTAGGCCATTGGCTGGTATGAATAGAAGAGGGTTGACCCAATTGAGACCAAAGTTCCTCAGTCATAAACGGGCAAAATGGGGCAAGTAATTGTAGAAGAACAACTTGTGACTTTTTAGAAACAGTTTTGGCTTTTGTTAAGAAATTAACAAGCTCCATAATTGAGGCTATGGCGGTATTGTAATGTAATAATTTGATATCCTCTGTTACTTTCTTAATGGTCTTGGACAATATATACGCTTCCTCACCATTCGGCTCCTCATCGGCCACATTGGCAGTTTGAAAGTAATGCCAAACACGATTCAAAAATCGTTGCATGCCAGCGATACCACTATCACGAAAATCGCCGCCCTGCTGGAATGGCCCCAAGAATAACAAATACGCACGAAGTGTATCAGCGCCATATTTTTCAATGTATTCATCGGGGTTGGTCACATTCCCTTTTGATTTGGACATTTTGGCGCCTTCCTTAATAATCAAACCGTTGGCCCGGAAGGTTTTATATGGCTCTTCGAAGTCTAAAAGACCAAGATCATGCAAAACCATGGTAATAAAGCGACTGTAAAGTAAATGCAGTACCGTATGCTCTTTACCACCGATATACATGTCAACAGGTAACCATTTTTTTGTTATTTCATCATCAAATGGGACATCGTCAAAATCAGTAGAAGCATAGCGCAAGAAGTACCACGAACTATCTAAAAATGTATCAGAAACATCCGTTTCACGCGTGGCTTTTCCGCCGCATTTTGGACAAGTGGTGTTGTAAAACTCTGGATGCGTGGCAAGTGGTGACTTCCCTGTCCCTGTCGGACGAAAATCCTTAATGTAAGGCAATTCTACCGGCAGTTGGTCTTCTGGAACCGGCACTGTACCACATTTCGGGCAGTAAATAATGGGAATTGGTGGCCCCCAATAGCGCTGACGTGATATTAACCAGTCCCGCAAATGGTAGGTTGTTTGCATCTTCCCTAGATGTTTAGCATCCAGGTCTTTCACGACCATTTCACTCGCCTTTTCACTAGTCAAGCCATCGTACTTTCCACTATTGATGATAACCCCGTAGTCTGTAAATGCCGTATTCTGATTATCGGAAGCGGTAGCAGTTTGCGAACCAGCTATTTTAGCTTCTTTAGTTTTAACAACAACTTTTATCGGTATATCAAAAACCTTAGCAAACTCAAGGTCCCTCTGATCATGAGCTGGAACTAACATAATCGCCCCAGTACCGTAACTACCTATAATATAGTCTGCTATATAGACAGGAATTGCCTCATTTGTCAGCGGATGAATAACATTAAGTGAAGTTTTCACACCAGTTTTCACTTGCCCTTCGGTTTGTCGCTCAACTTCAGTCTTATTTGCCGCTTTCTTGATATATTCTGCTATATTAATGCCTTCTCTTGTAGTAGATATTTTTTGGACTAAAGGGTGTTCCGGCGCCAACACTAATGCGGTTGCACCAAACAATGTATCTGGTCTAGTAGTGAATACTTTGATGTAGTCATTAGGCATGTCATCCAATCGGAAATCTATTTCAGCACCAGTTTTCTTCCCAATCCAATTTCTCTGCATAGTCTTAACCGAAGATTCCCAATCAATCCAGTCTAAATTATTCAATAAACGCTCAGCATATTCAGTAATCTTAAAGAACCATTGCTTAAGCTGTTTAATTTCAACTTCGCTATCGCATCGTTCACACCGGCCTGCAATAACTTGCTCATCTGACAAGACGGTGAGGCAGGATGGGCACCAATTAACCGGGGCTTCTTTTTGGACCGCCAAGCCTTTTTTATATAACTGCAAAAAAAGCCATTGTGTCCATTTGTAATAGTTTGGTTTATTGGTTTCGAGTTTATGTGACCAGGCAAAGCCATTGCCAATTTCATGGAGTTGGCGGTAAAAGTTTTCTTCTGTCCGTTTTGATAAATCCATGGGGTGGGTATTCGTCTTTAAAGCATAGTTTTCGCTATGGATGCCAAAAGCGTCTAATCCAATTGGCTCAAACACATCATTCCCCTGCATTCGCTGGAACCTGCCATACACATCAATACCAGAGAATGTAAAGACACTACCCACGTGCAATCCTTCCGCGGACGGATATGGAAACATCATCAAATTATAGAAGGGTGTTTTCGCTGACTTTATGTCCGGCTCATAAATCATGGACTCAAACCACTTCTTCCGCCACTTTTCCTCAATTGTCTTATGGTCATATGATTTCATAGCTAAATTATATAGTGCTTGCCCTTTCTTGTACAGCCTTATAAAAGGAAATAGCAGTTAGCATATGAGATTGATAAGTGCTAATTTGGCCTAAAAAATTATTCAATCATAAAGTTACTCAGTTATATTAAACTAGCCTCTTAACACAAATCTATTGACACTGGCACCAGCTTCGTTCTATTGTTACTATATAGAGCCGAAATGCAAAACTTTTATCCCCAAATGCAAAAATATTTAGGCTTTGCAGATATCTGGTAAAGGTTATAAGCAATAGGGACTATAAAAATGGCTGCCCCAAAGACGAACAAAAAGAAGTTCTCCCCTTCAAGCAAGGCCCGATTAGCTGTGGCAAAGTCAAACATGCGCAGGTATCGCAAGCCTACTTCGCATAGAAGTAAAAAACTTGCTACCGTTGATGGCAGCCGCTTAGCACAAAATGCCGTTTTCATCTCAGCACAACAAATTATTGCCGCGGCTAAAGCCAACGGTGTTGACTTTGGCAGAAGTAACCCTTCCAACCGCCTGCGTTATTACAAGTCGCTTGGTTTAATACCAAAGCCCCAGCGTAAAGAAACAGAGCTGAAAAAATATGTTAGGATGAATAACTTGCAAGCTTCGGGAAGGAAATTCATCCCCCCAAGAACCGAAGGCTTTTACCCTTTGTGGGTTGTCGACCGACTAGTCACTATCGACAAGGAGCTCAAAGCCGGTAAGAAGATTGCTACTATTGTTAAGGAATTGCAAGTTGATAAGCACCTAGCCGATGTAGGCGATACTGAAGAACGCATAGGCTTTGCTAATTTTCCGCAACTACCGATTAATGATTCACTAAGTAGTAGGATTAGTAACTATGATGAAGTCCTTGCGAAAACCTTGCCGCAATTAGGACAATCGGCTAATATTTCGCAGTTCACGACAAATCCTTCACCAAAAGCACCGAAGCAAAAATTATCTTCCCTTTTACCCGAACCGCCTTCACAATCAGGCAACATCCAAAATGTCACAACAAAAAGGGAAAAAATAATCGTTATACCAGCCAAACGTCTCCTCGCATTCGGTGGCCTTCTCTTTCTATTAGGAACATTATTAGCAACAAACTATTTCAATAATGGTCAGCTTTTGCACTTTACACACCAGGTAGCCCAACGATTACCCGGCGCTTCATTTCTGGCTGATCATCAAAAGCAGGAAGAAGGGCTTAAGGCGATGTCGCTTAAAGGCACACTTCCACTAGTGCCACCGAGTAAGGTTTTAGCAGCTAGAACCTCCAGCTTAGACCTTGTGACGATTAATGCCGATACCAATATTCTCGGTAACTTAACCGCCCCGAACATCCTCTACGGGGTAATCGCCGGTGCCAACATTGCCATCACACCAGGCCAGACACCAACCATCTCTTCGACTGACACGTTGGACAGCGTCGCCACTCG
>CAYSOG010000018.1:20919-30142 GCA_964432675.1 uncultured Gammaproteobacteria bacterium | reverse complement strand
AGATCCAGACCCTAGGCTTAGGTGGGGTTGACTTCTTAAACGGCAAGGTGGTGATAGACAAAGACGGTAAGGTAAGCTTGCAAAAGCTGGCAGTTTCTTCTAAGACACTTGGTTCAAGCACAATTGTGGCTGGAACAAGCAAGATTAGTATCGCAGCCGACCAGCTTCTGCCTTCTTCAAAGGTCTTTATTAGCGCCCACCAGCCGGTAGCAATCGCAGTAACCGGGCAAAATGCGGCAAGCAAATACTTTACGGTGGAATTGAGCCAGGCAACCGCCAAAGATGTGGACTTCGACTGGTGGATCGTCGATTCCCAACTTTAAACCATCCCCACCGGAAGCTTATAACGCAGTTGGCAGTAAAATCGGCTTGCCAATAAGAGTATCGATCTTATAACGTAGGAGGTAATGGCGGAAAGAATTTTACTTGTGGGTGCCGATGCAAGAGCACAGGCTTTGGCGTGGAAATTAGTACAGGATAAAAATGTCGCAAAAGTTGATATTGCGCCAGGTAACGGCGGTACTCCATATCTCGGCAAAAAGGCAAAAAACGTTGGTATAGACACGATGGATTTTGACAGGCAAATCCGCCATGCGAAGGAGAAGGCTACTTCATTGGTCGTTTTTTCCCCCGAAACTCCAATTGTGGCAGGCGGCGTGGATGCTTTAAACGAAGCTGGCATTGCTGCTTTTGGGCCAAAGGCACTTGAAGCAAAACTAGAAGGCAGTAAAATCTTCTCGGCCCGCTTTAATCACACATTTGGTATTCCACAACCTGAATTCTTTGCGTCGCAGGATTTTGCTGAAGTTACAGAATTTATTGAACATTCTCCTTGGGGCAATGACCTGGTCTTGAAGGCTGACGGGTTAGCGCAGGGTAAGGGTGTGATACTTCCCCACTCAATCGAAGAAGCACGCAGTGCTGCAAAACGTATTTTGATTGATAAGGAATTTGGTAGTGCTGGTGACGGGCTGCTTATCCAACGCCGACTTTACGGCCAAGAGGCCTCAGTTATTCTATTGACTGATGGCACTACCTACCGCCTACTGCCAACCGTGGAAGACCATAAGGCATTATTAGACGGCGATGAAGGGCCAAATACTGGCGGCATGGGTGCAGTTGGTCCTGTTTCTTCTATCGATACCTCTCTGCATGCCCGAATTGAACAGACAATTATCCAACCGGTTCTCCATAGCATGCAGGTACTTTCCAATGGTTATGGTTATCGAGGCGCCCTGTTTATTGGGTTAATGCTTACAAGTGAAGGGCCAAAAGTGCTTGAGTATAACTGTCGGTTTGGCGACCCCGAAACACAAGTCCAGATGCGCTTACTAAAATCCAAATTGCTACCATTATTGCATGCCTGTGTAGACGGTGACCTGGACAAGTATGAAGCAACTTTCCGATCTGGAGCTGCGGCAGCAATAACTATGGCAGCCGAAGGCTACCCGGGCGCTTACCGTAAAGGCGATGTTATTTCGGGACTTGATAAAGTAGCAGACAAAGAAGTAGTTATCTACCATGCAGGCACCAAAACCGACCGGGAAAGAACATACACCGATGGTGGACGGGTTTTAACCGTCACCGCTTACGAACCAAATCACGGCCGTTCACCAGAAGAAACGATCCTTGCCGCCGCTGACCGCGCCTATATGCCAATCAAACAAAACATCCCCTCCTTCAACGGCCAGTATTTCAGAAAAGATATCGGCAGAAGACGACGATAGAATTCATAACCAAAGAAAGCAAGATGGGAAAGGACTTGTCAGTCGCTATATTTTTAGCTTTAAATAACCTATAGTCATTGACCTTCGTGGCTAAAGATGATATAATATCCCACAGTCGCACCTTACAAAGGAGGTTGGTAGTTGATTTACACTGCTGAGCAATATGAAACCCTCAAGCAGCATCTAGAGAAAATCGACGAGCTCTGGCACCCAATCGATGATGAGCTGAAAGCACTGCGTGAATTAAACCTCATCACACCTGGAATCTCTAATGACATTATCAGCCACTACAACCACATGGCCGAATGGCTCAACAGGCAAGCACAAAGTTACGTAAGTATAACGAACCGGCAAGAAAATCCTTCACGATCCTTGACAGCTTTGGATGGCATCATCGCTGATGTTCGCTCGGCACGTAACTTACCGGCAGTAGACTTATTGGAAAGTGTAGGGATTGATTCCAATTCCGATCACGGCAGGGAGATTTTACACGGCTCTTATAATTGTGCGACGGCTGAAGAGTTACAGAAAATTCTGCGGCATTTGGGAATCAAACTCGAACCAATAGGATTCACTGTAGTCGAACCAGCTACGAGCCAAGTTTCATAGGCCAAGTTTGCCTTCTTTATACACCACAGGCACCACGGGAAATTTTCCCCTGGTGCCTTTATTTTTTGAATAAAAACCTTACAGTCGGGGTAACTAAAATAATGTGGTGGACCCGAGGAGATTCGAACTCCCCACCTCTGCAATGCGAATGCAGCGCTCTACCAAATGAGCTACGGGCCCCTGTTTCTATGAGAAGTCTTTTTTGTGTCAAGCTATGTTGTGGACCCAAGGGGATTCGAACCCCTCGCCTCTACTATGCCATAGTAGCGCTCTACCAAATGAGCTATGGGCCCTCGTCGAAATACACTCCGTATTACAGTTTTCTCGCTTATGCAAAAACTTTCATACTTCGTGATTTCTCCTCTTCGCTTCGCGAGTAGGACAAGACAGTATTCGAACCTATATATTTTACCTAGATTAGAGCTTTTTCGCAATCCTTGAGAATGCCCCTCTCTCTATCGAAAGGAGAGACGACACGATTTATGCTTCAAGTTTTATATTACAAGTTGCATGCATCAGGAAGCGAGCTTTTCGAGAATTTTTACGGTGAGTTTATCAAGGTTTTTGTGGGTGGCGGCGGAGATTGGTAAAATATCAATTTTTTGTTTTTTGAAGTCGCGGATTGAGGCTGCAATTTCGTCATCGGTTAGAATATCAATTTTCGCAAGAACAACAATTTCTGGCTTTTCCACTAACAATGGATTGTAGTTTTTCAGTTCTTGGCGAATTGCCTTGTAGTCTGCCGGGCTTTGTGTGAGGTGGACCAAAACCTTAGTCCGCTCAATATGGCGTAAGAATTCAAGGCCAAGTCCTTTTCCTTCGGAAGCACCCTCAATTAATCCTGGAATATCTGCAATAATAAACGACTGATCCCCCACACTGGCGACACCTAAATTTGGCTCAAGCGTCGTGAAAGGATAGTTAGCAATCTTCGGTGTTGCTGCAGTAAGAACTGAAAGCAGCGTTGATTTGCCGGCATTTGGTAGTCCAACAAGCCCCACATCGGCAATTAATTTTAATTCTAAGTGGAGTTCGACGGCTTCGCCTTCAAGGCCTGGTTGGGCCCGTTGCCACAGTTCCCAGTCAATCTTCCCCCTGGCATGCGAAGCGTAGCGGCGCATATGCATATTCCCTTTACCACCTAAACCACCTTTGGCAATTAAGACTGGGTCATCGGTTTGCGCCATGTCTATAATAGTCTCCCCATTTTCGGCGTTAATAACGACGGTTCCTTTTGGTACCTCAATAAGAAGATCATTACCAGCCGCACCTGACCGCTGGTTTGGACCGCCAGTTTTGCCATCTTCAGCGACAAATTGCCTGGGGCGTTGGAAATCGATTAACGTTGCCTGCTTTGTTGTGCCAATTAGGTAGACGTCACCACCTCTACCGCCGTCACCACCCATGGGCGGACCAAACGTCTTCCCCTTTCGATGGCCAAAGACTGCAGCCCCGGCACCACCATCCCCAGCTCTTACCGTAATAGAAACTTTATCAATCATAAGGGAAGTATAGCGTATGCAAGGTTACACTTGCTAGTGGATCAGAATATACGACATATAAGTCATATAGGTCTTATTGGACTTATGAAGGCTTATTTAAGGTAATCAAGTGGGTTCATAGGGAAGCCGCCTTTGCGGACTTCGAAGTGGGTGTGAGGGCCTGTGGAACGGCCGGTGTTGCCGCGCAGGCCAACTTGGCCACCCTTGCCGACCGATTGGCCGACCGAAACGTCGATGCGGGACAAGTGGGCATAGAGGGTTGAATAGCCACCGCCGTTATCTATAATAACGTGCCAGCCATAACCATACGCTTCTTTTGCGGCAAATGTGACAGTTCCAGCGCCGGCTGCAACTACTGGCGTGCCAACTGGGCCTGCAATATCAATACCGGTATGGTACGCCGTTCTATATTGCGTAATAATACCGCCAACTGGCCAGATAAAGCCGAGCGGGCCACCAGATTCTTTCTGGGTGTCGCTGCGAGTATCAGACCCCTGCTTAACCGACGATTGCGGTGATTTACCCTGGGCAACATACTGTGGTGCTGGACGGCTTGGCACTGGCTTGGTTGGTGGCACACCATCAGGAATGATCAACACTTCGCCAACCTTTAACTTCAGCGATTCATCAATATTATTGAATGGCCAATCAGCAATTGCCTGCGGATTAGCATGATACTTATCAGCTACGGAATAAATTGTATCACCCGAGGCCACTGTATGGGCCACGCCTGAAACCGGCAATATCTTTAATGTGTCACCAGGTTTTACTTTATCGATGTCGTTGAGGTTATTTTCCCAACGGATAGTGTTCGTATCAACGCCAAACTTTGTGGCGATCTGGGAAATAGTTTCCCCTGACTGCACTTCATAGTTGAGAATCTGGTCGCGCGGCTTGTCAGAAATTTGTGTCACAGGATTAACCGAGGTAGGTATAACGCTGCGCTCTTCGGCATCTATCGGCGCTGCTAATCTAGTTACTAGGGTTTGTCGTGCGGCCACTGAAGAGGAAGAAAAAACACCGGTTTTACTAAAGACCACACCAATAAAAACAATAGCCAGGGAAAATGCGATTAGTGATAAATGGGTAATAGGGCGAGACAGCATGCCACGGCGGTAGAGCAAACGGGAAACCAGCCAATTCTTACTGCCTTCCAAAAAATAACTAAGCGAGAATACTTTCCGCTTAGTATATATTGTTAGTTCTAACCAGAACAACAGGATGTCCTGGTAAAACGGTCGTCTTCTATACAATGCCTTTACCCTCTTGCCTGCCATTTTCAGTCTTTATTGGTGAATATAGAGAGAGCAGCAATCACAATGGCAGGATTTTGAAGTACCTTACTACCCTACCACACGATGTCAACGGATGCAAGACGAAAAAGACCCAAAGATTTTATTAAAAAATCCTAGCGCTACAAGCTAAATAGCTAGCTCAAGCAAGAGGTGAGTGGAAGTGACACAAGCATCTAAAGTTACAACCTGAACAGCATGTCCGTGGATTATTTTCCAATTAATTTTCGGATTGGATCCAATCTAACCTCGGAGATTAAACAGGTTCGAACTTCGGGATATGTAAAATGTAATTAACTTAAATGGGCTTTTATTGACAATAATACTCAAATAAAGCTTATATAAATATATGAAAGTTTGGTGGGCCTTCTTATCTATAATAGCCATGGTCATCTGTTTTTCCCTTGGTTCTGTATTTTTCTCGATTATTCCTTACTGGTTTTTCCATAAATACTTTGGCTCTTATTTGCAGATTAGCACAATGCAAATGTGGCTCTTTTTTATCTTAGGTATATTTTTCTACATTCTCGGTGTTTTTGCTATTTATCTCCTATTTAGAAAGAGTAAGATAGCATACGGGTATATAATTTCACTAGTGGCTAATGTTGTGTTATTAATTACAATATGCTTAATTTATATCTCCCCGGTGTTTGATATAGCGTTCGTAAAATTAGGGATGCTAAGAACAATATGTCCTATCGGATGGTCTCAACTACAAAATAAACAGCTCTATGACTTATATACTTGTAGAGTAGACCAAAACCTAAAAGTCACTTTCGATAGAAAACTTCCTACCAAATTATAATATCCCCCTACAACCTCAGGATGTTAGTTAGAAATCTAAGTCGGGACGAGAAAATCAGCCTGCCATAATGGTTGAGTAATGACAGACCCCCTTCCGCCAGCTGGCGGATCGCAAGGATAAGACTTTAGCCCTTCGAGAGTGTTCCTAAGAAGGCTTCGTTGGAGTCGGTTTTGCTTAAGCGGTCCAATAGTAAGTCGGTACGTTCGTCGTCGTTGAGGACAGACAGCATGCGACGCATCGTGACAATGCTGCGGTAGGCCTTTTCGTCGAAGAGTAATTCTTCTGCACGAGTACTGGAACGTTCGACATCGATGGCCGGATAAATGCGGCGTTCGGCCAAACGGCGGTCTAAGTGTAATTCCATGTTCCCCGTACCCTTAAATTCTTCGTAAATGAGGTCGTCCATTCTGGAACCAGTATCTACCAGCGCTGTTGCCATGATAGTAAGGCTACCGCCTTCTTCACAGTTCCGGGCTGCGCCAAAAAAGCGCTTGGGTGGGTACAAAGCGGCAGGATCGAAGCCTCCAGATAAGGTACGGCCAGAAGGCGGCACGGATAAGTTGTACGCCCGCGCTAAACGCGTTATAGAGTCTAATAAGATGACAACGTCCATACCCATCTCAACTAACCGCTTGGCCCGTTCTAGGGCTATCTCAGCGGCTCTGACTTGGTTTTCTGCAGGCTCATCAAAGTTTGATGCGACTACCTCACCTTTGACTGACCGTGAGATGTCGGTTACCTCTTCTGGGCGTTCCCCAACCAATACTGCCATCAAATGCACCTTTGGAAAATTGGCAGAAATACCAGAAGCGATATCTTTTAAAATTGTTGTTTTTCCGGCTTTGGGCGGCGATACAATTAAGCCGCGTTGCCCCATACCAATTGGCGCGACAAGGTCGATAACTCGTGTCGTTAAAGGAAACTTCGAGGTTTCAAGCTTTAGCTGTTTATTTGGATAGATCGCAGTTAAATCACCAAAGTGCTTCCTTTGCTGCGATTCTTCGGCAGCCGTGCCGTTTATTTTTTCAACTCGAATTAAGCCGTGGTAGCGCTCGTTGTCTTTCGGCGGACGACCTTGACCTTCAATAAGATCACCGGGACGCAAAGCGAACCGGCGAATTTGGGAAGCCGATATATAAATGTCTTTATCTGAAGGTGTGAAACCCGGGCGTAAATAGCCATGGCCATCGTCAGCCACTTCCAAAATACCGGAAAGCGGAATTAAAGTTTCATCATTCGTTCGAGCGTTACGGTCATCATAGCCGTAGCCGTTCCCATTACGCATAGTACGCTCTTCTGAAGGCTGGTTGGTGTCTTGCGCCATATCCCCATCCCCCGTGTGCGGGCGTCGTGTTTGACCACTTGGGCGAGCAGAACGAGTATAAGCAGACTTTGATGAGGTAGATGGACGAGTTAAACGTGGCATAGATTAAAAATTCCTTTCAACGATATAAAATGGGGTCAGCAAATTAAGCATTACAAAAACGGGAACTAGATTAGTGAATGGTTCTCATGGGATGTATTATGTCTTTTTATGATGTGGTAAATACTCTCGAAAATGGACTAGTGGGAAAAATTACTGTTCTAAGTAAACCACATCTGTCCAAAAAAGTCAATAGGAAAACGAAAACTATTACCTATAGGTCATATAAGACCTTAGGTACCTTGTTGTTTGTTGTCTGGCCATTTGAGTACGTCAACGTGAGCACAGCCGTTGCCACAGCCGTATTTCTGAACTTCTGAAGCCATATTATTCGCCATTGTTTGGGCAAAGGCAGCATCACCATTGGTTATGGCTGTTGCTCCCCATGGTGCAGTTACATCCGCGGCTTGGTTGAGTGTCGTAACGAGCCCAGTAGACGCGACATCATCGTACATCGGCTGGCCGTTAATTTTCACGTCCCCTAATACTGTGGTGTATTGCGGTAAATGCATCGTTTGGCCCGGCGCCAATTGATAGGCTGTTTGGGTATTGGAAGTCCAATGGATTTGGTTAACCGACGTACAACTTCCGCCACAACCATGCTGTAACAAAGTCTGTACCATTTGCTGCATATTCGTTTCGGCAGTGTTTTGGTCAGTGGCATTTTGGGCAAACGCTCCCCAATCCGCAGTTACATCCGCTTCGTTTTCGAAAAGCACCACAAGGCCGGTCTTTGGATCGCTATCATACAGTGGTACATTACCCGCTTTGACATCGCCGCCAATTACTGTGTACTGCGGCACATGAACGGTTTGGCCGGCGCCTATTTGGTAGGCACTTGGCCCCGGCGATGGTGTTGGACTTGGCGTTGGTGTTGGTGTTGAAGTCGCCTGATAATTCGCCGTGTACGTTACATCTGAAGTCGGGATTGTAACAGTATGCTCGTTTGCCGTAGCATTATCGGACCAATTGACAAATTGGTAGGTAACACCATCACGAGTAATCGGCGTTTCAGCACGCAATACTATTTTGTAGCCAACCGTTGTTTTTTGGACATATGAAGTTGCGAACGGAATACCATCAACATCAACAACCATATTTTGAACCGGTGTCGAATTGACGGTGAATGTTACTAAATTTGGATAAATGGTTCGGGTTACACTGGTACTTAAATTCGCCGAATCGGTTACGGTCAGTGTTATGTCATACGAGACATCAGGTGAATTTTCGACGTTATTAGGCACGGTGAATGATCCAGAAGTGACACCAGTAATAGGCCCCAAAAATGGATGAAAGTGTGTTAAATGGTGCATACGCACCGTCCACGAATAGGCGCTGGCAGGCAACGAACCGTCTTGTGGATCTGTGGCCGTTGCGCTGTATGTAATTTTGTCGCCCGCATTGTAATGCGTGTTTTCAACCGGTGACGTAATAGTCACTGACGGCGGCATATAGCCTGCGGCTATGTTAACGGACGATGCTGTACTGTCAACCGTACCATTGTTGACAACTAGTTTCGCGACGTACTGTCCTTTCGTTGTATAGGTATGCGCCGGGTTTTGGTCGGTCGACGTGGAACCGTCGCCAAAATCCCATTTGTAATTGAGGTTTAAACCTTGCGGGTCGGTTGAGCCGGTTTCGGAAAAATTTACGGTCAACGGCAAGTCACCGTTAGTTTTATCGGCAGACGCAAGCGCAGAAGGCGGTTGGACGTCTAAAGAGTAATAGATATGGTACAAAACGCCACTTGGATAAATATCCATAAAATAGATACTACCGTCAGGTGCCTGCTGCAAGGCATCGACTGCACCGGCACTAGGGTCTAAGGTCTGCTCCCCAGCAGCTGTGTTATTCAAATCAATATA
>CAYSOG010000018.1:0-20819 GCA_964432675.1 uncultured Gammaproteobacteria bacterium | reverse complement strand
CGGCACTAGGGTCTAAGGTCTGCTCCCCAGCAGCTGTGTTATTCAAATCAATATAGTGGATATATCCACGCACATAATCGCCAAAGAAATATTTATTCTGGAACTTTGCTGGCAATTGGTTTCCGGTATATACAAAGCCGCCGGTTACTGAAGCCGAATTAGCTGAAGTATGTGCGTAGCTGTAGGCTGGATTGGTCATGCCAGCGGTTTGGCACGATCCTTCACAATCTGGCCAACCATAGTTAGCACCTTTTTGGATGATGTTGATTTCTTCGAATTTGCTACCACCGACATCACCTACAACAGGGCTGCCATCCGGTAAGAAGGAAAACTTAAACGGGTTACGCAAGCCGTACGCCCAAATTTCTGGCTTATCATTCCCCTGTCCGACAAATGGATTATCTGAAGGCACGCTGCCGTCAATATTAATCCTAAGCAACTTACCAAAGTATGTTGAGAGGTCTTGGGCATCAGAAGAATTGATGTTTTCGCCAATCGTAAACCAGATTTTGCCATCTGGACCAAAACGAATACCGCCGCCTAAATGGGTCCCGGCACTCGAATTCATAGGCGTCTTAAATAATACTTGCTCACTGCCAGCAACTGCCTGGTCGTTAGCTTCAGTCAAGCGGGAAACGTGATATTCCAATGGGTTGCTATTAATATAGTCAATATAGACAAAATGGTTAGAAGCAAAGTTAGGGTCCAAAGTAATACCTTCTAATCCCCGTTCGCCGTAGACGTCAGCCGCAATCGTAACTGGACAGCTCGTTTGGTTTGAAGGACTTGGCGGAAAACAAGTGAATGGCTGAGCCAAGGTATGCCCATTCTTAATAACCTTAATTTCACCATTTTTTTCAGCCACAAAAATACGGCCATCAGGCGCGATCGCGAAATCGGTTGGTAAATAAAAGCTATCGGGCACTACTTGTTCTTTATAGAGATTAGGTTCCAAAGCCGTTGAAGCCTGGGCTGGGTTAGCAACCGCAAAATGGCTGGCTATAGGAATAAAAACCATGGCAGAAAGCAGGAAAAGTGCTAAACTTTTCCTTTTTGGCATGGTTTGGATTTTCCGGACGAGCGTAAACATGCCTAATATTATACTACTATAGGACTTTATTGTCAAGGCGGAGGGAGCAAAAAAGAAGAGTGCCGCGAGGAAACTCGCGGCACAAATTAAGCTATTGGATCTTGGCCAATAACCATACACTCAGGTAGTTTATAGCTACCGGAACAACAACCTTTCGCAGTCGCATGAGCCTTGTGGCCGCACACAAGCATGTTGTCTTCGAACGGGAAAATGAGCTCAATGCATTGGCATACAGCACACACGCCTCGAGGCTGATCTACTCCTTCTTCATCAAGCCGTTTCATTTCATCTTTTTCAACCCATCTTAAGAGAAAACCTTTAAAGTCTAACCGGATATATCCTTCTTCCAGAGTGGGATGCGTATCAAAGACACTAATCGCACTAGCTGGTGCTGCGTTACACTGAAATTGGCAGGCATGCTGCTTGAAACGCTTAACAACTTCTGCAGTTTCCTTGGGCGTGTTGCACGAAACCATTACCGCATCGAGTGGATTTGTTTCGTACTTGCATCCACAATCAAATTGGGCGATAACATACTGCATGGCTGGCTCCTTTTCTCGATAAGCCTGGGGTGCTAGCGAAAGCTAAGTCTCAAAGTGCGAATAAGCCGCCTCATTATAACAAAGCAGATCAACGTTGTGTAATGGGTAATCCATCTTAAATACCGCTAGTGATGCTCCAAGTGTGATTCATCCTGGCTGTTGTCAAGTAGGAAGCGTTTTTTTCTTAGGACTAATACCAGGATCACTATAATAAGGCCGAACCCTAAAAATTCGTAGAACTGCGGAATGAAAATAATAAAATACGTACCACTTTCACCAATTAGCCAGCCGTTGGCCCAATTGTTGGCTAAAACGTGGTTGCCAAATTGTGGTAGAGGCACGAACCCATAGAGCTTAAATAACTGCCAACTACGCTCATAACCTTGATTGAATATAAGCAGGCTTTTACCGTTCGTAGGTGCCTTCACTGAAGCACTAGCCCAAAATGGCAGTACAGTATTTTGGGTATATGTCCAATCGGTTATATTAGCCTTATTGGTCATGTTCCCCCCACTTTCCAGATGCAGCTGTCCAAGCCAGTTACTGGGGAAAGCTAACACTTTGATTGATTTAATATCATTCACCGATCTAATGCTGCCGATAGAAACGTTATTAAGGTTAATATCATAGCCAAACCCTGGCGATGTGTTAGCTGGTATAAAGAGGAAATTGTTTGTGAACGTAGAAGTGCTTACCAGTGCCGTGTAAATATCACAGCGCTTGGAATAATTATTCGATATACAAATCCTCAGTGGCAATCCTTCCACATTTCGGGCATTAATGATAACAAGATAACCCACATCATGGGTCAGCGTGGGATAGTCAAAATGGTCGCAGGCCGTGCCGTTGACAGCATTATATGCAACATATCGCTCACTCCCCTTATTAATAACCTGGCGGTTGAAGAAATCGGGTGCCACGGTATTGCAGGTTTCAGCTTCTCGCTTGACACGCGTAATATCCGTTACGATCGCGTTACTTGGTTCCGAAAAGTAACCAAACAGGGTTAGCCGGTTTGTCGGCTTCACTAAAAATGTTGCTTGCTGAATTGTCTGGTTCATTGCGGCAGGTGTTAAGGTAGTTTCAGACACGGCCCCGGAAAAAGCGAGTGAGATATCTTTATAAGTAATTTCCTTTTGTTCATGCGAATTAATAGCGTCCAAAAACAGCCGGAGTTCTAAGCGTGGCAGTAGATTTGGCGCCAAGACAGTGGCGTCACTAAAGTGGTTTGGTGAGGTAATAAGTTGCACAGGATTTCCGTAGCTAGTATATAAGCAACGCTCGGTAATGACATCGTATAGACAATAGTACGGAATAGCGGCATTTTTCGTATCGTAGTCAAAATTAACTTGCAGGAGCATACCAGCCTGGGTTTGGGTCGTATGGCTTTGGATTTGGGTAAGCGGTACCGTAACACAACTAATGGCGTTATTGCCGTAGAGCGTTAGAGCAGTCGCCGAAACAAATTGGTTAATGCCAAATACCGCGCCGGGCCCAACTTTGCCGCACTGTTCCGGAACTAAAGGAGTAGTGTTTGTTTGTAGTGTTATAGCTGACGAAGGCTTTTGTGGATATATCGCAATTCGGTTATCAGCTTTGGTATTGAGTGTGGCCCGGCCAATGTATTGGAATTCGCTTGTCACATTGTCAGGCATGGTTAGCGGTTGGGATGCTCCGACTGCTAAAACAGCCTGTTGTGGTACGTTTACAGCAGGTAAACTAATGAGGGTTATCGGTCGGTTGGTATTATTTTCCGGCCATGGTATACCATAAACGAGCTTAACGGTAAAATTCGCACCGTCTCGGCGTATCGACACATCAACCGGTAAAAATGATTCACTGGTAACATAATTTGGTACAGCTATCTTCCCCTGCTGTGTTGGTGCATTAAGGGTAAGTGTGTAATCATTATTACGTAAAGCGATATTGTTTGCATTAACCCTGTCACCAAATTGCAGGAAGGATCGGAATAAGTATTGGAAAAATGACAAGCTTTTGTCAACACTGGTAGTACCGGCAGAAAAATAGTTCGGCTGATCACGATATGCCCAGTCAACAAACCCCAAGCCCATAACCGGTGAGACCTGCGTTGGTTCTGCCTTTATTTCCGTATACCCTTGGTTACCCATGTTCCTCTGGCTATCTACCTCATATACCCGCAACCCCTTGCCAAACGTTGAAGCCAAATGGACTTGTTTAGAGGCTGCTAGCAGATTTGTGATTTCCTTTGTATACAATATTTCCTTATCGGCATTTGGGCCAGGTGCTATTACATGGTCATCGAATACCAGGTAACGAACTTGGTATTTTTGCAGCAAACTTTCAAACAAAGGAACATCTTGGGCATAGACAGCATACGAAATTTCCCGGAAATATTGCTCGTTGTAGCCGCTCCATCGGTCAAAATCACGGTCCAAAACTGGCTGTTTGATACCAAACCACAAGAAGCCAGCACCTTGGTAGCCCCAGTCGTAGTAGGTCCAGCCCCAAAACGAGGGCATAGGCAATTCGGCCACCCTTCCATCGGCAGGCTGCTTGTCGAACCACTGATACATCGTAAAATAATCTTTAGGGACCACCAAACGCATTGACTGGTTAATAAAATGACCAGTAAATGCCGGCCACATCGAAATTGTAAGTAGTAACACGACCATAATTCCCCAAGTTCGTGGCGTTAGGGCAGTGAATACAGGTCTTATCTGTCGGATACGATTTATGTGACGTATAATCCAGGCCTGGGCTTGGGCAAAAAAGACTGCATAGCAAAACGACAAGATAATCGAAAACTTCGTAAAAGGCGTGCGTAAGGCTTCCCGGAAAATCGAGCTGTGGTCACGGATAAAACCGAAAATCCAGCCAAGCGGTGGATTGGTATTCATTAAGAAAACCAGCGATATACCAGTTACCGCCAGCATAGCAATGCCCACAACCCTTTTCTCTCTTATCACTCTTACAACCCCAACCACTACTAACCCGAATAACCCATATTCTATTGCCACAATCGGCCACTGGCTGGTAAAGCTACGCCATTCTTCAAGAAGATAACTAAACTGGTTGTTTCCGCTGTACTGTGTCCAATCAAAAAGAAAGCCTTTTAGGATGGCAACGTTCTGCGGCGTCCCGAATTCCCGGTTATAAAGGAACGACTCGTCGGAAAATAACGAGTTAATTTTTGATTCCGACACTTCCTGGGCATGAAAGGCAACTGCATAGATGTTCGGCAGCAACCAAAAGCTATTTACGACCAGTACGAGGCCTAAGATTAGGCTGATAGGGCCTATATGTCGCATACGGCCAAGATGCGTTATATGACCTAATGTTTTCTTCTTTTGTAGGGAAAGTACGTATAGGTACGCCGCTAATACCAAAAAATATGCATAAAATAACGTTGCCGCGTACGCCATGGGTGAAGCTAATAACGAAACCAAGATAAAAAGGATAATATTCTTCCTGCTTGGGCTATAGTAAAGCCTTGTCGCTAGCCAAAAAAGCCAACCTAAGGCAGCAAATTGCGCCGCGAACATTTCAAACGGGACGTTGTAAACTTGCAAAGTCGAAAGGTTTAATAGATAAAAAAGCCCGCCCAAAAATGCTGCTATTTCTATTCCTTTCCCCTTACTTTCCCAACTTTCCTCATTTCCACGATTATCCGCCCTGCTAAGCACTGCCTCTTTGATAAAGTAGTACACCCCAACCGGCCCCAAAGCTAAGGTTATAAAGAAATAGAAGTACCGCAAGAATTGAAGGGGTAATACGAAAGAACTCAGGCCAAGGAAAAGTATTCTTGGTAGATCAGCCATGTGGGAATGGATCGCTACTGCGCCCAACCCTTGCTCCTGCCGCCAAACACCAAAAAGTACCCGCTGTAGGTTTAAGCTAAAATTAAATTCGGGATGCAAGGTGTCCCACCCTGTCAAAAATGTGCCAGGCGTGTAGTTTTTCAAACACAACAAAAGCGTAATAAAAATAAGCGCTAAGGGAAAAGCGTGTGCCCTGATAAATTTTTGGATGCTAAAGTTGCTTCGCACTCTCTTAGTGTACCGTATGATGCTTCGTCAGACAATTAGGAACAAAAAAGGGCTCGACCTGTTGCAGAATGCAAGAGATCGAGCCCAATACCTAAAGTAATAGTAAAGCCTTATTGTGCTTTGCCCAAATCGGCTGTTTAGCCTACCGCTTTATGGTTCGGAAAGGTATATTGTATCCAATCCAGCGGTTGCACTTTTTGGACAGCGTCAAGCTGTAGGTTCACCCAACCATCGTACTGGTTGGTGTAACAGGTACTTCCTTCCAAAGGTAAAACCATAGCAAAAAGGTCAAAAACTCGGATGTTAACGAGAGGCCCTTGGCCCGGAATCTTGCGCTCGTAGCCAATACTACCCACACCGGTATTCTTGACTATTACAGTGCCAATACACCAATCACCAGGCTTCATCAATTGCAAAACTTGCCCATTGTGGGCGGTATTCCAAAGTTCAACTGTTGTAAATTCATCAATCGCCGGCGCTTCGAGATTATTAGCTTCCCGCTGTAAAATAGTGTTAACGACCCCCATGTTTTGACCACAGAGATAATCATGATCGCTTGTAACTACTACGCCGTGGATAATAGTCGTTACCAAATGCGATGATCCTGGATTGACCCTTCGAACACAATAGGAATCAGTTTGCACCTGAGCACTCGCCCGTAAGCTCAGTAACGGCAGCACGGTGAGGATAAGTAATCCAACCACAATGCCATGGACTAGCCGATGCATTCGATCATTCCTCCTTAGGAAATTCGGGAAATTAAGGCTTTATATCACTTTTCAACGTACTTTTCTTGCTGCTGCAAGAGTATAGGCACAATGGAAATGTCACGCAATCATTTTCCACTGCAGTGCCGTATTTTACCACAAAAAAATAGGGTGCGCCCGCCGTCTTAATAAAGACGATTGACGCACCCATAAGAGTGCAAAACTAATCTGTTACGGCCATAATGCCGCGAAATGCCGGATCATGAAGCGGACTGGAACTCTGCGTTCCGTCCGGGTTTGGATCGATAATAGCACAGGTCTTCTTTTCACCTGATGCAAACTTGGCAAGACACACCTGAAGAGCCGTCTCTGGCCCACCCGGCCGTGCGTCGCCACCATAAATGGGAACGACTGTACACCCGCGCGGACATACGAGTTCGACATCCTGTGCTTCACCCAAAACACCGCCAAGGAACTGTCGTGCCCCGTTAACGAGGCAGTCGCAGTTAGCGACGTGGCAGGGCGGGACAGACATCGGTGATGTACTTACCGGCAGAATGACATCACCGTTCAGTGCCGTGCAATCAAAGTTAGGGATCGCACCACATATAACAGTGTAATTCCCTATGCCATTTGCTGCGATCACTGCCGCAGGCGTAAGAGCACCTGGCTGGCTGTTAAAAGGTGGACACACCGTCGCGGAAACCGCAACTGATTGCGAAGGCACAGCCACCGCAGCGTATGTCGTCGCTGCCTGTGGTTGAACCAAAGCTGCCACCGTATTAGGTGGCGACCAGCCGCAGAGAGCGGCAGCTGCTGCTGCCGAGCCCGCATCGGAAACGACGAGCACTGGAGATCCAGGCGTACCACCCGGTGCGCATTCAATGGCGACGGTAAGGCACCGACTGCCACAACCGGTCTGAAGGAGCTCTTGAGAGAACGAGACAATGCCTCGGTCACCAAAGCTGCAATTAGCCCCGTATTGGGCGGTTAGGTGGGCCGGGCCAGTCACGAGGACAATATTGCCCTGGGTGGCCATGTTTCTCACATATATTGGGGTTCCGTTGACCCCAAGGTCACCTTTGCAAATCCACCCAGCGGTGGCATCCATGGACCCACCTGCCGGAATGGAACGATCTTCAGCAGATACCTTGCTGGTCATCGTGACCAGTACCGTCGCGATCACAAAAATCGCGATAAGGGTGTGCTGGAAGGTCTTTCGCACTTCTTCCTCTCCTATTGCCTGAACTAGAACTGCACCAATATTCTGCGAGGAAACCTATGGGAAATAGCTAACTTTCGCATTACGATTGTTTGCCGCTGTAATATACGGCGACGGATCTTCATCCGTGTAGGATGCACCAAACGTTGCGTAAACGGTTTCCCACTGCGTCAGAACAACGCAGGTTGGAGTCCCATTTCCATCGTAGGAATGGAACACGCTATAGCCACCTGGACCGTAAATATCGAAATCACCACAAACAACCGTTCCTGGATGTAAAGGCTTTGAATAATGATACTGCCCTACTTCTCCATGGTCGGCTGATGCTCCTGCCGCTAAAATTAGCAACAGCAGCATAGAAAAGCCACCACCTTGCAAGAGGTGTCGCATGTTAATTACTCCTGGAACTTCAAATTCTTGCCTCTCAAACGTAGCTCAAAATTTTGTATCACGTAGTATGCGATATCTGCACTGTATTCTTAAATAGCAAAAAATTCATGAATGTCTATTTTTAATACCTGATAGGTAAAACGTACTACTTTTTTCAAACTACATTTGGGAAGCAAGAACTGATCTAGAAGTATTTTTCAATGTACAGTGCACAGTATACCAGAAAATACGCACAATGTCAATAACTATGGGTTAGTGTATTCTAGGAGTGGTTAAGAAATTATGAGAAATACACGCAAAGTACTTAGAGAATGTTATAAGGTAGATAAAAGATAGGAAAAGAAAAATAGACGCCCTGCTTATAAATAAGCAGGGCGCGTTAGACTTTAATCAGCCAGGCAAGAAAATTGGCGGCACCACTCATCGCGATGCTGGCCCGATTCACAATAAATCTGAGCGTCATTTGAACGTAACCAATATACCGATTGATTGGCCGGCTGGTTAAACTCACGGATGTGAGTCGTCCTAGCTGGACCTGGGTTAAGTTGGGTCGTAGAACCCCCCTCGGTAACCCACCCATCCGGAATTACACAAGTCCAAACTCCTGGAGGCAGTGGTAAGCTGGTCTGGCCTGGGTCAATCCGAAATGAATCAAGACGACTAGTCGGGCCAGAGCCAATTGGGCCACCACCAGGAGCGACACCAGGCGCTCCGCCGCGATTTCCGCCTTGTGGCGGAGGGCTCACGGGCTGCTGGCCGCCTGGTGGATTATTATTCACCGGAAACCGAACCAATACACGCTTGTCAGCCCTGCCCCACCTGCTCTTTGCAATTAGGTGGTAGGTTTGCCATGCGCCATCGGTCGGAGCCGGAACTTCCAACTGCCCATTACAGACAGTATCGTCAATAACATCCTCAATCGTGCATGTTTCCGCATCATCTGCAGACCATCGCAAGGTAAGGGTAGTATTTTGCTTAGTAACCGGGTTCGGGGTAATCGAGAACCGCACATTCGTCGGTCCTCCCGGCCCATTCGACCAGGCGAAAACATTCCCAACTACTGGGGCCACGACCCATTTGATAAGGGCCCATACCAGGACCACCGAGACAATAACGGCTAGGAGGATTACGAGTAATCCGACCAATCGCCGCAAGCGCGCTCTCCAGGTCATGTATCCTCCTTGTGATTCAGGCTATATTCCTAGCGATTTCCCCACATCATCGGCTAACGTAGTGACTTTTTCCACCGAGGAAGGTTCAGGTACAGCGGGTGCCGGAGTAGCGGCAGGCGCCGGATGCATGTCTTTCACAAGTGCAGTCAAAGCGTCGATTTTGGTTTCCACGGCCGTTAGTCTCTCCCCAACCCTGTCGGCAATAAGCCTTACGGCCTTAGTAATTTCTTCGAGGACCGGTGCAATTTCCTTAACGATTGCATCCTTCACCTCAGTGTCGGCAGCTGACAGCGTCATTTTCCTTTTTCTCCTTTTCCAAACAGCCGATATATATCTCTTGCTGTGGATTTGTACCCTTCGCTTAGTCAGCGGAGGGCATCCTCGAAAAAACATCTGAAGCCTCCGCTAACGCGTTGGTTTATGCGCCCTTACAAGCCTCCCTTCGAGATGTATAAGATTTTCTTTTGTCTAGCTTGTTAAAGTGTATTTACGATCGCCGGAAATATCCGGAATTGTTGGTAGTGTATCATACTATAAGATAAATGTCAACTCGGCTTACATATTGCCTTATACCATTATATATAAGTTACTAATAAGTTCACTGGACAATTGCATGCACTATAAGGTATATCATTCCACAAAAAAGGCCCGCGGTTCGTCTGCTGACGAATACCGTGGGCCTTTACTATTTCTTAATCAATTAATACTTGGCTTTTTTTAGAACAATACCTAAGCCTAAGGTTGTCAAGAAGAATAAGCCTAAAGCAACTTCTTGTGAACCAGTAGCCGGTAATTGCTTGACCGGTGTGCCTGGCACTTTTTTGCCGATACACACTTGGGCCGTATCAGAAGCGGTCTGGCCTGTATTAGTCTGCAGCGAAGCCGCGTTTACGATACAGAACTCAGCGTTGTCTGAAGGCAATTGGCCTTTTGGTACAACTTGCGCCACAATTTCACGGGTTTGAGTGGAACCGGGTGTTAAGTTATCAATACGGAACTTCAATTGGCGATTGCCTTGGTTGTATGTTCCCGGCCCTGAAAGGAAGGATAAATATGCTGGCAAGGTATCAGTCACGTCAACAAAGCCAAATGACGTATTACCATTGTTCGTAATATCAAGGTGGTAAACCACTTGGTCACCTGACTGGAACGTTTTGTTATTGACACCTAAATTCTTAACAAAGTTGCCAGAAATCGGGTCTTTAACGGTCTTGTTTAACGAAATTTGGGTAACTGGAGCGTTCCCATATGGACCATACTGGGCCAAAGCCACAGAAGGCATAAGGAATATAGAAATTGTTGCTAAACCTATAAAGGTAGTAGCGGTATGTAATAATTTTTTCATAATAAGTGTTTCTCTTAATAAAACGCTGCTCTTCCTAATATCGAAAAACGCTATCAGGAAAGGGCGAGCTTGTTTATAACTTATTGCGGTATTGTATCACGCAATTTGAATTTTGTCAATACTATAAGATTGTTGATTTGTCTTGCATAGTCTTATTGATCAGACTATGACAGCTTTATAAGGCAGTAATTTGGAGCAGGAGAAAAGAATACTATTGGGGCAGCGAACTTTAATTACAGGATTATACGTGGCAAACAAAAGCGAGCGCCTCTATGGGGGCGCTGATGCCTGCCCTACATCAACGCCTCCATACAAACGCCCGTTTCTTACGATATTTCCCTTAAAATTACTAGAATATACTTTAAGATACAATACCACGCAATAAAACACTGTTGCGACAATACTTTAGTTAGCTTCGGTATTTCTACGTCTTGACACAAATATTAAAAATGTGTTAAAGCTAATACCAGAGATCTGAAACTTAAGACTGCCTTTTAGGTTTCATTTCTGTTATTACTAAAAAGGGCATTGCTGTACGAGATATTATTTTGGCTGCGACAGTGATGCTCTTTTTTTGGGCATTTTTTGCCTTTTTAATGTTTTTACTTCCTTTGGTACATGGTAATAAGTTGCTGGTTTGTTGAGAGCAACACCTTCACCACATCACTACCAAGTTCCCTCTGCGCCCGTACCGTACGGCTTACTCTTTGGCCATTTTTCAAATGTAATAGAGCAAATATTTTGTTTTTCATCGGTAGATGCTGCTAATATACCACACCTGTCAATACTTGTCAAACCTATAGAAAAGTGACGTTAATAAATGTCTAGGCTTATAGTTTAGTGTGATTAAAAACACATTGTAATGACAATAAAAAATGAGTTTTTGCGTAGTGTTTGGCAAAAAAACAGAAATGTGGAAAACAAGAGGATAATGTCAAGAGGAACGAATTAATGCTTTAAATTTCAAGCTACAAGATTTTGACCTTTGTCTTTAGTTGGTAATTGCTTCTTCTTCGAAGTGGGTACTGTCGACTGCGGCAAAAAACATCCTGCCGGCTGAAGTTTGAATAACTCGGTGAACCTTTGCGGTGACTTCACTGCCAATATAGAGCCTGCCATCTTCGACAACTACCATAGTGCCGTCTTCCAGGTAACCAACACCTTGTTCCCTATCTTTACCTTTTTGGATCACCTTCACGGTCACGTTTTCGCCAGGTAGGGTAACCGTTTTGACGGCATTTACAAGTTCATTGACATTTAAAACTGGCACTCCAGAAACGGTCGCGACCTTATTAAGGTTGTAGTCACACGTTACAATGGCCGCGTGATAGTGCTTAGCGACTTTTAAAAGCTTCTCGTCAATCGATTTTATCCGTTTCGGGTCATCATTCACAACGACCAAGGAAAAGGCTTTCTGGGTCTTTGAGAGTGCTTTAATCGACTCTAAAATTTCTAAGCCTCTTCTGCCCCGTTGGCGTTTCATAGCAGAAGCTGAATCAGCCACTTCTTGAAGCTCGAGTAAGATAAACTGGGGCACCAAGAAAGTGCCAAATAAAAATCCAGTCCCCAAAATATACTCTATTCTACCGTCGATTATGGCAGACGTATCTAGGACAAGCGGGTTAGTATACCTTCCCTTCCTGTTATTCCGTCTATTTGTCCGGCTAGCAAGCGGAAAACTAATACCACTCACTTGGGTAACAATTTCCTTAGCAACATGGCTAATAAATAGGGCTGTCAATTCTCTCGAAAGCTCAGCTATCTTTGGGAAGCCTAAAAAGAAAAAGCCCGTCAAAATAGCCGGCGCTGCAATACGCAGCCCATCGATGAAAGTATATGGCTTACTCGAAGGAATAACAAAAATTGTGATAACCAACGCTACAAGCAACACAATCGTTGTTGCAATTAGCCTCGGCCGCTGCTGATTAGTTTCTTGTTCGTCGTCTTCCATGGATATAAGTCAAATAGGCCTAATAGGTCAGATAAGACGTATTAGCTAACTTTTTTTAAATACTTTGGCGATTGCTTGGACTAAACTTTTGCAGTCTTCTGGGCTTAACACATGGGCATATCCTAAGCGCTTGGCTTCTTGGGAACGCTGCTGCGCAAAACGAACCGTCCGGACTTCGCCTAACAATCCTACCTCACCAAAACAGGCTAGCTTTGCATCAATCGGTAGGCCTTTCAAGGCCGATGTTACTGCCAAGGCAATGCCCAGGTCAAGTGCAGGTTCGCCAACCTTTAGGCCACCTGCAACATTGACAAAAACATCAAGTTGGGAAATCTTTGAGCTCACGTGGTTCGAAATTAACGCTAAAAGAAACTGCAGCCTGTTATAGTCTATACCGATACCCACCCTTCTTGGAAGCGTAAGTGTGGTAGGCGCCACAAGCGCTTGGATTTCAACGAGAATAGGCCTCGTCCCTTCCATAGTCGGCACGACGACAGAGCCAGGCGTATTGGCTAACCTTGCCGCGAGGAAGGATTGGGATGGATTACTCACTTCTTCAATACCTGTGTCTTCCATCGAAAACACGCCTACTTCGTCAGTTGAGCCGAAACGGTTCTTCATTGCCCGCAAAATGCGAAAATTATGGGCGTTATCACCTTCAAGCAATAACACGGTATCGACGATATGCTCAAGTACCTTAGGGCCGGCAATTGAGCCTTCTTTGGTGATATGGCCGACAAAAAAAATTGGAATATTGGTGCGTTTTGCTAAGCTCGTTAACCTATCGACCGATTCCCGAACCTGGCCGACTGATCCCGCCGAAGAAGTAAGGTCTTGCGTCGAAAGTGTTTGGACAGAATCGACGATCACATAATCAGGCTTTTGCGCTTCAATGGTGGCTGCGTTAACATCTACATCGGTCTGTGCTAATAATGCAATCGGCAATCCACCAATCCCTAACCGGTTCGCCCGAATTTTTATTTGGTTCGGTGATTCTTCACCCGCAACGTACAAAACGGTATTTGATATTTGATATTTGGTATTAGTAAGGTTTTTTGCACCATTATTAGATGAAACAGGCAAGGTATTTTCTGATGTCGAAGTGTTTTTCGATGCGGTTTCTTCTACCTGATACTTACTACCTGCTACCTTATGTTTATTAGCTAGGTTTGCCGCGAGTTTTAGGAGCAACGTCGATTTTCCGATACCTGGTTCACCGGCTATGAGCACAGCCATTCCAGGAACAATACCACCGCCCAAAACGCGGTCGAACTCAAAAATACCTGTGGTTGCCCGGTTAATCGACACTTGGGCAATTGAATCTAATCTGGTAGGTGTTGCGGCGGATTGTCTAGCTGTGCGACGAGCCAAGGGGCTAGATTTTTCTACAATTGTTTCGACAAGCGATCCCCAAGCATTACACTGTGGACACTTGCCAAACCACTTAGTACTCGAAGCCCCACACTGTTGACAAACGTAATTACTAGATAATTTCGGCATATTAATTATTTTCCAATTAGATTCCTAAGTGAATTATTGTTCGAGCGTAGCTACTGCGAAGCGAGAACTAAGCACCACACAACTTTTAGTCACGTATATCGGAATAATTATTGACTGAAAATAGCGCTTCTTTCTTTTTCCTACTAAAATCCTTCAATTGCTGTTCGCGTTCTCTCGCTTCTAGCAGGTTATTAAATGATTCTTTATACCGCAATGCTTTAAAACCGTGCTTCACCGTGAATTGACTACCTTTTCCTAGCATGTGCTGTTCCATTCTTATCTCTGTATTCCAAGTGACGCCTGTGTAATATAGCCCATCTAAACATTCGATGATGTATACATACCAATGCCATTGTTCCACTGTATCCCTTGCTGGACAGAAATCGAAAAGTATAGTGGTGCTTAGTTCTCTCTAATCGCTCGAACAATAATGGTTCACCAGCGAGGCAAAAATTGCCTTTTAATCTTTGACGTCTACCCAGCTAATCCTAAATTAATTCTCTTTTTGTCTTTGTCTATGGCTTCGATAATGCAGCTGACTTGGCTGCCTTCCTTGTATTTATCGATGTCGTCGCCTAATTTTGCCTTGGGTAGTAAACCGACAATGCCGTCGTCGAGTTTGACTAAGATACCATAAGTAGTAGGCTTAGTTACTGTACCAGTGACAACTTGGTTTAAGCTGAATTTCTTTTCAATATCGGTCCAGGGAGATTCAGTGAGTTGCTTAATTGAAAGCAGCACTTTGCCTTCGTCTTCATCGATATTAACTACAGCGGCCGTGACAGGAGCGCCAACATGATAGTAGTTTTGCGGGTTGTCAACACGTTCCCAAGCAATTTCGGAAATATGGACAAATCCTTCAACACCTTGCACGTCGACAACTAAACCAAATGGGAGTACGGTAACGACTTTGCCCGTGACTTCATCGCCGATTTTCAGGTTTGCAAATAAGTTTTGGCGCGTTTGGCGCTGCTCTTGTGAAACCACTGCCTTTTGCGACACAATAAGCCTTGGCATCTCACGGTCAAATTCTAGTACCTTTACCGTAATGTTTTTACCAATTAATTCTTTTGGTTTACCGACAAATTCCAGCGCTACTTGGGAAGCAGGTAGGAAACCCCTTAGGTTATTGTAGCTTACTAAATAGCCGCCTTTGCGCTCTTCAATTACTCTAACTTCGATAGTTTCTTCGGTATCAATGGAATCTTTCAAGTTTGAGAAGCGCTTAGTTTCGGCGACTGGCTTCAATGAGCACAAAACGTAGTTATTATCTGATTCGTTCTCTAAAATAGTGACAGGAATTGTGTCGCCTGCCTTTAGGCCCTTGGCAATTTCGGAATCAAGTTCCCTACCTGAAATAATACCTTCGGCTTTGCTGCCCAGGTCAAAAATTATTTCGGTTGGGGTTATTTGAATAACCGTGCCATCGACAGTCTGCCGACGCTTCAGGCTAATTAACGGTTTATCGTAGTTGGCCAAGAGATCGGCCATTGATTGTGGTTCTTTGGCAGTCTTGCTGACTGAAGTTTTCTTTGTGTTTGTTTTGGACACACTTGCTTTTGCCATTCATATTCACCTCGGTTTCTATAAGTGGGATTTGATTTTACACACCGTGCTAATCGTTAGCAGTGTAGCACAATTCGATTGCGGAAACAAGATGGATATACGAAGAAATTTATTACCCGAACATTCCCTTGACACCTTGTGGCGTGTGACCAATACCCTGGGTTATGAACGGCAGAATACCCGCGCCACCGGCCAGTAAGAGAGCTACGATCATGCCAAATTTTGCCACTCCAAAAGCACGCTTGCCCCAAATTTCAAAGTTTTCCCAGCTGTCCCAGTTGACCTTTCGCATACCCAAACTTTGTAATGTAGATTTGATTTCCCCCATATCTTTAATAGCATCCAAAACAAAATTGCGAGCTTCTTTATTTCCCATGAGAGCATTTATTTTTTTCATATCATACTTTCCTGAACGTTGTCCTTCCTGAAGTATTTCGTTGATTTGATTACGAGTTACAATGTCAAACCGGTCGAGTGCCTTGACGCCTGCTTCATTTTGGGTTGTTAAATTTCCCATTGACTCAGCGGTTAGCTGTACCGCCTCACCCCATGTAATAGCGGCGTTGAGTTCTTGGACCGCTGTATTGAGTTCTTGCTGGGCGGCTAACTTTGTTTCAGCATCTTTGGCCAACTTTATCCTGCCTTCGGCTTTACCAATTTGAGGTAACCATTTTGCAATGTCTTTCGCAGCTGATCTGGCAGCATTTGCAGCATTAAGCGCCTGGTCTCGAGCCTTACTGTCTGCGTTACGATGGGCAAGGGTATCTGCATTGTTGGCGGCTTTCGTTAAGTCTTTTATTTTTGTTTCAGCAGCATAACGAGTTTGGGCAATTTCATCAGCTGACATGAATTCTGTTTCGTCTGTAGGCTCTTCCGGCGCTTCAGTGGCCGGTTCTGCATCCTTTGTGCCGCCAGCCGCTGCTGCTGCTTCCCCAGTTGTCGGAGCAGCGGGCGTCGGGCCTTTGGGGATACTAGCGTCTGCCGCCTTCCTCGCTTCTGCAGCTCTTTTTCGTATCGCTTCGCCAATTGCCTGGCGGACTTTTGTTGCTTTTGCCACATCTTTCTGTAGTAAATGACTACCTTCCTGGTGTTGGCGAATGATTTGGAATGTCCTTAAGTCTGTCGCATTTAAGCCTGTGACGTCAATATCAGCCGGTAATATTCTATCAAGCTCGGCAGCCAATTGTTCCTGCGTTGGCGCCCAGGCTTCATCAGAACTGGTCGCATCCGGCACAACGGCATCGGGCGCTGTAGTGACATCAGGTGTAGTTGGCCCAGCTGCAGCAGCATCAGGTACCGCAGTGCGACCTGGTTCAGGAGTTGCTGGGACAGCAGGTGCAGGCTCGGGACCTAATAAGGGGCCAATGTTTTCTGCCATCTGGTTATGCGCTTGCCTTTCAATAACCGGGACATTTGCCCGGGCGAAATAGACTTCACCCAAAAATTCTCTTGTATCATCATCCAGGCTGTCGAAATAGTCTTTGATTTGTTCTGACGTCGCGTTTTGTCCTACTTTACTGTCAAATTGGTCTACAATAGCTTGAAATCGCTGTGCTTTATCAGGTTCATACTTTTTTAACTCAGCTATACGTTGACTAAATTCATTAGGATTTATAGTAGCTATATTGTTACTTAGTTGTTCACCCCATGATAAATCCTGACGGGCTACCGCCGCATGTTCGTTAACTACAGTTGTAGCTTCATTAACAGCTGCAGCTCCTTCGGCTTTTTTCTTTTCGGCTAGAAGGGATTGGACTTTTGCTAAGTCTTCAGATGATACAGGCTGGCCATTCTTAAAAGCAGCTTCAACACGGCTTAGGGCTTCATCGGCTTCCTTGTCATCAGTGATGTGCTCATTCACGAACGCATCGATTTGTGCCGTATCTCCCAGTTTTAAGCCCAAAGCTGCTGCTTGCTGCTCGTATGTTTGTGGAGGCTCATTGGATGGGCCACGGTCACCTTTGCGAAGCCCCGACCATTCACTTGCTACTGGTGAGAAGGCTGGCGCTCTAGATCCAGAAGCAGGTCCAGAAATGATATCTGTCCGGCCGACACGTGTTGCCATTGCCGCCAATGCAGGTTCACTATCAGTCGAAACCTGTGGTAGTGAATTCAGAGGCAAAGCGCCTTCGAGAGTTTTGTCATTTTCGTCCCGCGCTTTCAAATCACGACTGGGGTCAAAACCACCAGAACCTTCCGGATTTGAAGGCGCGCCTTTCTTTTTGCCAAATCCAAAGAAATCCATATATTATTGCATCTGCGCTTGGGCAATGGAAATCGCCTGCTTCGCAGCTCCTTTTTTGATTAAATGTAACACACGAGTTGCAGTTTGGTATTCTTGTTGCCGTTCCGCAACTCCTTCTACCATTATACGCAGTTTATCAAATTCCGGATACATCTTGGCTAAATCGGAAAGGAACAGCAGTGTGTCTTCCTGGGTTTTGAGGTTATCGATTTTGGAAAGCACAAAAGCAGCCAGTTTTTCGGCTTCAGGTTTCGGTAACTTACCGCTTTGGAGGTCGTTTAGGATAGTATCGCTGATTTTACTCTCTAACCACGATACTTTTTGGACAGGTGGCATAGTCACTTAACTATAGCAAGCTTTATCAGTTATTGTCTAGATGAATTACATTAATGAGTAAAAACTTTTAGTTTTCTTTATCCGTGGCGTAACATGCCCAGATGGCATCTTTGGTAGCATTACTGAACGCATCCATTTTACGCTTGGCTTCTTCGGTTGGCAGTTCCATAAGTGGCCCAATCGTACTATGGAGCAGGTTTTTGTCTCTTCGTGACAAGTTCTCAAGACGCTTAGCACGGACTTCCGGGTCCATTTGGTTTATGTAGTCAATAAGGTTTGAGCCAAAGTCTCTACGGTAGTAGTGGCGTCGTTCAAACGCGGTTTTCACTTCTTGAGGTGATTCGGCCATGGTTTGCCAGTCGCGAAACTGGTTTGGCTGCTGTGGTGTCGGAACCCGGCTTTGAGGAGGGACGTTGGTGGCTTTAGGGCCAGTTTCTGCTGGTGCCGCCGGAGCAGTTTCCGGTTCAGCAGTTTCGGTTTTTGGTTTGTCTGAATTGAATATTCTCTCTATTACGCGTTTGTGCCAGCTTTCACGTGGGCTTGGTGTTTCGGCAGCCACTTCAGCTTCGGTTTTATCCGATGCTGTTGCCGTACCAGTTTCGGCAACCTGCTTGACCGGTGTTTCCCGCAAAACCTTGAAGATCCGTTGTAATTCATACCGTTGGTCTCGTGTAATTTCTGGCACATCTCCGACCTCAATGGCATGTTCAAGCAAGTTAACATCATCGGTTGACAATTGGCCACTTGCAACAAGCTCATGACGTTGTTCTTGTGTCATGGCTGACCAAACTGGCTTAGCACGCTTAATTGCTACACTTAATATTGTTTCAGTTTGTTCAGGTTCAGGTTCAGTTCTTTTGTCTGGATTTCTATAAAAGTTCCGGGCGTTCGTCCGTGGTTCGATGGTAGCCGTTAGGGTGTACATACCTGGGCGGTATTGCTCAAATCTTGGGTACAAACCCAACTCACGGGCAAGGTAAGCATATGCACTTGCTTTATTTAAGCTCTCTCCACTGTACTCTGGCTCAACATGTAGTGTGATAGTTCCTTTACCTTCTGCGTCCACACATGCTTTTAGCTCATTAATGATCATCTCTTTCGCTTCAGGAAATTCATCAAGATAGCGGTTGGCGCGCTCTTGCATCGTTGGTCCATTGGGCCTTGCTGTTTCACGACGTTGTGGCTGGTCTGGTCTTTCTGAAGCTGGAGGCTCTAGTGTGGATCTAGGCCTATCTCCATGTTCCGGCGGAGTTCCGACGGGTACAGTACTAGCAGATGCTTCCCCGCTATCCATTTCACCGTTTGCAGTTAGAACTTCTGCTCCTGTCGATACTCCAACCGCAGAAGTACTTGACGTGTCGGCTGTAGCCATATGAGTGGCTTCGTCAGTTTCTCTTGGGGGTGTTTCGGCCTCTGTATGCTGGACTGCCCTAATCGCTTCCGAGTCGGGTACGGCACCAAAGATGCCAGTTAGTACTTGCTTTTGTCTTGTATTTGGTTTGCTGCCATTGAGAATTTTCTGGACACCTCGGTCAAATACCTGTCGGTCGGTTTTGGATAAGGCATCGAGTTTTTGTTCTAGTGGACTATTGGATGCTAAATTTGGCGCTGATTCTGGGGTTGCATCCAAATTGAGGCTCTTCAGTACGGCGAGGCGTGGGTCAATATCGTCATCACCTGAACCTCCCGCTACAGGTGCTGGATGTGCAGCTGCATGTTCTTCTGGGTTCACTTCGGTAGGAGTTTCGAGGTCTGGATGTGCGACTTCACTTGACGGTTCAAACCGCGCGGCATCAAGCTCGCTTCGCGTCGCCGCGTCGAGTTCTTGCTGGCGGCGTTGTTGGCCGGTTAGGCTAGTACCTTCGTCTTCATGATGCTCGCCTGGCATAGTTCTTTCTATCATACTACGTTTTGCATTTGGATTAACACACTATTGCAAGAGGAGTGCAACTAAAAATTCTGGACATGTGTCCATGTGGTAAAAATTCTAGTAAAGGACTGTATTCTGGCCATGAGCTATTGTCCCACAACCTTGCGGATGCAGTATCGTCACCGCTGGGGCGTTTCAAGACTCTGTTCGGAATGGGAAAAGTTGGTACCACCCCGCTCCAATGACCAGAATACAATCCTCTACGTCTTAATCTGTATAAAAAGTACTGCAGAGATACCAAAGGTTTGTTTGCGCTACCGCGCAACGCTCCAATGTCCGGTGAATTTCTTGTCAAAAAGAAATTCCCACCTCTCATTGCATGGAAACAAGCAGTTGTTTCCTCGCTACTGTTCGGTCCAGAATACAATCCTCTACACATTGTTAAATATAGGACATATAACCTGCATAGGTTTTTTATACGCTAAAAACTGAAGAGAAAAGTTACAGTTTGGTTTTGTGAACAGTATATGTATTTACCATATTTTGCTCATAGAACCGATCTTTTACAAAAGAAATTTAAAAGAATACTCGTTCGATCTATTAGTACGACTTGGCTCAAACCCTTACGGGCCTTACACCGGTCGCCTATCAACCAGGTGTTCTACCTGGGATCTCTCGTCCGACTTGCGTCGGACATTGATACCTAATCTTGAGGTGTACTTCACACTTGAGATGCTTTCAGCGTTTATCACATAGCAACGTAGCTACCCAGCGTTACTGCCGTTGACACGACAACTGGTTCACCAGCGGTTACTCCACTCCGGTCCTCTCATACTAGGAGCAGCTCCTCGCAAG
>CAYSOG010000017.1:0-31284 GCA_964432675.1 uncultured Gammaproteobacteria bacterium | reverse complement strand
GCTGCCGTTGTAGAGGCCTTGGGCGTTGCAGTCGGTGAAGGGCTTGGCGTGGTCGTTGGTTTAGCCGTTGGGCTTGGCGTAGCTGTTGCGGTACTAGCAGGAGTTGCAGAACTTGAAGCATCCGCCGCAAAAGCAGGTGACACAATGGCGCCGAACATTATTATTGACAAAACAGCCGCAAAAAACTTAGGACGGTTACCAGCACGGTGTTTCGTGGGCGTTGCTTCGATGTAGGTAACTATCCTTTTTTCGTAGTGATGAGTAGGATGGACCAAACTCGCAACGGTACAAGGCAGTAATTTCATAAGCGTAATATTTTGATGATACGGAATTTGTGCCAACAAAGTCAATGCAGTAGAATGAAGGCTCAATACAGGTATTAAGTATCAAGTATTAGGTACTACGTATAACGCAGGGTATAATCCTTTACCTGATACCTATTGTTATTTATGGAAAACATTCGGAATTTTTGTATTATTGCGCATATTGACCATGGCAAGTCGACACTTGCTGATAGGATGCTGGAAATAACCGGCACAATTGCTCGCGACAAAATGAAGTCCCAGCTTTTAGACAGCATGGACATCGAACGCGAACGCGGCATCACCATCAAATTACAGCCAGTAAAAATGGTATACCAAATTGAAAATCAAAAATTAAAAGCCAACAATCAAAATGACAATGAAAAAATAAAGAATGATGAAGTACAGTCCTCTTCGATTTTACCTGTTGATTCTTACATTTTAAATCTGATTGATACACCGGGACATGTTGACTTCTCGTATGAAGTCTCCAGATCTTTAGCCGCGGTTGAGGGTGCAATCCTCTTAGTTGACGCAACCCAAGGCATCCAAGCCCAAACATTGGCGAATGCTTATTTGGCGGTCGATCAGGGGCTGACCATTATTCCAGTTATCAACAAGATTGATTTACCGCAGGCTCAGACAGAAGCGGTAGCAAAATCACTGACCGAGACCTTTGGTTTTCGGGAAGATGAAATTCTAACGGCGAGCGCAAAAACGGGGGAAGGGGTTGAAGCAATCCTCCAAGCAGTCGTGGATCGCGTGCCGTCACCAAAAGGCAACGTCGACGCGCCATTAAAAGCCCTTATTTTTGATTCTCATTACGATAAGTTTAAGGGCGTTGTGTGTCACATTAGAATTATTGATGGCAAAATGTATGCAGGAAAACAGTATGGCTTGTATGCTTCGCAGTCCAAATTTGAAGCGCTTGAAGTTGGTTTCTTTAATCCAGGTTTTGTCTCGTCAGGGGAATTAGGGGCTGGTAGCATTGGGTACGTAGCGACTGGCTTAAAGGATGTGAGCCTGGCGCGTGTCGGGGATACTATCTACGAAGGGGATAGGGGATCAACAGCGCCGCTGCCCGGCTATAAAACCATTACGCCAATGGTATTTGCCGGACTATATCCGGTGGAAAGCCAGGATTATCCAAAACTGCGGCAATCTTTGGAAAAATTAAAGCTCAATGACGCTTCGCTAACCTTCGAACCGGAATCTTCAAAAGCGCTGGGGTTTGGCATGCGCTGTGGGTTTCTTGGCCTATTACATTTAGACGTCGTCCGCGAGCGTCTTGAGCGGGAATATGACTTAGACCTTATTATTTCTGTGCCTTCTGTCCAGTATAGCGTCGAATTGACTAACGGTACAACAGTCGAGATCGCAGGACCAGCCCAGCTGCCTGATCGAACGCAGATTGCCCAAATTTTGGAGCCGATTGCTTCTACTATCATTATGACAACCGAGCAAACCCTCGGCTCAATATTAGAGCTTATTAATGGTAAGCGTGGTGAAGTAAGCAATGTTGAATATATGGGAGATAAAGGAAATCAGGGGAGTCAGGTAAAAATAACTGCGTCGATGCCACTTGCTGAAATTATTACCAACTTTTTCGACGAACTAAAATCAATTTCTTCAGGCTATGCTTCGCTTGATTACGAAGTCTCAACAAAAGCGCCGGTGGACGTGGTGCGTTTGGATATTTTGGTTTCAGGTGAAATTGTTGATGCGCTGGCTCGTTTGGTCCCTAGGGGGCAGGCGGAGCATATAGGTCGTGAATTAGTAGAACGCTTGAAAGAGGTTATTCCGAGGCAACAATACGAAATTCCAATTCAAGCTGCCATTGGTGCAGGTGAGCAAAAGGGTAATACTCTTGGCAAAATTATCGCGCGGTCTACAGTGAAAGCCTACCGCAAAGACGTAACCGGTTACCTTTATGGCGGTGACCGTACTCGCAAGGATAAACTCTTAGAAAAGCAAAAAGCCGGCAAAAAGCGTATGAAGCAAGTCGGCAAAGTGACGTTACCACAAGAAGCCTTCTTCGCCGTCCTCAAGCAGTAAAAGCGCAAAGCGGAAAACGGGAAGGAACCAGTCCCGCTCTCTTATTCTTCGAGCGATTAGGGAGAAGTTCGATAAGTTCTAGTTGGACCTTCAGGCAGTTCTCGCTAATCACTCAAACAATAAAGATTTTACTTTTTTACCCTTTAGTTTGATTTTTTATCTCTGCATTTAAATTTAGATCTATATACCTATAGTATTTTAGACTTTGATATGCTACAATACTCGCAACCTGAATTTGCAGGTAGCACTTTCAAAAGGAGTGGGTCTATGTGGCGCAGTATTCAGTACTTTTTTACCCGAGATAACATGGAAGTATTGGTGAATTCATTTAATCTTGCCGCTGTGATACTAACTTCGCTAACATTTATTTTTGTTATCAATACAGTTGAAGATATAGATGAGCGGTTAAGCCGTCTGGAATACGACACCCTCGATGCTAGATGAGTAATTATTGAGATTGACAAGACCCAAGTTGGAATGCAACGCATGGGTATGCATGGTGAGGCTATTGATAGCAATCTTACTGTAGCTCGTGAGGTGGCCAGTGCCTTGCGTGACAGAGGCCCTTCCTCTGATGGGTACATTGTCCAACTAGAGAGCTTGAAAAATGGCCTGGCTAATTTAGCTATCAATGCCGGCTGGTTTCAGTTGCTGCATACATGGTGGCTCTACGCTACTATTGTAATGTGGGTAATTGCATTTAGTGTTCACAAGGTATTTCGTAAAGTATTGCCTTGGAGGCACGAATTACAACGAGCCCAGGTACGGCAAGTCGCTTAACATTCTACCTTAGACCTTACAAGATAGAAAGCACGTTCAAAAAGAAGGAAGGTTCATGCGTCAAGGGCTTCGGTTATTTTTTGTGCATGAAAATTGGGGCTGGATCGCATTGCCATTTTACTTGGCAGCGGTTGCATTGTTCTGTCTGGCGGTAATGTTTACAGTTCGGGCACACATTCAAATCGACGTCCCGCTTGACCAAATGCACAGCGCACCCAATGTGGAAATCTATGTTGCCCGGCTTGACCAGGCTCGTGCCGCAATGCAGCGGTATGGATTTGGCAATCGAAATGCCTATGAAAGCCTCGCAGCGACCCGCGATAGGGCAGTTGCCTATGAGAATGTAGATAAGACTTCCCTAGCCTATAGCGAAGGTATGGGGAGCCTACAGAAGAATTTGACTGATGATGAATTTAACGGTGCTGAGCTGCAATTTTGGACTACACGCTGGGTATATCTTTTCTTTGGCATGTTTGTCCTTAGTGTTGAGCTTTCGCTGTATCTCTCGCAGGAATTGCCTTACAGATACCGCGTCCAATCAAACCTAAGAGCAGTCGCATAACCATTACCACTTTAGCCCGCTTCGGTTTTAGACCGAGGCGGGCTTTCTTTTTGGCTTTATCTTCTTTTTACTTTTTCAGACGCTGTGATAGGATAAAGATGTGAGAAGATTTGTGCCGGTCATTGTACCGGTTGTTTTACTATTGCTTATTTCGCTATTTAGTATTGTGCGTTGGATCGCACATACCCAGCAGGTTCTTGCGGCTGGCGGGCCGACGATGGCCGCTTCAATTTCGGCAGATTCGCAACAGGGCACAAACGGCTGGTATACCTCGGGTGTGACGGTAACGATGACGGCGAGTGGATCCACTGGAATCAAAGCAATAACATATTGGCTTGATTCAGGCTCACCATTAACCGTGAACGCTTCACAAACCGTCCAAACCTTTTCTGCCAATGGCAGGCATGTACTCTCTTTCTATGCCACCGATGTGAATAACGTGCAAGGGCCAACAGGCACGCTAAGTTTTAATATCGATACCGTTTCACCAGTGAATTGGGCAAACATTGTTGCAACGAGGCAAGGGAATGATCACACCTATAGCTTCCAAATTACTGTTTCTGACCCGACTTCTGGTCTTGATCCCACAAAAGTCTATAGCCAATACTCGACCGATTATGGTTTGACCTATGGCTACTTTTCTAATTTTGGGAAGTGTAACTCCACCTGGGTACCGAGCCAGTGGTATAACCTTACCGGCCAAACATTCAGCAGTGGTGCGAATACCGCAACGATTACCACGCCGGCAATTGACTTCTGTAACTCAGTCGGTAGCCAATGTTATGTGGTGAAATTTCGAATATTAGACTTAGCAGGAAATACTTCTGATAAACGGATATGTCTTGACGGGCCATGGATACAAACACAGAATGCAGATGTGTTTTCAGTCAGCAATATTAGCATGAACGCCGATGGTGCCCAACCGAATGCAACCTATGTCGTCGGCACTGGCGGGCAAACAATTAGCGGGTTTACTTCCGCTAATAACCTGTACTTACGAAATTATCCTGGGGCTTCAAATATAAGCGTGATTGATTACGCTTCCCTTAATGCTAAATATGGTTCCACGGCTATGAATTTGCCTTCGGGCAAATTACCAACGACTACTGGTGTCTATAAAGTAAACGGTGACTTGACCATTTCCTCAACACTATTGCCGGCAAATTATGCGACGACACCAAACTTCGCGACGATAATCCTTGTGCCGGGAACGGTGACTATCAATACGAATATCACAACGATGGCCTCTTCCACTTTAGTGATCGTCGCCGGTGGCGCTATTAACATTGACCAGGCGGTAGCTAACCTTTCTGGCGTTTATGTTAGCTCCGGGCAGTTTGATACGTCATATAACGCTAATAGCAATGTGCAATTGCAGGTAAAAGGTATGGTGCTTTCAGAAGCAGGTTTTACTTTTGCGCGGAATTTGGGGAATGCAACGAACGCTACAACGCCTGCAGAAATATTTACCTATCAACCCCAATATCTTCTCAATACCAATTTACAGAAATTACTAACCGGCAGCCTCCAGTACGACTGGCGCGAAGTCAGCCCCTAATACCGATTAGATCATGGGAGTATTAACTTTTTTGGCTTTTTCTACTATGAGGGTGGAAAAGGCGGGTATTTTCATTAACACATTCATTGAGGTGCCGACGGAAAAATTGGCGAGTAGTGTTGAGGCTACTAAAAACATTTGTAATACAAAAAAGTAGCCAAGGCTGCCTAAGGTTTCTAAGACCTGGCGATTGGCAAGTGGGAGTGATAAGGCAATATTTTCTTGATAGATAGGGAAGTAGAAGAAGCTAATCGTTGACGTGAAGATCAGAATGGGTAGTGTACCGGCAGTGAGCACTGTGCGGCCCCATTGTGGCTTAATTTGGTTGTCGATATCTTCCCGGTAGAGCCAATCAAACAATACCAACGTTGCGAAAATGCCAATAAAGGAAATAATGCTAGAAGCGTCACGCCAGTTGATAGGAATGTACGCCAGGGCGACACACGCATATAGCAGTAGCCGTAGGTGAATGTTCCTTACAAAAATGATCGTAAGCGTTAAAAACCAGACAAACAAGGCAAACAGCACGACAGGTGCGATAATACTGGCAATCACTTCCATCGGCGAGGCTGAAACGGTAATAAGCCTTGCAAAAATAATTCGGAATACCACCCAAAACGCCACCCCGAAACCAAACGCACCAAATATGAATATTGATCGAATAAAGTGTGAAGACATAGCTAAGTTCCTATTTTGATTATACTGTCGGATTTTGAAAAAGTCTAAGGAATGAAAAAGCCGCACCAACTTTATTGGTGCGGCTAATAACCCCTTTAGACCTTCACTGCATCTAATGTTTGAGGAGGTATGCCAAGCAGTCGAAGAAGTAATGTTTCCCGCCAATGCTGTGTCTGCCAGCCTAAAAGGCCGATGAGAAAGATTACTATACACGACACGGCAACAGCTAACTTATCTTCACTACCGGCAATTCTCTGCAATATAAATTCTGTCGCGAGAACAGGAATAAGAATAGTTGCACCTATTGCAAGGCCATACCCTGATAAAATAAGCCTTTCCCGAAGCGGGACAATGCTGTTCTCGTTCCATAATTTAGAAATTCTAATTTGGAGTATAGAAGAATTGACGATGAAGAAAATGACAGTCATAACTAGGCCTGGTATTCCAAAGCCAAATGAAATAAGCCAATATACCCAATTCGGCAGGAAGATTGCCAACAGTAACATCCCCTGAAACCTCCAATAGCCTTCTATCCCAATGTTAAAAGTGCCACGTAGATGTGTTAGCAATTATAATACTGCCATTGACATTATACAAGGTAGGTTAAACCTATAATATTGTGCTGTATGAAATAAAATGGTAAAATAAAGCTAGATTTTGCATAGCACATTCCATATACAGCTGGTAAAAAGGAGAAGGCTTTTCGTCATGACTATGCCAATTGACTTGGTATTGGTGCGTCACGGTGAATCAGAAGGCAATGTGGTTAATGACCGTTCAAAGCAGGGGGACGATAGTCTCTTTACCGAAGAGTATTACGAACGCCATAGTTCTCAGTGGCGCTTAACTGATAAGGGAATAGCGCAGGCGGAAGCGGCAGGCAGGTGGCTTAGGGCTAATATGTCAGTCAATTTCGACCGGTACTATACTTCTGAATATCTTCGGGCGATTGAAACGGCGTATCATCTTAACTTGCCAGGTGCCAACTGGTTTCTTGAATTCTATTTGCGCGAGCGGGATTGGGGCGACCTCGATGTTATGCCAGTCAAAGAGCGCAATGAAAAATACGCCGCCTCGATGGCAGCAAAGAAACGCGACGCGCTTTATTGGACCCCGCCGAATGGCGAAAATATGGCTGGTTCCTGCCTACGGGCAGATCGTGTCATTGATACACTCCATCGGGAATGCGAAGACGGCCGGACGATTCTTGTCGGTCACGGCGAAATCATGTGGGCTTTTACTATTCGCTTAGAGCGGCTAACGCAGTGGCGGTACTATGAACTGGACCAGTCGAAAGACCCATGCGACCGAATCCATAACGGCCAGATCATCCAGTACACGCGGCGAAACCCTGAAACCGGCGAGCTTATGCCGTATCTCAATTGGAAGCGCAGCGTTTGCCCTTGGAATTTAAGCCTGTCAACCAACGAATGGCAGCCGATTTTCCGCACGCGATATACAAACGCAGACTTGGCGGACATTCTTCAAACCACAGCTAGACTCGTGAATGTGTAAATGTTCAAGCGGGGAGCCTCACAGCAATGTGAGCCCCCGCTTTTATTTTCCAATATTTTATAGCCTATAGTAGACAAAATCGTTGATTTTTGGTATAATACAGCACTGTACTTTGACAATGGAGCTTTGTAGTGGTTATCGACAGGAGGGAACGGCATGTCCCAAGTGCATCCAGGGCAGGCTGACCGATTGGATCGGAGACTAATTATTTTGACGATCATTGTTTTCTTCATACTGCTTGGTTGTTGTATAGTAGCATGGATTACGAGCCCCCTAATGCATTGGCTGTGGTTCGACATCTTCTACCTACATCCAGCAGAAAGCCTCTTTTGGGTCATAGCAGTAATCGCACTTGGTTGGTCTATTGGTCGAGCTATCGTAGGAGACAGTCTCTGGCCTTTTATTTGGTGCTTCCTACCAGTTCTTACATACGTTATATTCTTCCAGATCTGGGCCGGTTCACTTATCGGGAGCAAACTGGTTGGTGACTTGCAGCCGGAACAATTGTCGGCGTTGCCGAATACAACCGCCGTACGGTGGTTGCCCTATGAAGTCGCCGTAAACTTCGGCAAGAATAAGGTGAATGATTCAACTGTTGAACCCGGCGGCTTTGAACCGTTTATCGACGGCCAGCAGATCGACATGGTGGCACCACGCGTGCCAAACGGCTTTTATAATGCCTTCGCGGCTAAAACCAAAGGCATTATTATCATTCGCCCGGACGGGTCGGCTAATGTGGTTGGCCAGGAATTCCGCTATGGCGAAGGTATGCAACTGCGCGACAACATCCGCTGGATTATGCGTCGTCATCACTATTGGTCGAACACGCCCGAGGTTTACTACCTCCAGCAAGGCCAAGAAGTGCTTGAAGTGGTGCCATATATGGACTACCACTTTTCATTTCCAGTGATGGTACCATATTGGGGTGGAGTAACGGTATTCCACCCAGACGGCCGCATGGAGGAACTCACCCCTTCCGAAGCAGTCAAAGACCCGCGTTTTGCCGGCCAACGGCTTTTCCCACTTAGCCTGGCGAAACAGATGGGCGAGGCTTGGGATTTGCGCGGTGGAGTCTGGAACCAGTGGTTTAACCACCGGAACCAAACCCAAATTCCTGATGTTTCGGGAGGTGGCAATAACCCACAGCCATATTTGGTACCATCGCAAAATGGCCCTCAATTTGTTATGGCAGCTGAGGCTTCCGGCGGTAATTCCCATGGCGTTTATAAGATCTTGTACTTTAACGCCCACAACGGCGTGCCCAGTGAGTACACGGTTCCAAACGCCGACCAGCTGATTGGCCCGAATGCTTCGCTGACGTACATCAAGAGCAGCTATCCGCAGTTGAACTGGAAGTCTTCTCAGGGTGGAAATATTATCCCCCTTGAACCGCGTCCGGTTATCAAGGATGGTGCGCTGTATTGGATGAGTTCGGTTACAACAACCGATTACGCCGGTATCGCATGCACGGTCTTGGTCGACTCCCGCTCGGGTAAGCCCACGGCTTTTAACCAGCTCGATGACCTTAAGGGCTTCCTAAGCGGTACTGCGTACCAGCCAGGAACTTGCGTATCTGCAGGAGCCAATGTTACAGTTGGCAATACGGCAACAGGCTTCGCCGTAGGCAGCGCTTCAGACGAGCAGCTTTCCGATATGCTTCGGCAGATTGCCAACGAGCAGGACAAACGCCGCAAGCGCTAACTGAATTAGTTCCGTATTAACACCAACGCCCGGAAAATCCGATTAAGGATGATCCGGGCGCTTTTTTTTTGCTAAAAACCTATAGTTGCTATCGAGCTAACTTTACACTATAATAGTATAGAAAGCGAGTGGGCTAAAGGTTTTGGTTCACTGTAGATCTTTAAAAGTGGAGGCGTATGGGTGAATAGGAAGGTAAATGGTCCCAAGCGAAATAGTGTCGATTACACACTTCACTGGGATGGCTGGTTGACGTTGCAAAATAATGAACAAGTCGCCGATCTAATTCGCCAATTGCTTGACGGCAATCGTTTCACCTTTGTAGAGATTAATGCAGCGAAGCCGCTTCTGCCGGTGGTGCGGACAAGCCAGGTAATCCACCGCACACAGCGTGGGGATCCGGCTATTACTTCATGGTGTTATAAAAGCCTTAGAAAAGCTGGCATTACTGTTTTTGCAACTAATGGGTGGTATTGTGAAACGACTGTGTTGGAAGATGAGGATGGCATGTTTACGCCAATTGCCGGCCAACCTTACTTCATTTTCGATGGTGACAGCGTAACCATTGAGCACATGCGTGGCCGCAATAGGTTTATCTGGTGTGTGGCTATTGAAAAGCCATGCGTTCATGAAGACCAAACTCTTAGCGTACCAGTATTAGTGTATGTCTAGTATCAGCCCCAGGAATTTCCTGGGGCTTTTTTGTTTTGAAATATGAAAAAAGCGGGGCATAAAGCCCCGCTTGTAGAGTATTTAGTTTTCTTCGCTAACCTGGCAGCCAGTTCTTTCGAGGCCGGCCTTGAGCATATCAAACGTCCAATCAAGTATCTCGTTGAGCCGCTTTTGGTTTGGTGCGGCTATAAGTAGAGACTGGCAGTCGACCATTGGCACAAAATTGAGCGTAAAGCCTTCTCCGGGCGTTTTGAGCCAAAACTCTTGGACAAACCGGCTAAGCAAGGTCATTTCTTGTTCTTCGGCTTGGCTAATAACAAGCCTCGCAACGCAAGGGAAGTGAAGCTTGGTTATAGTATCCGGAAAATTAATAAGAAGCTCTTTTTGGCACAGCATATTACACTATGCTTCTATCGGCTTGTGGCCGGTTGGGCAGTCGGATGATCAGCAAAAATAGCTTCCCGCACATTTTGCCCTTTGGCTTTCCAATTTAGTACAAGCCAAACGATGCCAAGCTCGCCATTCCAAGGAATTGGTTCGTCTGTGACATTGTCATCAGTCATAGTGATCTGCTGCCTTAATTCAGCAAGTTGGAGTTTCGCACCTTCTATCGTATCAGCGCCTTCAGTATGGTGCATATTACTTTTCAACCGGACAAGTGGCGTCTCAATGACGTCTAGGATTGGGCCTGGCAGGGGAACTTCATCGAAAAAAGTGACATGATAGCGCTTGGTTACCATGTTTTGTAGAATGCACATGGCGTCAAGCGGCCCTGCGGTGTGGGTACCATCCTCATTGAGAATCAGCATTACGATAGCCTCCTACGGTTTTTCTGGGTGGTCTAGTTTAGGAAAAAAATTAAAAAGTGCGAATAAACTAGGCAATAGTATACTAAATATTTAAACTAAGCGCAACCTATAGTTTGCATTTTTGTTTCCCATAAGCTATAATGTTTCCGTTCATCCGGTTAAATTGCACGTTGATAGCGAAAGGAGTTTTTAGGAGAGGCAACTATTATCCGTCACGCTAAAAAACCAAGGAAAGAGGAGGGCTTATGAAGCCAATTCTGCATCAGTTGCCCAGAGTTTTTGCCAGGGGTATTGTTGGTTTCTTGCTCGTTGTGCTCATGGCTTGCGGCGGCGGTGGGGGAGGTAATTCCGGCAGTACGCAAGAGGCGCCGGTGGCACCCACCAACCCGCAGGTGGCAGACGTTTCGGTGTCGGTAAATCCAGCATTTGCGACCCAGCGCATTACCATTCCGCCAAGTCCTTCGGTAACAGTGGTTAAGGCCCGTGGTTGCCAGGAAGGTTTGGGCTTTGGAGTTGGTACTGCCAATACCATGTCGCGTGATACGGCATGTGTGCTGGTCTTTTGTCCGACTTCGGCTTTCCAGTACACATCGTATGTTTATGCCAGCGCTGCGACCGAGCAGACGGTGACGAGGCAAAATCTACCCTTGCCGGCCGGGAATGCCTTGCGCACATGCAATAATGACGGCTACACGGCCTACCATGCCTACAATCGTAGCGTCATCTCGTCCAATTTGTTCAAGCAAGCCGGGGTTTATCCATGGCTTGTGATTGAACCAAACCCATCAGCCTTGACGGGTGCCCCCAGGGTGTACCGTTTTACGAACTGGTAGGGAAATTCTACTCCAAATCGCTAAAAGTGAGTAATTAATATACTTGTGCCACGTTTAGTCCGCCAGATGGCGAATGAGCGTGGCACTTTTTTATACAGCTTTACGCCACCTAGGCCATTTTGCTATGCTTTGAGGAAGGCAAGCAACTATGGAAACAATAACCGGCGATTTTCCGCCTCAAATAACGGAAACCTCAATTTTTCGGAATAAGGCCTTCTTAACCTTATGGATTAACCAGATATTGCTTCAGGTTTCCTATAATATCCTGAATTTTTCCCTGATTATTTTGGTCTTCCATTTAACAAATTCCAATACGATTACCGCTACGTTTTTGCTGATGGCAATGCTGCCGGCAATATTGTTTGGCGTTTTTGCCGGTGTCGTGACCGATAGGTTTGATAAACGTAAGATATTGCTTTATACCGATATTGGTATCGGCGTTATTATGCTGGCGTTTATTCCGATCCAGTCTGCGCCAGTGTTCATTTTATTTGTGGCTTTTATTTTAAACGCTGTTTTCCAGTTCTTTATTCCTGCCGAAGCTGCCACACTACCAACTGTCGTACGCCGGGAAAACTTGCTTACGGCGAACGCCATTTTCCAGTTCACTCCGACCGCGGCATTGATTATCGGGTCTTCAGCAGCCGGGCCAGTAGTGGCGAATTTCGGCTACACGCCGGTTTTCCTGTTTGGCGCGACAGCGATGCTGGGAACATTCTTTATCCGCCGGATGCTGCCGCCGCTGCCACCTTCAGAACAAATGGCATTTGACAACAAAAAAGAAAGCCTTTTACGGCTTGTTATTTTAAGTAAGAATGATATTAAGAAGGGTCTAGAATTTATACTGAGTGACAACCGAATTTGGGTAGCAATTTTAGTTTTGGCGTTTATCCAGGCAGCAGGGGGCACAATCGCGATATTAGCGCCGGCTTTTATGGAACAGGTGTTGCACATCCAAGCCACCGATGCCTCATTAGTACTACTGTTGCCGCTTGGTATTGGCATTGGCATTGGTGCTTTGCTAACGACCACTGTAAGCCGCCATACGCCAGCCCGGTTGACTGTGATCCGCGGCCTATTAATTTGTGGTGTGGCTGCCATCGCAATGGTCTTAACGCCAGCGGTAGGGCATAGTATCGGCAATAAGGAATTTGTAGTAACACACCTGCGGCCATTTTTCCAGGCACTAACCGTTGCCGGCTGGATTTCGTTCTTTGCCTTGGTGGTCGGGTTCGGGTTTGCCCAGGTTATTATCCCGGCGCAAACAAGCTTGCAACAGCATACGAAAGTCCAGTTCCGTGGCCGGGTTTTTGCGGTATGGTCGACCTTGATTGCCTTAAGCGTTTCATTGCCAGCACTTTTGGTTGGCGCCTTAGCTGATATTTTCGGTGTTGTTTGGGCAATGGCCTTAGTTGGCGTCGTAACCGTTCTATTGGGTTTATCTGGCTTTCGGGCAGAATACATTACGGGCAGGCTTATTCCTTCGGTTGTAACTAGTGTCAAGGCTAAGCTTGCCTTTGGGCGAACGTAAGCTTTTGGTTAATGAAAAAGCAATTGAGTACAAAAAAGCCTGGGGAAATAAATTCCCCAGGCGTAACAGGTATTAGTTGCCTGACCAAGGCACGCTTTCCATGGCTTCTTCGGCAGCAACGTTACCTTTTAGCCAGCCAAGCGCATATGGATGGTCTGTAGAGGCTTCAGGCCGCCTTGCGCGGCCATCTTCGTAACCTCTTTCCCAAGCTTGGCGTATTGCCTGGTCATTTGGCGCGTTTTGGGGACACCAGTGGTCATGACTGCCGTCGCAGTAACTACAAAACCGACACTTTACAACCATTACCATTTGCCACCTCCTAGAGCTAAGCATGCCCGCTTATATTCCTCTATTCTCATGACGCAACAATAGTAGGAAGAAGCCTACCCCGCCGGGTAGTAGCAGAGGATAATGTTCTTGGTGCCATCATACCCGCCGACACCTGAAAATGAGGCACTTTCGTGGTGGTCGGTAATGGGCACGATATGGGCAATGAGAAAGCCTTGGCCTTCGAGGTCACTGATAGCTTCTGATACCCTCTGCACAATTCGTTCTGTTTCCCACCCGTGCATTGTGTCGTGGTCATGGATGATGGTTGTGGCATGCCATTCTTGGGCCATCTTCTTAGCATCACGGCAGACAAATAAGATATCTTTGGTCCCACCGTCGCTGCCAAAATTATGGTAATCGGGTAGTGAAGCCACAGCAACAATTTCCTGTGCCGAAGCTTCCAGTTGGTTGAGCTTTTCCTCAATGTACCCTGCAACGACACTTGGCTTTTCAGAGTATAAGGTGCCATTTCCGTCTAAGAGCTGTACGATGTGGGTTGCCACTTATCCACCTCTTTGCGCTGTGTTTGGTTTTGCCTGTAAAAGTGCTACGCTAATAATCTAGCTAAAGACTACGGTGATAATTATACGATTAGTAACGAGTGTACTCACAAGTATAGCGCAAAATGGTCGAAATGTAAACCTATAGTGTTGACTTTGGCCGTATTTTCTGGTATAATACATGCCTAGAAACGGTAAGATCTTTAATAGCTGAAGGAGAAGGAAACATGGGTCGCTATATCACGCGCGCACTTCTGGCTCTCGTGTTGGGAGGCATCACCTTGCTTGTGTTCAATCTAAGTGCAGGCTTACCCGAGCGGGTTCCGCAATTCACCAACATGACCGACCAAGCAAAGTATGAGCAGGAAAACCATCTGTTCGCTTATAGGGTGAGCGAGTGCGACAAGGTAGGCGGTCAATGGATGGTCGGTATGATGAGTGCCTACTGCACGAAGCTGATCAACTATACGCCGGCTTGGTACGTTGTACCGCTGGATAATCCTGCGTACAGCAATCTCGAAACCATTGCGGCGTTCGGCATCTTTGCAGGAATTCTGCTTGCCGTTGCCACCGTCGGTGCAATTATGAATATCTTCTGGCCGGCATTCGAGTATGAGCTCGAATTTCCTTTGCTTCGCGAACTCCGTTTTATGCCGCATCGCATTGCTCTTTGAGCCACGGGCGGCAAATCATAGGCGGGGCCAGCATGGCCCCGCCCTTTCCTTTACTCTCTAATTTTTTAGAATTAGGTAATAAAGGTAGGGAAATATTCTCTTCGTTGCACTTTAAATCGTGTGCAAAAAGTTTGGTGAAGGAGAAGGCAACAATGAACGAAATAGAACTCATTGTGAAACTCCATGAGGCTTTAGAAGAGCAGGGCGTTCCAGAATCTGAACCGGTTGCATTGTCTACCGACTATCCTTTAGGCGAGTGCCAAAGTATGGTTGGCGTTATAGTCCAAGCAGAAGCACACCAGAATGAATGGGTGGGGCTTTACCGACAGCACGACAACAAGTTCTTGTGTAGAGCCAGGCAGCTTCCTGACGGAACGTACGAGTTTGGAAGAGTATGAATAAGGAGAAAGAAAGTGGCGACAGAACTTAAGTTGCATGATGTCACTGGCTTGCCGCCAAACTGCTGATAAATAGGCAAAAGCCTTAATTTTGTACATAGCGCCACGTCCCAACCGGACAGGGCGCTTTTTTATTGATTGTATTGCTTATCAATCGAATCCCAGGTTAACTGAAACCATGATTGCATCGTTTGGGCGATGAGCGGGTGGTTAATCAAAACGCCGATTAAGTTTTCTTCCTTTTTATAGTTAATAATAGCCACTTTTTGGCCATAGATGACGATTTCGTTGCGGAAAGGGTAGGTTTTGGCTGAGACGATTTTCGTTTCGCGCAGTTCTGCTACGTTTTGCTTTACATATTGTCTGGTCCAAGCGCCATCGTTGATAATTTCCTGCGTCTTGATATGTTTTTTTGCAAGTTGCTTGCGGTAGTGCTTGGCAAACCAGTCGTATAGCTCGGGATTTATTTTTTCTGATTGGACAATGGCAAAGATTGGCTCTTTTTCTTTGAGCGCGTCTTCGTAGATAAATTTAATGCCTTGAACCCCTTCATAATATTGTATAACCGGCCGTTCGATAGTAGTAAGGTATGCTGACATGAGTTGCGGCAACGTATCTTGCAAGTTCTTCCGTGCCGTATTAAGCACTCGGTACTTATCTTCTGCTAAATCAAATAGTTTTGAAGGCGGTGCTGGCTGGAAATGGGTAACCTTTTGCTTTGTTTGCTCAATAACTAACCCTTTTTTTATGAGGTGATGCAACGTATCGTAAACGGTTGGCCGTTTTAAGCCGGAACTTTGGACAATAGCACCAGCCGGCACTGTACCTACACTCAGTAACGCTTCGTAAACTTTTATTTCGTTATCGCTTAATCCAAATTTTTCTAATAGTGTAGCGTCCATATAGAGGTTGTATCATACTATCAAATACAAATCAATAATTTTGTCGAAATCTGTCGACAGATCTATAATTTGATATGGAATCCGCATGCAGTCCTTCACTCTTTTGTCTTCCTTGCGAAGGCGAGGATCTTTCTTTATTATACCTCAGTAACAGGCAGATCCCCGATCGGGTCGGGGAAGACAATAGTAGAGTGGTTTCTGTAATCCACCTAGCCGGTTCAGCATAATAAGTTATCTTAAATTTCTTAAATTTCTGTCGGAAACACTTGACAAACTTATAGTAATATGATATACTTCGCTACATTGTCGTAAAAGCGGCAATGAGTAGCACATTAAAGAAACGGCCCAGCTGTAATAATCCTCTAGCCCGGTACGCGGGTGAGGAAATAGGAGAAAGCAATGCTAATGGTAACCGAGGAGAAAATCCCGAACGATGCAGTCGTGCTTGTAGCAACGAGAGACGAGCTCGATTGGGCAGACCCAGAGGAAATTTTTCCTCGCCAGCCTGAAGGTATAGAAATATATACCGATGGCAAAACGCTATGGCTTTCCCTGCCTGATGACGCATCTGAATGCGATCATCGCAACTGCAGGGGAACGTCGTTGCGTGTCGTCAGCTTTCCAGGTCATGCTGACTTTATTCGCGAGGTACTTGCCGAGCGGGTAAAGGAAGCCCAAGGCAGAGTGGCAAGCACCGAAGAGCCTATTATGCTGCATTATACAGCGTTATGGCTCTCGAAGATTGCCGTATGCCAATATGAGCTGGAACGCCAATATCCTTAACTGCGCGGGGTTGCAATACCCCGCCTTTCCCTAAAATCCTGAAATTACTTGAGGATTTTAGGGAGGGCAACTTCCAATTTGCACGTTTCATTCCGCTACAAAATTCGAAAGGAAAAGAGTTGATGTTGGGAAATCTCACAGCAAAAGATCTGGGTAGGGTTCGTGTTGTTTTCGATGAAGAAGGTGACATGGTAGATATTCTGCCGCCACCGAAGCATCCGTATACGATACAGAAAGATGTAAACGGCGAGTTTTGGATTCGGTATGAGCCGGGCTCGGGTAAAATCGTGGGTTTTATTATTGAAGATTTTACCCTCGTCTTTGCCAAGAAACACCCTGAACTTGCCGACTATTGTGCCGGTGATTTTCTTGATCGGTTCCTTACGTACGCGAGGCCGCTTCTTGCATCTACAGCAAAAGGAGAAAGTCGATGATGTTTTTGACTGCGTTTTCCGAAGTCGATCCTACGGCCGTATTGTTCTACGGCACGGTTTATGCCCTGGGAATTAGCGGCATCGTGGCGCTACTTTCTGCACTTCGGCATAATCGTGACACGGATGCTTGTGTTCTGCTGGTTTTACTGACTCTTCTCTCCGCCCTGCTTTTGAAAGTAGGCGGGTATTGGTAGGCGGGGGACTATGCAGAATGAAACATCGTGGAACTTTTGTAGAGGAATGAGGCAAATGATTAAATAATGGGCCGTCCAAAAAATGGACGGCCCTTTGTATTGGGGAAAGGTATGAATAATTACATCATGAGCGTCACTACCGGGTAACATCGGCAACTGACGCTTTTTTATTGGCTAAAAATTTGTATGAAAAAGGCCGCCCGTTAGGGCGGCCGTAGAACGGATATGATCGCTGAATATAGTGCGATTTATTCATCATCCTACTTTTTGCGTCAGCTCGTCATACGTCTCTTGGAAAAATGCGAAGACACGCATTCGAGGATTGACATTGATAGTCTTTTCGGCACCATGTTCGTCTATGTAGGTAATGTTAATACCATTCGTGTCGGCGGTCGTCTTTTTGATGCGGTAACAATACTCGCCAAATTTAGAGAAATACGCGACCGCATATCCTGTTGATTGGTGATAAACACCGGCAGGTACAGATATATAAGACTTGCGTAGTTGCCCCGATGGTACTACCTGCGGAAACGGATCCACCATGTGTCACCTCTCTTAAAGTACTACCTCTCGCTCCTATTAGTGCGTATCTATACAGTGAGAGAAGTATAATCTGCTTCTACAGTAGTAGGTTCAGATAACCGCCGACCGTAGGCGTAAGACAGGAGTTTTCGGGCAATCTCTCCTGTATCAGCCACGATTAAGGTATGAAAGATCATTGGTTTTTCACGTTGCCTACCGGCTTGTAGGCCACCATTGCAGGCTTGCCAGAGAAGCATGTTTGAAGGTTCACCAAAGATGCAGAAAAACACGGGGGAAATGGCAGGTGTGTAACGCAGCTCAAATTGGCTTTTGACTGCTCGACCTGACCATGAAATACCCGTTACCATTACCTCAGTACGTTGCTCGGCATGCTGGGTGACCTTGAGCTCGAGATTGAGTCCAAATTGCTCTGCAACTTGCACTGCCTTCTCAGGCAATTCTTGGCTAATCCGAGCAAACGCCCGTTCCATATCAGGAACGAAATCATATAGCACCACGTATTTCTCCCTTCCGACTATTTCAAAGAGCGTATCGTTTCCAGCCTAGTATTATACCAAGATTTACGCATAAAGTCAAACTATAGGTTTGTTATAACGCTTTTAGATTATGTCTGAAAAAGTGTATCAGCTATGAAAAAGGCCGCCAATATTGGCGGCCTATCTATAATTTGATGCTTGATACAGTCAGGGCATTATCTAGTCCTGATGCTGCATAAGCAAGTCATACGACTGTTGCATATAGGCGAAAACACGCATGGCTGGGTTAACATTAACGGTCTGCCGAGACCCGTTTTCGTCGATATACACAATGTTAATGCCGTTTTTATCAGCAAAAGTTTCAGTAATTCGATAGCATTTCTCTGATACCCAGTTACTGAAGTAGGCTACCGGAAATCCAGATTCCCGATGATGGTACGCACCAGCGGGCATTGAGATACATGAACCTCTGAGTTGACCGCTAGGAACTACTTGCGGAAACGGGTCGATCATGGATTTTCCTCTAGCAATTCTTCCGTGAGTCGGCCTATGACTTCTTCACGTAAGCCCGGCGCCCAGATAATTTCGGGGCCCGGTACCAGTTCGAGTGCCCGCGTGTAGTCATCGCTCTGTGGCCTTTCAAGCCCTAATTGTACCAGTGCTTCATCCCAGCTCGTTCCAGCGGGAAGTTGCACGTACTCTATGCCATTCGGGCCTAAAATTTCTGCGGTTTCTTCGCCGCCATTATGGTCAGACACAGAGATCAACACCCTACGACTTGTTTGCTCAACCATTACCTGCCTCCTCATTTTATGAACAAACCTGGAATTATTTTAGCAGCAATGAGGGTAAAAGTCAAACTATAGGTTAATGTTGCATTCATAAGCTAGATTGAAGCCTATGTCTGCAATTTTCGGTTGCCTTAAGATGGTAATTTTGTTTGGAGCTGCTCGATTTCCCAATCAATGTTTACTCTCGCTTTAGCTTCTAACGGTTTCATATGGTTGGTATGGAAAATTGGTTTTCCGCTTGTACATTGAAGGAATTGTAACCTTCCTAGGGTATATAAGTCTTTTCCCTTAACGTTTTTTGCCCAGCTATACTCAAACGCAACTGCTCGTGCGTATTCCATATATCGAGCTGTATCTGAAGCAAGAATACTCATGTCTGCATCAAGAAAAAAGGCGAGGTCTGCATTTGGTTCTATCCCAGCTGGCAAATCATGCTGTTTCGTAAGTAAAATATAGCCGGCAACTTGTTCGATGGTTTCAGCAGGTATTTCTAATTCTGCTAAACTAGTGCTCGACAGTTCTGCGCTCTTTTCTTCGTTGTCGTGGGCTTGAGAATTATAGATTGCATCGTGAAACCAGGTTGCCAACTTTATTGTGGTTGGATTTACCAAATGATTTTGATTTGCATTGATAAGTGCGAGCATTTCAAAAAGGTGCTGTGGGGTATGGTAAGCACGCGTTGGTTCTGAATACCTTTGTATGAGATCTTGGAATATACTATCGACTTTAGCAGGATCGGCAGTAGGGGACAGTTCTGTGATAAGTGATGTCCATTGCTTCTTTAAGGAATCAGTTGAAAAGCTTTCTGATGATTCTTGGTCTCCTCTGTGTTCTAACATACAAGGATTATACCATGGTCCTTCCTGGTGGGTAAAAACTGGGACTGGCGCTTTTTCATGGAAATTTTGCCTATTTAGTGGAACTTGCCAAAGTGTTTCCAAGCATTTTATGAATACGTTTCCAGCCGGCTGAAGTTTTGAAATAGTGTTCTGAGGCTATTGCGTCTTTTTCATTTGTAAACGCAGCATAATAGATTAGCTTATAAGGGGTATATGGTTTGATAGATTCAGTATTACCTGCATTATGCTCGATCAATCTCCGTCTTAAATTGTTCGTATGTCCTATGTAGAGCTTCCCATTCTTTTCACTTTTGAGAATGTAAAAATAATACATTGTTTATACAGGCAGAGGAGTAATCAACCACGTTTCATGTAAACTGAACGTGGCCAGCCACAATTATGCGCTTGCGCGCTAATTGTGGCAGGGGTGGAAGGAATCGAACCCTCGTTAGCGGTTTTGGAGACCGCTGTCCTACCACTGAACGACACCCCTAAAAGATCAAAAATCAAAATGCAAAATGTAAAAATAGGTCAGTAGTGGTGTTATTGTAGCGTATTTTTGAACGTGGAGCAATGCATAGCAACCTATTTTTCTGTAATCCTTATAAATTTATGGTATAAAAGGGGCATGAAAGAATTTGAAGCAGATATTGTTGTGAAGTTGAAACCAATCATTAACGATCCGGAAGGGAATACTATCGCCAAGGCATTGCAGCAATTGGGTTTTGATGGTGTCGAAAGTGTTAGGTCCGGAGAATATTATGAAGTCGCTTTTGCAGCTGAAGATGAGGTTAAAGCCGGTGAGGTTGCAGAAGCTATCGGTGAATCGCGACCTATTAATACACATCCGGTAATGACACTGAGAGAAATATCAGTAAAGGAAGTCGTTACAGAGGAACAACCTTAGGCTTTGGCTTCTTTGTGATCGGTGGTTTGGCGGCAGGTGCTGCAGAATTTTTCCAAGGCCAGTTTGTCGTGGGTGTTGTTAACGTTTTTGGACGTAATATAGTTACGGTTTTTGCAAACCGTGCACTGCAATGAAAATAATTGTCGCTGCCCTTTTTTAGCCATAAAGTATTCTCCGAACCAAGTAATTCTATCCTATTAATGCACGAAAAACAAGCCTATTATTGCTACGTCGTTGTGTCTTATCACTCTACTCAGAGCCGACGATGGGAATCGGACCCATGACCTCGTTCTTACCAAGAACGCGCTCTACCACTGAGCCACGTCGGCGGATCGTCCGCTTACTTCTACTCAAGCCTATTTGTATCATTAGGCGCATAACGCGCTCTTCCTGGGAATTGCTGTCAAAAGCACTTCCCGGCTTCATGGTGTTCGAAGCCAAGCAGTTGGCTTCTTACTTCATTCAGCCCCACTTCGCCACGTCGGCGTTTGAGCCGATGGAGGGATTTGGACCCCCGACCTTCGCTTTACAAAAGCGCTGCTCTACCCCTGAGCTACATCGGCGCAAATAACAGTATCTAGTATATCGTATCTGGTATTGGGTATAAAACGCATAAATACGAAATACTTAATACTATTTGCAAATGCTAGGTAATTGTACGTGATTTTGGAGTGGGGATCAACCCATAGAAGGAGATAATGCCACCTACCGTGCCGCTGACTGTGTGATTGTTTCAACCTAAGCTGCAAAAGGTGGGCGCCCTAAGCTGTAACACCACGGTGCCACAACAAAATCGGGTACATGCCCTAGGTCAAACATTGAGGAAGAAACAAACACACAAAATGTGCGAGTACGGTAGGCAAGAGTAGATATAGCATAATAGATTGGGGAAGTCAAATTGGCAAAAGGGTTAAAATCTCGAAACTTACAGCTTGTAACTTGAAGCTTTTTCAACGACCGGTTCCTTGCACTTGGACAATAATTTTTTACTTTTATTTGTCATTTTACATTTTGCTTTTTAATTTTTGATTTAGAAAGACCCTTGCGCATGGGGAGGACCGGCGTGATAGTCGGTCCTCCGGGAGCGTTAGCGCGACGGTGGAGTTGCCGTGGTGCTATTTTTAAGAGGTGATCGGAGTGGAGTAGGGGAAGCAAGCGTACCGTTTACAGGTGAGCCATTTTGGTCAGGTTGGGCTGACTGGGTTGAAATCTTGTCTTTGATCGCGTCCATTTCGGTTTGCAAGGTTTGGAGGCCCTGCCTCTTTGTGGTATCGCTTGCTGGCAGCTGGTTTATGAGCTGTTGAGTGGCAAGATACTGAGCCCAAGCGTTGTCCCATTCACCTTTCTTTACATAGGCATTTGCTAAATTATAATGAGCATTCGCCAGGTTTGGTTTGAGAGCAACAGCCCGTTTAAAGGCGTCGATTGCTGGATCGTAAGCATTCGCAGCATAGAAAATACCTCCCAAATCCAAGAATAACTGCGCATTGGCAGGATCAGTTTGAATAGCCTGGTTGAATGACTGTAAAGCAACATCACCTGCGCCTTGAACTTGGCCGGCAATTCTTCGATAAATATCCGCCAGTACCTGCCAGTTATTCACATTTAACGGCGAGAGCGTCGAAGCCAGTTGTGCCTGAGCAATCGATTGTTGTAAAAGCGCGGTAACGGTTTGCTTATCGTTGTCGGTTAGGTCTTTCTTCTGCGAAACGGCTAAGGCTAGGTTAAAGCTTGTGGTCGCCAAATCGCGGTGGAAGGTATCTTCCCAAGGGTTGACCTGTACAGACTGCTCCTGCAATTGTAAGCCTTTTATGGCACTGTTAGGCTGGTTAGAAGCCAATGTTGTGACACCAGCTACATAGTAAGCGTTCGCCCTGACATACTGCGAGATAAAGAACAACGCTGCCATTGCGAGCACGAGGCCTGGAATGAAGAACAACAGCGGCACAGCGTTATTTGGCTTGGCTTCTGTTGTCTGGCCTGGTGTGGTTAAGACGAACGACAAATGCCGTTCTGTAACATCTTTGCCGCCTGCTATTTTTTCTGTTGCCATCAGAAGTGCCAGCAATATGAAGACCGTAAACATGCTGACGGTTGTGGTCGCAGTAAATAGGGTGGCGAACACAAAGGCCACAATACCTGCAAACAAGCCTACTTTTAATGGGTACAAAGCAGAATCACGCGCGCCAAGTGACGACTTAAAACCGAACCATAGTACTCGGCCAATCAGGAACAGATAGGCGATAAAGCCTAAAATGCCAACTGTTGCCAAGACTTGTAAGTATTGGTTTGAAGCCACCATGAAACGCAAATTCCAGGTGTCGGACAAATTGTAGCTGGCGCTGCGATACCGCGTAAAATCAAACAGGAAGGTCGCAGGACCTGAACCTAAGAAAGGGAAGTCACGCACAGTATTGCCCGCGATGTACCACGATTCTGCAGCTGAAAGCGACTGCGCTTTCTGCAGCGGCTCTTTTAAGCCAGCAATGCTTTGTTGTACTTGTGGCAGCCGAATAATTGCTACCCAGAACAACATTGCCACACCAATGGCCACTAAATAGGGGGTGGCCCCTTTCAGGTCATTACGCCTGCTCCAAAGTAATAGAGCGACGATACCAGCAATAACACCAACCAACGACGGCGTATCGACAACCGTGGCAATGAACACAAGGGAAACTAGCGCAAAGAGGGCCAACAAAGCTTTAAAAAACGGCGATAGTGAAACTTGCGTGGTGTTTACCGGTTGTGTTGTTTGGCTAGCAACACCAGGTGCTCCTTCTGGTTGATACGGCCTTGGAGCTGGTGTGGTTTTCCGAATGAAGGTTATTAGCCCTAAACTTACCGGTACGGCCATAGCAAGGGTTAAAGCTAAGGCATAAATACCCCCAACTGGCGAAAACGTTCGGATATTCGCTGGTTGCCAGGCTAGGATGTAGATACCAAAGTAGTAGCTCAATCCTAGTAGTGCAAGCAGGCCTAAGCTTACGAGTAACGAAACGGCAATGTGGACCACATCCTTAACCCGATTGAGTGTAGAAGCTGCCACGTAAAAGATTACCGTATACGCCACAATACTAGCTAAACCACCGTCTGGGCGGCCAAAAAAGCCAACCAATGATGAATACCTGGTTGAAGAAAAGGCGAGCGATATGGCTGAAAATCCGATCAAGAGCAATAGCGGTAAATCGATCGGCGTTTTGATGACTTTCACTTCATTGTCCAAGACAAAACGCAGTAGCCACAAAACTAGCAATATTAGCGCTACAACCCAAATAACTACCTGCTTGGGAAATTCAAAGTAATCGAAATTCCAAGGCGAGATAATGAATGGTGTCGCGAATGTCACAGCTAGCAAAAGCCATTTGATGAGCATATTGTTTATGTCGCGTAGGTTTTCTTTCATAGTATTCACCTCCTTTCAGTGTGTATTTTTCAATTGATCAAAAGCCAGTCGAATGAAAGCGATTGGTTTGCCGAGTGGTCTGCAGTTACCCAAAAGCCTTGCCCCGAAATTTTTTGGCTAACGGTGAGGACTGGGAATGAACCACTTGTTGGGCTAAGGAACACTTTCGTTGCCTGGTTCATCGAAGCTGTCGGCACAAATACTGTATTTTTACCAGCTGGGATAGTTGCCGATCCGGTAACGAGTGAACTTGCTGCAACTATTTCTAGTGGTGATGATTGGTAGTTGCCATTAAACGCAGCAGTGGTTTGAGCTTGGCTCAAAATGTTAGCAGAATTTGTAACTAACTGCTTAGTAGATGAAAATGCTGTTGTAGTGGGAAGAGTGGGGTTACTATTATTACTGAGTATTACACTGTCCATCTTGTAAGACTGCATATCCGTTGGGTTGGCGTGCAATACGATTGTGGTGTGGTTAGGCGAGAGAGCTGCTATATCATCTAACTGGTTATAACTTGGTAACGAATTAGTTTGGCTTGGTAAATAGGCATATGCTACTGGCAGCTTGTCTTGGCCGAGAGTTGGTGTGGTGGTTGCATTGACTATACCATTTGATGCAATCGGTGAAATTGTGACTTGTTTCTGTTGCAGGCTAGTGAAAATAATGATCACCCCGATGAACAGTAATAATACAGTGTATGGCAATAACTTTGCGCGATAATGGCTGTACGCAGACTTATCAATAAGGCCAATTAAGACAGAATCAGAAATCCCTTCAACTTTATTTTTAAAGAAATCAACAGGATTATTTCCGTCGACTACTTTTGTTGTCGGGATCTTTTGCATGAACTGTTTAAGTTGCTCTGGTGTGTAAACACGTTCATTGGCCATGGTTCGCAGTGGCTTGAGGCGGTCTTGTTTGTCCCATCGGCGTAAAGTACCAGGGGAAACATCAAGGTAAGTGGCGGCTTGCGAGACTGTTAAATAAGCAGCTTGCTGTTTGGTGAGGGGAAGTAATCGCTCGATTTCTTCAATGGAAAAAAGGCGCATGCCACCGGCAGTCCTGTCAGCATGCAATCGACCAGATTTTTCCCAACGCCGTACTGTATCAATGGCAACGCCTAACTTTTGGGCAGCTTCGCCAATACTGTAGTAGTGTCGAGAAGAAGGCAGATTTTTTTCCATTTAGCTTTAAATATATAGGCAAGCTTATACAGCTACTGTATTCACTTTAGTAATTTTACTGGTGGCTTGTCAAGGGGGTAATAAGACTTATTTGACTTATGGGATTTATAAGCCGCATATAGAAAACATTCAAAATCTAGAAAATATTCGCAAAATTAATTAGCAGGTATATAGAAAGATTGCTAGAGGTATAAGATTAGGTTTTTGCAGCAGCAATAATGATCCAATTGAATTTGATATCATCGAGGGTTGGTTGGCTTGTGACAACAGCAAAGCCTTCTTTGTCAATGGCGATGGGGACACAAAGTTGTTCAATCGTATTGGTTAGGGGGGTTACAAATATGAAGTTATCTTTATCAACAGCCTTTGTCTTGATAACAACTTTATTGTTCCCTTTAGGTAAAACAGCCCGACCCGCAGTATTTGAGCCATGGTCTTCGATTGGTGGGCGAGTAATAACACCATCGCTATTAACTTCAGCAGGTGTTTTTACGACATGGTGCTTATCAATGGCCAAAGTAATGCCGGCAAAGGTGTGGGCATCTAATTTTTCGGTTTGGCTGACTAAGGGGTCACGATAGTGGTGTTCCGGAACGTGTGGTGACCTGTGGTCGTGCTGGTTTTCATTTCGACTTTGGTTGGCAGGGTGATGGTCAGGCTCATGACGCGCTGTGTGTTCTGGTTGATGGTGTGGCGGGTTATTATGTCGATTTTCATTGGTTTCATGCCGGCCCTCATGGCTTTCTTTGTGCCGATTGTCTGCTTGGTAATGTGGCTTGTCATTGTGCGGCGACATGGCTGGCCTGCCTTCATCTTTTGGCGGTTTTGTTGCACTGTTAGCTGTATCCGCGCTAGGGGAAGGTGTCAATGAATTTGCTTGAGACGGATTGGCCTGACTTGACTGCTCGCTAAAGGGCTTTGCCGGCTCTGTGCTCGTAGTATAGGGCTGCTTTTCCTCTATCACTCCTTTCGATCCTTCAGTTTCATTAACTTCAGCTGGCAAGCCGTTGGCAATAATATCCTTGACTTGTTTGGCAGGATACATCCGCGCGCCATCTGCGGCCCGCTCTGCCTTAAGCCGACCACTTTTGTCCCACCGGCGCAGTGTTTGGATCGAAACACCAAGCTTCTTTGCGACATCGGAAATTGGTAACAAGGTGTCTTGATTTTTTTCCTCTTTGATATAATCGAGCAATTCCTTGCCTTGGAAGCGGCGAAGCTTACCGGCTGTCCTGGCGGCATGGATGGTGCCTTTTTGTTCCCAACGCCTCAGCGTGTCTATGGAAACATGCAATAATTGGGCTGCTTCCCCGATCGAATAGAAGTGTTCGGGATTGATGGGCGAAGGCGTAGAAAAGGTAGAAGCAGACGGCGGTGGGGTTGAGGCATTTTTTTCTTCATTGATATTATTTGATATAGAAGAAATTTCGCTATCCTGGTTAGTCGTTTCTTTGCTTTCCGATGCTGTTTGGCTGCTTTCGGTTTTCTCATCAGGTTTCTTATTGGCTTGGCTAAAATCGGCCGCCGCGTCAATTGCAGCTTGCGCTGCTTTGGCCGCATCATCGGATAGTGTTGGTGAAGGAGCATCATCGGTAGTAGTCACTTTATCTATTAGAGCAGTTGAAGATGGCGTGTCGCTTTTTGGCGCGATTACATCAGCGGTAAACGGCGGAGGAAGTACATCTTTATTAGGTTCTGATGGTGCTGGACTACTTGGTGCAGTATCCGAAACTAGTGTGTCGTCGTTTGCAGGGCTTGTGGGCGGCAGATTGGCTAAATCTTCAAGTAATTGCAAATCGTTTTTTGGTGTGGCGGTATCTGCCTTATCATTCCCAGTTTCTTCTGTTTGGTTTGGAAGCGCTGTGTCCTTTATTCCCGGGGTGGATGGCAACATATCATCTTGCGTCGAAACGTCAGAAGATGGCGTGGTTGGAGTGGGCTGCTTCGGGTCAGTACTAGCAGGTATGCTTGTTGGCATGGCATCATCCGCTACGGGTGTATTGGATGGGGTAGAAGAAGTGGGTGAGTCTTGGGCAGATGGGTCCATATGGTTTAGGTGACCTATTATGATCTACTTTTCCTAGCTACGCTTACTCATGATTTTGCTGCTTGCTAGGTTTGTATAGTCGGTATTTCCTTTTTAATACTTCTGCCTTACCGCTGTCAAGTAAGCCCGCTTCTAATGGATAGATACTGGTGCTTTAACAAATTATTAATACCTTTGCTAATATAATAAGAGTGTTAGAAAGGATTATTACCAAGCTTTATTAAAGATTTGGGCTATACATGCCCTAGAGTTAAGGCTTGTGAAAATCTGTCTACGCTTCTTCGACGGCCACCTCAATAGTCTAATCTATAACATAATATATCATAATCCCAAGACTTGAAGCATATAGCTTGAAACGTTTATCTAGTCTTAATCTCGCCCTCACTAAAGTTGGGGGTGAAGGTAGAGGTCGTTAAAAAAGCTTCATGCTACAAGCTATATGTTGCGAGCTGCGAGTTTTATGGTATTGGCAGAGCGGTTGCAGAGGGGAGAGGTGTAGCGAGCGGCGATTGAGATGGTGACGGACTGATAAGGTTGACTGGGGCGATGTCGACAATAACATGCTTTTGCGGGTCATAGAGAATGGCTTTTTTGGAATAGATTAAGACAACATCACCGTTTTGGGCATCGTTGAAGAATGGTTGGGTTTTTCGTAACTTCTCAACATCTGTCACCGTGGCGACCGTTGGTTTTTCATCTGTTGGCAACGCTGTGAGCTTGCCGATTTCGGCGACATATTGGTCTGCTAGGGCTTGCTGTTTGCCTAAAACCGCCGGGTTCGACGGTGTTTGTGCTAAGCCAGCTTTCTTACTAAAGAAAATACCGGCGACTTGGCCTCGGAAAGCCACCGCCGCAACCACGGCGATAATAATGAGTAAGACTAAGACGGTAAGCGCGAAGAGCAGTTTCCTTGGAATTGTAGCAGATGTGCCTTTTTTAGCCGCAGCTTTTGGCTCTGTAGTTGGTATGGGGGAAGGGGAGTCTTTGAAAATGAAACTTTTTGCCGCCGGCTTTTCATCTTCGGCTGGTGATACCTTTTCCGGTTCTGGTTTTACAGCTTCAGCTGTTTTGGGCTCTTTAGGCTGTTCTTCATGTACTTCAGCCGCTGTAATGGCGTGTGGTTGGCTTTTTACAATATCTGTGGGCCTGTCTTCGGTCACAGCTAATTCTAGTTCTTGCGGTTGACTGAGCGCAGTTTCGGTACTAGCTTCTGTGTCCTTGGCTTTAGTTGATGAACTTGGTGTAGGATTTGCGGAGGCTTCGGCATCTGGCTGAGCTGTAGGGCTATTTCCTTCTGGAATTGCTTCTTGTAATGGTGTTTGTTCCTTTACAGGGGTGACCGCTGGTTCTATTATGGAACTTGCCTCTGAGACCGACGTGTCAGCCTGTTCTTTTTCCTTTGTTTCCGGCACTGCTGGTTTTGGCTTGGTAACCGGCGCCTTACCGGAACGGGCGCGATTGTAAGCCTCTAAAAACGCTTTGTCCATGGTACTTATTGTGCCATGGAATTATTCCTTTTTGCAAGCGATACAAGGTAGGGAAGTGGAGGGCAAATAATAAGTTTGCTAGTCAATAATTATCCAATCGATCGTGGCATCGGTTGGGGCTGCGTTATTGAACTTAACCGTAAAGCCTTTGGAAGTTTTTGCTGTAACGGCCGTTGTAGTATTCCAAGAAGGTGTGACTGAAACGGCATACTGGTTTCCTTGGCGATCACTTGGGAACTGGATCTGCAAGCCCGTACTGCCACTTGTAACTGGTACATTGACGCCACGGATTTGGCTGTTGCCTAACACAATACCCTGCTTAATATTAACATTGCCGGCAGCAAGCGTAACATTCCCACTTTTATCAATGACCACTTTTCCGTTTAAGAAGTCAACGCCACCCAGGTCCAATGTTTGGATCTTCAAGTCACCTGAGAGTGAGTTAATGGAAGCTAAGAGGTCATCTATGGTAATGGTGCCAATGGTTAAGCTACCGCCAATGGTCGTCTTTGGTAAGGAAGCACTAGACCCTAAGACCTTTAACCCGCCATGGACAGTCGCATCATTAGCAACATCAAGACTGCCTGTTTGGATGGTTTGGGCAATGAGGGTTGTTAGGGAAGTAAGAGAACTAAAGATGGCATTGCCAACTTTTGAAATACTCCAAGGCACTGTTGGGTTTAAACTGCCACTGTCGGTAGCAACACCGGCAATATCAGAAGCAAAGTTGGTTTGTGGTGTTGCAGTCGGGCTTGGCAGTACTGTGGTACCTGGCGTTGGACTAGGCGATTGCGAGGGTTGGCTCACTTTATTCGCCAAGGTATCAATTTTATTCGTTAACACTTCTAAGCCTTCGATGTGGTCGGCAGTTAAAGAGTGGACATGGAGGCTGTCAGCGGTCAGTTGGCCTGAAACGGTGGCATTGCCATTGCCGTCAACGCGAAGGGCAGGGAAGCCATTAGCACTCACTATCGAAAAAGTGCCATTATCAGAAAGGCTTACTGTAAGGCCCTGAGTGGGTAGTGTAGCAATCTGACTAGTCCGCAAAATGTTCGTACTAACTTGCCCTGCCAACACATCAAGGCCTGCAACTAAGCGATCAGTGGTTAGGGTGGTTGGGGTAGTAGGGGAACTAGGGGAAAGAGCAAGTTGCGCTAGGCCATCGGCTGTTTGTTGTGCTGTCAACGGAGTGTAGGTTGAAGGTAAACTAGAAGCGACTTGGTGGACTAAATTGCTGTTGGCGATTTGCGGCGTTAGGTATGTGGGGTCAACGAAGCCTGGGTGAACTAGGACAAGAATTCTATTGACCGCTGATTGGTCAGTCGCCGTATAATCTTCCAAGGCTTGGCCAACTGCCATACCAGGTTGCGTTGCTTTCATACCGACACCGGGTATATTGGAAATGGCGATATAATCTCCCTTGTGAATTGGTCCGTTCACGGTTGAAACTTTGGTTTTGACCTGTCCTACCAAACCTACTGTCGGATGGTGGGCGACGTCCAAATTGGGATCTTCACTATCGTTACCGGTAAAGCCGGTGGTATCTGAAACGACACCGATGATCGTCGATCCCGCGCTGGCTTTCGTGTTGATACCATTGACAGTCCCAATAATGTCGCCAAAGCTTGTCGTTTCTGGCACATAGAAGCGTTCACCAAAGTCAGCACCTGAGGTAGCATAGTTGACCGCGTTGTTGTTAAGGTTGATATGACCGTCCGCCGTGCCTCCAGTATCACCTGAGGTTACCCCGGCATAGAAGGTTATAAACCGGGCATTGGTTGTCGTATTCGTTGCCCCCGTATTTAACCGCAACGTTACTGTATTGGCACTGTCTGTTGTGTTGTTGTTTGTAATAGCCGCTACTGCTCTATCTGCCGTTGAAAGCGTGCCAACATCTGACAAAGTATACGTTGGGCTGGTAGTCCCAATACCAATATTACCGGTAGAGGTAATCCGTAAGCCTTCATTAGCCACACCACCGGCAGTCCGTGAACCTAAAGCAAGATAGCCTGAGTTACTGTTAGCTGAACCATTTTCTTTCCTACCCCAGACATAACCAAATGGCGTCTGAGTGCCAGCACCATTGATGTTGCCCCCTAAGGCCAGAGAACCGCCTAAATCAATGGCTTGGCTATCGGTAGAAAAGATGAATACATTAGCATTCCCCGAAACTTGAGTTTTACTGGCACCTTCAATGTCTAATTGAGAACCACCTAACGGATTGGTCGTACCAATGCCGACATTGCCGCTAACAGTTAAGCCATTGGATGGTCCTACTGTTGATGCAGAATAGCCAAGGGCAGTAGAGCCATTGACTTGCAGTAATGACCCTGGTGTTGTGGTACCAAGGCCGACATTCCCGGATGTATCAATTGCTAATCGTTGGGCACTTGCTGTGT
>CAYSOG010000016.1:0-33225 GCA_964432675.1 uncultured Gammaproteobacteria bacterium | reverse complement strand
CCTGCGTTGACGTCGTGGGTGATAATATGGCCCGGTTGTGGCGGCCCATCAGTCAGTTGGTCGTAGCCTGGTGGTAGCTTCGTCCAAAATTGAGCACCACTATTCCAAATAAATGGGCCAGGGATGGTGCCGACAAGCGTTAAGGCGTCTTCAACGAATCCTACACATTGGTACCAGGTATTTCCTGATGCGTTTGCCACAGCGCCATTTAAAGCAATGCTAATTTTATCATCGGCGTATTTCCCCTTTAACTGGTTGGTCATACAGTCTTTCCCTGCCTGCATCACTGAGCCATACAAATCAATACCTTTACTACTGGTGCAGGTTACAATCGCATCGTATAAATTTTGCGCGGCTTTGACGAGCTCGCTACTTGATGTATTACATTTATTGCCAGTTTGCGGTGAGCCGACTTGTGTACAAACGGTATTGCTCGAAACCAAACTCCCGCCCTGTGCCTGCATTGTTGCTTGATTATTCACCAACGTGTCCTTAACAGTATCGTTTGGCTTAACACCATATTGGAACTCAACGTCATATGCGAGTACAGCAGTAGGTCCGCTACAGATAAAGCAAAGGATGGCAAAGCAGCCGACTATTAGATTGCGGATGTTTGTATGTATATAAAATTGTATTTTGTATTTAAAAAGCATCTGATGGCACCCAGGTTATTTGTAGACTGCTTGTATCGGTAACGCCCTGGCTTCTTAGCCAGGCTAAGGCGGCCTGCTGGTCACTCACCGACTGAGCGTTGTTATGAATGGTAATAAAATAGCGGTCGGTTTGTGCCGCATAGTAAATACTAAATTGCCCATTCGGGTCTGTATATGGCATTTGCTGCTTAACACGATCAATTGCTGGCACTAATTTCGGGTCAACAGTGGCCTGCCCAGTCTTAAATGACCAGGTATATTGGCCGTTTCTGCCGTTGTCGTTGATGGTAACCTGGTAGGTTTTATTTGGAATGAGCGGTTTTTGTAAGGTAACAGTGATGGTTTGGTTGCCACTGGAAAAGACCGTTGTGGTTGGCACACTAGGTTTAAGCTCAACAGTTGTATTTTGGCTAAACGGGATGAGTGCGGTAGCGATGATGGTTGGATAGGTAGTGATATTATCCTCATTTGGGAACGGTGTAATTTGCTGCATGGTGATGGTATTGGTGGTATGCTCAGTTGTGCTAAATGGCAATGCGTCGCGGATAAATTTTGGGGGCATTACTTTGACATGAGCTTGGTGCCAACTAAACCAAAGGACGAACACCGCCAATAGTTCAACAAAAAGAATAATAACAACATGTCGAAATTTTTCATTCATAAGCGTAAGAGAATTGAGAATAAAGCGTCTATTTTCATTTTTAATTCACCATTCTGCATTTTATATTCTTTCCTACAGCTGCCTTGGCGTGAATGTTTTGTAATATTGCCAAACCCCTTCACAATAATTGAGTGACGGATTGTAGTTTGGGATACAAGCGCCAAGATAGGCTCTGGCTACGGTATAAACGTCATCCTGCGTCCACTGATCTTTTTTCGTGGCAAATCCTAGGCCACTATTTAATTTTAACTTTTTTGCTGCCCCGTAAGCGGCGTCGAGCAGGTTACACGCTTGCCCGGTATAGTCTTGCTGGCGTGCTCCCGCATCGACCACAGCTGATTGATACGACCCCCAAATATTTGGTTGATTTGCCTTGCCGGTTAAAAACTGGAATGGCCCTTCGGCACCGGCGAACGACTGAGCGCAACCGTTAATAAATCGGGGGTGATTGGCTGGACCATTTGGCTCAGCGACCACACCCGGTTGCTCCCATTGGTTAATCTCGCCGTCGGTGTGTTTGAAGGTAGCCTTCCATTCTTGGTTGGCAATACCAGCAATAACGCCAGCTGGGATATTAGCCCAAGTAGCAGCACTATAGAAGGTTTGAGCCAGTGCAGCGCTGCAGCCATTTGGGTTGGCACCCTGGCAAAAGTCTTGTGTTAGGCCATATGAAGATGGTAGACCGGCAAAACTAACCGAAGTTGTTTGTGATGTCGTTTGGCTACAACTATTAAGCATCGTTAAGACCCAACTAATTTTGTGGTCCGAAACAGTTGCTTCTATTGTTTTTATTAATCCACCAGTCTTAATGACCGGATCGGTAATGTCACCAGGCGTTGTGTTTGATGGTAGCGGGTCATCAATCGTAACAGCAGAACTACAAGATGGTAAATTTGCTGACAAGGTGTAGTTGATTTGTTGGCCATTATCAACCTGGGCAGGACCGGCCTTATTGAGTTGTGGTTCATTTTTGCCATTAGGGGTGTGGGGTGTTGAAATAATGGCGATGATACCAACAATGATACCAATAATGAGGATAGATCCGGGCACCAAGAGACTTACTACCAACCCAATGGCTGATCCGGCACCAATCGCTGCAAGGAATGATTGGATAAGCGCCCCAACTTGACTTAATGCATTTAATAAGGCGTTCCAAAGGCCGTTTAGAAGTGCTGCCAGATTAAGCTCAATCCTCAATGAAAAGCGCGGCCAAAGGAAGTACCGCCATAACCAGACAATCCCGGCACCAATAAAAAATCCGGCGGCTGCAAAGGGGAATGTCCACCAACCAAGACCAATTGCCAGGCCAAGGGCGGCTGAAGCCGTACCAGCAAATAATGCAGCTGGCAAGTTTGGTAGTATGAAATTAACAAATGTGTAGTATAAAAGTGCCGCAATCGCGGCACCAATCGCGGCACCAACGAGGGCGGCAACGATGACTAATAGTACGGCAGCACTTACGCCAACGATAACGCCAACTATACCAAGCCCAATCGCACCTGCAATAAATGAAACGACAGCACCGGCAACACTAAGGGCTAAGGCTGCCCCAATAATTGCTCCGATAATTGCACCCGTGGCAATAGTGATCGCTGCCGCTAATGTCGCACCGAGGAATAAATAGAGGGCATATAAGTAGGCCGCAAAAATTTGGATCGCACGTTTTAGGATTTTGTAGGCATAGGTGTAAAACTTTCTAATAATGGCAATTTTTCCGAGTATCGCCGCAAACTTTTTAAGAACCACCGCTATTTTAAGGGCAATTCTATTAAGGGCTTTTCTAGCCGGAGCTGTTAGTTTTGTGGCACCATGTGATATTGTCCGGCCGACATTTTGGGTTGAGATTTTTATTTGGTTTATAAATCTGCCAGCCCTTGATTGCGCAGCGCCTTGTATAATTGGTCGACCACTAAGATAGCGGTATGTCTTAAAGGCTAGGTTCTTACTGTAAGTAACGGGTTTTGCCGCCGCATTATATACGAGGCCGCCAACATTCTTTCCCCAAGGAATAATTGTTTTTTTGCTTCCCGCCACAATTAAGCGCTTCGAGCGCTTATAGATCCATTTTCCAGTCGCGAGTGCTAGTTTATTGCGGTAGTATTTTACAAGCTCAGGTGGAATTTCATGCAAGTCCTTTTCGGCAATAATGGTGACTGGCTTGAATTTACCAAGCAGTATTTTGGCGAGCAGGTTGTGTTGGTTGTAAAAGACCCAGTTTTGGACTAGCTTGGCCGCCTGTTCAGTAAATAGGGCCGGATTATCTTTATATTTTTCAAGGAGTGGCACAATAAAATCAGCATAATAATGGTCAAATGAAACTGCTTCTTTTGGTAGCCGGTGTAAAAGTTTATAGTTTAAACCCGATTTAAATAAATTAAAAAATGAAGATTTTTGGTCTTGTTGATTTGTATAGAGTGCGGCCGCTGTTCGCGCTGCCGGTACATTATTTTGGGCAACTGCACTTGTTAAAACTGTGTAAATGGAATACACGCTGGTTGTGACAGTTGTAATCGCCGTAACTGCCCCCCTATCGCCGCTTTGTTCCGCTACCCCCACTAAAGCTTGGGCGGTAGTGGCAGCAGTAAGTTCTTGCTGTGTTTGCTCGATAGCCTGTTGTTGGGCTACTGCCTGATCGCCTGTTGGCGTATTTTGCCTCTCGGCAGCTCTTAGTGCAGTAAGTTCCTCTGCCTTCTTTCTGGCAGCTTCGGCGGCTAATTCTTCGTAGACTGGCAGATCTTCAGCTGTCATACCTTCTTGCCAGGCTAACGTGGCGTTTTCAGCGATAAATGGGGCTTGTTTCCCTTGGCTTACCACGCTAGAATACTGCGAAACGAGATCTTGAAGAGAAGGATTAAGCCGAACTAATTCTGACACGGTAAGCTGATTTAAAAGCCCAAGTGTTTCCGTTGTGGCCTCAGCATCCAGCTCGGCGACGAGTGGTTGTAACCGCTCAATTCGGGAGATGGCGATATATGTGGTAAGCTGGTCATCTATAATTGGGGCTTCTGAATCGTATAAGTCAAGTTTCTCTAATATGACTTTTCCATCAACACCTGGCATTGTTTCTTCGACTGCGTGGCTAATGGCCCCGCGAATGGCAATGGCAATATTTTTCTGTTCAACAGCGTCAGTGTAGTTGGCGATTGCAGTTTTAACATGATAAATACTCTTATTTAGCAACTTATCATGGAGTTGGTTATAGAGTTCTGGAGTTACCACACCTTCCGATGACAGCTTTGCAAGCTGCTTATCCAGCCGCAGCTGAAGACCATTTTTAATACCGCTTTCTTGGTAGGCTGGAATGGCAGTAATGCGCTCAGTCGGTTCAGACACCTGTTTTATTACTTCTTGCGCACCGCTTAAGAACTGGTCTTCAATACCGCGAAACCGTTCGATAATAGTGGCCGTTTCTTGTACCTGGGCCGCTTGGTAGATTGGTTCACTAATTTGCTGAAAAACTGTTGGCGTAATGATTGTGGCAAGGATTGCAGGTGAAATATCACTGGGCAGTTGCTTACCTAGCGCTGTAATCAATTGTTCGTTGGTCGTGAATGGTTCAGTCAGTAAAAGTTCATAACTCTTTTCTTTGATAAACGCAATAGCGTTAGGGTTAAGTTGGGCTTGTGTCGTAACCTGCCCCAATGCCGTATCGATTGTCAAACTATGGTTAATTTGGGCTTCATCTCGAAGTGCTGCTACTTGTTCTGGCACAATTTGCTCGTTATAGACGCGTTTATCATGCCGGCTTAAGACAATATCAAGTTCATTAATGACACCTTGATAAGAAACATCACGCTTCCTATCGTCTGATCTTAGCCTTGCTACCTGGTCATGCAAGAGTGGTTGATCAAACGTTTGTGGCGTTGCTAATTCCCGGGCTACTTTTGTCGTGTCGATGAGCTTTTTTTCAACGGTATCAAGGTTTGCTACGAGCTCTTCGATATTTTCGACAAGAGCAAAGTCAAAAAGCCCGTTTTGGAGATATGTCTCAGTTAGCGGTGGATTATAGTCATCCTTTTTCGCGGCTAAAAAGTCAACCATTGCCCGGTTAGGGTTTGGGTTATTCCTTGCAAATCGGACAAAGTCTAATAGCAGGCTTAAGCCCCGTGGTGAAGTGATGTCAGGCGGTTTTGGCCTGCCATCGTTTTGCACTGGAGCGAGCAGTGCAGGGTTTGCCGCTATAATTGTTTGGATTTGTTCGTGTAATGCGCTTTCATCAACCGCTGGCTCTTGAGGTGTAGCTATATTAGTAGGCAACGATTGTTGGTCGGCACGTTGGGAATTAGTCGCTTCGGGTAATTCATCTGAGGCAGCCATAACATAAATTGGTATTAAGTATCAAATAGTGGGTATTACGTATGCGACCACAGATAACCCTTCTATGATACCCTTCATAATCTTTTCTCCTGCGCGAGTGATATTTGTTGTGCTAAAACTTCTTGTGGGTTGGTTGTAACAATCTTATGCTCTTCCGGTGAGGCGATTACCTTCATGGCAACATGGTTTGGCCCTGCAAAAAACAAACCTTCACCAACATCAGATGCCAGCAATAAGTGCTTTTCGCCCTCAGAGAGGAAAAATGTCTGAGAAATTTTTTCAATTGCAGCTGGTGATTGCTTCAGCAAAATCTGAATAGAAGAGTTAGTAATAATTGCCTTACCATAATCAGTGGCTAAGAAATCCTCAATATCCTGTGTGATTGTTGTTAAGCCTAAGTAATACTTCCTAGCGCGTTTAGCAAATGAATAGACGAACATAGCCGAATCAGGGTATTTCATTAGATACCAAACCTCATCAATAATTAATAGTCGCTTCTTTAAGTCACGTTTTATCTTTGTCCAAATATAGTCAAGAATAATAAAGATGGCGATTGACCGAAGCTCTTCCTCAAGGTCACGGAAAGAAAAAACGGTAAATGTATTTTTTAAGTTTACATTGCTTTGTTCGTTAAATAAGCCAGAAAAGCTGCCACGAATAAACTTTTCAATCCGTTCAGCCATTCCCTTCGATTGTGGTTCTTCCATGCCGATTAAAACCTTATATAAGTCTTCCATAAGCGGTGGTTCCTTGGTATGTGTTGCCGGGTCTTGGGTAATGCCTTTTTGCCGATAAGTTAAAAGTAGGGCTCTATCCAAAATTGCTTCTTCAGTCGGTGTTAGGTTGCCCATGATAACTTTAAAAAGTCGGTGTAAAAAGAGGCCGATCTTATTGCCTAATTCGTGTTCGTCTTCTTCGACAATGCCGGAAAGGTCGAAGGGATTAATTTTAGCGCCCGTTGCCATTGAGAAACTAATATATTCGCCGCCAATTGTTTGGGCCAACACCTTATACTCCTCTTCAGGATCAATAATAATAACCTCGGTATCAAACATTAAGTATCGCAGCGCCTCAAGCTTGGTGAAATATGATTTACCGGAACCGGACTTTGCTAGCACTACCGAATTCGCATTTTCAAGCGAGAAGCGGTCAAAAATAATTAAGCTGCCATTGTGCTCATTAATACCGTATAAAATTCCTTCGTTAGCAGTTAATTCCGATGAGGTAAACGGAAACGTTGTTGCCAACGAAGTAGTGTCCATGTTGCGGGTGATAATCATGTGGTCTTGGCCAAGCGGCAGGGTTGTCTTAAAGCCGTCTTCCATCTGTAGCGTGGCATGTTTGGAAACGATCAATAAACTTCCCAGAGTTGACTCTAACTGCTTTGTAACACTGTTTAGTTCTTCCAGGGTATCTGCGGGGATAGTAACGTATAAGCCAAATTGGAAAAACCGCTCTGCACCCTTGGCAAGTTGTTCTTGAATTTCTCTCGCATCGTCTAAGGCAATTTGGACAGAAGGATCAACCACTCGACCATGCTGAATGTCCTGAGAAATTGTCGCTTCCATTTCTGCGATCTTGCGCTTTAAGTCGTTTAAGATCCCCTTTACTTCAACTGGATAGACAAACATAGCTATTTCTAACGTATGATCGAAGTTAATAAGTGGCGAAAGCCAATTAACGCCAACAAACCGCGGGTAACCTGCCACAAACATCGTCCGGAAATAAGTATTTTCAATCTTAATAAAATCAAAATCTACTTCAATTGCTGATGGTGCGATAACATCGCGTACCGAAACTGTTCCCTGCTGAAAAGTTTTTGCAACCTCATTTGAGACAGTCTCTGTTTTTTTATTTCCGAAGGGTAGTAATTTCATGGCCTAGTTTTTCCTCTCATTCATTTTTGTGACTTCAGACTGTAACCGCCCTAGAACCGCTTGCACCTGGTCTACGGTGACTGGTTGCGTATTGTTAACTGCCCGTGCTACAGGAGGAGTGGCCACTGGTGTTTGCAGGGTGGGCCTTGCTTGGGGCATTGGTACGGGCCTCCTAATACTCGCTTGTGGTTGGCGCATTGAGGGTGCTGTCCGCGGTTGCGTTCGATTTATCGGCGGCCTGACTGGTTGAATGGCTGGTGCCTTAGGTAGGTTAACAGTATTGAGGTTACGAATTGGCATATCAACAACCGGTTGGACTAATGGTGATTCATAGTCTCTTGTTGAAACAACGTGCTGGCCTATGTCTTCTTCAGGGTTGTAAATCTCATAAAAAAGCTTAATAAGTTCAGTAGTATTAAGCGCTTGGGCTTTTAACCCCATCCGAGAGAGTAAACGGATAATGTTGTCACGCTTCGGTGTTAAGGCAACCTTGGCTTTTTGTAAAATATAATCATACGAATACGAAGTTGGCTTTGAGGAACGCGATTTCAATAATGATTTTGTGCCTGATTTTGCACCCAATTCCAAAGAGGAAAATGGCACGACAATATAAAATCCCTTATCGAGCACCTTGTTTTCCTGGATAATAGAAGCTATAAACTCGCGATATTTTTGGATTTGCACTTTTAAAGCCTCATTAATTTGCCCCTGTTCATGTTGTTTAAGTAAATCCAAATAACTAGTAATGTCCATCTTTTTGCTTCTAATGATAATTTGGATCGGAAACGATAATGAGTTTAAAAATCCAGCATAGCTGTAGATAAGCGAATCTTGTTCGGTTTCAGAAAGCAGACCAAAATTGACTGCTGTTGTTCGAATAACAACGCAAGCCCCACCATTTTTCAAAAGGACGATATCATCTTTAATATCACCAATCTCTAAATGGTCTTGGGTTGATGCATGGATTGGGGCATTATTTACTTTGTTTGCCATAAATTACTTTCTGTCTTTGAGCTTAGCACATCTTAGCTGTCCATTAATGAAAGGTCTCCTTCCTTACCAAGTCTAGTTTGCCGGTTTGCCGATCACCTTCATTGGTGGAAAGACATCCCCTTTAGCCTCGGTTGTAACGGTTGCAAAGCTATAGCCATCTTTTTCAAAACTAATTTCATACGTGCCGTCGGGTAAGGAAGTAACAATCGAAAATTGGCCGACCCGATCGCTTTTTAGTGCTCGAACGGTGGGGCCATTTTTCTTCTTTACCACAATCACCACATCCATCAACGGTTTATTTTCGGCATCTAAGACATAGCCTGATATGGCGTTTGGTATTTTTGTGAGAACTGGGAAATTAATCTCGAATTTTGCCGGTTCAACCTGTGGCTGTGGTGCTACAGGTTCCTCAGGCTTTACTGTCGGCCTTGGCAGGGTGATGCCGGGTGTGGCGAGTTGACCAGTGTCGGTTGCGGTATGTGCCGCCGCCGGTTCTTGTTCCTGTGCTTTTGGCTCTGGGGCTATTGCTTGGTGCTGGCCAACAGTTTCAAGTTTATGAACATAGTCGTGCAGTTTGTCTTCAAGTAATTGTTTTTGATGAAGCAAATCCTGTGATAATTGTTTGGTAGCGTTTAATTTCTCGTGTATTGTGTCTAATTCTTGTTTTGCGGCTTGCGGCTCAGCCTTTGTAATATTGGTAGTTACTGGTTGGCTTTGTTGGGTGTCTAATATCTTGGCTTTTTCTATATGATCGGTGTCGGCTGCAACGTGGGTAGTAGGTTTTTCCAGCTCACGAAGGACATTCTGATAGTTCGTCTCTTCCTTGTTTAGCGAAGCAAGGTTATCTTGAAGCTGCTTTATCATAATAGTCAGGTCGTCCATGTGGTTTGTTAACTCTTTTGCCTCGTCTATGGGTGATGTGGTTGTGGTTTTCGGTTCGACGGCTTTTGCCTGCACTAAGGCCTGCAGCTCATTAAGTCTTTGAAATAACTGTTGGTTTTGTTGCTTTAATTCGGCTACTTCATTTGTCGGTTGTGCCATTGGCATCGGCCGGGTTGGCGTCAAAGTAGAAGGTACAGGCGTTTTTGCCAAGGGGTTAACTAAGCGAATGTTGCCGATATTTGGGTGTGGCGAAGGCATGCCATGTAAACTGCTTGTTGCAGCTTGAAGCCCTAAACTTGTAGCCACGGGCGTTGCAGACATCCGCTGGTAGCTTGGCAATGGAATATGTTGCGGCACCAATGGCTTTTGATGTGGCAAACGCATGGCCGAGGGGAATGGTAAAGTTGTTGTGCGCCGCACCGGCGAAGGAATAAGCCGGGTTGGCCCAATTGGCCCGGCAAAGGTTTGGACAACCCGAGGTCGCTGTGGCATTGGCTGCGGTACCGGGTTTAACCGGCGAACACTTGGTCTAATCTGACTTGGATGCGCTAAAACCTTTGATATTGGCTGGCCCTGCGGCGCTTTGAGTCCATTCAATACACGTGCTTCTTCGGCGTCGAGTGGGTTTAATGGCACTGGTTGTTCGCGAGTGGCCGGAGCTAACCGTGAAAGCGATACCGCTTGGTCGGTGCCGCCCACAATGTGGCTGTGGATACTGTTTAATGCATCATAACTAATACCTTCTTTCCGCCAAACGTATAGTGTATTACCAAAGATGGCGTGAATAAACGACACCAGCCATCGATCAAGTGGCCGGCCTTCAACAGGCAGGAACGCCAGGGCAAATCCGGATGCCGGACACGCGAACATTAAAAGGTACCGCAATGCGTTAAGAATAAACGTTGTTTGGGGAACAAAGAACAATAGTATGGCGATAGCGGAACCGCCGCCAACATAGCCGAATTGGCGAAGCGTTAAGTCGCCAATCAGCTTAAATTCAAAGCTTGTAACATTTTGTGGGACAGGATGTTCTTGCATAATTTTTCAGTACGCAAAACAGCGCGGACGAAAAAGTTCGCGTTACCCTTATCATATCAAGTTCCCACAAGAAGTACTAGTACAATCAAAATTGACTTTTAAAAGGCGCTAATCTTGCTCTATTGTCATTATTTGTCCACCACCGCAAAATGCTGGTTTAGGGGTTGCAATTTAGTCCACCGGTTAGTATAATGCCAACAATTTAGCCAGATCTAAAAACAGAGCGTGATATACTAAATACATGGCTGAAGACGGAGAAGGAGGCAATATGGCTAATCCTGAAGGATTTAACCCTAATCCTGACCAAAACCCTAACCAAGCGGGGCAGCCCGGCAATGCCGGAGAAAACCAACAAAACCAAGGTGGTGAGCCGCAGTATTTACCCGAAAATGCACTACCTGAAGTGATAGACATGGGGGAATCCGAAGGAGCTTTAGGATCGCTTGAGCCTAACTTGCGTGAGCAACAGGCTGATTATTACGCGACCCAAATCGGTACTATCCCAAAGCCTGATTATGTCGGCTTCCGAACGGCCGACGAATTTGCCAGTCTTTTCTACCAGAAAAAACGAAACACTATTCCAATGCGGGAAAGGGTATTTCGGTTTCGACAACAATACGAAGGCATGTTTGACCCCCAAAAGGCCCACAGTCTTGAATTACTCGACAGTGACATTCAACCAAAAACGCCAGACCAGCGTAAAACCGAGATCGATACTTTAAAAGAATTCCAGCTTACTGTTGCTCGGGCTATGGCTAAAGGCGCCCGTTTAGAACCAGTAACCAAAGTCATTACCGTACAAGTTCCCAAAAGAAATAGGCAAAGCCTTACTGAAACTATGCCCCAACAGGTGCGAGTCATTAGCGGTTTTACATTAAAGGACTCCTCTGGTGGTGTTGTCGTTATTGACGGGCGACGCGTACAGTTTGAAATGGAAGCCAATCGAGATCTTAATAGAAGTGGCGTGCTAAATAAAGTTACCACCGCCAAACTTGGCGGTCAAGAAGATCCATTAGCCGAAGAAAAGCTTATCATTCTACAGTATTTACAGCTCCAGGAAGAGCAAGAAAGCTGGGTTGACGAACATCTTCAGGATGTCGCCGAGGCCGCTGAGAGTGATGAAGACTTAAATTTACGGCTTAACGCCATCCGAAATTCAGCCGACAGTTTTTTAGGGCCGGCAATCCGCGATCGGTATTCCTCGATGCTAACAATTGTTCATGCAAAGCTCGCTTTCCGTAAGAGTGGTATGGAAGCCATAGCGGGCCAAGGTGATGAGCTTATGAAATACATGCCACACCTTATGCGCCTACCGGGCGTTGCCGAACTCATGGCTGAAATGGACCGCAGGGAAGCTTTTATACGGATTAGAAAAGATGGTAACGGTGAGTATCAACGCCTCACACCGGCAGAACGTGATAGGCAGTGGGCCCAAATGCGCGCAGCAGAAGCTCAGGTAAACCCTGATGACCCAACGGGTGAAGGTGGCCTTAATCTAACAGCGGCACGCGACGCCCGGAACAACCCCGAAATGTACAATAAAATACGGAAAAGCCTCGTGCGTAGTGTCCAGCCAGGGTACGCAGAATGGCAAAGAGATAAACTTGATAAGTTGCAGGCAGAACTCGATGATCCTGAAAAAACACGTACTCTAGACCAAAAAATAGCCAAGCAGCGCCAAATCTTATTATTAGAGCGCCAGTCCGAAGTGAGTGAGCTTTCTTTAGAAGCGGCTGAGTGGATGTACCGTATTGCCGGGAGGCCGGCATTTTGGGGTGATGATACCGTTCCCGGACAAATTAGGCAATACGAACTAGCCGGTTTTGGCGAGTGGGTCGCGAAAAAGCAAAAAGCCTGGACTGACCCGTACCTGGCAGCATTTGGCACGGTTAGCCAACAAGACATTATTGAGAATTGCCTACCAGGTGAAGCAAGGGGGCCTGATTTCCATCCACTCTGGTATGATTACTTTGCTAATTACGCCATATTTTACCCCGGCCAACAAGGAAAGCCTGCCCTGGTTGATGCGTATGCCAAAAGCCATAATAACAGCATTAAGGGCATGCGCCGGGTCGACCATGAAGTAGAAGAGCGGGTTGATCACATTTGGCAACGGTATAAGCATTTTCTTGACGAGCGCAACATACCGGGGTTAGTTAACCCCGGTTTATTAAGTGAACTTTCTCATGAAGACCAAAAGGCATTAGACGAATGGAACAGCGCCAAGATTATGGAACTTGACCCTGAATACATGCGGGCGATTGCTGACAATGACTTTGTCTGGCTCGATTGGGCTGATTACGTTGGCGACGATTATAAAAAAGCAACTGACTTAAAGGGGAAAATGATTGACTTTCTTAATGGCCCAACCAGTAAAGGCATCGGCGAAATGAAAAGCACCTTTTGGGGAAGGTCATGGAAGGGCCGCTATTTCACAAAACGTGCCATGGAAACAATGATAGAATTCAGGACTCGCTACAATAGACGGAATGATATGGGTAATAACTGGTCATCTGAACTAGTTGAGGATACGCTAGTTGACAATAGAAAGGTTGGTGCAATCAATAAATATGATGAGGAGGAGTTGGCAGCTGAGTATATTGGCAAAACATTTAATATAAACTTACCCGGCCGTAAAACGCCCATTCAACTTAAGTGGGACGATATGCCTGAACCTCTCGCTGAGGTACTAGTAAAAACAAAGAAGTTTGTACCTAAAATAATCGTTTGGATCTGGAAAACACTTTTTTCTGGTGTAAAGGATTTTAACAAAAAAGCTAATCCTACTAGTGGCCATCATTAAAATAAGCCTGTTAGGCTTTTCCCTTAATAAGTACCCGTGTGCCTTAATGGCCACCACCACCTCCGCCACCACGTGCTGCAGCTCGCTGACGTTCATACTCATCCCTTGCTGACATTCTTTCTGCCTCTTCCTTACGAGTCCGATTCCTTCGTTGTTCCTTCCCAAAATATGATTCATTATAGCCAGTTGAAGCCATGGTGCCGGCAGTGCCGATGGCAGCGCCAATTGGCTGGAATAGTGGGCCAAGGTTGACTTCAGTCTTGAAGAACTTTTGGACTTGGGAAAGCATGCCAGGCATCATTAAAATTGCACCGAATGCGACAAACGCCCGAAACGTTGCTGGCGTATTACCGGCGAAGGCGCCAAGAAATGGCGGCATCCAAGCAGTCTGGGGGTTAGCTGTATATTGGAGCGGGCTACTTGCTCCTGAAGTAGCATCGGTGCTACCGCCTACTACCGCGGCAAATAATAAAAGTGCTAGTACTGCCGGAAAAACTGCTAAATTTGATAATAAGTACTTAAACCAAAAGCCAAAACCACTCCTTCCTGGGATAGCATCAAACACAATTAAAATTGGCCCAAGAATAATAAAAGCGACAATCGAAATGTACGCCTGGATCATTGTCAGTAACGTTTTAAAGAGCACGTAAATGATGGCAATCATCAATATAAACTGGACAGCGAGTTTACCAATATTACCGAAAATTTGGTTAAATAAGGGGATTCCATCAAAAAGTTTTTTAACAATATCACCAATTGCCTCTGCCGGGACATTTGCAAGCCCGGAAACACCGAGTTTATCGCTCACAAACGGAAAGATATTTTGGTTAAAGATATTATCAGACCCACTAATAATGCTGTCGTTGATAAAGCCGGCCTTAATAAAGAAGTTTGCGACCAGCCCCATTGCCACATTCATAACGTCAATTAAAAACCCGGCAATCGCGAAGCTAAAAGTGACTAAAATAAGCGATAAGATAATTTTTGGGATGGCGGCTTGGATGCTGGCATACGCTTGGCCATTGATCTTTGTGCGAAACATGATCGAAATACCAATAAACATGAATATTGGAATATACAGCACATATGCCACATTCCGCGTCACAATCCAAAATTGCTGCAGAGACGAAATACTGTTAAACCCTTGCTGTGGTGTGCCTTGGGCATATGTTTGGGGAATGATATGGGCATCGCGGCCAAGGGAAGCAAAGTATCCAACCGCTGAAGCTGGCGGATTTGCATAGGTTTGCCCCATCATGTTGGTGGCAAAGCCGATTAAGCCATGGTCTTGGGTTTTCCCCTGGAGGTTCGGGGTAGACGAAGCAAGGTCACCACCCATGATCCGAATCAGGCCAAGCATGACACGGTTAAAAATAGTCGCGCCATAATAACTGTCGGTATTTTGGATGCCGGTGCGGTTGGCTTCATCAATATTCTTAATAAAGTCATCGTAATTTTGGTCAGCGGGTACGCCTTGCTGGGTATAGCCAGTCGGTGTTGTTTGGGCAGATATTACCGGGGCGCCAAATGCCAGTACATTAAGGCTTACAAAAACAACCGCGCAAAGTAAAGTTAAGAGACGTAAAAAGGATTTGGGCATTAATTCAAGCATAAGGCAAGCTTGAAGGAAATGTCAAATTACTCCATGAGGCAATCGTGTTGTCATCTTCTTATGGTGCTGTAGTAGGCATGGTTATTTTGGGGCCATTAATAATGTCAGTATTACCGGTAACCGTGGCGATAACCTGGATAAAGACAAAGGCCAAAAATGCCAAAACGAGGCCAATGATGGCGTATGTGATTGTGCCCTTGGCGGAACCCACTTTCTTTGGATCGCCGCCCGAAAGGCTGTAACGAATGCCGCCCAAGATAAGCATAAACAACGAGGCGACCGCAGTCGCAATCAATAGCATAACGACAATGTTTTGTAATATCGTCCCAAGGCAAGCCAGGGTTGGAACGCCTTCCGGCGTTGTGCAATCGGTGAGTCCTTTAAAAAGCGCCATATATTTTTAGCCTACATGAATGCATTGTGATAAGTCAACGTTTGGATAATGTATTATCATCTCATGCCTCTAATCGGCAATCTTATTTCCTAACCTAACCAATACCAATTAACAAAGAGAATTGAAGTTAAAAATAGACTGATCGTCAAAACTGTTACCGCTATAAGGTAATAAGGCTGTTTTAGCTTGAGTGCTAAGTAAATAAAAATTGGAAACGAGATAATTTGGTAGCGGGTAAATGACATTAAACTCGTTGTAATAAGGGGTGCCAGCCAAAGCAAAAAACTCGTCCACCATAATACTTTTGGCAGAACAGATTTACTTTTTATTAACAAGCCAAGCAGCAAAAATACAACGAGAATATCAATTTGGGAATAATGGAAAGCATGCACTGGCAACACGGGGAAAAGAATAATCGTAAAGAGATTGTAAAAGGGGACCAATAAAAACGAAGGGGCCGAAAACCATGCCGCCCGCACATTATAAAAGTAGAATGGCGTGCCAGTTTGTTGATAATTAAATGCCAGCCAAGCGATAAGTGGTAGAAGGCTGACAGTAAAATAGGCAACTGCTTGTTTTAATAGCAGTTGTTTTGTTCGTACGGCTTGCCAAAGATAGTAAAGATACAGTAAGTTTAAGATCCATACATTTCCCCGACTGACGTCTAATAACGCTAGAAAAAGAGCTGTGATAAAAAATTGCTTCTTAATGAGAAAATAGCAAAACCAAGTTAATAAAAAGAGCTCTAATCCTTCGGTAAAGTAGCTCCGATAAAAAATACTAAAAGGAAATAAGAATAAGAGAAAAATGGTTTTTAGAGCAACTGCTTTCGAAAATAGTGAGCGTACGACAAAGTAGATACTAAAAAAGTCTGCCACCAAAAGCATATTTGCCAATAAAAATGCTGCCACCTCAACATTTTTTACGACACTTTGGGTGATGTGTATTAATAAAGGGTACAGGGGGAAGAAGGCATAGGTTAACCCATCCATCGCACTTTTTGCATTCATGTTAATGGTACGCGGCGCGAATGGATATCCACGGTCAGCTATTTTTAAATACCACTGGGCATCATATTGGCCAAGTGCGCGCAAGAAACCAAATGGCCCACCATTTATGCGAGCGTCCGGTAGATAGTGGTGAGCGTTAAACACATAGTTTATGTTGTGGAATGGCGTAATACCATGGAATTGTTGGATAAAGCCGTAGAGTAAAATATGCAAGCTAACAAAGAGGGCAAACGCAGCATATGGACTTTTTAGAAAAATTAGATAGGAAGAGAGCTTCGTAAGACGATCCATTAAACCCAACCGACATTAAGCGTTAAGGTGGTTTAGTTGTGGCAAGCGGATATTGTTAATATCAAAGCCAAAGATTGTGCCCAGTATCTTGATGACGATAAAGGAAAGGAAGACAATTGCCAAGCCAACAATGGCTGCAGTAATCATACCGCGAGCTTTCGCAGTGCCTTCTTTGTCACCACCGGAGAGGATCCAGCGGACGCCACCAACAACTAAGAAAAGTAATGCTAATAAAACTGCAACGATAAAGGCAATAGTGATAACCGAAGCTAACAACTTACCGACGTTTGCGGTACAGGCGGGGTCAACATTACCCTGCGCTTTAATATCTGAGCAGTTAATACTGACATCAGAATTAATTTGGCCAAAAGCTGGCAGTGGTAAAGCACCACTAAAAATTGTACTCATTAACAAGAGCCCTGCGGAAATAATAACCTTTATTTTGTTCTGCATAACTTCATGCTAGTAGATACTTAACACTGTTGTCAAGTACTTATAATAATCAACTGTTTTGTCCTTGCTTCTTTTGGGAAGATCCGTCATCCGCCAGCTGGTAGAGCTAGAGATAGAAGATCCCTAATCGCCCAAACAATAATGTATATACTTACCTCTTCACGATAATAACTGCCACACTGTCTTCGTAGATAACTTTATAGCTTGGGTTGAGCTTTAGCCATTGGGTTAGTGGAATATCGGATCTAATAAAAAACCAGTCTGGGTTGTAATACTGTAGTTTTTCTAAAAAGCCGGGCTTGAGTGATTCAATGGTAACAGTGTCGGCAAACAGCGAACTATTGCCGTCTTGCCAACTAGTCATCCGCCCATCGAGCATTGTTTGATACTGCGGCAACATAAATTCGAGGTAACCACCCCAAGTGTAATCATTGAACATTCTCCCTACCGGTTGTAATTTTTGGGTTGCTAAAACTGCTTGCACCGGCAGTGTTGTATCCTCGAAATGTTTTTGCTGCCAACTATCTTTCCAGGTAAAGACAAAAAGTAATACAGCTGCTAAGGAACACATCGGCAACATATAGATTTTTGCATAAAGTGTTAGTTCCTTTGGCATCTTAATTTTATGCAAGGCAATGATAAAAGTTGGCGCTATAAGTATTAGGAAAAACGGCGCATGGACATGGGCCGAAGCGCCAATAATAAAAAAACAAAAGTAGATAATCCACTGCCAAGGTTTCCATAACCTTTGGTACGCAGCCATAGCAAAAACAAATAATGCTAGTGGGAAGTAGACAAGGCCAACCTGATGGCGAATAATGAGCGGTTGCCATTCACTAATATACATTCTATTTTGCGGGCTGGCCGCTTCTCTAAGGATTGCCTGGATAGTTTGGATACCATAAGGTGTTATGACGATAGATATAATAGCAGCACTTGCCAAAATACAAAGCTTAATAAACACATTGTTTGACAAGAATGGTTTTGGGGCCCATTGCTGGTCAAGCCGCTGTAAGAACCAAAACAGGCAATGTAAGCCCAACAGGAGGAAAAGGTAAAGATAAGGTAAGGCAAAGCCATGGTGGAGATTTACCCAAAGAATAAACAAGATAAACCCAAGCACACCAACAGTTACCCTACGAAACCTTGAAAGGTTATCGATAAAAAGGAGTAAGAGCACAAAAAGGAACCATGAAAAAACTACCGGCCGAATGTTGTAGACCGGTTGGAGTAATACTGCCATGCTAGCAAATGCAATAGTATTCCGCCAGGTAAATAAGGTAAGAGATCTTGTTCTGATGTATAAAATATAAAATCCAACCACCGCAAAAAGAAGGGATAGTACTGTAAGGGGTAATATATTATACAACTGGGCAATAATAAGTTCTGAAAGCCAGTAAAAATCGACAAATGGTTTCCCTTGCATGCTCCAGGTAAATTGTTCGGTTCGGGGCAAGGCATGTGTTTGGAGCATTTGCTGGCCTAAGCGCATGTGCCACCAAAAGTCTGGGTCGCGCATGGGCAACCAAAGAATGAGAATAGTGATAATAAAACCACTGATTAACGGTAGGCGAGAGGAGAAGGAGCCTTTAACCACAAAAGATTTTCCATTTGCCATTTTCTTATCTGCCATTGTATTGGACAATTGATCAACTTTCAATTATAAAGCAAGGGCTTGTTAACAGCCTATCTACTATATATGGAAGGTGATGTAATGATAAACGGAAAATTATTTATGATCCAATAAGATGGAAGCCTAAGATGGTGCCGAGTATCCTCATAATAACAAGTGCTGTAAAACTAACAGCTAGGCCAATAATGGCGTAGGTTATCCGCTTTTTTGCACCATCGACACCCTTCGGATCACCAGCCGACATGATGTATTGAATGCCACCCCAAACGATCATCAAAAATGAAATAACAGCGCCGAAAACTAAAATGGTCGTTACGCCGGTAATGATAAGGCCGTTAACACCAGCGAGTCCACTTAAGCAAACCGGATTAGGTATGACTATCGGTTCACCACCGCCACTTATTGTATTCTGCTGAACTACCAATTTGTCCCGATCACAGCCCTTTATCGAAAGCGTTTGGGCAGTTGTAGCACCTGTGCCGCCACTACCCGGACCAGATTTTGCCGGGTCAGGTTTCGCTCCGCCGCCAGCTGCCGGGTTTGTGACAGGCGTTGTAGCGTTAGAACAAGTATGGTTCGATCCATCCCATACCTTACCAGCCTTCTTACATGCCGCCTCGTCTGTTAGTAAACAGTGATCGCCACGATGGGTGGGGTTGTAATACTTATTTTGGTCACTTTCGCACTGCAAGACCTGGTCTACTCTTGCGCATTGGCCAAACAGTACTATCCCAACCAGATGGCGGTCAGTATCGCTGCCATAATAATCACAGGTCGGAACAGGGTTTCCCCGTGATAAACACTGCTTTACCTTACTAATATCCATTTTGGTAGAACAAGTAGGTATACTCTGCGCGCTGCTTAAAATATTTTGGGCGTACTTTACCCCAAAAAAGACAATCGGTATAAGGGCAGCAGCCAAAAGGGAAATGACTATGATTTGGGCAATGCCTTTGTGGTTGATATCCATAGTAGGCCTAAGTAGCGAGGAAGATTTAAAACAATATACTAATGCCAACAATATTACTAATAATCTTAAAAATGACTAAAGCGAGAAACGAAATGGTTAGGCCGATTATGGCAAAGGTAAGCCTTCCCTTGGCGCGTGCTGCCTTTTCTGGGTCACCGGCTGACGTAATATACTGAATGCCGCCCAATATAAGCATAAGAAAGGTAATCACAGCCGAAGCGATTAAAAGTAGAGAAATGACGGTCCCAAATAATTGTGCCGGACTATCAACACAAACCGGACTTTGGATAGTAGCATTTTCGCCAGTCGACGTTTGGCCAACAATGTCAGAATTTGCACAAGCCATATAGATTAATTGTAGTACGTATTATAGTTATATAGTAGCACATTCCTAATTTCTTGCTTAGTTTTGTATTGGATGAATGCCTCCACCACCACCCGGTGTTAACGGATTTTGTTGTCTCGGTGTACCACCCCCACCAGTTCCTGTTCCTGGCGCTTTTCCACCAAATTGAGGAATGCCTAAAATATTTCCGGCGATTAGTCCCAGTAGAAAGACGGAAGCTAAAATAAAGATAAGCCCAGCAATAGCACTCGTTATAATTTGTTGGCCGCCCTGGACTGCTTCTGGATTGCCTTGACTAGTCGCAATCTTAAATCCTCCATACACGAGCATAATAATAGCAATAGCACCACCCAACCCAATACCAAGCGCCAACACTGCCTTGATAAACCCTTCCGGTGTGGCTTCAATCCTGCCAAGTGCAGTTTCACAACTAGAGCTACCATTCACGATCGGGCATGGATTGTTATAGGCAAGCCCACCAGAACTTGCTGCATTGACAGTTACTGAGCCACATCTTGCTTCTGCTGGCGGATCAACTTGTTTTAAGACGACATCTTGTGGACCACTCGTAGTTGAAGTTTGCTTTACTGAAATTGCAGGTTTGGCTGAGCCTAAATTAGTTATCGGAAATGAAGCTGAGTCAACCTCCTTGCTGCCAATAAGAACCTTATAAATTGCTCCACCTTGCCAATTATCATATTGAATATCTAGATTTTCGCCTACCTGAACAGTATCTTTATTAATACTACAACTTGGACTACCAGGTGAAGATCCTGGGCTAAGTGAGGAGGCTAGTTTCATTTGTCCACAATCCGCAGAATTTTTTGGTGGTGTGAAGCCATCATGTATTTTTACGGCAAAAGTGCCATTAGGAAGGGAACTGGGCAACGTTTTGGTAATCGTTTGTTTAAAGTCATTGGAGGGAAATTGAGACCCAGGGCCAGTTACTGAAAAGCCACTTAACTGGCTTTCCTTTCCACTTGAGTCAACAATAACAATTGTCCAGCCAGGGGTTGTATTAGTGCCTTTACTAATAACAATGTTAAATGAAACAGAAGCACCTGCCGAATAAGTCACATCGGGATTATTTAAAGTACAAGACGTAGATGCCTCTACATCTTGTGGCCCAATTGCCATGGCAAATGCAAGTAAGGCAGGAAGAAAGGCAGACAGCAAGAGCACTTTTTTAGGTAAAATTGCCATACAACTTAAGCTATCCTCCAAAGTCGGGGACGCCGAGAATGCCTCCGGGGCCGACCACTCTTACAATAATGACAGCGAAAAGGATAAGGATAAGACCGACGATTGAATAGGTTATGATTTCCCTCCCTTTGGCAACTTCTTCAATATTGCCATTTGACGTACTAATGCGGAAACCTCCCCAAATAATTAGGATAAGTGCCAGCAAACCGCCAATACCAACAGCGAAGTTTAAAATAACACTCACAAAACCAAAAGTATCAGTTGGTACGGCACCAATATCGGTTTGACAAGTTTGGGTGGCGGCATCACAGGTGCTTTGTTGATCTGTCGGCGATGCTGTATCAGTCGGTGACGCGGCTAAGGCGGGTTGCATTATATATAAACCTAAACCGCTAAAAAGAAAAATAGCCGAAATAATCCTTACTAATAGTGCTTGCATACATTTACGATAGCACCTGAAGTGCCTGCCTTGCAACTTCGATAAGGTATAATCGTGAGTACACTCTTTACGTTGTATAATAAGAAAATCAACGATAAAAGAATTAAACAGCAAAAATACAGTTAGTAAATTAAAGATATCTAAGTAAGCGTAATATTTTAAATCTTTAATTTGCATTCTTACTTTTTTGCTATTTTTGTCCTCTTTCATGTCTTACGCTATGAAGAAATTATTCTGCCTAATTTTCTCGATAATCTTACTTTTTATTTCGCCGGCTTCGGCGTTTGGGCAGTCGTTAGACGAACAATTGGCCCAACTTGAAAACCAGATTAATGACCTAGTTCATCAAAAGCAATTATCCGAAAATGCCACTAAGCCTCTTGAAAGCGAGCTTGCTAGCGATCAAACGCAGATTGCCGACTTGCGGAATAAAATTGGCACAATCAATAACCAGCTTGCCGTAAAGCAGCAAGAGCTTAATTTACTCCAAAAAAATATTGCTATAAAAGAAGACGATCTCAACTTGCAAAACGCCGAATTTATCCAGCAAGTGCGCCTATTATATATTCGCGATCAAACCCAGCTACCGCTGACAATGGTGCTTGGAACTGATAACGCTAATGATTTTTCGTATGGCATCACCTTAGAATCTTCAATTACCAGACAAAATATGGAAGCAATCACGAGCATCTCTGGTAAGTTGAAATCACTTGCTCAGGATAAAGCCAAAGCCCAGCAGGAAAAACAACAGTTGGCCCAAGCCCAAGACCGGTTGGCAAAAGACAAGGCTGCGGTAGATGATCGGGCTAATTTTTTGCAGGGGCAAATTACTGAGGCGAAAAAATTTCAATCTGATTTATCAGCTAAAATTGCAGATTTGACATCGAAGCAGCAGTCGATTTTAGCGGCCAAGTCTGGTACTTTTGTGACTAGTGTTGGTGACGTGCCGTTGCCCGATGACCCAAATGCTAGTCCTGCTTTTAACCCCGGATTCTCACCAGCGTTTGCCGGTTTTTCGTTTGGGGCTTTTACCCATGGCAAGGGAATGAGCCAGTACGGCGCAAAAGGACGGGCTAGTCAAGGCCAAAATTATAACCAGATATTACAGGCTTATTACCAAAAAGGAACGACTTCTGTTGATACTGGCGGTTCGATTAACGTTTCAGGGTATGGCAGTATGGATTTCGAAGGCAAGTACTTAATGGGTATAGCTGAAATGCCATCGTCATTTCCGGGCGAAGCACTAAAAGCTCAGGCTGTTGCCGCTAGGTCATACGCCTATCGGTATAAACAAAATGGCCAATCAATCTGCACCGATGAATCATGCCAAGTGTATTCAGACGACAAGGCAAACAACCCGCCTCAGGCTTGGAAAGATGCGGTCAACGCCACAAAAGGCCAGATTATTCAAGATGTTGTGACCTATTATTCTTCAACCACGGGCGGCTATGTTTCACCATTGGGATGGGATACAACCTCGAATTCGAAGGATACCTGGACTGCCGGTGCGTACGAAAAAATTGCCGGTTCCCCCTGGTTTTATAAAGGCTGGTACACCCAAAGTTATTCAGCTTCATCAGCCAACTGTGGCCATTCCAACCCTTGGCTAACCCAAGAAGAGATGTCGGATATATTAAATACTTACCTGGTACAAAACAAGGGCGGTGTTGATACTGGTCGTATTACGCCAGTGACAACGAGCTGTTGGGGAGGCAACCCTTATTCGATGGGCGAAATGCGCGACTTGGCAAATAATGTGGGTGGCGGTGCTGTCACTTCTATTTCCGGTGTCAGCGTCGTTTATAGTAATAGCGGTGTTACGAGTAGCGTTACGTTTTCCACCAACCGAGGTTCAATAACTATTAGTGGCGATACCTTCAAACAAACCTTTAATTTACGGGCACCAGGCTACATCTCACTTAAAAGTAATCTCTATAATATTGAGAAGAAATAACAGATTAAGCTATCTGCTTTCCCCTTTACGCTTAGCCTCTCTACCCTGTAATATAGAAGTATGCCTTCAATGCTTTCGGCTTTTATTAGTCAGCCTAGCAATATTCGCTTTGAATCACAGGAAGCAAACGAAACTATTATCCTTCTACTACGGGCTCATCCGATAACGACCCTTAAAGGAATAGTTATTGGCATTTTACTTGCCCTTGTGCCATTCCTCTTGTTTATACAGCCAATTTTCTTTCCACTGCCGCTTACACCTTCCGACCTCCACCGTTTTTATTTGATTATAACGATGGTTTTTGAACTGGTTGCGATTGGCTATACCTTTGAGCAATTTTTGCTCTATTATTTCAGCGTTTATATTGTTACCAATATTCGGGTTGTTGATATTTATTTTTCCAGCTTGCTTTCAAAAAAGGTTTCAGAGACACAACTTGGCGAAATTGAAGATGTCACTTACACCCAAAATGGTGTGTTCCGATCGATTTTCAATTTTGGTGACGTCATCATACAAACCGCAGGTCCTAATCCGGAGTTCCGTTTTTATGCCGTTCCAAGGCCTAATGAAGTGACCCAAATTATTGAAGGGCTCGAACCGGTTGCGGCGGGAGGAGAATAAATTAATGACACTTGATACGATAACCCAAATATTATTTGCTATCCGCTTCATTGATGTTGTTCAAATTCTAGCAATTATTTTTACGATTTTTTATCTTATTTTTGCGCTTTTAATACTTCGGCAAGCCCAACTAATGATTAGAACAGTCTTAAGCCCGATCTCTCCTATTATTATCTTCATCAGTATTGTCCACATCGGCATAGTTTTAGCAATCCTTGTGCTATTTGTAGGAGTAATTTAATGAGTCCTGGCCCGACCATTCTTACTGCACAATTAACCGGCACGCCGCTGCCTGAGAGTTGGGCGCAAACCATTTCGTTCGGGGCCGATTATGCCGATGAAGTTCCACCAGACCACGTTTACGCTGTTATCCATGTGGCTCGTTCGGATTCTGAAGATAGTACCTTTTTCGGCCGTGCCTGTTTACAACAATTGGAGAAGTTTAACAATACAGCCAAAGAACCAGCCTTCGAACGGCTAAAGAAAATGCTAGCTAAAGCAGATGAGCTTGCGGCCAAGGAAGGCGGCGGGTTAGCACAGCTGTCGCTGGTAATAGCCATCGTGACCGACAACAAACTTTATGTCGGTGGTATTGGCCAGAGTAATGCGTTATTAGTGCGTGATGCCCATATTTATTCCCTGGAGTTTAGTAAGGTAAAAGACCGTATTATTTCTGGCGTCTGCAAGCCAGGCGATTATATACTACTGGGAACAGCAGGCTTTTTTGAGCACGCCTACCCGACTAGCCAATTATTCGATGGCAAAAATACGCCGCAAGACATTACCGACACGTTGTCGCCCCTTTTACTGTCTCTGTCACAAAATGCCGAAATTGCGGCAATTATCCTGTGGGTTAAAGAAAGTGCCCTTTCTATAGTTGGTGATGAACCAAAACCTATGCTAAAAGACCAGTCTGTGGCGATGGAAGCTCCAGCCAAAGAAGTGCCGGTTACTCAAGAAGCAAGTGGTCAAAGCGACCACCCCCTGCTTGAGGTGGAGTCGCAGGCAAAGTCCGGCATATTTTCTGGTGCCTATCAACTAAGCCAAAAAGTACGTCCTTATTTATATGCCTTGCAGAAAAAGCAACGCACTGACACTACGGGCTCTGAGCAGCGGATGAGTATGGTGGATATACTCCATCAACCGACAAAGGCAATACATACCCGAAATAAACTAGCTCTAGTGTTTATGGCAGGCTGTATTTTACTTACCCTTTTTCTTATGGCCTTGTTAGTGGTAAGAGTATGGCACAACCACGAGCGCAGCCAAGCCATTCAACTCTATGCAGCTGCAGCGACTGATGTCGCTCAGGCCCAGTCACTCAAAACACAAAATCCGAAACAAGCGACACAATTACTTCTCCAGGCAAAACAGCTTGTGGCAAAGGCTCAGCGCACAGATGCGCATGTGCAAATGCCAAGTGGCCTTTTAGACTCAATTGACCAAACAATGCAAGCAGTCAATGCTACCGTCGCTGTCCAAACGCCAAAAGTTGTTTTTAATTTAGGCTTAATTAAGCAGGGTTTTAGCGCTTCCCATCTTGATTTAGCAGGCACGTCGCTTATTGCTATCGATAACCAGGCACCAACAATATTACGCTTATCAACTGACACGAAAAACGCCACTATCGCAACTGGTGGTAGTAAGATACCAAATTTTATTACAGCGGCCCTAAACGGTGATACTATTCTAGCTTTAACACAAGATGGCATTTTTGCTATAGACGATAGCACCGGCCAAGCAAAGCAGGTGATTGCGAAGGATTCTAATTGGGGAACAATTACCAGCATTGCGGCTTATCTTGGGAATATTTACCTTCTTGACAGCGCAAAGTCACAACTATGGAAGTATGCAGCTTCGGGAAATTCATTCTCAACGATTAAAAATATCATTACTGCAAGTGGACAGGATTTTAGCCAAGCCCAGGATTTAGTTGTTGATGGCTCGCTCTGGTTTGTCAAAGACAACCAAATTATTAGGGTAACAAATGGCAATATTGCATCCTATACCACTACAAATTTAGACCATCCACTCGGGTCTTTTCTCCGCATTGCCACCGCCAGTCAAAATGGCAATTTATACATCCTTGACAGAGAAAATAAGCGCATTGTGGTGGCGAGTAAGGACGGCACCTACGTCAACCAATACCAATCATCGTCGTTTAATGAGGTTATCGATCTTGCTGTAGACGAAGCAGGCAAGACTATTTATTTACTTACAAAAGATAAAGTTGAACAAATCCCCATAACGCAATAATGTAAAATGTAAAATGAAAACTGCAAAATGACAATGAAAAATGTAAAATGTCACAATCCTTTTATCCGAATATTTTTTCATTTTAATTTGTAGTTTTACATTTTGATCTTTCCATGTTACATTTTTTATGCTTATTTTAAATAAGAAGGCCTTACACGATTATCAGATTATTGAGAAGCTGGAAGCCGGTATTATATTGACCGGTTTTGAGGTAAAAGCATTGCGGACAAAAAATGCTGACCTAACTGGCAGCGCCGTCCGCCTGTCAGCGAAAATGGAAGCTGAATTGATAAACGCCTATATTCCGCCATACCAAGGCGGCAATAAAGACTACGACGAGCGGCGAACGAGAAAGCTCTTACTCCACCGTCGGGAATTAGAGCGTGTTTACGGCAAAATCCAACAAGGCAATATCACTTTAGTCCCTGTTAAACTTTATTCTAAACACAACCTTATTAAACTCGAAATTGGCTTAGCCAAGCGCAAGAAGAAGTTTGAAAAGAAAGAAGACATCAAAGCCCGTGATATCGAGCGCGACGTACAGCGAGAATTACGTGGCGAAAAAACGTAAGCTAGTTGGTGGGGTCTAGTTGACTATATTGGAACTTATTGCTGTAGTTCCATCTCACCAAATACCTTAACAAAGACTTTAACATCTTCAAAAGTTTCAGGAAGTGGTAAACTTTCTGGTAATTCTTTGGTTAGACCAATAGATAAAAATGGTTCATCGGGATTTTCGTTTTGAGCAATTAAATCTGCCCTAGTATCTTCTATTGAACTCACTCTTCCTCTTTTTTCCCATTCGACCATCAATCGATTTGTTATAAAGCACATATTTATGTAACCGCTATATGGTGCGGCCATCATGTATGTGTTAACAAATCCATCCTTCGCCCTATTAACTTCTTCTTGTTCTGGACTTAATCTCTCATTCATTGTTGCCAACTTATCCCCGCAAATGCCAAGCAGTTAGCCTTTGCTACCTTCCACTTGTTCCAAGCGGAGGGGGTGGGATTCGAACCCACGTGGGCCTTGCGACCCCCAAGGTTTTCGAGACCTGGCCGATAAACCACTCCAGGCACCCCTCCATGTACTAGTTCTTTAAAAATACCTCGGCTTCTTTCTTCATTTTATCGAATGAAGTTATTAGCCAGTAGCTATATTTTGCCGGGTCCTGCTTAATGGCGCGACTAAGTGTTGCTAAAGATATCCATCGATAGGATTCTACCTCCGTAGCATTTGGTTGAATAGAACCATCAAACCTGCCAAAGTAAACGTGATCAAACTCGTGTTCTGTTAGTCCGCTACTAAACGCGACTTTATAGGTAAAGGTAAACGCTGGTACTAAGGCCGTATCAAAACCCATTTCTTCCTGTAGTCTTCGGTGGGCTGCTTCATCAATAGTCTCACCTGGATGTTGATGGCTGCAACAAGTATTGGTCCAGATGCCAGGTGAATGATACTTTGTTAACGCCCGTTGCTGCAGGAGTAATTCCTTGTTTTTGTTAAAGATAAAAATCGAAAATGCCCGATGGAGTTTGCCAGTTTTATGGACTGCAAGCTTTTCACCATAGCCACTTTCGTGATCATACTTGTCTACTAAAAGTATTTGCTCATCCATAAGATTTACAATGCGGTGAGGGCGGGATTCGAACCCGCGCTAGGATTGCTCCTACTAAGGGTTTAGCAAACCCTCCCCTTCAGCCTCTTGGGTACCTCACCAGGAATTATAACGAAGGTGTAGCCATTATAACCCGTTCCGTGGCTATTTGGCTAGTTAATGGGGCTTGGGCAAGTGTGGCTGCCCAGACAAAACCTGCACCTGCTCTTCGCAAGGCCTTGGTGCAGGAAACGAGTGTAGAGCCGGTTGTAACTGTATCGTCAATTAAAATGACTGGACGGCCGGCAAGCTCATATCTACAAATAAAGGCATGGGCAACATTTTCCCTCCTTTCCTCTCTCGTTAATTTCGTTTGTGATGTTGTTGGTCGTATTCGCTCAAGTACTTCGGGAAAGCATTGTAAGCCGAGTGTTTTTGCTATTCCTTTCGCTAGTAGCGCTGATTGATTAAACCCTCTTTCCCGCAGCCGAGTTTTATATAATGGCACAGGCACAATAATCGGTTTACTAGCAGTAACAGATTGTGGAATAGAGGGTGAAAGTAAAGTTACACAAAGACTGACGATATCGGTAATACCTCGATATTTTAATTCATGGATTAGTTCTTTTGTTGGTGATCGAAAAAGAAGCGCTGAAGAAACACCATCGGGTGTATATTTTGTTCTGCACCCAGGGTGAACGAAACCATTCATAGTCGGCCGATCACAAACAAGACAATAAAGCTGTTTCGGCATTTCAAGCTGCCTTTTGCAATCACCACACAAATATGCGCCGACTATTTTGCAGCTAACACACCGTTTTGGAAATAAAAGATCTAAAAAAATACTGCCTCCACTTTAGGCAGCATGTACCGGCATTATAATCAGAAAATACTTATAGAACAAGCAATAAAATAGGCGCTGCAGAAATATTCCACAGCGCCTTGAAGTTAACAATTCGGAGAGAGAAAACCGACGTCTTTACCTTCGAGAGATACGACGTAAAATCCTGATAAACTGCTTGATCCCTTCCAGTACAGCGTACCGCCTGGGTTCATATCGTAGATCCCTTCAGTTGTTTCGCCATGATACTGGTAAACCTGTCGTATTCTCACCGGATAACTATTAGTGTTTACCATCATAAGGTTGGCTGGAGCGCAACCATGTAGCTCAACTCCTGCTGAACTATGGGGCCCTTGTGAGCGGTATCCACATCCAGTAAGAACTATAAGCAGCACCAATAGTGACAGCACTTTAACGTGCAAGTTTCATTCCTCCGTGTTTCTTGACTAGTGAGAAATTAAGTATATTATAGGCTTTTAATGATAAAAATGCTAGTCTACAGCACGCTTCATTAAATGTAAACTCTGCTAAAACATACGAGTAATTCTGTGTACTGCTCCGGTGTGAGCTTAGACAGCTTTTTTGTAACAGGCTGTACAGGTCTATCCCAAGGTTTCCCAGAAACCATAATTGAAAGGCTCGCAGTATCTAGTGGACGGACATAATGCCAAGCATCGGGATGGGTCATTTCATACGCAACCCCAGCTTGCAAAACAACAGTGCTGCTCACAGGTGGTGCTTCCAGTCCTGGACCAAAGCCCATACCCATTTCATACGTCCCATTGATGACCCGCATGGCAGATGGCCATGGATGGGGATGGAAAAATGCAGCGCCTGGTTCACAAGTATGAATTCGGTGTAGGTATAGGCGATAATCACCAACCTGGCGCCACAGACGTTCGACAATTGGTAATTGATAATCGATATATAGACTCTGCCAAGGTTCGTCATCTCGAAGCAGCGTTGGTAATTGCTGCTCGAGTGTTGCAAGTATTGCAAGCATCAAAGAACTCCTTTTGAATGTGCAGGCAAAAGTATAACTGAATTGCCAAATATGTTCAATCTGTCGTACAATTACGACAACATGGATCCATTAATCTCTCAGCTTCAAAAAGTTGGATTACCGTCGTACGAAAGCTCAGTGTACGCTGTGCTTTTGGCGCAATCACCAGCCAGCGCCTCCTTTATTGCGAAAAAGTGTCATTTAGCACGCAGTACCGTCTACACGGCATTAAGTGGCCTTGTTGCAAAAGGACTGGTTGGAACAACCTATAAGAATGAAGTCAAACAATTTATAGCTGAAGATATTACCAGTATAGAAAACTTGCTGAAAAACGAAAGAAATAAACTTGATCAAAGATTCCAAACGCTTTCGACACTTAAAAAGTCACTGCCATCACTAAAAAAGTCTCAGGCATTAGTGCCACAGATTATCTTTTTCGAAGGTCAGGAAGGGTTAAAGAAAATTTATCTAGATATGATGTTGGAAGCACCAAAGAATGCGACGCTTTACCTCATTCGTGATGAATTTGTTTGGGAAAATAATTGGCAATTTATTTTTGAAACCGATTGGCACGATCGAATTGCGCGTATTAAAAAGGAAAAGAATATTCAAACAAAGCTATTAGTTAATGGGTCAGCGATAGAACAAAATCATCGGCAATTTTACGAGCTCAAGCAGGGATTATCATGGCATTTCTTTCCATCGGCTGGCGAACTAACTCATTTCGCCATCTATATTTTGGCTGACGTTGTTTGTATCCTATCAATAGAAAATAACAATCTGATTGGTATTAAAATCGTCAACGAAAATATCGCCGAAAACTTCAAAAATGTATTTACGGCGTTGTGGTAAAAAACCGCCCAAATGGTGAGTTTGTAGCGTTGCAGACATTTTAGAGAATAGGTGATATAATCTTGCTGTATTAAAATAATTCTTTATGGCAACTGATGACGGAGTTTATAAAGCATACAGTGGAACACTAACGCTCACGCCAACAGGGGTAATCCTCAAGAAGGGCATGATGGGCGGTGGCTTTTTAAAAGGTGCAAAAACCATACCCTATTCTAGTATCACGGCAGTGGATTTTAAGAAAGCGGGGATGACGGCTGGCTATCTGCGGCTTATCATTATGGGAAGCCAAGATAACAAGGGTACCGTATTTAAAACGGCAAATGACGAAAACACTATTACGTTTCAAATTGGTTCTAATAGTAAGTTTGAGGAAGCAAAGCACCTTATAGAAGAACGAATGGGGCAGCCTACACAGCCGCAACAGTCATCAAATTCACTGAACGATCTAGAAAAATTGGCGGAACTTAAAGAGAAGGGCATTATTTCCCAAGAGGAATTTGACGCAAAGAAAAAGCAATTATTAGGAATCTGAAAAGGTCTTTTACACCTCAACGCTACCCTACTTACTTCATCATTACAATCGACTAGCTATGACCCCAAAAACTTAGATGTGGAGATGCCGGGTAATGGGCCCGGGTCCGGGATAGATGATTAAAAACGTCTACAAGCGTGTGCTGTCTTCAAAGGGTTCAATAATAAAGATCAAAGACAACCAGAAAGCCTTTATTATCTAGAGCGGATTTTTTACGGATTTTGGAAATAGCTCGAAATCCAAAACTTCGGTTTGACTGTTGTTTTCACCCCATAGCTTCCGCCAAACGAGTTGACAATGGAATGCCGCAAATTCTTTACGCAAAAGCGAAAGAAGGTTGTGGAGCAAAAGCAGCACTAACTTGCGCTAATGCAGACTTTGCCTTGCTAACAAAAGTATTAGCATGATTTTTACTATTGCTTTTTACGAAGGTCAATAGCAACTTCGGCTTGCAGTTTTTAAGGAACTATCTCGTCGATTCTAAAGTCATCCCCGAGGCTAGTATAATACCATAAAATACCCCAAAAATCAAGTCATTTAAGGGTAAAAAGTGGGTTAATATGCTAGTAAGCGTGCTTCACCTTCGGTATAATAACCGTATGGATACTGCTATTGTTCCCCCAAGGGAAGTTACAGAAACTGTTGAATTTTCATGGCAAGCACCTGATCGGCCATTTAAGAAACGGGGCATTCGGTTTTACTTTAATATTGCCCTCATTGCTATTGTCATTTGCCTCATACTGCTATTCTTCTACCAATATATTCTGCTGGCCGTTGTTTTTTCGATTATTTTTGTGGGCTTGGCATCCGCAACGGTGCCACCAAAAGAAGTCGAGTACCAGGTTACCAATAAGGGTATTAAGATTGGTGACGCACAATTTGCCTATGACCAATTAAAGCCTTTTTGGCAGTCGGAAATGCTCGATCACAAAGTCATTATCATACCAACCCTCATGAAGCTTCCCAAACAACTTATTATTATGCTCGATAAGGAAAAATCCGATGCCATCATTAAAGCTCTTACTGCACACATAAAAGAAGTATCCCCACCCCCACTTTCTTGGGCAGACAGAAGAGCTGCGCAGTTAGTAAAACTCGTTAACTTCGGCGTCAAATAATTGTTTTTTTCATCTAGCCTCGAAATTTCTTCCAAAATATGCGATAATAGAGCGTACTTTCCGTCCTTATTTTTTGAGTTGGACGGTAGTAAGCGCCCATAGCTTTAGAGAATGGAGTGCTATGAAATAGCAATTATCATAGCAACGCAATTCTCGCAAGATAGGGGCATGAGTTACTTTAGAAGCGCCCATAGCTTAATTGGATAGAGCATCAGATTGCGGATCTGAAGGTTGCAGGTTCAAGTCCTGCTGGGCGCACTATTTTTGTCCCGTACTGCAAGCGAGTATACAGGTGCTTTTTTGCAGTGCTGGACAAAACTGATGTCTGCACAAAACTTTGGACGGAGGGAATATCTTGGATCCTAAGATGGTGCCGTGTCAAGAATGCCAGATTGTTCGAGAACTAGCCCGGGAAGTTGGAGAAAGCATCATTTACAATATGGGTCCAGTGCACATGGAACCAGCTGATGATGTACGAAATCATGGTGATAGTGAAGTAGAATGGTCATCAGCCAAGACTCGGGAAGTTAAAGAAAGTGATCATACACTAACAGTCACAGCTGAGCTGGTGATCCGTATAGTCAATGCAACTTCGCCCGCTGAAGTTGCCGTTTCTGTCTAATTTTTTGCACTGCATGTAAGCCATACATGCAGTGCAAAGTCAGGAGAGGTCGCATAGTGGTCTAGTGCAGAAGTCTTGAAAACTTCCAGGGGCGCAAGCTCCTCGTGGGTTCGAATCCCACCCTCTCCGCAAAAATTCGGAATCAGAAGAAACGGACAAAGCGGGGTGGGGCCGCACGGCGGCCCCGAAAGGATTTCCCCCCCCCCATCCACAATCCAAAAAGGGTTTACACGCGACCCGGGGCGGCGCGG
>CAYSOG010000015.1:0-37228 GCA_964432675.1 uncultured Gammaproteobacteria bacterium | reverse complement strand
GTTGTATTCAACTTAACAATACCAGGCAATCTACAAAAAGCGGTAACCGGCGAAAAAATCGGTACTATTATTAACTAAAGACTCGTACATGTCTAATAGGGCATATAGATCCTAGATGACAATGTTCTTTTAGATACATGGCTAATTTACAAACGATTACTCCGGAACAACTATACGAACAATATATGCAGCTTAATGTTGGTCCTTCTTCCACACAAAGCACCACCATACTGTTTAATATGGTTGCAACGATTGATGGAGTGATTAATATCAGAGACGATAAGTCTGGCCTTTTAAGTGATAAAGGCTTGGGTGGGGTAGAAGATAGCAGGCTTATGCGAATTATCCGCAGCAAAGCTGATTGTATTTTAAATGGTGCTAACACATTACGTGTCCGTGATACGAGTTCTTTGATAGGGGAGAACCCTGAACTTTTAGAAGAACGTAAAAGACTGGGGAAGAGTGAAAATCCAATTGCGGCAGTGCTAACAACAGATGCCAATTTCGACGAGGAAGTATTACAGCATGATTTTTTTGTTAACTCACAATACCAATCAATTCTTTTCGTCTCAGAAGATGCACCGGAAGAAAATCTTGAAAAAGTCCGTGCAACCGCTAAAGAAAATTTTTTTATTACTCCCCTCCCCCACCGAGCTGATAATGTGAAAGATCTAGTAAATATTTTACACGAAAATTTTCATGTCCAAACCTTATTAGTGGAAGGGGGAGCGGGGATTAATGGATCTTTTATCAGCCATGGTTTGGGCGACCATTTCTTTTTAACGATTTCGCCGCATATGGCAATTGCCTCCCCTACTTCTAAAAGCATTACCCAAGGTCTTACCTCACTCTCCAAAGACAATATGGTCGATCTGACCTTGGTTTCTGCTTATTATGTTACGTCATTCGGTGGCATTTTCCAGCATTGGCAATTTAAAAAAGAATAGGCTAACATCCCAACTTAGTCCGCAAATGATAATTCAATGTGAAACCTTAACTTGAGTATATAAAAAAAGCGCCATGTTCTATTTCATGAACATGGCGCATATATAACTCACACTATTACCTATTTAGCTCATCAGTATTCCAGTTTTTACTCATTCTTAAAGTGTTTGTCCACCTTTAAGATACAAGGTTATTAGAAGCAAGGAATGCATCTTAGGTAGTTTTAGGATTATTTAATTCCCAAAGCGCAAAACCGCAGGATTCGACGAGCCATATGGCTGAAACCTGAAGCGCTGCTGCAAGCGCCATGACCTGTTTTAAGGTAACATCTTCAAAGTGTAAGAGTTCCTGCTCAAGGTTTGTTAACCACTGCAGGGCGTTTTCTTCAGCCAATCGATTAGCGACCGCCTCGCGGGTCAAATTTCTCTTACCGCGCAATATCAAAACCAGCCGGCCAAGCCTTCTGGCTCTTTCTGCCTTTAGTTCTGATGCACGGCGTGTGAGGAGTTTAAACTCATCAGTCAGCTGAGCATTCGTAGTCATGTTGCCTCCTTCTTTTCCAAAGACACTAGCCTGATTTTATAAGGTGCAAGTTAGAATAAATAAGGATTGGTACCGTGTTAATGTACCGCTAGGTAAAGTATGTACTCATAATTATACTCGATTTGTTCGAGCATATCAAACTATGGGGTTGCAATAATAAGGTGCAGCTATAGTGCTAGATTTAGTAATATAAGAAGGTATGGGCATCAAAAAGACTTATTTCTTACTACCTGCAATTCTTGTTTCAGGATTGCTACTCTATTTACCAAGCTTGAAATATGGCTTTTCACAAGATGACTTTATTCATTTAGCGGCGAGCCAGATTAATGGTTTCCGAGATGTATTTTATTTCTTTAATCCATATCGCCATTTTCAAGATATCTATTTTTACCGTCCGCTTACAACCCAGTTTTACTTTTTCATGAACAGGTCATTTTTCGGTTTGACTCCCCTCCCCTTTCATATCGAAGCGCTCATTGTACAGATGCTTAATACTATCCTTTTCTATTACCTCATCAAAAAAATATGGCACAAATGGCCTGTCGCGATTTTAAGTACATTACTTTACGCGATATCGAGTGTCCATTTTTTGAGCTTGTATTATATTTCTTCGTTCCAGGAACTTGGGCGGACGTTTTTTGTGTTTTTTGCACTCCTCTGCTTTATCTTATATGAGGAAAAGAAAAGTTTAAGTTTATATCTTTTTGCGATTATTAGTTTTGTATTGGCGTTACTTTCTAAAGAAAATAGCCTAATCTTCCCTGCCCTATTAGTCGTAATCGAAATACTACGGCGAAGACAACATCCCATTGTCCAAGTGGTCAGAACTTTATTATTACCACTACTCCCCTTTTTGGTCATTGCTGCAGGATATGTCATTATCCGTTTTTTTGGCTTGCAGTCGATTTTCAGCCAGGGTGGATATACATATACCATTGATCCAATAATCATCGTCCAAAACCTAAAATGGTATATTTTGTGGGCGTTTGGCTTGCCCGAAATTTTATCGTCATATGCCGCATCTACTCTGCCAGAATTTATAAAGGATTTTCCGCAAAGTTTAATCATTATCTGTAGTTTGGTTATTTTTGTTGCTGGTCTTACGGTGTTATCTTTAACAATACGGACACTGTCGAAAAAAATCCTCTTGCTTTCGGCCACCGTATTTGTTGTGGGCCTTAGTCCAATGTTGTTTTTAGCCGGCCACCGGTATCCACAGTATTTGGATATTCCGTTTTTAGTTATATTGCCGATTGCGGCTGTGATTCTTATCCACAAACACATCATTGGAAAAATTATTGCAACAGTGGCAATTGGGGCTTTTGTGGTATTGCAGTCTTTATCATTGCAGTTAAGCGAGCAAACCCATTGGACCACGCATCGGGCGCAAGTGGCTTCCTATTATCAAACGGTTTTAATGAAACAGTATGCCGCTATTCCCTGTAATGGGATTATCGTTTTTACGGGGACATCCGACCAGTTGCAACAACTGTCAGTAACACTAGCTGGCAATTACGCACTACGCTTATGGTATCCGCAATCAAATGCTCGAGTTATGTACGCCAGACAAAATATAGACATGCGCTTACCACAAGGAACAATTGTCATACCAATCACGAGATATTAAAGTAAAAAGTAAAAACAAAGAACAAAGATAGAGATTAAAGATCAAATATTGTTCGAGCGCAATGTACCCATGAAGCGAGAACTACACTAAGTAATATTTATCCATTAAGGTACTTCTCCCTAATCGCTCGAAGAATATAAGCATATAATATTAGTTGTTATTTTTTTACTCTTCAATATTCTATCTATGAATAATACCTCATTTCATGATCGCGTTCTTCAAATAGTTCCCTTAATCCCACAGGGGCGAGTTGCGACCTATGGTCAGGTAGCGCTACTCGCTGGTGTGCCGGGTGCGGCACAAGCCGTCGGTAATATTCTACATAATGCGGCGTATACAGTAGATTTACCTTACCAGCGTGTTATAAATAAAAGCGGTGGTTTGGCTCGTGGCTACACGAACGGCGGTGTTGTTCGTCATAAGCAAGATTTAGAAGCTGATGGTGTGCCCGTGCGTTTTGATTATACGGTCGATCTCAAACAGTACCTGTGGAATCCAGAAAAGACAGTGTTAGATAGGCTACGATTGTCCCCTGATTTACGCATAGAACTAGCTGCGAAATTCTCTGTAAATCGATAGACAAGTAACATTTAAAATTTGCACTTGTAAGACAAAGGTTTTGGCATATGGTATACTATTTTTAGAACATATGGAACAACAAACTACTGTACAAGAAGATCCGGCGACAAGGTTTAGCTTTAATAAGCCGAATGTAGCTTTTAACCGGTCGAAAGCCTTATTTGTTATTGCTGGGGTTGGTGCTGTTGTGGCAGGAGTTATTTTAGGTTACTTTGCTGCAACTTCGCCAAAGACAGTTGGTATTTTGCCTAGGCCGGGTTCAGCAGGTGGTACAGCTGAGAATATAAATGTACCATTAACTTCCGACCAAGTCCGCGATCAAGCTACCGGAACGCTCTTGCCAAAGCCATCCCAAGACAAAAACGTTGAAGGCTCGCATATCTTAAAACGAGACGGTTCACAATTTCCGGTTTATCTTATTTCTAACCTCATCGACTTATCGCGATACGAAAACAAGCACGTCAAAGTTTCTGGTGTTACTTATGACTGCGGTAAAGGCCTATGGTGCCTTGAAGTTAATAAAATAGAATAACGCTTCAAGTCCCATGAAAATAGGCGGACATGTCTCTATTGCCAGCGGTATCGAAAAAGCACCTGAACGGGGCCATGCTATAGGTGCCAATGTTATCCAAATATTTGGTTCTTCCCCACGAAGCTTTCGTCCATCAAACTATTCAAGAGAACAATTTGCTCAGTTTAAGGAAAATGCTAAGCAGTATGGTATATTCCAAACGTTCCTGCATGGTGTTTACCTTATTGCCCTTGCTTCACAAGATAAAGATTATCGGCACACATCGATTAAATCACTTATTCAATATCTTACGATCTCACACGAAATTGCTGGCCAAGGGGTCATATTCCATACCGGATCTTCAAGCGGCCTAAAATTTGAAGAAATACTTGATAATGTTGTTGATTCGTGCAAACAGGTCCTAAAGGCAATACCAGGTAACCAGTTCCTTATTATTGAAAATAGCGCTGGTATGGGAGACAGCATTGGTTCGACATTTGAACAATTGTCAGAAATCTATTCTGGTGTTGGTAATGATCGGTTGCGATTTTGCTTAGATACCCAGCATACTTTTGCCGCCGGATTTGATTTACGCACGAAGGAGAGTATAGACGAAACTATTGAAAAGTTTGAAAGACTTATTGGCTGGGACAAAATTGCAGCAATCCACTGCAATGATTCAAAAACTGAACTTGGCTCTGGACTTGATAGACATGAGAATATTGGCAAAGGCAAACTGGGTTTGGAAGCGTTTCGTATTATCCTCAACCACCCAAATTTCAAAGATTTGCCATTTATTACCGAAGTACCCGGCATTGATTACAAAAGCGGTCCTGATAAACCCAATATTGACCTACTGAAATCATTAGTTAAGGCGTAATGAGTCCTCTATCTAGGGTAAAATGAGTTTGGGTTAAATGAAAAATGTCAGCAGGTATTGAATTTCTGGTAGAATGAAGTGTATGGACTACCTGCTCATGCCTGTAAATTTTGTCCGTTGGTATGTTACTCAGCTGCCATTAAAATTACTTCGGCTTTTCCTTAATGCTAACCTCTTTTTGGAAGACCAGTTGGCAATTCGCTTGCATGCTCGCTTGTTGTTCGTGCCAATTTTCCAAGACAGAACAATTGTTGGACGGTTGTTAAGTTTCGTATTCCGGGCTATTCGGATTTTCGGTGGTATTTGGGTACTTATCATTGCTGATCTTGTCGTTGCCCCATCGCTTCTTGTTTGGGCATTACTGCCCTTTTTGCCTATTATTTATCGTCCGATTATATTCGTTTGGCCAGTATTGTTTGTGCTATACGTTATAGTCAGTAGAAGTATTCCCGATAAGAAGATCACGGCTAGGTTAAAGAAGGCAGAAATTGCCCAAACACTGTCGTCACAAGCCAGAGCCTCACTAGGAATTTTATATAAAAATCCAGCAAAGTTCTTTCAGAAATTTTGTGCATCAAGTCGGGGTAGTTTCTTTCTCAAAAAATTAAATATAAATCCTAGCCAGTTCTATATGATGGTAACGCAAGTGCCGCTGCCAAAATTAAACGCGACAACGACCATTCTGCAAGATGCATTTTCTATAGCAAAACAATCGGAAGCCAACTATATCAATATCGAGCATATTTTTACAGCCTTAACACTGCCGCAAAGTCAGTTTGCATCATTACTAAAAAATAGTGGTATCGATACACAATTGGCACAAACAAATTGCCATTGGCTTGGTATTGCAGAAAAATCTGACGCAAAAGTTTATTTGTGGGACGATGACTATTATATACAGCGTTTGGGTGGTGTTAATCGAGGCTGGCTTGGAGTGCCAACACCAGTGTTGGACCAATTTAGCACTGACTTAACACTTGAAGCCAGTAAAGGAAAATTACCGATTGTGGTTGGCAGAGAGCAGGCAATTAATGAGATAGTACAAGTTTTGGCGCGGTCAGAGCGGGAAAATGTTCTTTTGACAGGTTCTTCTGGTTGCGGCAAGACCTCAATCGTTTACAAGATTGCCCAGAGAATTATCGAAGGTGGTGTGCCAAAGAGTTTATTTTCACGTCGGTTGGTCCGCTTGGATCCAGGCTCATTGGTTGCAGGAATCCAATCGCAAGGTGGCCTTGAAGAGAGAATGGTTGCCATCGTTAATGAAATTAAACGCAGCGGCAATATCATCTTATTTTTAGACGACGTCCATACATTACTGGCAATTTCATCAGCAGCCGGAAATTTAGATTTATTTAGTTTTTTTAAGCCGTATTTAGCCTCGACCGATTTTCAGATTATCGCTGCTACTTCGACAGAAAACTATGAACGCTATTTGGAACCAAACCAAGATTTTACACGATTATTCCAGCGCAGAGAAGTGCCGGTTGCAACAGTAGAAGAGTCAATCCATATTTTGGAAATTGAATCATTACCGCTTGAGCGAAAATACCGTGTGGTTATAACACTGCCAGCAATATTGGCCTGTGTTAATTTATCTGACCGCTATATTCATGATAAGGTTTTACCTGGAAAAGCCTACGATTTACTTGATGAAGCGGTAACAACACTAGCTGGTACAGGACAGTCCCAAACAGTCACTCCAACACAAATTGAGCATATTGTTGAACGAACAACACATGTCCAAGTTCATGATGCGACGAAACGTGAAAAGGATATTTTATTGCGTTTAGAATCAATGCTCCATAATCGTTTAGTTGGCCAAAATGAAGCGGTTAAAGCGGTTGCTGATGCAATGCGACGCGCGAAAGTTGGTGTACGAAATGAAAATCGACCAATTGCCAGTTTTTTGTTTGTTGGTCCAACTGGTGTTGGCAAAACTGAGTTAGCAAAAGCACTTTCGCAAACCTACTTTGGCAGCGAGGAAGCAATGGTACGGTTTGATATGTCAGAGTTCCAACAACAGGAAAGTATTGATACGCTTATTGGTGGCCCGTCTTCGGCTGGACATGCCTTGCCAGGAAGGTTAACTGAAGCTATCCGCCAAAAGCCTTCAACACTATTTTTATTCGATGAGCTAGAAAAAGCTAACCCCGCAGTGCTCGACCTTTTCTTACAAATTTTAGATGAAGGTACGGTAACTGATAGTTTAGGCCATGCAGTAACCTTTAAGGATACTATTATAATAGCTACTTCTAATGCGGCAACAAAAGAAATAGAGGCAATGATAGCTGAGGGGCAATCGATGGCAGTAATTCAAACTTCACTACTGGAGCTGCTATCAAAATATTTTCGACTAGAATTTTTAAACCGTTTTGATGGTATTATTCTATTTAAGCCGCTTACCGGTGACGATATGATTCAAATTACCGAGTTAGAGTTGAAAAAATTAGCATTTAGCTTGTCGCAAAAGGGTTATAAAATACGCTTTGCGCCCGAGCTAATCGGCTCACTTGCCCAACGTGGATATGATCCACGCCTCGGTGCTCGTCCGCTGCGGCGTTTAATTCAGGATGAAGTCGAAAGCGCTATTGCTAAGATGATTTTGTCAGAGCAAATTCAAAAAGATAAGCCGCTAGTTATTGGATTAAAGAGCATTCCCCAACAGTCTTTTGCATCATAACCGACAATTGCGAAAACGCCTTAACACTGCTATAATCGCTTTACTTATATTGGTAATATATTCTCTAGGAGGTGATAACCATGCCTTATGTTGAAAGTTCTATAGAATCACGCGCTTTCTATGATGGTGGAAAATATCGTCAGGGCCGTGACAAGGTAAGAGAAGCTGCCAAGTTGGTCGATGAGTTACCGATTAATGAGACACAAAGGCAGGAAGCAAGGGAAGTTATACGCCAGACACTACTCTTGGTTATCGACCGCACCGAAAAATTGGCTAGCCTTAACGTTGATGAGCAAACCAGGTCACACCTCTTAACCTTATTTGAGGTGGCTGTCAGCGGCACATTAGAAAGTAGTACGGCAATCCAAAATGCCGTAGCAAATGAAACCACTGCTGCTCAATTTGATAATTTAGGAATTTGCGGCCCCCAAAGTGACCATGAAACCGATAAAAAAGGGTTAGCCGAACTTCCTGATTTTTTCCAAGAGTAACGTATACAACTATTTCATCGATGTCTGTTGAATTTTGCCAATCTAGCCCGGGGCATAATCCAATAATAATTTAGGCCTACCTCGCCTTCTTTTAGACTTCTTATTATTTCTGCTATACTTTGCAGTATGGATGAGCTTAAATCCCAGATAGAACAACTTAAAGGCCGCATCGCTTCGCTTGCTAAGCAATTTGATTTGGTGAAAATGGAACAGGAATTGCGCGCTCTAGAAGCAAAGTCAATGCATCCTGATTTTTGGCAGGACCAAAACAAGGCGAAAAAGACAATGGCAGATATTGCAGACTTGAAGTCGGACTTAGAGTCAATCTCGTCTATGCAAAAAAGAGCTGACGATGCATTTGCGATTGTTGTAGATATTGAAAATGAAGGAGAACAAGGATTGGGGTCGGATCTTGAAACTGAAGTGCGATCGATAGAGAAAGCCTTGGAGAAATTTGAACTAAAAACGTACTTATCAGGCAAATACGATACAAGCGATGCGATTTTATCTATCCATGCTGGCCAAGGTGGTACAGAAGCAATGGACTGGTCTGCGATGTTATTTCGAATGTATGCTAACTACGGCGAAAGCCAAGGTTGGAAAGTAGAAATTTTGGATGAGCGGCCTGGCGATGAAGCAGGATACAAATCGGTAACGCTTCAAATCCAAGGCAAATATGCCTACGGCTATCTTAAAGGTGAGGCAGGAACGCATCGCCTTGTGCGCCTTTCACCATTTAACGCTGATAGTTTACGGCAAACCTCATTCGCACTAGTCGAAGTGCTACCAGTGATTGAAGACAACGACCAAGTCCAAATTCGTGACGAAGATATCGAATTTGAAGCCTTTCGCAGTGGCGGTGCCGGCGGTCAAAATGTTAACAAAGTTTCAACGGCTGTTCGCATAAAGCATAAGCCAACTGGTATTACGATTACTTCCCAAACTGAGCGGCACCAAGGCCAAAACCGAGAAAACGCCATGAAATTGCTGCGTGCAAAGTTATGGCAACTGGAAGAAGCAAAACGTCAAGAACAAGAAAAAGAACTCAAGGGTGAACACAAAATAGCCGGCTTTGGCAACCAAATTCGGAGTTATGTTCTTCATCCTTACCATATGGTTAAAGACTTGCGCACCCAAGTTGAGACATCGAACACCGAAGCTGTTTTAGCCGGCGATCTTGATATGTTTATTGAAGCTGAACTGAGGCAATTGTAAACAGCATGTTGACTTTCCGCGGTCGTTCCGTCTAGTATGAAATTAATGCACTATAAAAGCCAAAATGGCAGTATCGTAATGGTTGCCGTCGTCATCGGCCTTATCGGCATTGTTGGCGGACTATTCTATTATTTTAAGACCCACCCACAGGCAACTGTTTTACAGACTATTTCCCAAAAAATTCCTTCTAATACTAATACCGACCAGCCTTTACTTTCCGGTAAAATGACAAAGTTGGACCAAGACTTAGGCCTATTCGTACAAACCGAAGACGAAAAACTCAATAATATTACCGCGAAAGTTACTTATTATGATGCAGGGAAGTATACTACTGGCCAATACACGAACTACAAACGTATCGCCGCAATTCGTGAAGCGACAAATCCTAGTGGTCCAACAGTTTTGCTCTTTGCTACTAAAGATGACCAGACCTATATTGTTGATACGAGTATTTACGCTGCTTCGTTTGTAGACCAAACGTATATTGATAGCATGCTTAACCATGCGAAAGTGACCGCTGCAGCACCGCTACCTTCAGAAGCGCTCCAAGTCATAAAATTGGATGATACTTTTAGCCTCTTACAAAATAATATACTGCACGATTCAGTCCCAACTGGCCAAAAAGACCAGTATGGCAACGATACGTTAACCGAGGTTATTGTAACAAATTTTTCCTCGTTTATTCCTGTCATACCAGCCGTACAGCCGCTGACTTTTTATACTGAGCCGTACAAGTTACCAACGTATGCTTCCAGTATGCCGCAATCCGATAAACAGCTTATGGACTTAGAAGCAAAATACCTTTTAGGAACAACCCAAGTTGATGCCGTTGATAGCAGCGGTCTTGGTTATAGTTACGATTTAGTCCTTACCTCAAGGATGAACGATTACCTTAAGGAACGGGAACAGAAACTGCAAGCGTTTGATGCGTATAATAAGCTCAATGCACAATACCAAAAGACAACAAAGGCTCTAGATGCCCAGCATGCCGACCAAGCAACCTATCCCAAAGCCCCCGAATACCCGGACACGTATACATATAAAACAACGCCATATCTCTTATTTACCCGAAATGATATTACAAGTAACGCTTCACTTTTTAACAGTTACTTTGTAGCATTTCCGACAAATGGCTGTGGCATTGGAAGCAATAGCGACATTGTAAAAAACATCAGCGATACGGATCTTACTAAGATAGGTACATCGGGTGCTATAGATTTCTTTGTGCTCACCAATAACAATCATCCGCTCTATCAACTAGAATACGGTATTAAGATGCAGGCCTATGGGACGGCAGCAACCAGCGCTGAAAATCCTGATATGCCAAAGCCAACGTTTGAGGCCTATGTTGCCAAACACCCGCTCTTGTTTACTAAGGATCATTGGGGGAAGTGGATTGCGTTGGGCGAATATGATTACAAAATACCAGGTGGGTGTGGCAAACCAGTGGTGTATTTATACCCAACCCAGCCGACACAAGTGCACGTCGCATTTACTTCGCCAATGCAATTTGATGTTTCCATACCAACGTATAAAGATGGCTGGGATGTTTTGGCAAATCCAAATGGACAGTTAACCGATTTGCAGCCAGAAGCGACAAATTGTTCGGTTATCGATACAACTCGCCCTGGATCTGAGTACGCTAGTAAAGCTTGTCTTACTAATAATTATCCTTACCTTTATTGGGCCGGGCAGAGTCTAGGGCGCCCTTATCCTACAATCAATACAGGTTGGATCATTGCGCGGGATAATCTAACAAACTTCATGGACCAAACACTTGATACAGTGGGTTTTACAGCCAATGAGAAAAACGATATGCTTTCATATTGGCTCCCACAAATGCTAGCAAAACAGGCACCTTACTATAGAATTAGCTTTCTTCAAACTGACCAAATGAATGCATTAGCCCCCATGGCAATTACGCCAAGTCCTGCTAGTGTCTACCGACTATTCTTAGACTATCAACCGTTGGCATCAAAACCAGATGTTCTAATTGAACCCGAAGTCCTTGGAAAAGTTAATCGGAAGGGCTTTACTGTTGTTGAATGGGGCGGATTAAATCGTTAAAACCTCCATTACTAGTAAAGGATAGTTGCCTCCATTCTTCCGTATTGGAACGATAGATTTCCTCTGTATGCCAAGGTACAAATCGTGTAATATTTGTATGGTATACTCGAGCTTGTCATCGTTCATTGCCTTCGGTATAATAAATAGTTGACAGTTGTAAGTCCTAGTATATTTCCTAATTTACTCAAGGACTTATTACGTTGTATAGGCTGCCTATGTTAAAGTTTGACCAAGTTTCCAAAAAATTCAGCGCTAAAAGCTCAGCTTTGCATGATATTACCCTCGAAATTGCAGACGGTGAGTTTGTCTTTTTAGTTGGCACTTCAGGTGCTGGCAAGACAACGTTGCTAAGCTTAATCACGCGCCAGCTATACCCAACTTCAGGCACAATTCTGTTTAATGATTGGGACATTACCGCTTTACCAAAGAATAAAATCCCTGAACTACGCCGCAAAATCGGCAGTATTTTCCAAGATTATAAACTCCTCATGGAACGGACAGTTGAGGAAAATGTTGGCTTAACATTGGATGTGCAAGGAAGACATGGCCAAGAAGTTGAGCAGATGGTTAACGAAGCATTGAATTTGGTCGGCCTAGAAGGAAAGAATAAGTTTTTTCCGCAAGAGTTAGCCGGCGGGGAAATCCAACGGGTGGCAATCGCTCGGGCAATTGTGGCAAATCCAGAAATGCTATTAGCCGACGAGCCCACAGCTGATCTTGATCCAAGAAATGCCTGGGCAATTGTTAAGTTGCTGGAAAAAATTAACGAAACAAACAAGACAACTATTATTATGGCAACCCACAATACCGATATTGTTAACCAAATGAAAAAGCGCGTTGTGATGTTAGAAAATGGTAGTATTGTGAGCGACGAAAAAGAAGGTAAATACATTACGAAAGAACATCCCGAGTTAAGTTCGGGTGTTATTGAAAACGTTGGTGAAGAAGAGAAGAAAGATGATAAAAAGCACGCCTCTGAAAGAGAAGTACAAGAAAAAGTAAGTTAAAGTAATACATTGCAGCAATGAAAAAACCGGAAAGAAACTAACGGAAGGCCTTATGAATAGCTTAAGAAGTACACTAAGAAATATTAGAAGAACGCCATACCAAACGACTGCGTCGCTTATGGTAATGGTCTTAACTTTTTTCCTTCTATTACTATTTTTAATTACTTCATATGGTTCAAACCGGATATTGCGACATTTTGAATCCTCACCAAAAGTTTTAGCATGCTTTAATGATAATGCCACCCAAGACGACGTTACCGCCGCTGAAGCGCAACTAAAATCAACGGGTAAAATAGACCAAATGCGTTTTATATCTCAAGATGAAGCCCTGCAAATTTTCAAGCAGCGGTATGGTCAAGATAATCCCGAAATTACAGAGTTCGTTCAAAAAGACTTTTTGCCTATGTGCTTGGATATCAAGACCAAGCAGCCCCAAGATCTAGAAGATATTGCTTCGGTACTAAAATCGAACGATAAAATTAGCACGATTTCCTTTCTAAAAGACGAAATCAAGAGCTTATTAACCTGGACTCAAGGCATTCGGCTTTTCGGCCTTATTATCACCGGTTATGCCATGCTAACTTCGATATTTACGATTATTATTGTTATTGGCATGAAAGTGGCATCAAAGAAAGACGAGATCGAGATATTACAGCTTTTAGGCGCCACGCCTTGGTACATTCGGGCACCATTTTTGCTTGAAGGTGTTATCTATGGAGTTGTCGGTGCAGTTGCGGCATGGCTTCTTGGGCTTGTGCCTTTCCTGTATATTCAGCATCCACTCACGAATTTTTTCCGCGGTGAGGGCTTTACCGTTTTTCAGAATATTCCAATCTTTTTAGCCGTGCTACTTGGTGTCCAAATACTAAACGGCATTTTTGTGGGTTTATTAGGCAGCTTCATTTCCCTGTGGCGGTACTTAAAAGGGTAAAAAGGTCTTCCACTGGATGCATTAGGTTTTATGTGTTAGATGCCCGGAACAGCTTACTTTCATCTGCCTTATTTATCCTTTTAACCTAGCTTATGAAAAAGTTTGTTATATCTATCCTCAGTTTGGTATTTTTATTCTCCGCGACAAATCCTTGGGTGTATGCCCAATCGCAGGAAGAGCGTTTGCAGGAAATTCAACAACAGCAGGCTGATTTACAGAATAAAATCAGTAACGCGCGCTCAAACATTAAAACGCTTAACGGCCAAATTGGCTTGATGGACGATAAAATACGGCTAACCGGCTTACAAATTGCATCAACTGAGCAAAAAATAGGCGTACTTGAAACTGATATTGGTGTATTATCACAAAAAATTGGGCGTGTTGAAGACTCATATACCCTTCTGCAGCAAACCCTATTACATCGAATTCAAACGACCTATGCCATTGGCGAACCTTCTGAAGCAGAATTATTGTTAAATGCAGATGACTTTTCACAGTCGCTTCTTTCGTACCAATACTTGGCACAGTTACAAAAAAATGACCTCAAATTGCTGGGTCAGATGAGCGCCACAAAGCAAAACTACGGCGACCAAAAGGCATCATTGCAAGACAAACAAACCCAACTTGAAAAAGCCAAGGCCGACTTAGATGCGCAAAACAACCAGTTATCACAGCAAAAATCGGATAAGGAAAAATTGTTAACTACAACAAAAGATGACGAAAAGCGGTACCAACAATTGTATGCCCAGCTTGCTTCGGAAGCCCAGGCGATCGAAAATGCTATTGCTAATAGTGCCAACCTTACGAATGGTGTGCATGTGGACAAAGGTCAAGTCATTGCCTTAATGGGAAATTCCGGTGCTCCTTCGTGTTCAACCGGGGCGCATTTACATTTTGAAGTCTGGCAAAATGGATCCCGCATCGACCCTGCTGCATACCTGAGAAATATTGGTGCCCAGTTTGATAATAGTCCTGATGGCTCATTTGGCTTCAGCGGCCAAAGCGACTGGCCGTTGCCTGATCCTGTTATTACCCAAGGGTATGGTATGACCTACTGGGCCAGGACCGGCTTCTATGGCGGTGGACCACATACTGGTATCGATATGATCAGCCACACTTCTATTGCTATCCATAGCGTTACTTCTGGAACGTTGTATAAAGCTTCAACAATGTGCGGTTCATCTGTTCTTAAATATGCCGTCGTTGATTCCGGTAACGGCACGAAGATATACTACTTGCATATCCAATAACTAACTATTTTTCACGTCCCCTTAGATTGTCATTTTCGTTTGGGTCGGGCACATCAGTAATTGGCCTTTTGGTTTTTGTTCGTATTTTTGGCTTGACAAATAATTTTGCCAGAAGTAGGCTTAGGCCACAAAATATGAAAGTGTTATCCTCACTTGGAATTATTATTACTATCTTTGCTCAAATGGCAGTTTTTGCTCCTACCGCTTTTGCCTCTTCGTCTATTGCCATTAATGAATTTATGCCGCACCCGGCAGGCGGTAGTGATTGGGTAGAACTTTATAATTTTGGCAGTACAGACATTGACTTAACAAATTGGCAATTGAATGACGGTACAAGCGCAATGAAAACGCTTTCAGGCACGTTAGCCGCTGGCCAATTTTTAACGGTTGAGGTAAGTAACCGACTTAATAATAGTGGTGACAACATTATCCTTTTGGATAACACCGCCGGACAAGTTGATTCAACCTCATATGCATCCGATCCAGGAACCGACAAGTCCATCGGCAGGCTACCTGATGGTACTGGTGGTTTTGCCGTTCTTACCCAAACAACCAAAGGTAGCACGAATGGCCAAGCTTCGGCAATGCCATCACCGACGAGTACGCCAACGCCACAGCCAACTACAACTTCTTTGCCCACGCAGACAAGTCCACCTCCTGATCCTATCGGTGGTACTGCCGCTGACGCTGATAACAGCCAAGTTAGCCTTTCCGAATATTTACCTGCCCCGCCGAGCGGCCAAAATGAATGGGTAGAGTTGTATAATGCCAGCCAATCGCAAGCCAATGTTGGTGGGTGGAAAATTGATGACGAAGATGGTGGTTCAAGCCCGTTTACCATCCCGGCAGATTCTAATTCAGGATTTATTCCGCCAAAATCGTACAAAACGTATATAATGCCTTCTGATCGATTTAATAATTCGGGTGACCATGTCCGTTTACTTCGCGATAATGGCAGTGTTGTCGAAGACACTAGTTATACGAGTACTCAGTCAAATGTTGCCTATGCCAAAGACACTGCAGGCAACTGGCAAGAAACCACAACCCTTACCCCTAATGAACCAAATATCATTACGCCACCACAAGGGCAATCACAAACTAATGCCACGCCAAAACCAAGTACTTCTGCTAATCCTATACTCGGGGACAATAATCCATCAATATTAGGGGCAACTAATGCTAATGCAGACAATGGACTGCGTACACTTAACCCAGATAGTGACAACGAAAACCTCAACGATCAATTACCAGCACTATCTGCTGCCACGCAGAGCAGTACTCCATCTGCGAGAGTTCCAACTATCGTAAAGGACATAACCCAAAATGCCAAAAATATGCTAAAGTATATTATAGCGATTGTCGTTGTTATTACAGCAATTAGCGGCTATTCGTTTTATACTTTTTATTGGAAAAAGCGTCATAATGGCATTGAAATTGCTCAGTAAATGGTTGCCGGTTTTGGTCTGGGCAGCCTTTATTTTTTACTTATCAAACCAGCCGAATTTAAAGATTTCGCGTGACCCTTTTATGGACTTCATTTTACGCAAAGGGGCGCATATCTTTGTTTATTTTGTACTTTATGGGTTGTTACTGCGAGCCTTAGCATTTCAACAAAAAGGTTTGGCATTTATGTTAAGTATTTTATATGCTATTTCAGACGAATATCATCAGCGGTTTGTTGTTGGTCGCGGTTCGCATCCGACAGATGTTTTAATTGACACAATTGGGATTTCACTTGCATTTATACTGCTATGGAAATTACAACCTCTTCTCAAAAACAAACGCAAGATCTAGGCAAAAAAGCTGCACAAAAATTGCAACCAGGTTCAGTTGTAGCGCTCTATGGCGAGTTAGGGAGTGGTAAAACTACTTTCATCCAAGGGCTTTTGGAAGGTCTTGGTATTACCCAACGGGTTACAAGTCCTACCTTCGTCTTTATGAAAATGTATATTTCGCCGAAAAAAACGACAATCTTTCATTTAGATTTATATCGCATAGAAAACGATCATGACATCCAAACTTTAGGTTTACCGGAATTGCTGGCTGATAAAAATGCCATTACCTTAGTTGAATGGCCGGAAAAGATCGCGGCCTTATTGCCAAAAGATACGTTAAGTGTCCGTTTTAATAGCGGGAAAAACGATGAGCGAACAATTCACGCAAACTGGTTCTGACCAGGAAAAATTAGTAAGCGTTCTTTCAGAAGGTGGTGTGGCGGTTTTTCCAACCGACACTGTTTTCGGAATTGGCTGTCGTATCGATAATGAACAGGCTATTCAGCGCGTATTTGCAATCAAGCAGCGGCCGCTAAACCAACCGATGCCAATTCTATTGTCTGATCGAGATATTCTTACCAGATATGTCAATCCTATTCCATCCACTGCGAAGTTGCTCATGGACAAATACTGGCCGGGTCCATTAACCCTCGTGATGCCAGTTAAACAAAAAACTGTTACTCCACTTTTGGTAAATCAAGACGGTATGGCAAGTTTTCGGATTCCCAACCATGAACTACTTCGAAAAGTTATTGAACAAGTTGGCATGCCAATTACTGGTACTAGTGCAAATGTCCATGGAAGTCCATCTATAGCTAATGTGATTGACCTTGATAAAACTGTCCAATCTAAAGTAGATTGCATATTTGCAGGCAAGACCAATCTCGGAGTAGAATCAACAGTAGTAGCGGTTAGCGGGCAGCATGTTTCAATACTTCGCGAAAGCGCTATTAAAAAAAGTGAAATTGAACAACTAACTGGAATACTAGTCAAATGAAATTATCACTAGATACAACGCAAACAAATATAATTACTGTTGACCTTGATGCAGATGAAGTCCAGAAAGAAAACCATTTTGGTTCACAAGTCTTATTGCCCGCAATTGAAGAACTGTTAGATAAGCATAAAAAGTCCATTAAGGATTTAGATAGTATTGTTGTTGCCGAAGGTCCAGGGGGCTCATTTACCGGGACACGAGTTGGTATTGCAGTTGCGAATGCCTTAGCATATGGGTTAAAAATACCCGTTAATAATTTACCAATTGGCGAGTATGCAGAACCAAAATATAATTTGTAATTCTTGAAATAAGTCTAATGCTGATTTGTCCTATATATTAATAGTCTAAGAAACATATTATGAAAATATTTGTAACCGGGGGTGCTGGGTTTATTGGTTCTTGGGTAACGAAGGTGCTTTTAAATGAAGGCCATGAGGTAACTGTCTTTGATAATTTAGTGACTGGTCACCAAGATGCGCTTGATAAAAGGGCGACATTTGTTAAAGGTGACCTGGCCGATCAAGAGCAAACCGAGAAAGCGCTCGTTGGCCATGATGCTGTCATCCATATGGCAGGCTCGATTGAAGTGGCTGAGTCGGTAGCGGATCCAATAAAGTATGCTAATAACAATGTCTTAAATTCAGTCAAGCTTTTGGAAGCGATGCGCAAAACCAATGTTAAGACGATAATATTTTCATCATCAGCAACGGTCTACGGTGAACCAAATAAACTGCCAATTACTGAAGACGATCAGCTGGGCGTTGCTTCAAATCCATACGGCGCTTCAAAAGTTGCGACAGAGTTTTTCTGCCAAACATATTTTACACAACACCAATTTAACGTTATCCTTCTACGGTATTTTAACCCCTATGGCCCGGGTGAATTACATGAACCGGAGACACATGCAATTCCAAATTTCATCAAATCGGCTATAGCAGGTCAACCGGTGCCATTATATTGGCAAGGGAACCAAACACGCGATTTTATTTATATTGAAGATTTAGCCCGCGCCCATACAGCAGTACTTGGCCAAACTGGGCTAAAAATCTTCAACGTGGGTACTGAAAAAGGCGTAAAAGTAAAAGAAGTGCTGGATGTATTGTCCGAGATTCTTGGCCACCAAGTTGATGTGAAAGACCTGGGCAACCGACCTGGTGACGTTATGGCAAATTACGCTTCATTTACCGAACTCCATGAAGCAACTGGTTGGCAGCCCCGAGTTGATCTAAAAGAAGGTCTCAAGCGGACCGTTGAATTCTTTTCGAATCACTCTTAAACACTCTCTTTCTATTTATCCTCTGTATTGCTATAATTTTCTAGGTTAAATCGCTTTATAGCGATTTCGGACGAACCTTACCAATACAGAGGAGGGAAAGCAAATGCAGTGTGTACTTTATCAAAAGCTTTCAAGAGACACTCAGCCGGAAAAAATAAACTGGCAAGCACTCTGCGATCAATTCGGCATCCAACTGGTCCAAGCACATGATATTGACGCGACCGTTGACGCTGAAGAGGGCAATATCACGCAGTTATTAACAATGCATCCGAATATTCAGGCAACCAGCATCAAAACCTATCATCACGCATAACTAGGCTTACATAACAGGAGCATAACATGCGGAACCAATTGCTGGATAAATTACCTATAGTCAAAGTCGAAGATCTTCATAGGAAAGTCGCGATGTACCGGCTTCCAGACGGCGTTGGGTTTGCCCTATTGCAAAATTTCTGCCGGGCTCAGAGTAAGCACAAATGTATGAGGCACTACTAATGGCACCAGTAAGCAATGAAACCCAGAAAGGATGACAAATGGTTCAGGAAGTTGAATTTGATATTGCTAACGGGCGAACAATAGAAGTACTGCGTGCATTTGTTTATTTAATAAGGGCAATTTGTCGGCCGGTTACTCTGAAACAAGCATTCGACTTTTACAATGTCCAATTTACTAACACGGGATTTACGCTAGATGAATTTATACTTCGCACCCGTCAGTGGGAAGCCACAGGTATCATTCATTCCTATACATACAGCCTAGACGGTTGGCTGTATCGTCTTGGGGTACCAAACCAAAATGGTCCTCTTGCTGATAGGTTGCAACGTTTGGAATTAGAGGCAGATATTTGGCTCTGTGAGAATCAGCTTAAGGATAAGAAAGAAAAGCTATTGCAGCTGCAGCTTGCTTGTCCGCATGCTGACTCCGAAATTTCCTCATGGGGAGGCAGGGCATTTCCCGAATGGCAATTTTGCACCGTTTGTGGAACAATTTTGCCTTAACTTCGTGAAAAACCAATGGCGCCAATGGATACAATATCCAGCGGCGCCTTTTTTATGCCTTTGTAAATCGCGAAAGTATGATTTGGGAAATAAGCGCAGAAATAATTAATACTTTTTTAATTGTTACATTGCTAAAGTGCGGTACACTAGCGCTATAGGTTTTGCTATTATCGTTGGTCGGTAGCCTACACAAAAATGTATTTCCTGGAAGAAACTACATATAGTATTAATAAACGTATTGACAAAATATTCCGAGGCTGGTAAAGTGTCAGAACTATTAAGAAGTTTGTCCTTTAGCTTCTTAAGCCGACTGGAACTACACTTCGAGCATGTTTATTGACAGCTTCAGTGGGCACAACATAGTGCATATATCGACCAAAAACGGCGGTACTATGCGAAAGTAATTCCTTCCCATTCTGCCTAAGTTACGGTTTACAACATATTTTTTGGAGGAAATTATGCCATCTTTTAGTACAATTTTTACGCGGGAACAGAATAATCAAGCATCGTTTAATAACAATGCCGCGACATTCTCATCAAGAAAACGGTTCTCACTCTTTGGCTCCATGAATGAAAAACAACGCAAACTCCTACGGAGATCTTTGCTAATGGCAAGTTTTGTTCTATTAATTGGTATTCTTGTTGTCATCATTAATGCGAAATCCTCAAATAGCTCATCAATTGCGGGTGTTAGTACAACAAATGGCAGTGGTAGCTCCACACAAATTAGCCAATCATATACATTCAATGCGCGCGACAACCAGGGCCGTTTACTCGACAAAAAAACAATCAAAATGACTATCCAAAGCGCCCAGTTGCAAAAACAGATATTAATCCAGGGCCAGCCGGCGACAGCCAGAACCGGCAAAACATTCCTTATTTTCAGTATCGATTTAGAGAATACCTATACCGACAGAGCTTATTTACCGGTTAACCAATTGATTCGATGGCAAGATGGTAATAAACTTCGAGCGCCTGATGTCCATAATGATTTAGTTCTCATTGACCCCATCTCAACCAAGTCAACAAGGGTTGGTTATTTAGTGAACGATAACCAGCATGAATTCACCATTAAAGTTGGTGAAGTTGATGGTCCAAAGCAAACGATCAATTTGAAAATGTAGTAAGTGACACTATGCAATCTGTATCTATGTCAGAAAAATCGGCTTCAACAAACGCTGAAATAGTCGTCCGTACTGACCCAAAAACTCTGCGAATTCCACAGCAGCTAATAACTGATATTGCTCGGGCCCTTTCTAATATTCGCGGTTGGGGAAGTGTAGAAATTTTCATCCAAGACTATAAAGTAACCCAAATCACCGAACGCAATATCCAAAAGACAAATGAAAAAATACTCATCGACGAGTAGCGCTAATAGTGTTCGTATTGTCATCTATAGCATACAAAAGAGGTAGTACCAACGGATAAACAAAGAGAAAATTTTAGAAGTATTTTTTCCTATTGACAAGCATATTGGCTTATGCTCTAATAGCTTTGGGTAAGATAGCTATTGATATAGTATTACTTATTCATCACTAGAGTTTGTTATCAAAATAAGATAGAAAAGTCGACCGCAAACGGAGACTTGCATTAACTATAACGTTGATGCCGGTCTCCGTTTTTTTTGATATAGTCGAAAAATTGCATAGTAACTAACGAAGAAAGGAGGTGAATGAAAATGATAAAACAACTTTATAGAGTAGGAACAGTTGTAGCGACAAGCGCAATCGTTTTCGCCTCCTTTGGTTCAAGCGTATTGGCAAGTACTGATATTACCGTTTCAGGTAATGGTGCTTTCTCAAACAATAACGTCTCGCTTAACCAATCAACAAATACAACTGTTACACAAACCAATACCGCTACTGTAACCAATAACGTTTCCTCCAGCGCAAATACTGGTGGTAATAGTGCTTTTGGTAATACGGGCGGTGACACTGCAATCCATACTGGTAGTGCAACAACCAACACAACTGTTGACAATGCATTGAACACAAATGCAGCTAGTGTTAACACATGTGGTTGCCAAGGAGATACAACTTTAAAGATCAGTGGTAATGGTGCGGTATCAGATAATTCAATTACTGATAATTCAACCCATAACACAGTCTTAACACAGAGCAATGATGCTACTGTAACGAATAATGTAAGCTCCAACGCAAAAACCGGTGGAAACAGCGCAGATGATAATACAGGTGGTACTGTTAGAATTGGAACGGGTAATGCTTCAACAAGCACAAACGTCTCAACAAATGCAAACCACAATGTTGCATCTGTCGGTGGTTCTTCAGGTAATGGAGGCAGCGGTTTAGATGTCGCTATTACAGGTAATGGTGCATTCTCTTCGAACGATGTCAATGCAGATCTTTCTTCAGACACATTGCTCACACAGAGTAATATTGCAGACATTACCAATAATGTTTCACAAGATGCAAAGACTGGCCATAATAGTGCCTTTGGCGATACAGGTGGCGATGTTATGATCGGCACAGGTAATGCTCACACGGGCGCTACTGTTATGAATGATGTCAATTACAATTTTGCCAATTTTGGCAGCTGTTGTAATGGTGATGTCACTGTTAAGGTTGCAGGTAATGGCGCAGATGGGTCTGATGGATGGGAAGGTTTCTTGGGCAATGCCGGAAACACTGTCGATTTAGACCTTACCAACGGTCAACTTGGTGTTCAAGCAAATGCATTTGATGGCAGCAATGCTGCAAATGTTGCTGGCGATGCCAAGACTGGCGGTAATGATGTTAACTTCAGCACGGGTAGCGTAACAGACCCCTCAGTTGGCACAGGTAATGCATCAAATGACACTGCTGTCAGCAATGTTGGCAACGTTAACACTTTAGGGTCTGATATTCACTTGACTCCTCCACCAACACTCAGCAGTTTTAGCTGGGCTTGGTTCTGGTCAATGTGTAATTGTATTTAACGATCCTATTTTGGATGCTTTGTTCTCCCAGCTGGTGTGAACCACCTGGGAGGCAAAGGTCCAAAAAGAAATGATATATGATAAAGAAATTATTACTTATTACAATTTTATCGACAAACCTACTTATCGCTTCACCTATGGTAAGTGCAGGTGTCATTTTGGCTGACCAAGCTAGTGAGCAAAGTCAACCAACTGAGCCGCTAGCGCCAACACCGCCGGTTGCACCAACTCCACCACCAAGGCCAACAGACGTACCGACACCACCAGCTGCACCGACACCACCCGCAGCACCTACATTGGCTCCACAGCCAACGGTTAACGATACACAGTCGGGAAATGGATCACCTACACCAGGTTTTGTAGATAGTTCAGGTGGGCAATCTTCATCGTATAGTGGCGGTAATGGTTCGGTTAGTACGGGTGACGCTACAACGCAAGCTACGATAACGAATAGTATTAATGCGAATTCAGTTGGTGGGCCAGGTGGTAGTTCTGGCACAGGCGGAACGAGTGTTTCTAATATCGACAATGGCGCTTTATCACAAAATAACGGTACTGCGAATACCACAAATTCTAGCTCAACAAATCTAACAAATAACGCGACTTTGGATAATGGTCTTGTATCTTTAGCTAATAGTGGTAAGAATGACAGTTCATACAATACCGGTAACGGCGATATAAGTTCAGGGAACGCAAATGCTACTGGAACAATATTAAATGGCGTCAATACAAATACATTTGGTAATGCTGAGTTCACTGTTACAGGTGATCAAGTTGGTGATGTTTTGCTTACGGCGCCAGCAACTAATAGTTGCACTGCAAGTTGTGTCCCGGGCAATTTATCAGCCCAAAATACAGGCAATGGCGCTTTATCACAAAATAATGCTGATGCTTCAACGACACAAAATAGCACAACGACGCTTAATAATAACGGGGATGTCACAAATAACCTAACGCTTAATGCCGTATCAGGTGGTAACACGGCAAACGATAATGTTGGTAGCGGTAATATTACAACCGGCAATGCTAATGCCGACGCGAACGTCTTAAATGTTGTCAATACTAACATCGCGGGTGGTGCATTATTTGTGGTCAATATTGTTGGTGATCTTGTCGGCGATATTGTTTTGCCTACAATTGCGGCAGCTACCGGTCAAGGTTCACAAAGTGGTAGTTCTACAGAAGTCGCAAATCAAAATAACGGTGCTGGATCTACTAATAATGCTACGGTTAACACTAGCTCTAATCAATCAACCAATATGGCAAACGGCGCTACCATTTCAAATACGTTACAACTAAATGGTAATACAGGTGCCAACGACGCTAATTTCAATAATGGTACTAATTCGGTAGACACCGGAAGCGTTAACCTTTCCGCGAATACGGTAAATGTTGCAAATGTAAATGCTGATAGTTCAAACCAGCCAATTTGGATTGTCCTCGTCAATAATATGGGCAATTGGGCAGGCCAAATATTAGATGGACAACCCGGCCAGACTGTCGGAGGTTCTGGGGGCATCCAGTTTACTGATGCGGGCAATGGTGTTGTTAATGCGGTTAACAATGGTAATGGCGCATACTCACAAAATAATGCCAATGCCTCAAGTACCTCAAATACATCGACCGATATGAACAATACAGCGCATGTAACAAATAACATTACCATTAACGGAGATACGGGTCATAATAGCGCAAGCTATAACGTCGGTGGTTCTTCAATTAAAACTGGTGACGTCAATGCCGCTGTGAATATTGTTAACTTTGTTAACAGTAATTTTGCTGGACGACCAGTATATGTTGCAATTATTAATGTTTTTGGAAGCTGGGTTGGCAACGTTGTTGATCATCAAACCAAAAAAGACAACTCGACAAATTCATCCTCATCAGTAACAAACCAAAATGCAATAGGCGGTGCAAGCTCTGATAGTTCTGTCATCGGTCAAAACGGTAGCGGGTCAAATAATAATACAAGCGGTAATGCGCAAGCTGGCATACAAATAGGAAGTGGCTCGGTGCTTGGTATTACTATTGGAACCCATATACCATTCTTTGGTCATACATCCACAAGTAGTGTAGGTTCATCGAATGACCAAACCAGTACAATCCCTCCAATGGTTGCCTCAGATCATATTGAAATAAATAACCAAAATGCTGTAAACAACGCATCTTGGTCTCTATTAGCAATAGTAGTATTAATAGTACTAGCTGGATTTAGCATTGCCAGCTTTAGAAATAAAGACATTATTTTTGCAAAAATACAACAACGTTTTACTGCCTCAAGATCTGCTACTGGCTTTTGGAATAAGAACTAACAAGCCTCCTGCTTTAGTGATAGTTAGTTGTCCACTTTATCTGTCAACATATAATTCTGCCCAAAATAGCGAGGTATATATGGCATTGTTGGGTAGAAAGTTTGTAATTTATACGGTTCTAGTTATAAGTATATTATGGTCGCCGTCACTAGTTATTGCCGATACGACTATAGACGTCAATGGCAATGGCACAAGCAGTGATAATACCGTTACTGTTAGTCAAACCACCAATACCCAAGTTACTTCTACCAATAACGCTCAGGTTACTAATACTGTGTCCTCAACCAGCGATACTGGTGGTAACTCAGTCGATAATAGCACTGGCAACAATGCTGCAATTAGTACTGGCAATACCACAACGAACACAAGTATTGCGAATGACCTTAACACAACGGCAATTCACAACGATGCCTGTTGTAATAATAATGTCAGTATAAATGAAAGTGGTAATGGGTCAGGCTCAGTCAATAATGTTACTGCAGATAATAATACTGCAACACAGGTGACAAGTATTAATACTGCCGTTATAGACAATAACATTACAGTTAACGCAAATACCGGAAATAATAGTATCTCAAATTCTACAAGTAACTCAGACGGTAGCGATACCATCAGGACCGGGAATATTAGAGTAAATGGCACGATCCAAAATAATAACATTAATAATACGCTAATAAAGGTACCATATGGTTCTGTAGGAAATACAACAGAAACTATTTCGGCAAATGGTGCATTTTCGACAAATGTTATTTCGCTCGATAATAACCAGTCAGTTACTGTAGACAATATCAATGTCGCGGATGTGGTAAATAATGGAGATATTTATGCTAATACAGGGAACAATAGTATAGACAATGTAACTGGTGCAAATGTTGGTATTGTCACTGGTGATATTGATATTAATTTTGCTATCGCGAATGACATTAACAACGATGTTGTCATTATTTCATGTGGCTGTCCTTCGACTTCTCCAACGCCAACACCAACAAGTTCTCCTACTCCCGGTGGTTCTTCGTCTGAGCAAGGTGGTGGATCAGGAGGCGGTGGTGGTTCTAGTGGCATCGGTGGTACTTCAGTTGAAACACCTGCAACGTTAAGCGAAGCGATTTTGCCAATAACTGGTGGCGTCATTCCATATATGCCAATTCTTTTGGCAGGGTTTAGTATTTTAACGATGGGGTACTTATTGCAGTACTACGGCAAGAAGTATGCCTACCAATACGAACTAGAACAACAAGCAGTCAGCAAGCAAAGAAAACATTATCAAAAGCGGCATTAAAACGAAATAAATAGTGTATGACTCACTGCTAAGAGTCTACAAAAAGAGCCAGACTTTAAGAAGAAGCTGGCTCTTTTTTTGTGCTGTATTACCTTGCCATTATTTGGTAGAAGGTATGTATTTTTCACTATAGTATAAACTATATTTGATCAATACCTACCAGTTCCATGACTATTATTTATTATTCTAATTCCTTTGTAATACCCTTTAGTCCAATATGGGCACAAGCTTATCAATGTACCTTCTCATTAGTAAATATGATACCTATTAGAAGTTTCTACATTATATCTACACTTGTAGTGGATAGAGATAAAATATTATAGAAATGTCGCGCTTAACCTAATCGTCTTAACTCACGTGGCGTTTGCGATGGCATAATAGTAACACCTAAGCTGTCAGTTTGCTTAATACTCACTCAAAGCCATATAAATTACCATATTTAACTATTTATTAAGAAATCTATACTTATAATTGCTTAAAACACGTGTTCAACAGTAAGTAAAACTAGAAAATATAAGGATACGTGTTTTTTCTTATGGTCTGTCATTTGAAGTTTTTTTTGGAATTCCGATTTCACTAATTGAGCGAAATTTATATAGTGAAAATTTATTGTGATCACATTATCGACATGAATTTCGGTTGGAAGGAGGTGAGAAACAAATGCAAATAATCAAAACTTTAGCTGCTGTAGGTGCTTCGGTAAGTATTTTAGGCGCTGCAGCTCTACCATCTTTAGCTGATACAACGATTAGCGTTACCGGTAATGGTGCAGCCAGTAATAATACAGTAAGTGTTACTAGTTCAAGTAATACGAACGTTAGCCAGACCAATAACAGCACGGTTAATACAACAATTAACCAGTCTGCCAATACCGGTAATAATACTGCCAGTTTCAATACAGGTGGAGATTCTACTATTATGACTGGAAATGTTACGCAAAATGCAACAGTAACAAATAATGGTGGAACAAATACTGCAAACGTTACTTGTGGTTGTCAAAATACCACAACGAATGTAACAGTTGATAGTAATGGAGCCTTATCAAATAATACGGTTACATTAAACTCCACTATGAATACGACAGTTGCGCAGCACAATAGGATAACGTTCCTAACTCTTTTGCGACAGCGAGGTAGAACCGGTAATAATAACAGTAGCTTCAATACCAATGGAACATCTGGTGTTGGTACAGGCGACGTTTCCCAAACGTCCAATGTAACTAATAACGGCAGTTCCAATACGCTTAATCCCTAGGAGTTTGGCGTATGAAAGGTAGCCTCTGTATATATTCCAATGAAAAACCCTTCATTATGAGGGGTTTTTCATGAATTTTTAGTCATTCAAACTTACTACTTATTCATAAAATATCCCTGGCTAAGACCGCTTGTGATGTTTATAATAGTAGTAATGAACCTGTCTCATTTTTTCATTCCTCATACCTTCCATCATCAGAAGGGCCATTTAGTTCGTTATTATAGCTTTATTTCATATGCACTCTTGTTTCTGGTAATTATCGCGGGGATTGTTACTATTAGGCACCAAAAACCATCAGTATTGGGTTTTGCTACACATATTTCCACAAATGATATTATTACAGACACCAATAATGAACGGATAAAAGCTGGTGAACAAGCGTTAAACCCGAATGATAAGCTATCGGAAGCTGCAAAGGAAAAGGCTTATGATATGTTTGCGAAGGATTATTGGGCGCATTTTGGGCCAGACGGCGAAAAACCTTGGGATTTTATAACAAATGCGGGTTACGTTTATTCAGCTGCAGGAGAAAATTTAGCTCGAGACTTTGATGATTCGCAAGCAGTAGTAACGGCTTGGATGAACTCACCTTCACATAAAGAAAATTTACTAAACAAAAATTATCAGGATATCGGTGTTGCTGTTGTAAACGGAACGCTTCTTGGACACCAAACTACTTTAGTTGTCCAAATGTTCGGAAAACCATACCAAATTTCAACCCAGCTGCCACAGGCTTCTTCAAGCACTACTGCTAGAGTATCACAAAGTGGTCAAGTTGGTGGAGCGACTGCATCTAGTACACCAGCTGCTTCAACGAGTGGACAGCTTGGATCATTGCAAGCCAATGGCTCTCCAACACCGTTGGGTAGTACCGACACAAACCGGAGTAACCGGTCAGATGTACAACAGTTAATCGCCGGGCTTGTCAATGTTCCAACAATGATACTTTCAAAATACATTGCTATAATGCTATTCTCTTTTGTAATACTGTTTTTAGTTATAGACACCATAGTTATTCGGAAAAGAGGAGTTATGCGGTTAGCCACGCACAGCTTGGCTCATGTCAGTGTGTTGGCAATAATAACATTCGCCTTGCTGCTGTTAAAAAGTGGCAATATACTTTAGGGTATAAAAACTATGCAAAATGCAACCCATTTTATGCAAGCATTAGAGGAACCTGGTAGTAATCATCACCGGATGCATTACCTTTATCTGTGCCTTGTTCTGATTATTGGCACATTTGCGCTGTTTAAACTGTCATATACTAAACAGATGCAATTTGAAGCCCTTATGTTAATAATTATGTCGTATATATTATGGGGTATATATCATCATACCGCTGAACAGAGTTTAACCTGGGAAATCTTATTGGAGTTTATTGCATTAGGCTCATTTGTATTTTTGGTTTTATCGGTAGTGTTATTTTTGGTTTAATCTTGTTGTGCATGCGAGGGTTTCAGTTTATTTTTATCAAATACAGCGGGTTTAAACTTTATTTATTTCCATTGACAAGTCGAGCATGGCGTAGGCTTGTTTTGCGTAATTACGGGCTTGTTCAACAGTCACTAACCTTGAGAAAATTGGCACGACTGCTGGCTTTGTAACCTCGGTTTGCCTTAATAAATCCATCATTGAAATTTGCCTGCCCCACTCATTTTGTTGACCTTCCTTTTCTTTCTCGAAACCATTTGCTGCGGCGGTCCAGAACGCGCACTGCGAAACAAGTGCTAAAGAAAGCCAGGGTACTTTCGCGCGGATTTGGTAAATATCACCCGTTGCAAATTCAAAAAGTTTAAGGTCTGGTGTCGCGACATCATGTGTCTCGGCCAGGTCTTTAAAATATGGTAATGTTGCCATCCATGCCATTCCGAGTTGCAACTTATAGAAATGCTGCCAATGTGGTAAGACTTGCGATTTAAGTTCCCAAATAGTCGTTTGGGTTTCTTTTGCCGACTTTAGTTCTCGCCGTATATGGTCAGGTCTTGTCTCAAAGTACACAGTAAACGATCGGTCTGCTGGAAATGTCTCAATGCGTTCAGCGAAAAATGGGATGTAATTACTGGCTATGCGGGGAAAATTCTTACTGACGGCTGAAGAAAGATCTCTTGCAGTACTGGTATGTGTATTCTCAAGGCCAAAACTTGGTACCATACGGGTAAACATTGCATCCTCCACACGCAGAATTTGTGCGCCACGAGCGTGCTCGGTGTCAGAAAACGTTCGGTAGTTAGCTACAAAACGTTGTAGTATGGCCGATTGCTCAGGGTCATTTATAACGGCATCAAAGTCTGCGGCAAACTGATTTTTTTTCACATCAGTATCAAATCTAACAAAAAGTTCCGGTGACCGCTGTAATGTGTTAATAACAAAGTTCATATCTCCGACAGACACTCCCTTCTTTGTCAATCTTTCATAGGCCAAACTTGTTGCATGGGCAATAATGCCTAGCTTTGGACTATATCGCAAAGGTAAATTAGATCTGCCAGTTATATGCTGTGGTCTGCCTAGATAATGATTGATTTTCGAAGGGCTTGTTCGATGCGCATGAGCGCCGTTAATTTTGGCATAGATATCGGGTACTTGCGTTCTATCGGCTGAAAGTGTGCAAAAGGGTAACATAACCTTTGATGGTTTGACCAAAAGTAAGTTATCATAGTGTGCCGCAGGCTTTGTCCCTGGTATATCGGGTATAGATTTTATGCCAGTTGTTCTATCTGGTGTCGGCATTCCAGAAGCATATACCCTGAAGCCAAAAATTTCAATAGTTATTATGGGCTTATATTATGGTATAGTAGGCCAGATGGCAAGAATTGAACTCTTACAGCAAGCACTACTGATGCCCGACAAGGCACCACTAGAAGGACAGAAACGGTCACCCGAACAAATTGTTATGCCGATTTTAGCCCGTCGGGGTATAACAACTCCTGAACAACTCGAGGCCTTTTTCCATCCGCAATATAGCGATGCAACATCCAAAGCTGCGGGTATTGATGCGACTAATCTGCATAGCGCAACTGCAAGGATTATCCAAGCGATTGCATCAGACCAGATTATTAACATTGTTGGTGATTATGATGACGATGGTACGAGTGCTACGGCCTTGCTCATAAGGCAACTTAAGCGGCTAGGCGCTAAAAATGTTCATGGGCTTATTCCAAATCGGAAACGTGACGGCTACGGCATTTCAGCGCCGATTGTTGAAAGACTTGCTGGTTACTCACCACCTGGATCGGTTGTTGTTACAGTAGATAATGGTGCTAGTGCTAAAAAAGCTTTTACTATCGCTCAAGCCCATGGTTTTGATAGCCTGTTAACCGACCATCATGTCATACCTAAAGATGCTGTCGATATTGACCAAACTGTTCACGCAATGCTCCATACAACGCAACTTTGCGGTGCCGGTATTGCTTATAAGCTTGCTCAAGACGTCACAGAAACGATGACCGGCAGGAAAATTACTTATGAAGAAGATGATATGTTGGAAATTGTAGCCAACGCTACCATTGCCGATATTGTACCTTTGACTGGCGTAAACCGTATTCTCACCTATCATGGCCTATTAAAGTTACAACGGACTAATTATACTCCCATTAAGCAACTTATCGCCCAGTTAGGTTTGCATCAAGGTCATATTACGGAACGAGATGTGGCAATGCGAATAGCACCATGTCTTAACGCAGAAGGCAGGATGGACGATGGCGGCAAAACCGTCGAGTTCTTACTTTCTAGTCAAGAAGAGACTGCACATGCTTCTGCAGCACACCTTATCGAAACAAACCGTGCTCGGCAGGAATTAACCCAACGAGCAACAGAACACGCAATGCGTATTCTTATGGAGCGTGGAGAGGTGTCTCGGAATAAATTGCTGATGACAGGCGGTAAGCCAGCGATTTTCGACCAAGGTGTAATTGGTATCGTAGCAGCCAGAGTAAGGCAGGAATTTAACCGTCCAGCAATAGTTATGGAAATAGGTGAGCGCTATGCGAAAGGGTCAGTCCGTTCGATAAAGGGGTTTAATATTATTGAATTCCTTTGGCAATTCCCTGATTTTTTTGTGTCACTCGGTGGCCACCCAATGGCCGCAGGTTTTACGATCAAAACTGAAGATATAAAGCCTTTTTATCACACGTTAACACAGGCCGCTAATAATGCTATTCCGTCTGAGCTCTTAACATCGCAGGAGGGAATAGAAGGCAGGCTACACTTTTCAGAAATAACTCCTGATCTGTATCAACTTATTCAGCAAATGGCACCTTTTGGCAAAGATAATGAAGAACCACTTTTTGTTACTGAAAAAGCGCGGCTTTTACGCAGGCAGCGAGTAAAATCTAAAAATATCGATAGTACCCATCTAAAAATCCTCGTTCAGCAGGATGGAATGATATTTACTGGATTTTTGCCAGGTCGTGGTGGGCTTTATGAATTATTACAAACCGGTGAGCTCGTCGACGTTGCCTACCGTGTGCGGTTCAATACTTATACAAACTCAGCAGAATTACTGGTTGAAAGAATTGAAAAATCATCACGCCACGCGTTTTCACCTTTATTGCATTCTAGCGCTAACTCGTAATATTGTGCCGTACTCAGGGCGTTATATATTCTTGCTAAAAAGTTTGGAATGTGCTATGTATAACCTATGCCAAGTAACCATGAGCCCGAATATCCTGTCAGTCCAGCGTTTTCAGATAAGTTAAACAGGAATAAGAAGCGACTTCAATTTGATGCCAGAAATCCGAAAGATGATCCTTCAATCGCCGAACATGAAGGTTTAGGTAATAGTCTTTCAGCATTTTTTAGAAGATTTGGTCTTCCTATTGAAGAGCCTCAAGAAAATACTCCAAAAGACCAAGAAAATATTCCCAAAGGCCCAGAAGATACTGCTTAATGTTTAAAGAAAACCTATAACCCAGATTGGTATTGGTATGGTTGTGGGGTTGGATATGGTGGCCCTAATTCGATATCGATATTCGTGTGGGCTTCTAATGGTATTTGTCTAGGATCACCAGTATATTCTTGTCCATTCACATAGAACGTAAATGTATGGATACTATCTGTCGTATATGATGCGACTTGGATTGCCGAAAGTGGTTGTCCCCAAATGTCAAAAAGCGTGCCCAATTGGAACGTCCGTTTTTCAGGGGCTTCAATATGTATAACACCACTCAAGTCATGGGTATGTAACCAATAGACACACTCACCATTGGGAATGCCAATTTGAGCTGGGAGATTAACCTGCTTGCCTTCAATAAATATATTCAGATGCGCATGGACATGGTACGAAAGCTCTTCCATTGACTCACAAGGAATATTGTCTATTAACGAATGGTTGTTACTACTTTGGTTTGATGATAAAGTTGATTGATGGAACGTGCATGCGGACAAGAGCAATAAAAATGTAACGAGCATCAAAAGTTTTTTCATGAATAATATAAATGGATAATCACTCTCTAGAATAAGCTACTTTAGGTAAGTTCATCAATTTTGGCTGCTACAATAAAATCATTTTCAGTCAAACCGCCAGAGCTATGTGTTGTTAGTGTAATGTCAACTTTATTGTATGAAATGGTAATGTCAGGATGATGTCCTTCGGTTTCTGCGACATCAGCAACTTTATTGACAAATATCATTGCCTCTTTAAAGTCCTTAAATTCATAGTGACGGGTGATGTTATTATCTTTTAATTGCCAGTTGGCCACTTTTTGCATCATTTTTTGGGCTTCTTCATGGGTCATAGGTGGAGTTCCAATCTCACATGGCACACATTTTTGCTGTGCTAGTGGTACGTTATTCACTATGCTATTTTAGCATGAACGGGTTAATAAAGGTATAATAATATACGTACATCAATAAGGTCTTATCGCGTCTATGAAATATAAGCAACGAACCCTTGCAACCATTCATTTTACTCAAGACGGTTTCGACAAGGTAAAAGCGGAGTATGAGGGGCTACAGGAAAAGCGCAAAACTGCCGTGGATAAGGTAAAAACAGCCAGGGAAATGGGTGATTTGTCAGAAAATGCGGCTTATCATGCAGCGCGTCAAGAATTGGGTGCTATCGACAGCCGAATGCGTTACCTTAAAATGCAGTTAATTTATGGCAAGGTTGAAAAGATTATCGATAAAGATACAGTTGGCCTAGGTTCAAAAGTTACTGTCAAAAATGGTCAAGCCTTACAAACATTTATCATTGTTGGTGAGTACGAGGCAGATCCTAAAGAAAGCAAAATATCAATAAATTCCCCGATTGGTAAGGCACTACTAGGGAAAAAAGTTGGGGAAAATGTTGCTATTGTTATTCCAGCAGGTATAATCACTTATAAGGTTACCAATATAGGCTGATTTTTGACTTGCGAGGTAGCCTAACCTTATGTAAACTATCAGTAGTGTAATTGAAGTTTAAACGATGATTTTGTCATGAAAGCTATTATTCCAACTGGTGGCCGTGGCACGAGAATGCGGCCGATTACTTTTTCTGCTAATAAGCACTTTATTCCTGTTGCCAATAAGCCACTTATTTTGTACCCTATCCAAACAGTAGCTGACGCTGGTATTAAAGAAATAGGTATTACTTACAATCCTGGAGGTTTAGAAGAAGCCCAAAACCTCTTAGGCGATGGTAGTAAATGGGGAGTTAAGATAACCTATGTTTTGCAGGAAAAACCGGCAGGCCTTGCGAACATTGTCCAAGTTTGCGAAGATTTTGTTGCCGGTGATGCGTTTGTATTGCACTTGGGCGATAATATTTTTGTTGATGGCATTGCAGAAGCTGTCGAGCACTTCGAAAAAGAAAAGCCAAATGGTATGGTGACCATGGTACACCATCCGGAAAATCGTCGAATGGGCGTGCCATATTTTGATGACCAAGGGAGACTGCTAAAGTATGTTGAAAAACCAGAAAATCCACCACATGATTTTGCAGTACCAGGTCTTTATTTTGCTGACAACAACTTTTTTAAGTGTTTTAAAGAAGACCCTATTCAGCCATCACCACGAGGCGAGTATGAAATTCCCGATGCATTCCAGTGGATGATAAACCATAATTATCGTGTCGATGTTTTGGAATATAAAGGTAAATGGCTTGATCCTGGTAAATTCGATGATTGGCTTGAAGCCAACCAATTTCTTATTGGTCGATTAGAAGAATCTAAACTAGAAAGTCAACCTGATGAGCAAAGTCGGGTAGAAAATCGGGTTAGTATTGGCAAAGATTGTACCATAGAAAACACCCACATCCGTGGCCCGGTTATTATAGGTACTAATGTCACACTGAAAAACGCCTATATTGGCCCATATTGTGCAGTCAGTGATGGTTGTACAATAACAGGTTCCCATGTAGAAAATAGTGTCGTTATGAACAACGTCAAGATAGCTAATGTGAGTCAACCAATTGACGAAAGTATTATCGGCATTGATAGTATTATAGAAGGAAGAAACCACATTATTCGGAAATTTAAACTGTTCGTTGGTGAAAAAACTTTGATAGAAATGTAAGAAAGGAAAATGCGTATGAAATTACTCGTATGCGGTGGTGCTGGGTTTATTGGTTCGAATTTTGTTAAGCATATGCTTAACACTTATCCAGATTATAAAATTGTTAATTTTGATAAATTAACCTACGCCGGAAATTTGGCAAATCTTACAGACATTGCAGATAATTCCAATTATACTTTTGTGAAAGGTGATATTACCGATTTAGATCAGCTGAATGAGGTCATAAAAAAACACAGTATTGACCATGTCATAAATTTTGCAGCTGAAACCCACGTTGATCGGTCTATACATGGTGGTACTAAGGAATTTGTTTTAACGAATACACTAGGCGTCCAAATGATTTTAGATGCAGTGCGTTTTAATAAGGTAGAGAAATTTGTTAATGTCTCAACCGATGAAGTATATGGCTCGCTTAAATTAGATGAAGACCGAAAATTTACTGAAAGCACACCGATATGGCCAAATATGCCATACGCTGCTGCTAAAGCTGGTGGTGACTTAATGTGCAACGCTTACTTTGTAACACACAAAATTCCTGTTGTCGTAACACACTGTTCAAATAATTATGGCCCATACCAATTTCCTGAGAAGTTAATTCCGTTCTTTGTCTTTAAGTTGCTCGATGGTGAAAAGGTTCCAGTATATGGTGATGGGTTAAATGTGCGAGATTGGATCCATGTCTTAGACCACGCTAAGGCACTCGATCTCTTATTGCATAAAGGTGTTGGTGGTGAAATTTACAATATTGGCGTTGATAATGAGCGCAGTAACCTAGAAGTGACGAAGATGATGCTAAAAATTATGGGCGTTGGTGAAGATAAAATTGAGTATATCCAAGATCGCCCAGGCCATGACCGTCGCTATGCCATAGACGCTTCTAAAATAACATCTCTTGGCTGGCAGCCGGAATATACTCGTGATAAATTTGAGCAAGGTTTACGGGAAACTGTTGAGTGGTATAAAAATAACGTTGCTTGGGTTGATGACATTAGAAACCGTAAAAAAGATGAAATGAATAGTTTTCAAGAAAACCTGGAACGTTCGAAAGAAAAAATGCAATCGGCAACGGAATGATTTATTACTCCTACAACTTCTCCTAATTGATAAATGAGGTATATATAATGGATGACAAGAATAAATTCTCTAAAACCACACTAAAAAGTTTTACGTCCGATCGGAACACTTTAGTTCCTATCGAACTTAAAGAGTACGTTTCCTTTGAAGTAAAACGCGTTTATTACGCTATCGATCATCAAGGCCAAACCGGAGCCCACTGCCACTATATCGAAAATGAACTTTTTATCTTACTGAAGGGTACCTGCGTTGCAACAATTGATTACGGCAAGGGGCTTGAGGAAATACCACTAAAGGCGAATGATGCCTTAAATGTTCCTCACTACGTCTGGCATGGATTTAAAGACTTTTCCAAAGATGCGGTATTATTAGCCCTTTCTTCAACTAATTATAACCCCGATAGGACTGATTACCTTGAAGATTACAACGAGTACTTAAAAATACGGGATGAAAAATTGAGGTAATACAAAATTCCAATGAAAATACTTACTACTGGTCTATCAGGTCTCGTTGGTACGAGAATTGCTGAATTACTGAACGACGACTATACATTTGAAGCTGCGGATTTAACGACTGGCTTTAATTTAACTGACGAAGAGAATGTAAAGGCAACTGTCCACAACTCTAATGCGGAAATCGTTTTGCATTTAGCGGCCTTTACCGATGTTGGTAAAGCGGAAGAGCAGCGGAAAGACGAAACAGGCTTAGCATGGCAAGTAAATGTAACTGGTACCAAATACCTTGTAGATAATTGTAAACAAACGAATAAACAACTTATCTATATTTCGACAGATTATGTCTTTGCAGGCAATAGAGGTCCATACACAGAAGGCGATAAGCCTATTGCAAATCCAGACGAAGGTTCGTGGTACGGGTGGACAAAGCTGCAAGGCGAAAAAATCGTTCAAGAAACACTTGGTGATCGTGCTTTAATTATTCGATTAGCTTATCCTTTCCGAGCAAAATATCAAGAAAAATTAGATTTTGTCCGTAAGATGATTAAAAGCATGCGTGAAAATTCGCTTTACCCAATGTTTACTGACCAAATCATTTCACCAACCTTTATTGATGATATCGCAATGGCCATAAAATCCTTGATTAAAAATCAATC
>CAYSOG010000014.1:0-37381 GCA_964432675.1 uncultured Gammaproteobacteria bacterium | reverse complement strand
TCAAAAACAGATTGTACAAGAGCCAAGAGAATGGCTAAAAGAATACATGAAACAAGTTATTGGAGATATCGAAGAAGAAAGCCGCTCGCATAAGCAAAAAATGTAGGAATTTTAACTATAGGAACAACGAACTTGCGAGGTCGATTAATTGACCTCGCTTTTTTAATGACAATAGCAGCCTATAGCATATTTATTAAATACAGGGTATAATACGTACTGTTCGTTGGCACTTTGAAAGAAGGAAGGGAATAAAGGAGCGTAGTGATGCAGGTTTTTCGTAGTCTCGGAGTAATATTCTTTTTGACGCTATTGTTTGCATCGTTTGCTGGAATTGCTTCAGCAGAGCCGCCAGACTCGGCATTGTCGAAGGCAAAAAGTAGCATTAACCAGCTCGCTCCGCTTGTTCAGGCGGGCATAATTACAAAATCACAGGCTGATGATGCGACGAAGCTATATATTAATCAGGCTTCTACCGCTGTCGGTCACTCGGTAACACTTGACGAAGTTATGGCTGCACCGGATACTAACGCACCTGTTGCAACTAGCCTTACCCCATTGCAAAAGTTCGCCGGGCTTATCACATTTGTGAATGTTCTTTGGGTTGGTGCGATTATCGTCGGCGTGCTGTGCATAAGTTACCTCTTTGGCTCATACGTTGTGATTTTGGCAGCGCTATTTAAACAGATCCCAATTGGTTTTTACGAATTGGTATTTTACGGCGGTTCTTTAATCGTGTTAATTGTTGGATTGTTTGTGCCGGCAATAGCGCAACAGTATGTAGGTTTCTTTGGTTGTTTGCTGGTTGCTGCTGCACTTGGATTTACAGTTGCACGAGTTCATGATGAACCAGATAAGTTATTTGACAAAGTTAGGGTATTCCTCACTCATGGTTTTGGGTTCTCTTTTACGCTCTTTGTAGTCTGGACTATTACTGCGATCGTATACAACAGCCAGCTGATTGGTATTATTGCCGTTGGCGCGCTACTCTCATCACTTGGCTTTAGCTTCATAGCATCGCCGCTATGCTATATTATCGGTTTCCGAAATGAAAACGTTGTTGGACGGACTACAGCTGTGGCATTTCTCATACTTATTGCAGCTGTTGTTAGCCGCATCGTTGGTCTCAACCAGGCGATTGGAACACTCTTCATTCCAGGCGCACTGCTTCTGGGAAGCTTTGTTGGCTATCTTGGATTGTTGATTAGTTCTAGTAAATGGTCCGACGTTTTCATCAGTCGCGCTAGTTACTGGATGATGCAACTAGTAACACTCATTGCTGGACTTGCAGCGCTCTTTGTCGGTTCTGTGTTCGGTATCGGCGAGCTGCAGAAGATAGGCGGTACATTCTTTGTACTGTGGGGTGTCGAAAAGTTGCTTGAAATTCCGGCAACAGATAAGCGAGGGTACGCTGCGGTTGGGTTATTGACGTCTGCTGTTGTCTTTGGCTTTTGTCTTTTTGTCCGAAGCCACACCGGCGTGTTTACACCATATCTTTTCCTTCCTGGGTAAATCTAATTTTCCGCCCCGGTTAATATCCGGGGCTTTTTTTATTCATCCCTACTTTAGGAATGCGGCATATTCTGGTACAATAAGCCCATATTAGGGCCTGTAGCTTAAGTGGGGCAAAATGAAGAGAGAAGCCAATTGCTTGGCTTCAAACATCATTGAGCCGGGAATTTCTTTTGATATTTATAAATCATTTTCGATAAAAGAGAAATTCCCCGGGAGCGCACCACTCGTATATCTAGCGTTTTTTGGGCGCGTAGCTCAGTGGTAGAGCACCACTCTTATAAAGTGGGGGTCCTTGGTCCGATCCCAAGCGCGCCCACAAGCAGCCTTATAGATCTTATGAATATAAAATTCTTCCTTTTATTTATATCAATTGTTGTTTTGTTATTTGTTTTTGTTATCAACTGGTTTTGGCGATGGTTAGCAATTCCCGTTGTGCTTATTTTTGCCTGGGACATTTTCAATACTATGGTTGATAAGCGCCGCAAGGAAAAAGATACCACTTCACAGAAACCAAAAAATCCTTCTTGACACAACCCGACAACTGGCCATAATGTAGTGTGGAGATTTACCCGAAATGACAGAACGTGCTTTACATGACGAAAAAGAACAATGGATAACTATTGAACGGCCGGGCTATCTTGGCAGCCGGAAAGATGACGAAATTGCCCGATGGAATAGTGAATACGGCCATGGCAACTGGCGTTTGGTATGGGGCCTTGAAAACGGTGAAACGTTTGATTTTGATGACATGTTTTGGAAAATTTACGTTCCAGGATATGTTGGTTACTTCTTGTCCCACAAAGATGAGGCAACAGACGTAACTACAAATTTCGCCTATGGTTTTGATAAAGATCTTTGTTCCCGGCAAGAAGCATTTGATCCACACGCCTTAAACGACGTCCCAGGCAAACCTAACCAATTCCACCATGTTTCGTTTAATATTGCGCTTGAGTGGTATTTAGGGTTACCATTTCGGGGAACCAATCCGGTCCAAGTCCGTGAAGGGAAACCCGGTACGCCAGAAGAAGAACAACCTGCGGGTTGGCGCTTTAGCCCAGGTCGAATTCCGCTTATTCGACAAGATTTATGGCCTTCTCAGCCCAAAGTAGGCTGGTGGCAGCCAGGTTCAATTGAAGGACTTTATCAATCAGCAAAAGTACTCCAAATCCACGTCTAATGAGAGTTAGGAAAATGCAGTATTATTCTTCAATCGGGCCGAAGCCACTTTCGTAGGGTACTTTAGGCAATTCGCCCGTTATTGGGTCTCTCCGGAAAATATTAGGAGAAAGTTCTTCGGGCCAAATGCCTGTTTGGCGCTTCGTCTGGATTTTCCATAGTAAGTCACCAACTCTGCCATTGCCGTCGAGAAAAGGGTGAATTTCTTCGTATTCTTTGAATAATGCTGTTGTGGAGACTCGATTCTCAGCATACGCTTCAGACCAGCGATCCATAGCTTCGGGAATTTTTGCTGGTGAAACAGCCCGTTGATAATCAGCAAAGAGCCTTTCGACTGTGGCAAAACCGCCGCGGTAGGTGTTAGGCTCGGTCATTTCTATTAACTCATGGACGAGTTCGAGGATATCATGTGGAGTAATGGTGTTCCAATCAACCTCAATGCTAAATTGCTTTGCACGGGCATACGCCTTGGTGAAGTTCGCGATGTCTTGTGGTGTGGTCGCACTTTGGATTTCGCACTGGCGGTAAATTAGTTCGTGGTCTTTGGGTGTCAGTAATGTGGTTGTAGGATCAAACGGATTTTCCGGTTCAATACGGCCCATGCTTATAACTCGGTGAGTGTTTTATTGGTGTCGTTGCGCTGTTGGATATGCTGCAAATACTTTTCAGTCGTAGAAAGCCTTTTGTGGCCAGCTAATTTTGCGACCGTCAAAAGAGAAACACCAGAAGCCAGGTGGTGGGCAACCCAGGTATGACGTAAATCGTTTACCTTAGCGTTGTCGATACCAGCAAGTCTAAAATAGCGTTCAATTGCGGTACGAATATTTCTGATTAAAAGCGGACGACCATTCTTTGTCAAAAATAAGTGGTCAGAAGTTGAGCTTGGGCGAACCTCTAGATACCGCTTTACCGCCCCTTCTGCAGCTTTGTTCAACGGAATAGTGCGAGCTTCGCGGCCTTCTTGTGCAGCGATGTAGAGCTCACCTGATTTGCCGTTGTCAGAAAAGGTTAAGTCTTGTGTTCGAATATTTGCAAGTTCCGAGATTCTAATACCGGTTTGCAGCAATAACTCAACAATTGCTGAAATTCTGACGTCACCGCGGCAAGCGTCACGTAATGCCCGATATTCCATCGGCGTTAAGATGCGAGGCGGTTTTTGTTCGTATTTTGGATGCTGCAGTTGTGTAGCAGGGTCATTTTGAATAACGCCTTGTTCTTTTAAGAACCGGAAAAATGTTTTGGTAGAATTAGTCTTGCGAGAAATACTTTTTGAAGTATAGCCTTCAGATGCAAATTGCTGCATGAAAGCAGTCAGCGACTCAGGCGTGACTTGTAATGGATCGGTAATACCTTTTTCCGATAAAAAGTGAAGCAACTGCTCTATGTCTTTTTTGTATGCTACAATAGTCGCAGATGCCCGTTTATTTTCCCGAAGATAGGTAATAAATAAATCTAATGTTTCGTTTAGTGTGCTCATAATTATGAGTTTGTTATTGGGTAGTATATTATAAACTCTATAAGTTTGTCAACAACCTTGTATTATAGATAAATTCTAAGCTATTCGCAAGACCTAAAGTATCAGTATATTATACTAGAGGTTTTTTAAAATATTATTAACAACACATATCACGAATAATAAACAGGCTATTTATGAGGCATCTTGCTGCCGTGATGTCGAACAAAAGTAGTGATAATTGTTTTATACAGCGCAGCTACTATCATAAATATGTATAAGGCCTGTAGTGCAAGTCATAAGGTTTTATATTTAACTTCTAAGCCATAGCTATGCGCCGCTCAACTATTTATTTTACCCTTATTATCATTGGTAGCCTATTTATTGTATCGGTCTTGCGACATATGTGGTCGGTCTATCAATCGGGAAAGCGGTTAGTGCAGGAACAAAATGCAGTTTTGAAACTTGAAGCCCAAAACAAGGCCATATTACAGAAACTGGCTATTGTCCAATCAGACAGTTACGTTGAACAAGAAGCCAGAGATAAGCTTAATTTCTCAAAACCTGGGGAAATGACTGTAGTTATTCCGCAGCCCCAAACAACTGACCAAAATGATACAAGCCAGGCAAGGCCAGCCAATAACTGGCAACGCTGGTGGCATTTGTTCTTTAACTAGTTTTAGGGGGTATCACCGTACTTTTGCACCGATTACAGCATTTGGTGCTGTGAGTAAGATTGGGCCATTATCGCCGTCGACAGCCAGTAACATGCCCTGACTTTCTAAACCCATTATTTTACGCGGTGCAAGATTAACAATGAAAATAGCGAGATGACCAACGAGGTCTTCAGGTTTATACCAAGCTTTTATACCAGATAAAATTTGACGCTGGCCGATTTCTTTTCCAAAGTCAACAATTTCCTTATACAGTTTTTCAGACCCCTCAATTGGTTCAACTGAAACAAACTTACCCACCCGAAAGTCCATTTTTGCGAAATCATCAAAGCTTATTTCTTCATTATCATTCATGACAAGGCTCCTGTTTCATTGCTTTGTTTGGCGTTTAAAGTTTCAATCAACTCTTTTCCGCCTTCGGTAACTGTGTAGCCTTCTGTAAGCTTACCATCAACTAAATCGAAATCTGCTTGGATAAGGCCAAATGCCTCTAGCTCAGCTACAACTCTGTTTACTTGGTCAGGATCTATAAAATCAGGTTGGAATTCTGAAAGGCCCGTTGTCGTAGGGGCAAGCCCTTTTGCAAGAGCTGCTGATAATTGCTCAGATGTGTTCAGCCGATCGTCCGATAAATGACGTAGGATACGAAACGCTCGCTGTCTTCCTGTTTCGCTTAGTCGAGCAGGCTGTCCTTCATGTTCTATTGCCATAGGTAAGTAGTTATTTTTGTACTATGCTTATAATTTGCAGGAATAGGTTTATGAATGCAATTGGCCTTCTTATGTAGCAGGGGAGAGGATCGAACTCTCGACCGTCACCTTATGAAGATGCTGCTCTACCACTGAGCTACCCTGCCAAAAATCGTAAATCCTTATATTTACTCTACCGCCTTTTGTCTGCTAACGCAGACGTGCTGCTCTTCCACTGTCATTTCTTAGCAAAGAAATGCCCATTTTGCCTAAAAACAACAAGCAGTTGTTGTTTTCTTGACGTCAAAATCCACTTCGCTACCCTGCCAAAACGTAAGTCGTATAAGGCCAAATCGGACCTATTTAAACTGTATTATTATACGATTAGCACGTCGTATTTACTAGCAGGATTATACAAGGATTGACCTAGCGTGCGCAATTAGGTATAATATACTATGCTTTCTACCATATGCGGGTGGGGGGTGTAGTATCCCGTGAGGCTCATAATCTCACTTAACTAGGGGGCGGGTCCCTAGACCCGCAACACAAAATCCACAATATGTCTGTTCACGACAAAATTATTGAGCTTCTTAAGAGAAACAATATCCAATACAACTATTTTGAACACGAACCAGTACGAACTTCGAAAGAAGCGGCGGCGTTGCGTGGCACCGACTTAAGTCATGGTGCAAAATCGCTCATTTTTCTGGCAGATGATAAACCAGTTCTCCTTGTTTTGGCTGGTGACAAAAAGGTTGATCTTTCTAAGACGCGTGCTGTTCTTGCTTGTCAGAATTTGCAACTCGCAGACCCAGGCTATGTCCTTAAACTTACGACAGTCGAAGTTGGGGGTATTCCGCCCTTTGGCAATGCTATGAACTTGCCGACCTATCTTGATAAATCATTTTCAAAACAAGACACCATGGACTTCAATGTCGGTGACAAAACAGTTTCCATCGAAATGGCCGTTGACGACTATATCAAAATCGCTAATCCTGCCATTGCAGAAATAACGTAAACTATTTTCCATTATCCACCTTCTTGATTACATGCTAAGCATTGTCAAATCAATGCAGTAGAATAAATGACACATAGAAAATATTATTGATAGTTTGGATTGAATAATCCTTGAACAAATGGTACAATGCACATATCATAAAACCTTGTAACCCGAAACTTGTAGCTTGGAATATAAGTTAAATTCTCACCTCCTTAAACGGGGCGAAGGAATACATCCCAAAAGTTTCATGCTACATGTTACAAGCATCAAGTAAACTTATGCCTACGATTAAGAAAATCCAAAAATCCAACAAGCGTTTCCAGAATAAATGGAAAAACATTATAATTTATGCGGTTGTTTTAGCAACGATTGGCATGTTTGTGTATGCAACCCTGTTACCTCGTACCAATGCGCCATCAGTACCGCTCTCACAAGTTGTTAACGATATCCGTGACGGCAAGGTTTCAAAAATTGAAGTTTCAGGCGATAAAATTACAGCTGACTACAAAAACGGTAAGCAACAGGTAACCCAGAAGGAATCAAACGCCTCATTTTCTGATATCCTCAAAAATTCCAATGTTGACCCAAGTTCGGTTAATACGTCTATCAAAGATACCTCGGTTTCCCAAGCTTGGGTCTCGATTATTGGCGGTGTGCTGCCAATTTTGGTGATGCTGGTGTTTTTCTTTTTCATATTTCGACAAGCCAGGGAAGCTGGACAAGGTATTTTTTCCTTTGGCCAGAGTAAGGCAAAGTTATTTAGCAAAGATATGCCAAAAGTAACCTTCGCCGATGTGGCCGGCGTTGATGAAGCCAAACAAGAATTGGAAGAGGTAGTCGACTTTTTGAAGCATCCGGAAAAATACCGGGCACTTGGTGCCAGAACGCCAAAGGGTGTTCTTTTAGTTGGCCCTGCCGGCACTGGTAAAACACTTTTAGCACGTGCCGTAGCTGGTGAGGCTGGAACGCCGTTTTATTCCGTTGCCGGTTCTGAGTTTATGGAAATGTTGGTTGGCGTTGGTGCATCCCGCGTTCGTGACTTGTTTCTGCAAGCCAAAAAATCAGCACCGTCATTAATTTTTATAGACGAAATCGAATCGATTGGCCGAATGCGCGGTTTTGGTTTTTCAGGCGGCCACGACGAGCGAGAACAGACGTTAAACCAGATTTTAGTTGAAATGGATGGTTTTAACCCGAATGACGCAGTGATAGTCCTTGGTGCGACGAACCGGCCAGATATGCTCGACCCAGCCTTGGTTCGCCCAGGACGTTTTGACCGTCGTGTTGTCTTAGACTTGCCTGACATCGAAGGCAGAACAGCCATTATTAAAATTCATATGCAAGGTAAACCGTTTGCTAACGATGTCGCAATCGACCGTATTGCCCAGCGAACCGTTGGCTTTTCCGGCGCTGATTTGGCAAATATGCTAAACGAAGCGGCAATTTTGGCAGCTCGCCATGGTAAAAAAGTGATTGACCGGTCTGACCTGGAAGAAGCTGCTACAAAAGTAAAACTTGGCCCGCAACGACGCCGCATTATTACCGAAGACGAGCGAAAAATTACCGCCTACCACGAAGCCGGTCACGCTATCGTAAATTATTTCACGCCATTAACTGATCCAGTCCATCGTATTTCAATTGTGGCCCGCGGCCTTTCTGGTGGACATACCTTAATGCCGCCTGAAGTTGACCGCTATAACGAAACAAAGCTACGTCTTTTAGGTCGGATCACGACCGCTTTGGGTGGCCGCGCGGCAGAAGAATTAGAGTTTACCGATTACACAACTGGTGCAGCCTCCGATTTGGAAGTGGCTTCCAACATTGCACGCGAAATGGTAACAACGTATGGCATGAGCGATCTCGGTCCGCTTGCCGTTCTACCACAAAAAGAATTTGGCCAGTGGCAGCGCGACGGTGAAACCCAAGTATCACAAGTATTCGCAGGTAAAATTGATGACCAGGTTGCAGGTATTATGAATGACTGCTTTAAGCAAGCCAAAAAATTACTGGCTGAGCACCGAACTGAATTGCACGCCGTTGGCAAAGCGCTGCTGGAAAAGGAAACGCTTGAACGCGACGAGTTCGAAGCCCTTGTTGCTGCTAAGCCTAGAAAAACCACCAAGCCAAACGGCAAAAAAGCTACCTCTGCGACTGCATAAGCCCTATAGTTATTGACTTACCAGCCACTTTTTAGTATAATTTCTACCATACACCTAAAAGCCATCAGGGCTTGGGTAAGCACGTTTAAAAAGGAGAGTCGAATGGATCTGGCTGCCCCTGGAGAGATTTTGCAAAACCTCTTGGAACTGTTCTCGGAGGCCTTCTGGGCATTCCGGAACTGGAACCCACTACAGCGAAAGCTATTTCTCAAGCTCGATGTGGGTGAAGAGGCTGGCACAGATTTCGCTTGGTATCAGGTGATTGGCAAAGAAGGCTACTTCTGGCGCATCTTTAACCCAAACGATCCGCAGGCCAATGGCAGCCATGGTACTGCAAAGATTCCTATCGAAGGTGATGGCTACATTGTTGAAAGACGTTGGACATGGCGTCCAAGTTCAATTGACATGAGTGCGCCGAGACCCCATGATGCGTTTTTTCATTCATATACCATGTTTCTTAGCTACGTAAAGAGATAGACGTTACCACCGTATTTAACCTTCACAGTCCATAACGATGTGTAACAACCAAACAAGGAGGCAATCCGTGGTAAGCACGTACCAAGAAGATGCCCTGGCAAACATTAAATGGCCTGAGAATCCCCCTATTGAGCCTGAACAATGGCAGCGGGGTGTAGCAATAACAGAAATGTTGTGTGGTCTTGGTAATGTCACCCATTGGGTATGGACTGCAATCTATCCGCATGTGCCCCAAGTGTTTTTGATTGATGGGCTTAGGGTGTCGTTTCTGCCCCATTATTCTTTCCTGGATGTAGCAGGTGAGCTACTCAAGGTACCTGAGACCGAGGCTGAATTGAAAAAGACCATACAAGTGGTCAGGGATCTGGAAAGGCTCCGTTTCACTCGCCCAATCCTTTAATGATTATCATGCCCTCTGCGGACCAGTATGGTCCAACGAGGGCTTTCTTTTTGCCCAAAATGAAGCCAAAATTTGATACAATGCGGGATAGCGTAAGAAGAAAATTATTACTATGCAGCGTTTAGTTTTGATTGACGGTAATTCTTTAATCCATCGGGCGTATCATGCGTTGCCGCCGCTTAACGCGCCAAATGGTGAACAGGTGAATGCGGTCTATGGATTTACATCCATGCTTTTGCGCGTGCTCCAAGAACTGAAACCGGAATACATTGCCATGACATTTGACTTACCGGCGCCAACGTTCCGTCATCTCCAGTACGTCGGTTATAAAGCTAATCGGCCGGCTGCAGATAGTGAACTTGTTCCCCAATTTGCCCGCGTGCGTGATGTCGTCCGTTCTTTTAACATTCCAATATTCGAAGTTGCAGGCTATGAAGCAGATGATTTAGTTGGTACCTTAGCTAACCAAGCGGAAAATCTGAAAGACCAACAGCTCGAAACAATAATCGTTTCTGGCGATATGGATACGTTGCAATTGGTCGATGATAAAACCAAAGTATTTGCGCCGCGCAAGGGTATTTCCGATACTATCCTGTTCGATACAAAAGCTGTCGAACAAAAATATGGTTTCGGTCCCGACCAGCTTATCGACTATAAAGGTCTCAAAGGTGACCCCTCGGACAATATTCCTGGTGTTCCTGGTATTGGTGATAAAACAGCCCAAACCTTAATCCAGCAATACAAAAGCCTTGAAGGCGTTTATCAACATTTAGACGACCTTAAAGGCAAGGTGAAAGAAAACCTTACGGAATATGCGGAACAGGCTAAATTGTCAAAAACGTTAGCGACAATTGATCGAAACGCACCAATAAAACTAAAGCTCGAAGAAACAAAAACCCATGATTTTGACCGCCAAAAAATCCTATCCATTTTCCAAGAGCTCGGCTTTCGTAGTTTAGTCAACCGTTTAGCTGAGGTTTTTCCAGCAACAAGTTTAACTGAAATCGCGGCTGATAATGAACTCGTTGCGGAAGAAGAGGAAGGGCAGATCCCCGACTTACCTACGTCCGAGGATAAAACTAGTAAGACAAATATAACCTATAAGCTGGTTAATAACACTAAAGACCTAGAAGCACTTATCAAAAATCTGCAAAAGGCCAAAGAATTTGCGTTTGATACCGAAACAGATAACTGGCGGCCGGTTTCAGCTAAGCTTGTGGGCTGCTCATTTTCTTATCGCATCGGCGAAGCATTCTACGTTCCTTACCAGGAAGATTTCTTAGCGCTCTTAAAGCCGATTTTAGAAAACGACAGCATCAAAAAAATCGGCCACAACATAAAGTTTGATGCGTTAGTCCTTGCAAATCATGGTATTACACTGCGTGGTATGGCATTCGACACATTGGTTGCAGCATGGTTAATTAATCCAGGTTCATATTCATTAGGCTTAAAAAGTCTTGTGTACCAGGAAATTGGCGTAACAATGCAGGAAATCACCGAATTAATCGGCAAAGGTAAAAAGCAAATTACCATGGACCAAGTGCCCGTTGAACAAGTTGTGCCTTATGCTTGTGCTGATGCAGACATGGCGCTGCGATTGAAGTCAGTACTTGAGAAAAAGCTCAAGGCAGCCAACGTTTATCCAGTATTTCGCAATTACGAAATGCCACTTGTGCCAGTTTTAACAACAATAGAACGTAACGGTGTGTTGATCGATAGTAATTTTTTAGCAAAAATGTCCAAAGAGCTTGAGAAGGACATTGCTTCATGTCTGAAAGAAATCTACAAAAATGTCGGCCATGAATTTAATGTGAACTCCCCCAAACAATTAGCCCAAGTATTATTTGAGGAACTTCATCTACCGACACAGTCGAAAACGAAAACTGGGTTTTCGACGGATGAATCAGTACTTTCCGCCTTAAAGACTAGCCACCCAGTGGTTGAGCATTTATTAAAATACCGCGAAATGGCAAAGCTAAAAAGCACATATATTGACGCGTTACCAACTTTGGTAGATCAGGAAACTGGCCGCGTCCACACTAGTTATAACCAAACTGGGGCAGCAAGTGGCCGACTATCGTCTTCAGACCCGAACCTCCAAAACATTCCGATTAGAACTGAACTTGGCGCTAAAATTCGCCAGGCGTTTATTGCGCCGAAAGGGTCGGTCTTGCTTGCTGCCGACTATTCACAAATTGAACTTCGCATTTTGGCACATTTATCAAAAGACCCGGTTCTTATTAAAGCCTTCCAGGAAAATGACGACGTCCATGCGGTAACGGCTTCAATTATCTACGGGGTGGCACAAGATAAGGTAACACGCGATATGCGTCGTGTAGGTAAAACGGTAAACTTTGCCCTCATGTATGGTATGAGCGGATTTGGCCTTTCACAGCAACTTGGTATTGGCCATAAGGAAGCTATTGCATTTATTCAGCGCTACTTTTTAACATATGCACGCGTAAAAGAATTCTTTGACCAACTAATCGAAAAAGCCAGAAAAGAAGGTTTTGTGGAAACAATTTCCGGCCGCCGCCGTTATATTCCTGAATTACAATCTTCCATCCCTGCAGTGCGTCATGCTGGTGAGAGAATGGCCATAAACTTGCCGATGCAAGGCGCTAATGCTGATATTATTAAAAAAGCGATGATAGCGATCCAAAATGAACTTGTGGCAAAAAGTTTCCAGACAAAGATGATTTTACAAGTCCACGACGAGCTAGTATTTGAAGTGCCCGAAAATGAATTAAAATCAGTTGAACCAAAAATCAAATCGCTTATGATAAACGCCTTCCATCTTTCTGTCCCCATACTTGTTGAATCAAAAGTCGGCCACAATTGGGGAGAGTTGGAAGTTGTTTCAGAGTAAGAAATTCTCCGCCTAACCTTTGATGATTGAAGAGGGAGGCATAAGATAGACCATACCCATTGACTGTCAAACCAACGGTAGTCTAGTATGGAAGTATGGCACATAAGTTCAAAAGTCAAAAGTCAAACGCTAAAAATTTCTTTAAAAGACAATTGGGTTTTACATTAGTTGAACTTCTTGTCGTCATTACTATTATCGGCATCCTTTCTGGTATTGGTATTAGTACATTTTCTTCAGCGCAAGGTCGGGGACGGGACGCGAAACGGAAAGCAGACCTGCATAATATGGCCATTGCATTGCAGGCTTACTACAGTGACCATGGAGTCTACCCAGCAACTCCAGACTGGTGGGGTGCGCCTACTGCGTATGGCAATCATACAACCGATTATATTCCCGGTTTAGCACCTACATATATACGGCAATTACCAATCGACCCAAGAAACAATCAGTCGTATCCACCATGTAATACCGCTTCCTGGACTGGCTATCTTTACAAATCTAATGGCACCGACTACAAGTTGTTAGCACACTGCAGTCCAGAAGAAACCTTATCCAGCTCTGATCCGTTTTGGGATCCTCAGCGAGGGAGTTATTCATGGCAGGTATCAACAGACGGTGCATATAACTGGTGAAAGATTTACAAAGAGTATGAAACAAAAATATAAACAACTTGGTTTTACCCTCATTGAGCTGCTTGTCGTCATCACTATCGTTGGCATCCTTTCTGGGATTGGTGTTGGTACATTTCAATCGGCCCAGGCCCGGGCTCGTGACGCCAAGCGCAAAGCTGACTTAAAATCTATCGGGCAAGCCCTGCAACTTTATTACAATGACCATGGTTCATTTCCACCTGGTGGGTGGTATGCCGATTGTTGGAGCGCTAATTGGATACCAGGCTTGGACGCAAATTATATCAAGCAAATGCCCCATGATCCAAAGCCCTATTGCGCGTGGCCATGGGATCCTTCAGGTAATGGCCAAACGTATGCTTATTGGTCTGGTGACTGGCAAGGCTGTACGACAGCAGGGCAGTCCTACCTATTGGTTGCAAATATGGAAAATAAATCCGACCCTGGTGCATACAATCTTGTTACCGTGGGTACTTGCCAGAATGCATGGGGTGGGCCTGTCTTTGGTGGCACTGCGCCACATGGTCTCTATACGGTTGCCAATCCGTAAAAGCGTTTTTGCGATACTTTATGGCATTCCCATTGTATACTAGGCCAAATTCCGTATATAATACTGCTTAATGACACATCCAGACCAACGATTGGCGATCTTTTTAGACGTCCAAAACTTATACCACTCAGCCCGAGCCATTTATAATGCCCGGGTTAATTTTCAAGCTCTCATGGATCTTGTCCTTGAGAAAAGGCACTTAGTTCGTGCGCTAGCTTATTCCGTTTCCGGCGGTGTTGACGAGGAAAAAGGCTTTTTTGATGCCATGGCTAGAATAGGATACGAAATTAGGACGAAAGATTTGCAGACTTTTGCTTCCGGCAAGCAAAAAGGCAACATGGACATGGAACTAGCTATCGATGCCATGACCATGGCACCAAAATTAGATGCCGTGGTAATTGGCTCAGGTGACGGCGACTTCCGAGTTTTGGTCGACTACTTAAAAAGCCAAGGTGTTTGGGTCGGCGTTGTCGCATTTGGCAAAAGTACTTCGGGCAAACTAATCGAAGCCGCTGATTATTTCTATGATTTAGACACCGATACCAATAAGTTTTTAATTACCAGACAATCTTCCGACCGCCAACCCCGCTCCCAAAGCCGCAAACAACAATAAAATAATTTCCAATAATCCATTACACCATTTTCCATTACTAAAACGCTGATTTCAACTCTTGAAACTTGTAGCATGTAACTTGTAGCATGCTCATTTCATATTGTTTGCTTAGAGTATGGCGCGTTAAGAAAACCGTAAAACTGCATAACAGGAGAAGCCGGAACTGACCGACTGAAAGGAGAGAATTCCGGAGGGGCATCACCGTATGCAGTTTTATGGATTTTAGCAGACAGGTTCTTTGGCAAACGCTTTTGTTACTTTTCTAAAAAGTAATATAAGAAAGATGTTCCCCTCTCTCGGACTTTCTCCCTTGATTGAGAGAAGAAAGGACAATTAGATCTACTTCCATAGTGGAGCGAGGAATAATCATTTTTCACCTCTATTCTTTGCGGAGCAAGTAAAACTAACTGGAAATTTGCAGTGTAATCTTCTATAATTCCTAGTTATGGATGATCTGTACGCCTTAATATTAGCCGGCGGATCAGGGACAAGGCTTTGGCCGAAGTCCCGCAAGAAAGCGCCAAAGCACCTTTTACAACTAACTTCTTCTCAGTCAATGATCCAAGAAACCGCACAGCGTCTTAACGGGCTTATGCCCCCTGACCATATTTTCGTGGTTACCAACGCTCTCCACAAGGCAGCTATAGTAGAACAGTTGCCTGAAGTTCCAGCAGATAATGTTATTGCGGAACCTTCAGGTAAAAATACGGCGTGGGCTATGGGTTTAGGTGCATACTATATTGCGAAACACAACCCAAACGCCGTTATTGTTAACTTGGCTGCCGATCACGTTATCTCTGACATGGCAAAGTTTTCTGACCTGGTCCAAACCGCATGTCAGGCCGCGAAACTTGGCGATTATTTAATTAGCATTGGCATTGTTCCCACTATGCCGCACACTGGTTTAGGCTATATTAAGCGGGGAGACGAGTTTCAACAGGTCAACGGCCAAACAGTCTACAAGGTTGGAAAGTTTGTTGAAAAACCCGATCTTGAAACTGCTAAGGAATTTGTTGCTTCCGGCCACTATTTTTGGAATGCTAACCTCTACACTTGGCAAGCCTCGTCGATCAAAGCGGCATTAGCAAAACATGCCCCACAAGTTCATGCAGGGCTTGAAAAAGTAGATGCAGCTATTGGTTCTGGAACCGAATTGCAAGTTCTTGAAGAAGTATATGGCCAAGCCGAAGACACCCAAATCGACAAAGGTGTTAGCGAAAAAGCCGATAACTTACTCATGATCGAAGGCAACTTCGGTTGGGACGATATCGGCGACTGGAATGTGCTCTATAAAATCCTTGCAAAGTCCAAGGGCGACAATGTTGTTCTTGGCAACAAAGAAAATGTCATGGCTCTTGATACGAGCGGCTCGTTGATCCATACCGATGGCCGGCTGATTGCAACCATTGGATTAACCGATGTTGTCATTATTGATACGCCAAATGCACTTTTAGTGTGTTCCCGAGATAAAGCTCAAGACGTCAAAAAAATCGTCGAAAAGCTGAAAGAGGAAGACAAAGGAGAATATCTTTAAAACTCGTTATAAATGAAAATTAGTTTTTACGGTAAAAATATAGCCTCACCCAAATAAATAGGTGAGGCTTTTTTAATGGCTTAATTTGCCATAATTGGTTTGAACATTACTGAATAGTTACTTTGGTTAGGCTGGGGCTTGCGCAGGTGCAATACCAGCGTTTGCCATCTTCGCCTTGAGTTCGGCCAGCCGCGCGTCGACTTCTGATTGCTGCAGAGCGTCGGTGACAGGATCAGCCGGGGCAAAGTCGCCAATCGCCTGGTTAAACCGGGCGTCCGCGACGTTTTCCTCCTCTTTTTCCCGAGCCAAAATATCGTCGACGCTTGTTGAACCGGCTGCGCCCAGGGTATCGGCGGCGCGTTCCAGGTTCTTTGCAGCTTCGTTTTCGGCCTGGCGTGCGTGCGCTGACGATTGGAGCTGTCGCAACTGGTCATTAAGCGCGTTGATACGGGCAGTAAACTGGCTTATGGCCTGGTCCATCTTGGCTTGCTTTTGCTGCGTATCAGAAAGCTCAGCTTCGGTGGTTTTAATCCTGGCTTCAGTCTCAGTGAGCTTGGTCAATGCCAGCTTGGCGATTTCATCCTTGCCCTGCTGCACCAGCGCTTCGGATTGGGCGTGATATTTACCCTCATCCGCGTTTAAGCTCTGCAGGTTCTGAGTGAGTGTGGTAATGTGACCGCTAAACTCGCTCCTTGACTCTTTGAGTTTCAAGAGTGAGCCTTCAAGGTCACGAATTTCCTGGGCAATGACTTCAGGAGATTTCATGTCGACCACATGGTCGACAGCACCGTGCATTTCTGCCAGTCCAAGCGTTCGAAGACTGTCCATGAGTGACCGCATGTGTTTTTTTCCTTTTTTGGTTGTGTTGTCTTTTGGTAGTTCGGTTTACCTAAGGCTGCCGAGCCGGGAATTACCAGCTCGATCCGGTTCCTGACCCCATGTCGGTGCCGCTACCAGTATCCAACGATCCGCCTGTGTCCATGGGCGACGAATCTGGCGGTGAATACGATGGTTCCGATGGCGGTGAATAAGGTTCCGGGTCAGGCTGCCTTGCGGGTTCTGTCCAACTTGATCCAATGCCACTGCCTTCGTTGGCACGGCTATTATCTTCAAAACTGGTGCCGCTGCCGCTACCACTATTATCGTCATTTCGCGGAGAAGCGGGTTGGGTTTCAAACCCGGTTCCTACTCCTGCTCCACCACTCCGCTCGTCATGGACATAAACATCCTGACGGGTAACTACTTCATCCGGATAATAGGCCGGCATGAAGACAGTATTATAGTAAATAAGATTGTCGTCGTACCACGGGTTCCATGCCCGATAACTGCGCCACCGGCGATCACGTGAGTAATCGTAGCGGCTAATAACATCAGACCGTGCAGCCTCAAATGTATCCCTCGCCCGGTTATATGCATTTGCGGCGCGGTTATATCTGCGGTCATTATCGCGTGTCCGCTCGGCTTCAACCGCCTCGTTCCTTGCGGATTGCAAGGCATCTTTGGTGTCGAAGCTAACGAATCGCCAGTTTTCCCAAATAAACCGTTCGGCTTGCCTCAAAACGTCATTAGCGTCATCGAGCATTCGATTGGCTTCTTGCCGGTTGCGGCTAATTGGTTGGGTATACGAAGTTACCTGCGGCGGAATAGGCGCTGCCGCGGGTTGCGGTGCTGCCATTTGCGGGGCAGGGTCAACTGGCTGTGATGGCGCCGGTTGCGGTGTTCCGCTCAGGCTAACAGCGGGGTTATCAGATAGTCGCTGTGCATCACGCTTTATATCAGCCAACTGTGTGCTAGCTTCTGTAAGCTTGTTAACGATATCCCGATTGTAATTCTGCTCGATTTCCGCAGCTTCCCCAACGGTCAAGTTTGGCCTGTCAGGGTCATTGGCCGGCGTATTGTAACTTTCATAGGCAACTGATGCATTGTCAGCGATTTTCTTTACTGCGCCAAATCGTTGCTTCAAATTCGCAAGCGAACCCGCATCAACGTTAGGTGTGCCTTCAAGAATTTGCAGCTCCGTATCAGTATCTTTAATTTGGTCACCGATGTTAGAAATAAGATTGACGCTGCGTGACTTGGCGTTTTGGGCTTTTTGCCGGGCCAAGCGGCGGTCATTGCGCTGCGGCAACCAGATAAATACGATGTACCCGATAACTGCAGTTATAACCAGAGCTGCCAATATAATCCAAAGCCAGGTAAGGCTTGAACCGCCACTGCTGGCTTGGCTCGTGGATTTATTTGTGGCAACGCCATTGGTTGTTGAACCGGCAGGTTGCGTGCTAACCAGCTTGGTGAGCTGGTTTAGGCCGTCGGTAACACCGCCGGAAAAATCGCCTTTGGCAAACTTGGGTTCCATCGTCTGTTTTTGGATGCCCAGGTTTGTTTGGTCGTTCAATTGGGTCATTGAAGGACCAGATTTAATAACGTCTTCGCCGCCGGTCGCCTTTTTAATGACGACTACGCCAACCAAGTTGGCTTTGATGCCACCACTGGCGTTTTGCCATGATGGGCATGATTTTAGCAACGTCGGCCAATACTGGTCGATGTTCGTAAACCCGGCCGGGGCATTTTGCGTCCAGACATGCACTTCAGCGCCCTTGTTTTTCAAGGATTGTGCTGCGTTAGTGATGCTCGACGTGTTCCCGCCGAAAAGTTTCGCGCCGTCATAAACAAGGCTGTTACAGTCTTGTGTACTTTGGGCATACATTGCCGGTGGGGTAAGGTGGGCAATCAACAGAAAAGTGATGACCGAAAAAAGTACCGTAAGTTTTCGCATGGGCCTGCTTCTCCTTTTGCCTTTGTCAGCTTAAGATACCTGCGGTTATGCCGTATGGTTATACAATGCCTCTCGTAATGTAATTAAGATACTCTAAGCCGTTTCGGAAATACAAATATTTATGAACTATTCAGTATGTTAACGTGCAATTATTCTTGCCTCTTATGGTAAATCAGGCAAAGTGCCATAAGTTTACATTATAACTATAAGATTTGCAACTCTTATTATGGCGCGACGCCAATTAATATTATCGATGAATAAGTATGCTATACTACAGGCACAATTTCGCCGAAGGTTATAGGCGAGTTGCTCCTTCTGTAAAGCATTTTGTACATTCACAATCGAAAGGAGCGCGGTATGGCAGAGGAAAGTTGGGAAGAGACACTACGGCAAATCGCACGTGAAGAAGAAGCTTCAGGTGGCAAGCCTATCGTTAGGGAACTCCATAAGCGAATCCATGAGGCACTTGACAGCCTTTCCGATACAGAGCGCCGGGTTTTGATTGATAGATTTGGTCTAGAAGACGGCCGCTCGCGTGATGTTGAAGAAGTAGCTCAAGCTATGCATCAGACATCGCAAAATATTGAAACTATCGAGCGTGAAGCGCTTGCAAAACTACGGCATCCTTCTCGCAGTCAACGCATGCGTGACTATTTTGGAGACAATCCCGGGGACGAAAGCCAATGACACAATCGACGCAACCGGAAACAGCCTTATCTATTGGTGACCTTTTGCAGCGATTAAATCATTATCCAGATACTTTGCGGCAAGTCCTTGGCATGATAACTGACAGCGAATTACAATTACTTGGCGTTGGTACTCGGCGAGAAATCCTTGGCACCTCAGAGTCAATGTGTGGCGACTGCGAAAAACCGGCCACATGGGAGCGGGTAACCCAGTTTTCCGGCGTCCATAAATTTTGCAGTGAGCATGCCAAAGAGCAAGAAGACTTCGGCGAGTCAAATCCGTCGTACTTCTTCTGGCGAACTGTCGGCCCCTAGGGGCTCGAGACTCTCGTGGTAAGTAAACTGGAGGTATGAGAATGTGGTATGTACTTGCAGTGCTTTTAGCTTTGCTTATTCTGGCAGTCATAATTGCCGGCTTGTATTCCTTGCACCTGATCGTTCGGGATAACTTCCGGCAGATAAGTGAAAGCGGCTCTCCTGAAGTAGCAGCCTTCATTACTCTTGTCACTTGCGCTTCAATACTATTTGGAATTTATTCCTTGGGCAATGCCTTCTTACTTGTTCTGCAACATATTAAGTAGGGTCAGTCGAGTAATAGCCCATTTCTTTAAGCGTCCCGAAACCGGAACAACCGGTTAACGGGACGCTTTTTTCTTAGATATATTTAAGGTGAACTACCTTAAGGTTTAGCGAGGACTTGGGTGGGAAGATTCCGCCCTAATAACTTGGAATGACAAGAAAATGGCTATGCAGTGCATAACCTATAGTGTTGACATCACCAGGTTATTTTGATATAATGCAAAGCGCAAGTAAGCAGTCGGCAGTCGATTGTACCGCTTGCAGCACATTCAATCACGGAGGCTGAGTACAATGGGAGTGTTTCATGTCGCGCACAATAATGGTGTCACGGCAGTTGTCGATGACGCAACCTTTCAAAGGGTCTGTGCCGCGAGACAATATGCCGAAAAATATGTCCGCGGTGGAGAGCAAACAACGATGCCTTGTATCCCCACGTTCACCTTTACCAAAGAACCCGACAAGCATCTGCTCGGGGTGTTCACCGGCTCGAATGACCTAATGGAAAAGCTTCTCAAAGGCCATACTTTAGTCCGCGATGCGGGCTATGTGCCGTTTTCCAATAGCATCGAGTTCAACTTTTGCTCGGAGAGCGAAGATGAGCGTCGGTATGCGCTCAATGAGCTGCGGTACCGGACATCACTTGAGGAGGCTATGGAAGCATTCGGCCTCGAACCATCCAGCATCGGTCTGGCGTCTGTCGAAATGCTGCCGTAGTGGCAGCAAAGCACAAAGCCCTCTTACCCTTCACCGGGTTTGAGGGCCCTTTCCTTATGCTTTTGAAATTCGAGAGCCTTTAAGGAAGGGGAAAACCCTTCGTTTTAAATTTGAAGAAATTTGTACATTAAAAACTCGCGGATAGAAATGTCGCACAAAAGGCATTTTATAAAGGCCTTCGTGCTGGGGATAAAATTTATCCTTAGCACGAAGGCCTGATATGAGGGCCTTGTAGTATGTGGGGGAGTTTCGTGAATCGTGCAATGACTAGGCTGCAAGGAAAGACTGATTGGTCCGGGCTTATAGCAGTCGGTCTGTTTATACTGTGGGGGATTATTTTTATCATTGCCATGGGACTCAATGGCGATGGGCCACTAGCCGGCCTCATGGCCAGGCCAGTACCGGGTATTCGCCACGACAATGTTGATGCTACCAGCAGGGTGGCCGACATTGGCGGTAATCAATTCCTGATTTTCGATACGAGTGCATCGAGTTGTTTCCCGATTTCAGTTAACATTGTTGATCCGCGGGGAACGCTCCACCAGACGGGGCCAGCATGTACTATCGCCTTTGCCCATGGCCTGCCGCAGGGCTGGCACTATTCGGTCGAAGCACCGTATGGCAAGGGTGGCCAAGTCATGTCAACACAGGGCACGTTCGCGTCGTCCTTCATTGAAAACCCAGAGGGTTTTTATCGAGGGTTGGCCGGCATTTCCGGCACTCATGACAAACCCGGCCAAGGCCAGGCCGAAAGTTATATCGTTGTCGTACCAAACGACAGCGACGTGACTATCGTCCAATCTGGCATTATGCCACATTAAATATTTCGCGAGTAAAACTAATGGCGGCCGTCCTAAACCGACGGCCGCCCCTTTCCTTAAGTCTTTTAAGCCAAATGCCTAGAGGACCTTAGGGGAAGGCAACTTCTTATTTGCACATTTCAATATCACCCATAGTAAGGAGGCAACCACGCCATTATGCGGGTACTATCAAATGGCGAAAAAGTAATCAGATGCCACAATTGCCAAGTCGAGTTGCAGTTTGGGCCGAATGATGTTCGGTACCACCAGAGTATGGGGTACTACATCACTTGTCCAGAGTGCAACACTAACCTGGGAGTAACTGTATCGTTCGAAGAGCGAAAGCATGTAGACGATCGTATTCGGCACGATCCAGATGCATAGAAAGGTTATATGAAAAGGCAAAACGTCATTACTGTTATTACTGTTATTGGCCTTCTCATTTATTTTCTTGGTGCATTTCTTGGAGTCTATTGGGAACATCAATATTCTGTACACCCTTCCTATTTACTCATCGCTGTTTGCATTGTTTGTGGCGGTGGATTTATCGCCGTTGCGCCACATCTTGCAAAGTTGCGGTTTCGTCGACCAGAAAGTATAAAGTAAAGGAGAATACTTGTGGAACAGACGACAGGCGATCAAGATCTGATTCCAGTCAAGGATGTGTCTGAGATCCCTGCATTTGCCTCAAACGCTGAGGAAGCAGAATTTTGGCGAACCCATTCTCTTTCAGCTGAACTTTTAGGAAAACTCCATCGACTGACTCAAGCCGAGAAAGAAGAACGCTTCTCCCGGCCCAGAAAGCCAGAATCTACCTAGTTCAATTATCTATGCCACGTTCATTAAACCGAACGTGGCGCTTTTTTTACAATTTTCTCTAATACTTTTAGGATGTAACCTATAGTTTGACATTTATACAAAAATTTGCTATACTACCGCATAATTCCTGGATGGATGTCTAGGTGGCCTTGGAAGCATTTCTGAGGTAACAGCGCGCTTGCAGCTAGTGCAAGTAGTACATTAAGGAGGAAGGCGGATGCCTTCAGAGCTTAGCCAACCCTATTCGATCATTGATGGGCCCAGCAAGTATGACCTCATGCTTGCATTATTTGACGGGGCTTCAAACGTCCCGGCGCCGCATGATGACACGATCTACGACGAAATTCGTCAAAGAACGGTTCGGTTTACCACTGACTCTAACGATGAGCGCCGCCGGTACTTGGAAATGCAGATAGACGAGATCGGTCGCGAGAATGGCTCTGGCGAGAGCTGGAATTTCTCGGGCTACGCAAAATCGCCCACTGCGCCTTTTCGCCGGGTTCAAGGTTACTATTCAACTGCCCGCCGAAGGGGCACGCTGAGGTTTGAAGTTACACAATAGCCCGCAGCCACCCAAAATACGGCTGCTCCTTTCGTAATAGCCCCGTTCCGGATAACACCGGACCGGGGCTTTTCTTTTGCCAAGTTTTCTATTTTCCACAAATTATTTTCTGAAAATTGTCTTCGCTAGACCATAACGCAAAGAAATGTAAGGCCTAGAGTATTGACAATTCATTTATTTTATGTTACTATAGGCCCTCATTTGGCGTACCAAGCATACGCTAACCTAATTGCATGGACATATATACAAATATCGACAATCTACAACCTTTTCCGTTTGAACCCAAACGCGACTGGAATTATAGTTTTATTTCTGGACACCGTTTTCGGGTAGTTCTCTACATGGTTTTGGGAATTTTTGTGCTTTATATATTACAGGCGTTGATCTGGCCGGTGAGCGTTGCCCCCCATACACTTTTAGAAAATATTTGGGCTTGGGGCGCACTGCTTTGGCTAGGTGCCGTAATTCCTGGAACGCTGGGTTTAGCCGGCATGTTAACGTTTCGCCACCCCAACAATTTGGATACCGTAAAACCGATCAACAGGCTTGTTTCGTGGCGCATAGTGTCGCGAGGCACAAATATTGAAGCCTTAACGAGTACCATTCGTCGCTGCCAAGCAGAAATGGCAAAAACGCCTCTTTTCCCATACATAATTGAAGTAGTTACTGACACAGAAAATGTTAAGTTGCCTGAGCCGAATGTCGACTTACGTTATATTGTTGTACCGCTTAATTATCAAACCCCATACAATTCACTTTATAAGGCTCGAGCCTTACACTATGCTTCCTTGCACTCAACGTTGCCTGATAATGCCTGGATTGTCCATTTAGATGAAGAAACACAGCCAACGCCTTCTGGTATTAAAGGCATTTGCGCTATGATCCAAGAAGAAGAAGCTTCCGGTGCCTTGCGCATTGGCCAGGGTGCAATTTTGTACCACCGGCAGTGGAAGGAACATCCATTTTTAACATTGGCTGATAACGTTCGCACCGGTGACGATTTCGCGCGGTTTCACTTTGAGCACCGCCTGGGTAGGACAATATTCGGCCTTCATGGCTCATACATTGTCGTTCGTAACGATGTTGAAAAGTCGATTGGTTTCGATTTTGGACCAAGAGGATCAATTACTGAAGACGCCTTTTGGGCTTTGGTCGCAATGGAAAACGGTCACCGTTGCCGTTGGGTTGAGGGTTACCTAGAAGAACAATCAACACAATCGATTACCGACTTTATTAAGCAACGCCGCCGTTGGTTCCAGGGGTTAGCAAAGGTTTCTTTATACGCACCTGTTAAATTGCGCTGGCGTTTTTCCCTCGGTCTTAATACAATGCTTTGGGCTTTAGCACCGTTTGCTGCGCTTTATACGATTGCCCATTTCTATTTCGGTTTCGCAACCGATTGGTGGATACGGCTATTAGCGAACTATTCATTTGCTTCATTTGCTGTTTTATACCTGGTCGGCCTAAAGGCCAACCTTGATGAATTTGGTATTGAAAAATGGTGGAAGCGCACTGGCTGGAGCATGGCACAGGTAGTATTATTGCCATTTTTTACCCTTATGGAAGGCGTTGGTGTGCTTGCCGCGATCTTTCGTCCAACTCCTGGGTTTCACGTCGTAAAGAAATAATTCCCAAAAGATTAAATAGGCCTATAGCTTTACAAATAGCTAAAATTTTGGTATAATACTAGCTACATAAGCAGGTTTTTGATGCCTGTATCGCACTTGAAAATTTGATGAGAGGTGGAAAAGCGTGTCGTTTGACGACAGCGATCTGTTTTTGGCCGAATCAGAACGGCGTGGCTTGATCTTCGGGTCACAAACGCAATACCGGTGGGACGTCCAAAATCAGGTGCCACGGTTTACCTTTGACCTTAATTGCTGTGGTGACGTTGCCTTATTAGTACCGACACCTGACCGTGTCATGCTTTTTGTCGAGATCGCACACCGTTTTGAGCTCCATAATGCGATACTCTACGCTGTCGCTCGCCGATCAGACTTTCACATTCCCTACAAGCCTATCCAATATGTCTATTGGCATCGGTCGTACTATATTCGGGTTGCTGAACATGATTCGGCCGTTAGCCTTTATGACTGGCTTGTTGAACAGGGTAAGGACCCGAGCGTCTTTACTCGAGAACGAGCCAGAGCTACCTAATACATCGCACCTTATCTCGCGGGACAACGTAAGGAATGGCAGGAGTCGGTGTGGCTAAGCGCGATTCTGAAGGAGTACTTCGAAAAAGCACGCAACCTGTTTGCGGTACCTGCATGAACAAATTGGAGGTTTAGAAGATGGCCACGGACGTGAAGCTTCACGACGTCACTGAGATTTCCAAGGAAACGCTACGGACCTTCTCGGGTGGCGTTACAATTGGAGGGCCATGGGATAACCGGGATGCGTGGAAAGCAGCGTATGATGCAATGGCGCACACGCCGCGTGTCGATGTCGGTGAAGACGGCGACTCTACGAGTGATGACGACAAAGCCGTCATCTACGACTTGCGGGACCTGTTCAATCGGCCGGTGATACTCGAAGGCGAAACGCTACAGGAAGCGAACGCCATCATCGCCGCAGCAAAAGGGTCCTTCCCGGGGCAATGGGAAAAGGTCACTCGGTTCTTAGCCGACCACCACGGTCGCAGTATTTTCTCGGTAAGTTGGTAGTTCAATAGAATCTAAAACAAGCGGGATTCTTCGGAATCCCGCCTTTCCTTAAGTCTTTGACTTCATTTTCGAGGACTTTAAGGGAAGGATACCTTCCAATTTGCCTTGCTTTGTAAAACTTAGCGAGGCACGCACTTTTTATTCCATCGTATGGTTATGTCCACCCGAGGGTGTACATGTTGAGGCTGGTATGGTAAAGGCAGGTTCTTTATCCAGCAATACCAACCTTAGAGGCATCTGAGAATGCCAAGGAGGAGTTAGCCATGCAGACCCAATTAGTCAGCCGAGCCATCGTACCTTCCGATCGTATCGTTTTTCCTTATTGGTTCACACCCGAAGATAGAGAGTTCTGGAAGCAACAGCTTGATAAAGAATGGTCGGAAAGACAGTGGGAGGAATTTGAATACTCCTATACTGATTTTATCCAAAGTGTAAAGCATTGGTGGCCACTGTCAGAACCAATTTCCAAAGAGTCATTTCTTGGGATGTTACTGGCCTACTCGGATTCAAACCTTATCTCAGACGAAGATGAAGAGGAGGAATACCACGTCGAGTATTTCCATGCCATGGACTGTGCCACTTGTGGACAGCGAATGGTGAACGAAATTTGGGAGGAAGTAGTAGAGCAGTTTTTTGAGCTGGTTACTAGGGTATTTCTCTAAACACATCACCAACTTATCCTATCCGGCAAATGCTGAAAGTGTAGAGGAGGGAAAACCATGGATCGATGGAAAAACCGGGCGCGGAAGCTTGACGCCAAAAAGCGTCGGATGAAAGTGCACGGTAAAAATCTAAGCGTGGTGTATGCCAATGCCATCCTTAAGCGGGTGGGCAAAGGTAAAGCCACTAACAAACAAGCGCCCCAGTTTCAAAAAGAACAGGGCGCTTTTTATTGGCCTTTTTTCAAAACACTATTACTTAGAGCCCTATAGTTTGACATAACAATATTTATTGCTTATACTTATGGTCACATTGTAGAGTTATTTACTTTTGCACTTTGAATATCGAAACGTATTTGCACTGTCGACCACAGTCTTAACTACCTACAAATGGCCCTATCCATGCGAAGCAAAGGAGTAGCCAGTGCATATTGTTCGTAATGACGATGAAGCTACTTATACGCTATATCCCGCAACGGCATATGAAAAGCGGGTACTAAGAAAAGCATTACAATTTCTTAGTCCTGGTGATCGAATTAACTATGAGGGTCGACGTCGTGACAAGAGTAATGACGATTACTGTATTACAGTATTTCATGCAGGCGGAACTCGTGAATGGCGTGTCAAAGCTTATGGTAATACAACTCATAAGTACCAAGTATTTGTCGGCGGCCAGCGCGTTATCATTCGAGGGACTGACGAAGCTGATAAGCAGCAAGTTGGTAGTATCCGCGATATGTGCTTCATGGGTACAAGTGGCTTGTTGTTCCTGAGAGAGACCAAACTCAACGGGCAATGGGGCATTGTTTGTACTGGCAAGCTTTGCAGTAAATGCAACGCCCAAATGATCAAGGTAGGTCGGACTGAGTGGGGTATTTGTGACGCTTGTGCTGCTATTTGTCAGCACAATTGGGTAAAAGGCGCCATTTATGGTGGTGACCTTGATATTGGTGTTGGTGAGTTCTGTAACATTTGCGGCGTAGCAAAGCCTCATGAGAAAAAGTCCCTTCTTGAACATCACCTCGATACCGAACGAGAGCTTGGCATTATGGTGATGTATAAAAACACTCCTTTGTCGCCACAGCAGCTTTCCGAAGCATTTCAAGAGGCAGGCATTTCACTGGATACGCTGCCAAAAGTTTAGTTATCTCTTAATTTTCCGCCCCACTTTCATGGAATTGATCGTGGGGTTTTTTATTGCGCATCTGAAGTCGTGAAAGATCAAAACTTATAGTTTGACACAATTTTGCCCCGATGATAATATTCCTATATTGTCAAAATATTTTGGCAGGCAAATTGTGTGTAGCACATTAAAGGAGAAAGCCTTGAAACTTTTTCGTCGGTCGCAAAGTAAGCCTCGAAAGGTTTACCAGTGCAGATGGTGCGGACACCTCAGTTTCGACAGGTGGGCAAAATTTAAGCATACTTATTTTGGTTGGAATTGGTTCGGTTCGGCCAGAACTTGCATTAACAGGTAATTATTGCAATGCCTAAGAAACCCGCTAGAATGACAGCCGAGGTTTCCGAAGATGACCCAGACCATATCGCCGATTTGATGATAGCTGAAGTTAGTAAGCAGATCAAAGCGCGATTAAAAGAGCTGCATATGAACATGAGCGATCTCGCTCGAATTATACACGTCACACCGCAACATGTTTCTCAAGAGCTAAGGGGTGTACGGCGTATGTCATTACCCACCATTATACGCATAGCTCGAGTGCTTAATATGCAAATCGAGTTTAAACTTGTGGTTGTAGGGGGAGGCGACGATGCAATATACAGCCAGAGTAGATAAGAGCGGTCGTTTTGTAATCCCGAAAGAGTTGCGGGAAGAGTTTGGCATTCAGGTAAATTCCGAAGTTTACATTGAAGTTGAGCGTGGATATATGCGCTTGGCACCCACAGCCGAAGCCTTGGATACCCTTAACGAATACCAAGCTGCACACTTACTGATGACAGGCCCTGATGTGATTGTCAAGATGGCGAAAAAGCGAAAGCTTCCGGTAACTCGGCGAGATGGCAAATGGATATTTTCAAGGCAGCAAATTCTTACCTGGTTAGGAAGCTTTGGTCGCGAATGGAGCCTGCAGTTCTTTAGCGAGCCTATTTCTTAACTTTACAGCGTCCTTTACTCAATATGGTACAGGACGCTTTTTTCATGTAGTTAGGGTTAATCATAATTGCTACGTCTACTCACACCTTCGAATTTGTTAAAATAACACAACAGTCTTTTGGATTGACCGCATAGCCCAAGTGCTTTCTATGCAAGTTGAGATTAAGCTTTTCCCGACCAAGTAAACTAAAACAAAGAACCTATAGTATTGACATAACCTGGACATTATGCTATACTTTCGCAGTACTTTAAAGGAGGAAGCCATGGGGGAACGTCGCATCTTTGGTTTAGTATCCCAGACCATGCTGATATCGGAGCCAGTAGGCATAGCTCCGGAGTAAGCAGGCGTCTAGTTGTAACTTTATGGGGTAAAATTGACGGTGCCGAGTGGAATATTAACGCTGACATCGATGTTGCGAGAAAAATGCGCGACGCGCTTACCCGAATAATTGATGCCAACGATACTTAGGTCGGACACCACTTAAACGTGGTTTAATGATTTAAGTAAATTCCACGTTGTTGTATCTCAAATTATCGAACAGTCCGCGCCACATTCAAAATTGGATGTGGCGCTTTTTCTTTGGCTAAAAAGTTGTAGAATACCCATTTGCTTGCTATACTACAGTCGCCTTTAGCGCACGTTGACAAATTACAGCAAATAGCATTTCGCCTAAAGGAAATTCTAAAAGGGACAAAACTGTGCCGATACTAGCATATGTCCTTATAGTGGCTGATGTAGTGGTAAAGCACGAAGTTCTAATAGAACTTCGGAAAATTCCGGAGGCTATAGTAGCAGAAGTACTCGCCGACGATTGCCCTTACGATCTGATAATCAAACTACAAATATTAAGCCAAGCTGACTTCCAGCCTATTTGCGGAAAAATTCGCCAGATACCAGGAGTTGAACGAACGATAACGATGATAGCATTTGGATAAGGAGATAGATCTATGCTAAATCTGAAGGAGGCTATCTACGACCTTCCCAGGTTAGCAAAAGTTGCATATCTGGTTTACAGGCAAACCATCTATTTCTCCGGCATTACCAAGCCAGGCTCGACGATAAACTTCGCTGAGCAAGTGGTTCTTGCTATTTGCAAAGCGGAAGGAATTCGTTGGCAGGACTATACCTTCGTTGACGTCGAAACCTTCCGAGGATATCCTGGGTATGCGCCTGGCTCTTACTGCATTGATCAGCTCGCCATTGTAAACGATGCGGGTAAACCACGGGTCGAATCGTGGCGTGAAATTGCCTGCCGCAACTGGGGCACTGAAGACAAGCTTATTAATGAGACAATAATGCCGAAGGAAGTATACCAAACCTTTATACCTCTCATTTTCAGCGAAGATGTTTTACCCGACGAACTGGAAAAATTCTGATTTACGATCGCGCTTAAGGAGTGGAGGGCAAGATGGAAGCACAGGAAAGCGGAAACATTCTTATCCACGAGTTGTCGGAAATTCCTACTTTTTCTTCAGAGGCAGAGGAAATCGCGTATTGGAATTCTCACAGGATTGCGCCAGATTTGTTAGAAAAAATGACGCCGTTGTCTGAGGAAGAAACAAGAAGGCTTTTTCCTCGCGACCAAAAGTACCAAAATGAACGCGGGTCATGATTGATCAAGAAGGGGATGAACAAACGTCCAACAAAGATGAGATGGAGATCCGAGCATCTCCTTCCATGGCAGAAGATGTTGCATATTGGCAAACGCATCCAGGTGCTGCGGTAGTAGAAGGCCCGATTGTCGAAAACCCGATGTCCGAGGCTGAACGCATTGTCCATATGAAGCAAATGCCCAAGACGTCACCTAGAAAATGGACTTCAGCAGAGCCTTCGAACGGTATTTTTGCCATTTGACTCGCATTAATAGCCCAGGGTATAGCTACTCGACCCGAGTATGCAATAAAGTACCCTGGGCTTTTTCTTTGGCAAATGATTTACCAGCTAATAAAATTCTGCTACAATTGTGGAACGCATTATTCTGCGGCCCGGTCGTCTAGCGGTCCAGGACGCTACCCTTTCAAGGTAGAGATCACGGGTTCGATTCCCGTCCGGGCTACATGAAAAATCCGTTTCACACAAGTGGAGCGGATTTTTTATTTACTAGAATCGGGAATCGAAGGAAGGAAAAAAGGTGCTTTGCTCAGCACGTTTTTTACGACCCGGGATGAAATTCCCGTCCGGGCTACAAACATTAGTGTTTAGGTTGCTACAACAATTCTTTTCTTACTACTTTATTCCAAGAAAAAGCCCCAGGTTTCCCTGGGGCTCGTGTCACGTTGTTATATCTCATTGAGAAGCTGTCTCCGCAAACTCAAGTCTCTGATACAGATGCCTATCACGGTATATGTGTGTAGGCGCTTGTGGGCCGAAGTAGGGCTCGCAACCGAAGATGTGTACACCACGCCCTGTGGCAAATTGACACTCAAGCCATTCACATTCATCGGTTGGCTCCATCGTCTGCAAATTCAACATGGCTTCTATAGCGCCGTTGACATCGACATAGTACCTTTGGACCTCTTGGTCTTCAGGACGCTGACAGTCGTATTGCATGAGAGGATAGACAGAATTTGTACTGTTTTGCCTTACCGAAGGTGAATTTCCACGATCAAGCTGTTCCATAACTCTGGCCAACTGCCAAATTTCGGACTTCTGGTATATTTCGTAACCCTTTTTCCGAAACTCAAGCTGCCATGGGAGTTGATGTCCGTATAGCTCCGTTACACCGACGAGAGACTCAGGCGCCATCGCAAACAACGGGTTGTCTCGGCTTGTAACGCGGGTACCAGCATTTAGGTTGTAAGAAACATAGGACCTATCAGGCAGCGTTACACGTACATGGACAAGTCGCCCCATACCAACCTGAGTGCCGTAAGTCTCGTCAGGTACCCATATGTACTCAAACACAAGCTTGTTGTTGTCTGTAATGCGTTCTTCGATAGCTGAGGCATAAAGATTCCAAACATCATCTTCCGCAGTTTGACTCCTTACGCCGAGTGTCTGGAATCCATCAACCTCACCTTCACCAAATAAACTGAACTGGGTAAAGGTGTAAATGGTAGTATCATCCCATTTTTTCCGATAATAGGAAAACATACCGTTGGAACTAACTGGATCCACAAAATATGGACCGAAATGACCGCCCTTTTTTTCAGCTAGGAAACGGAGGCACCGAGCGACTTGGTCCTTAGCTTCTGACCAAGCATTCCCAGCAATACTGGTATAAGTTTGCACTTGATCACTCCTTATGAATGTGCGACTTTTACTTGAGCAAAATTAGCTCACAACTTTGAAATATTATAGCAAAAATCAGACTTGAAGTCAAACTATAGGTTATACTACACAACTAACTTTTGTTCTATTCTCGTACGATAGTAAGGTTGAAGAATGTGGTAGATTTGGGTGAAAGAATTGCGTGCCAGTCACGTATAGAGGCCAGAACCTGGTTACAATTCTTAATCATTGGGGCTACAAGTAAAAGATTAGGTACTTGCATCAATTTTATTCTTATCACTATCCTAAAAAAGAACCCCGCTCGGTTGTTACCCGAGTGGGGTTTTATGAAACGTGCCTTTAGCACACTATTAATCAACGTTCCAGCTTCGAGCTGTACCGCTAAGAACATTCCATTGGAATGACCGCCAACGATCTACATGGAACGGCTGGGTGCTCCTTCCATGACAATGTGTGCGTATAGTCACCTTTCGTTGGCCACGATCACTATACTGATTTGTTCCTATATTAATGACATCATCACTTGTCGCAGGGTAACAACTGTCATACCGCAGCATGTCTACAGGGAAATCGCCCGAACCTTCCACCGTAACCTCATAGACATAATACTTCACACTTTTCCTCCTAGAAAGTTAAGGTCATAAAAAAGGCTCCGTTGTGGTCGTCAGAAAGTAGCTATAATCCTGGGCTCCCGCTAACATTGCGCGTTCCGTTGACTGGATTTTGAATGATCAGTTAGACCTTGTAACCACGCTGCTCCAACGGCCCGTGCAAGCTCATTGTGGCTCAAGCTTTGAGGTGGGCTTCAGAAGGACGACGCCGGCCCTCTCGCAACGGTTTAAGACCTTCGACATTCGGAATGTCTTTTGGCCTTGGGAATTCGATTGTTACCAAATCATTCCGCATTGGCAAAAAGATTGCCACCTGTGCTTCTTTGATAACTGAACGACCGTCTGGGGTTAGCATAGCTATCTTTGCATTATGATGGTCTGAATACTCAACCAGCCCCATAGCTTCTAGGTCTCTGACCGTATTTTCGACAGAACTGTCAGACTGTAGAATTAGTGGGCTAATCACATAGAGTGGCATTGCAATCTTTCCACCATTTTCCCCGTCGCCATAAATAGCCGCCAGTACCTGTGCTTGTAGAAAGCTTAGCTTATACCGAGCCATACCGCCTCCTTATTTTTTCTGCAGTTGCAGGGCTAGGTGATACTAATGTGCTAGATCACGATTATCTCGTGAACAACCTGTCAGTAAGATTTGACAGCCTACATATTTTAACAACAATTCTTCCACTCGTCAAACTATGGGTTATAGATTTATTATCAATTAGTATAGTAGTAAAACAATCTTTTTAGTCTTTGAATTTCCCAAGAAAAAGCGCCACGTTCAATCGCCTGCTGGCGAACTGAACGTGGCGCTAATGTTGACGTACTACATAACTAATAGCTAGCCGAACTGCACGTTGGTGTAGAAAACTAGGAAACCGAGTGACAATACGACTGCCATCAATATGAGTACGACTTCCCATGAGCGTGAGTCACCTACGTAAAGTCCGATAAACGATATTATCGACCCATAAACTAGTGTTGCCACGCTCACTAAAATGCCAAGAATGAAAGTGCCCCAGCCAATTTTTCCGGTATAGCTTGAAAGACGGTACATACCGTACAATCCAACTGCAACCGTTAGGAAGATAAAGGCTAAGTTCGAAACCAAAAAGTTAACAAGCCGGTTCGCATGACCTTTAAATGATTTGATATAGCTATTGATCCATAACCACGAATAACCAAGCCACATAGCAAGGGCAAGAAATGGACTGAGCTGCATCAATGAGTTAGACACTCTTCTCCTCCTAGTAGGTGTCGTAGCCTGATAACTTAGGATAATCGTCAGAAAATGCTAACTATGTAGAATATTATACCGAAAAAGAGGACCAATGTCAAACTATAGGATATATATTTATTCAGCAGCTACTGTGGCAGTGCCAAACTCGAGGTTCAAACCACGACGCTGTTGGTCTCTTTCGGCTATTTGTCGAGCTCTCCGACCGTTATCAGTAAGACGAAACATTCGTCGGGGATGTGCTTCAGTATAGTCCCAACGTGCCGATACTAGGCCATCACGTTGGAGTGCAGCAAGCCCTGCATACACTCCACTACGCCTAATACCACCAACGCGATTAGCAATTTCAATACCTGCCATCTCACGGTCTTCTTCGGTAAGAATGTCCAGAATTTGCAGTTGGAGTTTTGAAAGTGCCATTATCCTTCTCCTTGCTTAACTGTCTTACTTAACCGAATTACACCCTATTATCAAAGGACAAGGCAAGTATACTAGCAACATTGTTGGAACTCAATGCAGTGGATTTTCGCGGAATAATTTATTTAAGTAAGTCGGAAAACTTTTTCGGGGGGATTTGGGTAGCAGGTGCTTGCAATACGGAGCTTCTGGTCGCGGCACTACTTCTGGTATCTTGGGGTTGGCGAAGGAGGTTAATTGTGACCACAATAGCGACAGCTAAAATAGCGATGCCGACAAGGGGCAGGATAGGAATAATCCCGCGGTTGTCTTTTAAACGGCCCAAAAAATAATGCGAGGAAAGAACTGGCAGCCTCATATTTAGAGCATACAAGCTTGCCCACACTTGTGTCAACCCCATTAAAAGTCTGGTACAATGAGGCGTGTGTAAATTGTGCTTTTGCTTCTGTAAAAGTCATATCTAGAGCTCTGAAACCAAAATTCTAATGGGGCGAGGACAATATTGTTAGTATAATTATCGGTTAGTTTATAACAATGTTGTGCTACTCTGATTGTTGTCGTACTGGCTTGCTACAATTAGTTATCATAATTATAGCTTGTCCAGGATCTTTATTTATCACAAGAAAGGTTCCGGTCGAGCCGGAATGACAATTTTAATACGTAAGCTAATTGGTGCTAATAGTTATGCAAAAGAAAAAAACAACAGCTGAATTGGTGGCAGAAAAACCACCTTTGGATGAATTTAGGAATAAAAAACGTCATCCGATTTATATTGTGCTGCATAACGTGCGCAGTCTGCAGAATGTCGGTATTGTGTTTCGATTGTCGGATGCTCTGCTCGTCCAGAAATTATACTTAACAGGGTATACGGGCTATCCGATGGTCGACGGCGATGTCCCGGGACTTGGGCGCCATGACAACCGAGAGAACCGGGTGAAGTACCATGCCCAGCAAGAAATCGAAAAAACTGCCATCCAAACAGTGCCGCTGGTGCCATGGGAATACCATTCGGACGGTAAATCAGTGATAAAAGAACTGAGTAATAAAGGTGTCCAAATAATAGCTGTTGAGCAAACACACAATGCAATAGATTACTCGCATATATCTTATAAATTCCCCATTTGCTTAGTCTTTGGCCATGAGCGCCATGGCATCGATGATGAAATCCTCGAACTTGCCGACCAGACTGCCGAAATTCCCATGTATGGCATAGGGAACTCATTAAATGTCGCAACTTCTGTCGCCGTCATCGGCTACCATTTGGCTAATCTATTAGCCAACCTTCGTTAGCTTGCCATTCCTTCTATGTTAGCCTATAATACAGCCTACTAATCGCGCTTTGCACTTTAACCTTGTACTCAAGGAGGAAATGTATTGGAAGACTTGTCGGCCGAAGAAGCACGCTTGCTCAATGCAGTCGCTCAATTTAAGGATGAAGGCACTCATGTAGGCACTTTAACTCGCGTAGGCAATGAGGCTATAGAGCAAATAGACCAACTCGTTGCATCTCTTCGCCAAGCCACGAAAGATAGCGGTGAGCCCTACGAATACGTTTTCGGGCTATTCACCACTCATGAGCCGTGGCAGGGATATCGCGTTGAAAAGGGCGTGATAGAAGTTGAGGCCAACCAACTGGCTTGGGACAATTCTGAGGAATTTACCAACCAGCAAATGGCCCATATCATAATGATCCTGTATGTCTACAAACTCCACGATTTGCATGTTAGTTTCTACCTCTATGAAAATCGCACAATTAACTTGTATATATGGGAGCACCTAAACGAACCTACTTCTTATGAAAAAGAAGTAAATAAACCTCTAGCTGAAGCTACTGAAATTGAAGGCGAACTTATCCAATCATTGCTAACGTTTACCCTTAAGGAGTTGAGTGACTAAGATAAAGGTAGGCCCTGGTAACGGTTATTTTGTGACAGCTAATTGCAATGAATAGGTAATCGACAAAAATGGAGGATTGAACCCATGCCCAGGACTATCTATGTCCGTCCATATGGCAATGGTGCGCCAGTCTACGCAGAACGGCACGCGATACTTCCATCGGAAAAAGTCCAAACTGATCTTAGTGCCCTTGAAAAAATGGTATCGTATTTGGAAGAAAACCCTCGTAGGGATGATATTTTAGATGACCTTATCACAAAATTTGTTTTTACTTGGCCTTGGTATTATCCATATCACTTACAGGAATTGCGGTCGCATCCCATTGTCGTAGCAATGCCTGATTGGGCAAGGGAAAATATATTCAAGGTATTTGACGACATTGAGAATGGCGAACTCGTTAATACTGGATGGTCAGGAAATCCGTTTGTTGAACAGTCATGAAATGTACCTTTAAGCGAGGAGAAGTCAGTGGCCTACAATGACTTAGTCCAAGTTCGGATGTTTCGGGAAAACGGCGATGAAGTGCCCGAATACTGCAGGCCAGACATGCCGCATATGACTAATTTTGGTCTAAGGCCCGGCACACCGATTACAATTGAGCTAACTAACATCGCTCATAATCCAGAATCGGAGATTGCCTGCTTTGTTTCGCTTGGCACTCACCTCATTACCGATTCCAGTACTATTCTCATGCGGCTTGCGCCAGGTCAAGTAAAGCGGTTATCTAAAACGCTGGCTTCAGATCCAGTAATAGTTCAATCGGCTATACCGATTGTTATCCCGCAGTGGGCTGGGATTGACTTGAGTGTTTTTGTTTCAAAAGTTACAGTTGGCGAGCTACCCGAAGTGCATGTCTGCTGGAAGAAAATCCACTGTTTCGGCCAGCTTTCAGAACACAGATTTGACACATTAGAGCGATTGGCTCCGGTTTCACTTTAATTATAAGGGCAGGAATTTCATTCCTGCCCGTTTTTTATGCATGCTTGACGCAAGTTCCAAAATAAGGTATACTAACTTTTGCCTTCAAAAGAGGTATTGGGCTGGAAACCCAATCGAAAAATTTATCCGACCCTTTAACATGAAGAACCGTACAGATTATCCGTCGGTTCTTTTTTGTGGAGTATATTCTACTTTGTCTAGTTTGCTACAGGTAGAACGAAAGAACGTTAACAACTCAAAGATAACATGCATACTCTTTGAGTTTTTTATTTGGATGACAAAATCGTCCATATTAAGAAGCCGAAGAGTAGTGGAAAGAACAGTTAATTCCAATTCAATTGACGAAACCGTAGGCCATTGGCCTATTGGGAATAGTCTAAAAATCAATTTTTGAGCAATCAAACTTTAAAAATCCTTTACTGCGCAAAAAGCAACGTGGGACTTGTCCCGCGAAACTTTCGCAAAGTGGGATTCTACTGAGAGTTTGATCCTGGCTCAGGATGAACGCTAGCGGTGCGCCTTAGGTATGCAAGTCGAGCGTCGTCCGCCTTCGGGCGGATGTAGCGGCAGACGGGTGAGTAACACGTGGGTAACCTACCCCTTTCTTAACCATAGCCGGCCGAAAGGTCGGGTAATAGTTGATAGTCTACGTTGTTGAAATACGACGTAGTAAAGATTTATCGGAAAGGGCAGGGCCTGCGGCCCATCAGCTTGTTGGTAGGGTAACGGCCTACCAAGGCTACGACGGGTATCTGGACTGAGAGGTCGGCCAGACACAATGGGACTGAGACACGGCCCATACATCTACGGATGGCAGCAACCGGGAATATTGCGCAATGGACGAAAGTCTGACGCAGCGACTCCGCGTGGAGGATGAAGGTCTTAGGATCGTAAACTCCTTTTGACTGGGAAGCTCTGGTGTTAAAACCAGGGGACGGTA
>CAYSOG010000013.1:0-38731 GCA_964432675.1 uncultured Gammaproteobacteria bacterium | reverse complement strand
TTGTAGTAACGTTTGATTTAGTTTTTATAGCCTTCCGTAAAGTGAATATTTTTTTTTTTTAATGGTATTGCTTTTGGGTTATAGTTGGCTGCTAATTGAGAATAGTTGCTGCAAATACCAACCACAAAGCGGGCGGAATGCGTAATAACTTAGCCGCAGCTTCAACATGCTGTATTGATTCATGATAGACTGCTCGATGGTTATGATAAATAATGTAATTACTGAAGGTCTTTTTACAGTAAAACTTATTATGAATCTCTTCACCATACAATATCTGCCATAATATGCTTACTTGCATGGCTTCATAAGCTAGTTCTAATCGTTTGTTAAATTTTTCTGCAACTGCTGCCATAGCTTAAAACCATCGCTTTTTTGCCGTAAGAATTAATACTTTCAAGCCTATTAGCCAAGTATTTCCAACTTTCGTTACACCACTACGCTCGCTTAATTCTACCCAATGTTCATCATACGCAATCTGCGGGTTTTTTAATGCTTCAATTTTTATTTCGTTTGAGAAAAACCAACCATTGTCCTTTATCTTTGGCTCAAGTTTTTGCCAGGCCATTTTAGTCATAAAACACATCCCGGAACAGACATCAGTTACTTGAAAGTTAAAAATTAAAGAGGTTGCAGCCGACATAACTAAATTACCAAAAAAATTTTTTACCGGCATTGCCGCTCGTTGTTTCAAAGGAAATCTGCATGCTACTAAAAAGTCTAGGTGATTATCAATAAAGTACTTGTATAAGTCTGGTATCTTTTCAATTGGGTATGTACCGTCTCCATCAAGTGAAATAATAATGTCGTTGGTTGCGGCATTAAATCCAGTCCGAAGTGCTAGACCATAACCCCGCTTTTTTTCAACGATAACTTTTGAATTATACTTTTTTGCAACTGCCACACTATTATCAGTTGAGTTTCCGTCAACGACAATCACTTCATCAACAATTGACGGTAAATTCCTTAGCAAGGCTTTAAGACCCGCTTCTTCATTAAGGCAAGGAATAACAATTGTAATTTTTTTTAGTTTTCTCATTCTTATTTCTCTAAAAATAATGCATGTCTAATGACTACATGTCATTTTTATATTACTGATGATAGCTAGATTATTATCAGAATACAATGCGAATTTATTACATTTCATTTGATATTTAAATATTATCGTGGTGATAACTAAGACATTTTTATATTGACAACAAATTGCTTTTATTGTTGTATGTATTTTTAAATAGGCTACCAACATTCATTTTCCAATTATGAAAACTATAGTTGTGACAGGTGGTACAGGTTTCATTGGTAAAGTTGTCGTTTCCAATCTTCTAGAAAAAGGTTACCAGGTGAAAGTATTAACCAGAAACCCATACGCGTCAATACAACCGCACAAAAACTTAACTTTTGTTACAGGCGATGTAACTAATCTTAAGTCTTTGAGCAAGGCATTTAATGGCGCTGACGTTATCGTTCATTCTGCAGTTAATAAATACGATAAAAATTTAGCGTATAAGGTAAATGTTTTAGGCGCAAAAAACGTTATAGCTGCTATGCGGAAAAATAATGTTTCCCGCGTGATTAATATTAGTACACAATCTGCCAAACTAAAAAAGGATACACTATATGGCACAACCAAAGCACAAAGTGACGAACTCTTTGCGCAATCAGGTCTTGATTTCACCACACTGCGAATTAGTATCATTTATGGTGACGATCCAAATAGTCTCTTCCAAAAAATCGTTAATTATGTTGATAAATTGCCTGTAATTCCCGTTTTAGGGGACGGTACCGTTGTTTCCTATCCAATTTACGTGGGAGATTTTGGCGAAATTGTACCTCGAGTTATAAATACGAAAGAAACTATTGGCAAAGCATATGACGTTGGGGGTACAAAAGGCTATACCTTTAATCAATTAATTATGGCTATCGCAAAGTACAAAAAAAAGAAAAAAACCATAGTACATATACCCTACTCCGTTAGTTTCGCAGCAGCATTGACCGCTGAGCGTCTATTAACAAATCCACCAGTCAATAAAGATAACATTATTGGCATGAATACCCATCACCCTTGTAATCCCATGCCTCTTCTTAAAACAATTGCCTATACACCACTTTCATTAAAAGATGGCCTCATGCAAGTATTCAACAATCCGCAAAAAAAGAAAGTGGCTATTATTGGTCTCGGCAAAATGGGTACATTACATGGCGCTATCTTAAGTGTTTTAAAACATCAATATAATTTTGAAATTGTCGCTCTTGTAGACCAAAACAAAAGTTTAGCAACTACCGCTTCTAGTATGGGGTTATCCGGCGTGTTTTATAAAGATATTGATACTATGCTTAAGGAACAATCCATCGATATTGCCTTTGTTATTACCCCAACATTTAACCATAAAGAAATCGCCGAAAAATTAATCAAAAAAGGTATTAATGTCTTTATTGAAAAACCTTTAACGACCAATAATAAAGATACTAAGGCATTATATGCTTTGAGTAAGGAAAAAGGTGTTACCTGTGGTGTCGGCTATTTTTATTCGTATCGTCCTACCTTTATGACATTTACACAGCTTGCGCATTTAGTAAAGTCGGAAATATCATCATTTAACGTACGTGTTGAACACGGTGATGTATTAGTAAGAGGTAAAAAAGGCTGGGTCTTTAACAAAAAAATATCAGGGGGTGGTGTTCTTATGAACCCAGCTTCACATGCCCTTGCACTAATTATTCATTTATTTGGTAACCCAACTCGTATCCAAGCAACAACAAATCAACTATACTCCACTACTGTCGAAGATGAAGCAACTATCCATTTTTCTTATAACGATCCCATTTTAGAAGGTGACCTTAGCGCTTCATGGAGTGTCCCAAATAAACCTTTACTTGAAACAACATTCACTATCCTTGGTCAGTTTGGTACGATTACAGCCACAGAAACAAAATTAAAGCTCAATTTAACAAAAAACATAGCAGGCACTAGCTTTAAAAAAGGTACAAAGTTATTGAGCGAAGATGACTTATTAAAAGGGAACGATAAGGACGTATTTTATATTAGTAAAGGCGCAGGTGGTGTCGGCTATTATTTGCAGGATAAGGCATTTATTGACGCAGCCATAAACCAACATCCCTTCGAAAATAATTTTAAACTTGCTGTTAATATAGAAAATACTATTGCGAAAGCCTACAACATAGCTAAAACAGCTTAGTCTTTACAAACATGGAAAAGATATATTTTATTACTGACTACACAAAGACCCCGGCACAGATTAAATCTGATCTAAAGAGAGTGAAAGGTCAAAGTGTCGCTTCAGTTATAAACTCACAAAATATTGCACTTTTACGTTCTTTACAAAAACAGCGAATTGAAATTATTCCCATCTTACCTAATTTCAGCCAATATGCACGAGACATGTCTAGTGGCGGTCCAATTGGCGCAATTTTACTCCGTTTTAAAAAACTTACAAATTCAACGAAAGTTAACTTTCTGGCACATAATGCTCAACTTCCTTCACTCATGAAAATGGCACAGAAAGATTTTGCTACGGGTTTGAAGATACTTACTGAATTGGAATTACTAGGCTGTAAACTTACCTTTCGGCGATTTATAGTCGGCGATGAAATTACTGATCTAGCGCTGGCTTTTGAAAATAAACAAGTTTTTGCAATATTAGAAACTCTTGCAAAAACATATCGAAAAGAAATTATCTTCAAAACAAATAACAAAGCACGCCTTCATAATTTCTTACATATTGCCGGTATAACGCAAAGCACTATCTATTAATGTCTACAAATATCAATTATGATACCTTGCTACTAATTTGAGAACCCGTACTTATTAAGGTTATTCACATCCCATTCTCAATAGTTATTTTGCCAAGCCGTACTAATAAGTGACGACTATCAATACTAGATGTTTCGACAGTATTTTGATTCGGCATTGAAGCTGTAAACGCAATAATATTTTTCCCAGGATTAATTACGACCGCAACATCCATTTGACCCGATTCTGCGAACGTATAGCCTGACACAGTTCCATTAATCGATAGAGAAAGTGACCGGCTGGCTGTGCCATTGTCGGGGCCAGCAGCTACCGGTATATGTAAAATTACTTTATGCGGTAGCTTCTCAAATGAAAGTATAGTGAAATTAGCAGGAGTATCTGTTACCCAAAGTCGGTCGCCATCTGCTGTCAGATCTATACCATATGGAGAATCTACAGTAATATCTTTCAAAATATATTTTGTATTGTTTTGAAAAAAACCTGTAACTTGTATGGCATTATTCAATAATGTAGGATTGCCAGTTACATGATAAACCGCAATTGTTGTGCGGATATAATATCCAAACATACTATCATATTGGGCAGGATGATACTCAATAACCGCCATAAACCAAAAAAGTCCTGCAAAAAACAACATAACAATAAAAGATAGTAGTGCATATATCAAAAAAAGAATTTTGAGCATCTGCCGATCTTTTAATCTAGTTATGATGTCAAAGAAAACGATAATCGAGATAATCGACAGCATATAAATAAAATCGAACATATAACGAATAACTGACGTTTGAAATGTGGCTACAGGAAGGAATAAGAAAAGAAGCGATATTATAAGCAAAACTAAAATATTCATGATACGCCCGGTCATTCGAGCGGTGTAAAATACGAAAACACAAATAGGCGAAATGATAAAAACAGAAAATACCACATCTTCAATACTTGAATATTTTGTTAGGTCCACAGAAAGAAACGGGAATTTTGGCACAAACATGGGTATTCCAAGGAGATAATTCTTTATATTGTTGGGTAAAAAAAGCACACTAGACAAAAGAAATTTCCTAAGATCTATTGCCGCCAGTTGATAACTAATGCCGGTTTCAGTAAAACTACCAAACCTAATATGGTTATAACTTGCCAGTGCGATACCTGCAATTATGATTGGTGATAGCGTAACTAATAGATTTACAAGTCTCGGAAGTGAGAATTTAAGTTCGGTAAATATATTCGCGCTACGACTCTTTAATCGAGGTCTATCATATAAAAATACATACAGCTGATAAACTATAAAGGCAGCGACAGGTAATAAATATGATATCCTCGAACCTATACTAAGGCTAAAAAATATATTCGCAATAAGGACATCGTGACGCTTTCGTTTTAAAAAGAAATCAAGGAAATAGTATAAGCCAATTAAGAAGAATCCCTGGGCCGCGGCAATAGATTCATAATAAACGCCGTTATAAGGGTAGACACCAGCCCTTGGTAAAAAAGTGATGACTATACTATTAAAAGCTATAAAACACAATCCAATTATCAAATATACCGAAGATAATTTTGTAAAATATGTATTCTTTATTCGCTTGAGAATTAAATAAGCTGCTGCTGAGCTAATAAATGTATATAAGAAAACAAAAAATCCCTCTTGTGGTTTGTTTGCGAAGACAATTCTAGTTAAAGCCGGTACTGGCCCCCAGTATAGATAATATTTGCCCTTATAGAATGAAGCGTCATGCAGACGGTATGGAAAACTCTGTACCGGATCGTATACATCCGTCAATGTAAAAAGTTTTGGATTAGGTTTCACTAATAGGCTTGTCTGCCGATGCATGAAAGCATCAGCCAAATACCCGTAATAACCTTTATAGGTAATAAAATGATAAGTAAATACCGTTGCGAGAGAAAAATAAACAAGAGCAAGCAATGCAAGAAGGATAATCGACAATGCATGTATTTTTATTATTCTTGAAATATTCATGAAAATCAGGTTTACTTTCCTAAAATCTCTACTATGCCCATTACAATACGGGTAACTATCATGGTTTGATTATCATACCCTGACCAGTTGGGAGTGAAAGAATCTTAATATGATGTCTTTTAGCGAATTTATCAAAGGCTATCTTTTGAGAGTCAAAACCAAGATATGCATAGTCATCCAATAGAATAATAGCTCCTTTTACTAATTTTGGCCAGAAGTATTCAGCAGCAGCTATTTCAGGGGTCGCGTTGTTCATATCAATTGATAGATAAGAAACTTGTTTGATATCTACATTATTAAGTGAAGAAGGGATACTACCTCGAACCAAGACAACCCCATTATATTCTTTAAAATTCTTTTTAACTATATCATATACATCGTCCTTATAAGTGTCACGCCATTGCTCTGCTTTACCTTTTTTAATTTCATCTTTTGTTAAAAGTTTTTCATCAATACCGTTAAAAGTGTCGTAAAGGTAAAATTTTTTGTTCCGTGTATTCCAGTGTAAATAATCCATAATGGCAGAAGCTAGAAAACCTTTATGAACACCACACTCAACGAAGTCTCCAGGCAAAGTAATACAGTGCGATGCTACCCAAAGCGCTACATGCACTCGCCAATGAAAATGCAAGTCCTTCCCGACCGCCTTTATTCCTCTCTTGTATGCCGAAATATACGCAGGGTCAGTTAGAAAATCATGTTTATGGTACGTGCCCATGGCGTCTTCGCAAAAATGATCTGCCTGCGCTAAGTCACCAGAAACTGGGATAAACACAAGTTGCTCGCGCAAATCAAGAATTTCTTTGTCGCGCTTTTTAATCAGTTTACTGAATGCTTCAATATCTTTATGCTTTACAACCAATAAATCGCGTTTGGCAAGTTCTTTCCTGATAATTTGTTTAATCAATCTCATCATATAAGTTATTTATTGCGATATTATACGTCGTATCGAGTAAATAATATTAGCAATCAATTCGTCCAATATCGCCGCAGTGTTTCCTAATATTATTTGCGAAGTCATTCTCTTATCTCTAGCAAACCGTGATTATAGATCTAATTACTTGGTAGAAAAATGTAGCTCATAATTATATCTGTCAATATACATTAAATCGCCGCGGAACTCAATTTATACTAAGACATTATGTGCAAATATTTATACTACTATCTATACCTATATTGTTCTTGTTATTTTAGACATGAGTTGTTATTCTACAGGGTAATATATGGTAAGAAAATCACACGCTGTATCAGGCAAGAGCAAGTTAAAAGCAGCCGATCAAATGCAAGCTCAGCAAATTATCGAATTAAGGAATCAAATCGCTGACCTTAAAATGCAGTTGGACACAATTTATAAAGCAAAGCTATTTAAGGTTTGGCAGCGCTATTGTGCTATAAGACTTGCTATTAAAGTTCGTTTTTTAAAGTCGATAAAATTCGGAAAAGAGTTAATTCCTTTATGGTTACGGAAACGAATCAAAGCAAAACTGAAACGGTTTTTCAGGGAACAATATAAATTATCCGTTGATTCCACTATTGGTTTGGAATGGGCACACTGGGACAAAACACGGCCACCAAGCAGTTTTGACATATTAATCTTCGGCATAACAAATTTTAATTTTCGGTATCAAAGGCCACACCATCTGGCATCTGAGTTACATCGTTTAGGTCACCGCATATTTTATATAGAGACTGAGTTTATACAATCATACAAACAACCAACAACCTCCACACCATTTAAAGTCGAAAGGTATCACAACAATTTTTATCTAGTTACACTCTCATCATATGAAAACTCATTTATCTATCATGATAAATTAACGGATAAAAACAAAGAAGTCATGCTTGCGTCCATACGACTATTGATTGATGAAGCCGCCATTGTTAATCCTATTGCAAAATTTGATCACCCATTCTGGGGAGCACTAAGAAATGACCTGGCCATGCCAACAATCTACGACTGCATGGACGAGCACAGTGGATTCAGACACTCATCCCACCATACAGATAAGAGTGAAAGAGAGCTTATGACACAAAGCGATTTAGTCATCGCTAGTTCTGATTATCTATATCATAAGATTGCTGGATATAAGCCAAAAAAACTGCTCAGCCTTAAAAACGCTGGTGAATTTGTACATTTTCGTGGAGCACGTTACCGACGTTATGAGCCACCGAAAGATATTGCATCACTGCCACGTCCTATCATCGGCTATTATGGCGCGATTACAGACTGGATGGATGATACTATAATTAGACAATTGGCACGAGATAATCAAACTGGTTCAATTGTTCTTATTGGTCACATCGACAATATTAAGATAGCGCGCATAAAAAAAGAATTTAAGAATGTCCACCTGCTAGGCGAGAAATCATATCAATTACTTCCACATTATCTGCAGGAATTTGACGTCTGCTTAATTCCATTCCTTATCAATGAATTAATAAAAGCAACGTCACCAGTTAAGGTTTATGAATATTTGTCCGCTGGCAAACCGGTTGTAGCAACAGATATACCAGAACTTCAGCCATATAAGCATGTTCTATATATCGCAAAAACTCCAAAAGAATTTTCAGAAATGGTTAAGAAGGCACTTTTAAAACAAAGCAGTAAAATTATTGCCAAACGGCAAATGATTGCAAAAAGAAATACTTGGCGAATTCGAGGGCAAGTCTTACATAATACAATGACAATGCTATTCTTTCCTAAGGTTAGCGTGGTCGTTCTTACATATTTAAAACCGAAATATACAAAACTATGCATAGATAGTATATTGCATCGCTCAAAATATCCAAACTTTGAATTAATTATAGTAGACAATGGCTCGGACAAAAAAACTGTTCGCGTAATTAAATCATTTGAAAATGACACACGTGTTAAAATTACACTTAATAAGATTAACTACGGGTTTAGCAAAGGCAATAATATTGGTATGCGCCAAGCAACAGGCGACTATATAGTACTATTTAATAACGATGCGGTAGCTACCCCAGGTTGGATTTCAAGACTTGTGTTCCATATCCGTAAAAAAGGAGTTGGGCTAGTCGGGCCTGTCACCAATGGCATTGGTAACGAAGCAAAAATATCTATTATTTATGATGATAATTTATCAGATATGGAACGGGCTGCCAGGAATTATACATCGGCACATTGGGGAGAAACCTTAGAACTAAAAAATCTAGCCGCTTTTTGCTGGATACTTACAAAATCACTTTACAAAAAGATTGGCGGATTTGATGAGCAATATGCCACAGCATATTTTGAAGATGATGACTACTGTATGATGGTAAAAAAACAAGGGTTAAAGTTATTATGTGCAGATGACGTATTTATTCATCATTATTGGGGATCGACTGGTAAAACCATTGATGATTTTCTAGCTATGCAAAATAGGAAAAGGTTTGAACGTAAATGGCGTGTTACCTGGCAACCCCATACATATCGGAACCAATGAGAAAACATTCTTCAATATTCGTCGCAGTTATTTTAGGAACACGGCCGGAAATTATTAAACTGTCGCCAATTATCCGTGAACTAAAACGTCGCAATATACGTTTTTTTATTTTGCATACCAACCAGCATTATTCAAGGCAAATGGATGCTATCTTTTTGCATGAGTTAGAATTGCCAAAAGCTAAGTATAATCTCGGTATTAATGCAGACAATCATGGACGTATGGTAGGTGAAATGTTAATGAAGATAGAAGATATCCTCATGACGGAAAAACCAAGCCACGTCATTGTCCAAGGTGATACTAATACAACTTTAGCAGGAGCGCTCGCGGCTTCAAAAATCGGTATTACTGTTTTACATATCGAGGCTGGGCTAAGAAGTTATGACCGAACAATGCCAGAAGAACTCAATAGAGTAGCAGCAGACCATTTCGCAGATTTATTATTTTGTCCAACTGAACGTCAGGCAATGATCGCAATTGACCGGGAAGGAATAGATAAAAATACGGTTTTTGTCACTGGTAATACAATTGTTGATTCCCTATACCAAAACCAAAAAATTGCAAAAAGACATGCCGCATATAAACATTATCGTAAGGAAAATTACTTTCTCGTAACAATGCATCGGCCCTCAAATGTTGATGATGAAAATATGCTTCGGAATAGGATGGCAACGCTTGAAGCAATAGCCGATAAATTTGAGACCCCAATATATTTTCCGATCCATCCGAGAACAGCCAAACAAATTGAGCGTTTTCATATTACTTTTAATGCTGCTGCTATTATTGTTATGCAACCAGTTGGCTACCTAGAAATGCTTACCATGATGCAACATGCCAAACTAATTTTGACAGATTCGGGCGGTTTGCAAGAGGAAGCATGCATTTTACACGTACCATGCGTTACCCTCCGTGACAATACCGAACGGCCGGAAACGGTTGAGGTTGGCGCGAACATCATAACCGGCAATGACCAAAAGAAAGTACTGAGAGCCGTTAATAAAATGCTCAAGGCAAAACGAAATTGGTATAACCCCTTTGGGGATGGTAAATCATCACAACGGATATGTCGTGTTTTAATAATGAAAAGTTAAACCTTTATGAAGCAGAGAGCACCAAACGACGTAGGCAATAAGTTCCACGCTGACAATATAAAGTATTTCTTGAAAGGTAAAATGCAGATATTTGACATGGGTAGCGGACCTAGCGGTAGTGCTTGGTGGCAATTTGTATCACAACATGCAACTATTACCGGTATTGATACACTCTTTTATCCAAAAAAGTTGCCTAAGAATGTAAAAATATACTCATTCGACGCAACCAAATTAGCTGACCTTAATGAAGATGAAACTATAAAAAGGTATCATCCAAGACCAGTACTCAAATTCACTACAGAGCAGGTGAACTGGAATAAGGCTTTTGATATGGTTGTAGCGAACCATATTTTAGAACATGTGCTAGACCCAGAAAAAGTTATTTTTGGCATGAGTAAAATACTAAAAAAAGAAGGTATAGTCTATACTGGGTTTCCTGACGGAACCAATTTTACCGATACTTTTTACCACCTTATCCATGCCGAAGGGGGCGGCCACATCCAGCGGTTACAATACAGGCAGGTAAAAAAGTTATTTGAAAAATATGGGTTTCTCTTGGTGCAATCGAATATCTGGCCAGATGATTGGGTATGGTTGCAAAAGTTATATGATTATAAAAGCCGAAAATTGCTCTATATTGACCAAAAAGATATGGATTATTTAGCCAATACATTTCGCAAAGAGTTAACGGTAAAAAAAGGCTATTTCTATGGCTGGGAAATGGTACTTCGGAAAAAATAATAGTATACTCGCCTTATTGTTTGTGATCAAAGCTTCAGCTACTATTTAACTGAATTAGACCTATGGTTCTTATCGCTTCTTAATCTCGACTGCCGGTACACCAGCAACAACGGTATATGGCTTAGTAGATTTTGTAACGACAGCACCTGCACCAACTACTGTTCCTTTTGCAATAGTCAGACCTGGTAGTATAACAGCGTTAGAACCAATCCAGACATCATCCTCAATAACAATTTTTTTTGGTACAATTGGCTGTTTCGTAACTGGTATTGAAAAATCTTTATACTGGTGTTCTCCGGAACTTATTGTTACATTTGTACCAATCAAAACATAATCTCCTATCGAGATTTCCCCAACACCGTTAATATATGAATTCGAATTAATCACAAAATTTTGGCCAACGGTGATCCGAAAACAATGCGTTATATATACATTTGGTTGCACAACGCAATATGAAGAGATATTTTTCAGTAGTAATTTATAAATGAGATAGCGGATAGTAAAACCAAGGAAACTAGGAATATTGCGAAACGGCCAAATAAGATACGATTCAAACTCTAGCATAAAAAGCTCTTTTAACGTATAAGCTTTCGCTTTTGTAAGAAAATAACTTTGTTTTTTTGTTTTATTCTGCGTCATTTTGATAACTTTTTTGCGACAGTTAATATATTAGTATAACAATTAATCACCAATGCTATGTGCCGACAGCCTGCAATCAATATGGTATCAAGAAATAAGACAGGTTTGACTAGTATTGCTGTATAGGATGTAGTATATAATATTCAGTAGCTTCTAGTGTAAATCTAACAAAACAAATATTGGATTTGTAAAAACAATTTAAGGAATCATTATTACTACTCTTAAACAATGAATAGCCTATTAGTCCATATTAATCATTTGTTATATGGCTCGAGTATTAGTATTATTTTTATTCTTGCGCTATTTTTCACAATTGTCATTTACGTTCTTATTAACAAACCAAAGTTCATTCATCCACCAAGATTATTTGACATACTCATTGTACTAATATTTGCTGGGCTATTTATCAGCTATGTCGGCTTCCTATTCAGTATATTATTTATGTTATTGTTGCTAGGTAGCTTATGTGCTGGTATTAAGTTGCTAAGTTTTTCTAAAGAACCAATATTAGGTACCATCATTGCATTTTTTGGACTTGTTGAAATTTATACACTTTTTGGCCTTACTACTAATCCGACAATTGCAATAATTATTGTGATCGTTCTATCTGTATTAAGCATAAGTTATCAATCGTCTGAAAATCTCACTATCCTACAAAACCTTAAAGAAGAGAGCATTCGCTTACAAAAAACGCTAACATTCGTCGATTACTGGCTTATCGTGTTTTGTTTTTTACTTGGGTCACTACCGCAGACGATCTGGGATGCAGCCCAGGCTAATTTATACAATGCCAAGTGGTATATCTTAACTAATTCCTTTGCACCGCTACCTGAAAGTATTTCGTCGCTATTCCCACAGAATGCAATCAGCTATTATAGCTTATTTTATAAAATTGGCTCGATCAAGGGCATAGAATTTTCAATATTCCTGCCTCTACTTTTCTTCTTATACCTTATTAAGAAATATATCATATCTTTAAAGGCTCCAAAGATATTTAGCTGGATTATCACCTGTCTTATCGTAACACCAATGGTCGTTTTCCAGGCTACAAATGGATACTATGACTTATTGGTCGCCACGATTATCTTCCTTGCTCTCTATCTCATCACTTTTACTCCACACCCAAAATTAAATGCTAATCTTTTGCTTGGTGCCTTTTTCATTGGCTTTGCTGCCGCCATGAAATATTTCCCTATTGTCTTCGTCTTTTTACCGATTAGTTTTATTATCAAAGAAAAAGCCTCATTTCTCAAAAAACTTTTTCTCATTACTATAAGCGCGCTATTGTCATTACTCCCACTTGGAATTTGGGCCGCACGAGCATACAAGCTAACGCATAGTCCGGTCTTCCCATTTTTCCAGCACTATTTTCCTACACCTCAGTTCTGGCCAGTTACATATATTTTAGATAAAAGTATTGAAAATACTCCCATGATCCAAACAGCTATGAATGCGAAGCAATGGGCAACTGGCGGATTTCTAACGTACCCAATCATGACATATTTCCATACTGAGTTTTTTCTTGAATCACCACATGGTTTTAGCGGCATTGCGTTTATTCTTTTGATACCCTACACGGCTATTATTTTTATCTATTTCATCAAAAAGCTATTGTCAAAATCACTCAATAAGTTTGACTATTTGTATGGCTATTTATTTCTTGCCTATTTTGCTGTTGGTCTTATAACGAGATATTATCGTTACCTTTGGCCATATCAGCTCATATTCGCATTATTTGCACTTGTACCACTCATACCATTTCTCACAAGGCATTGGGTAAAAATTGGGGCATCGACCATTATAGTTTTTGTACTAGTATTTAATTTGAAGAACATCAAAGATTCGTATACCTTTATTCCAATCTTTAGAGAGCGGCTTCTCAAACCAGATTATTACTTTACTGCAATTGCAAAAAATGATCCTATTACCTTTCTTAACAACGAAATTGCAGGCAATAAGAATGTTACTATTGCCGACATGGGAAGATATAACCCTGGCAGGTTTAATATAACTAATCGTGTCTACCAATGTACCTGGTACTGGATTGGTCTCATTGATATCCTTGATAAGGCCAACACAGACCCAAGTTATGCCACAAATTTATTAGAACAATTTGACTATATTATTGTAGATACACCAATAGCAGATGACAAATCACTTTGTCACTATGTTGTAGTAAATAATCTTGATAAAACTAAAGTTGTTTATCAAGATCAGACATACACAATCCTTAAAGTATTAAAATGAGAAAAATGCGAGAAATTGCAAAATTACTTGTTGTTTCTAGTAATATAGCAAAGATAGAAACACTTGTCGCACTGAGCCTTTTTTTGTTTCTTTGGGTTGCCATCGGCTGGTTATTATATTACTACCAAATCCAGTATACATACGGCGATGCCACATTAGCAGCGCAAGTACTTCATAACTTCAGACATACCTGGTTAATCTCTTCATCATATACCGAATCACAAGTACAGGCACTTACAACCATATGGTATAAGCCCGGTTTGTATGCTTGTCTACAACCGCTAGTGAGTGATATGTCAGACCAACCAATCATTTATCACTTTTTTTTCATTGCCTATCTATTCGCTCCGATCGCCAAGTTTGTTGATTCTTATATTCTGATCGCAGCACTGCACAGTTTCTGTTATATCAGCATTCTTGTTTTTAGTTACTTTTTTGCCCGTGCTAAACGATTATCTATCATTACAGCAGTATTACTGACGCTACTTGTTGCTCAGCACCCACTCTGGAATATGGGCTTATTTGGACAATTTTCGTTTAATAGACTCTTCTTGCCCACATCCGCTACTGTAATATGGTTTCTTGATGGCAAAAAGCACACTATTTTACTTACGATTGCAATCATCCTAGCAATGTTAACAAATGAAATATTTGGCATTGCATTGGCGATGCTATTTATTACATATGTTGTATTTATTGACCGAACGCGGAAAAGATTATTGTTTGTTGGCATTGCTTGTTTTACTGTAAGTTATATTATGCTCAAATACATCCAGGTCAACTTTAAGCTGATGGAAACAGGTGTAACTTATTTCCGCAGCTTGAGTCAGTTAAATATACAAGGTCTTATCTTACATTTTATCCAGCAATTATTTACGATAAAAACATTTTTCTATATAGCGGTTAACATGCTGTTTTTAGGGATTTTAACTATACTACGGCCGAGAACATTTTTTGTACTGCTACTATTTCTTGTGCCGAATATTTTTATCTCCGTTGGTGGCGCAGAAAAAACTGGCTGGGCGACACATTACCATTTGGCATATTTTGTTCCACTGATTTGGTTAGCAATTAGTGCGTTAGCAACAGGATATATCAAGGCAGAAAAAGCCAGGATTATCATTGTCCTTGCTCTCCTTGTTATTACAACCCTTATAAACCCTGTCACACTAACGCTATACCAAAAACCTTATATTGCGGTAAAAGACCTCGTTAATAAGATAAACTTTTATCGAATTGATGGTAAAAATGATTTAGCGCTTCGTGCGAATATGCGAAAAGCTGTTTCACCATCAGACAGCATAAGCGCGCCTGAGCCAGCAGTTTATTATTATTATGACCATCCAGTATTCTATTACCCCATGAATATTGATAGTGTTACAAAAGTTGTTTTCGCATATGATCCAACCAAACCCGGACTCGATCGATTTTTTAGTCCAAATTATGGCCAGCAAGATGCGGCGCTTGACCCATGTATTCGCTCAAGAATGATGAGTGAAGGGTTTGATTTTGATAATCCAACGATCATTAGCACCTGGGCAATTATTGGAAAGCACTAAACCGCAAATGAGTACACTGAAGCACCATATCAACTTTAGTAGTAACATACCGACGCTTTTGCTCCTCTCAACAGCAATAGTCACAGCGGCTATTCCACTCCGCTGGGTCTTAAGTAGTCATTTCTATTTTCTAGGAGATGATTGGACATGGTTATATAAAGCACAATTTGTATCCTACAAACAGCTGTTCACCATTCTTCCTGCGTGGTATTACAATGACCGAGCTTTTGGCAGTGTCTTTATAAAGTTAATTTATGAGATTTTTGGGCCAAATAATGTTATTTTTCATCTGGCACTGCTTTCACTACACTTGCTGAATGTTGTGCTGGTGTTTTATATCGCAAAATATATATTTAAATCAATTATCCATGCATTCTTTGTCTCATTTCTATTTGGCTCGTATATAGCAGCACTTACAGCAGTCACATCAGTCGGCGCCGTTTTTGACGTCTTTAGTAATACGCTTATCCTCTCATCTATATTATTGTATTTCCAGGGGAACAAATATATTCGTGCTACAAGTTATATAGCACTATTTCTTGCCTTTCGGACAAAAGAAGTAGCAATCTTAACACCATTATTTTTACTATTCTACGAATTAATTGGTACAGATAAACCTATTAATAAAGATAACTTGCTACAAGCCATAAAACAGACAAAATGGTACTTACTTATGGAGATCTTCTTTCTTTTATATTATTTGCGGTTGTTTTTTACTTTACATCTTATATTACCGTCAACTGACCCGTATTATGATAGTGTCAAAATCTCAACCTTTCTTAATGGTTTGGCATTTTATATTGCTAAATTGCTCTATGTACCGCTTCCCCAACTTGTGACATTGCTTATCCTTTTACTAACAATAGGCTATCTAGTTATAAGAAATGCAAGAGTTGGATTATTTGGTATTATTGGCTTTTTACTCTTCCTTTCTCCTGTAATATTCCTAATAAATCATCGTTACGAAGTGTATCTTTATATCCCCCTATTTCCATTTATTCTGTTTGGCTATGACTTTCTTATGCATGCATCAAAGGAACTCATGTCTTTAGCACCTATTCCAAAGATTTACAAGAATAATTATTATTACTGCGCAGTAGTCTTTCTTGCGACAGCCTATTATTTTACTAATATTCACAATGGGTACTACAAAAGTGAAGTAAGCTGGTACCTTAACTTATCGAATATTTATAGTACCAATATTAACTTTATCAAACAGCTAGTTACAAAACCGAAAACTTATTCCGATTTCTATGTTAGTAACCTACCAGCGAATCTCAACGTCTTCGATGACGGGCCTTGTTATTCATTAAAAGTTATATATAGAGATGATTCATTACAATGTATTATCTACAAAAGCCCTGAGGAACTTCAGGAAAAATATACGCAAGATAACAATGATAAGTATTTTTTAAACTATGAGAATGGACAACTAGCTGTAAAGCAATACTAAAAAATTGATAGAGGAATAATTTCGCTTAACATTTCTTTATATTTTTCTTACTCTCCAATATGGATATTTTGCAAGTATTCTTATACCTTCGGGGATTGAAAATCCTTTGTATTTATCAATGTAAATAGTACTGACTTTGATTGTTTTGAAACGCAGTTTTTTTCGGCCAATTAATGCAAGCATTTCACTTTCGACACCATAATCAGTTGACGTCCAAAATACATTCCTGTAACCAACTTTACTTAATGCCCGATAACCGCACAGAATATCTTTAAGGTCGATCTGAAAAAGCGTCTTCATAAATATAGCCCCTAATTGATTACCCAATTTCCGGTGTATCGGTATTTTCGCCTTAACAACACGAACGCCGATAATAATATCCTCATTATTATCCAATGCCTGATGAAATTTTGGTAGGTGGGCTGGGTTATGCTGATTATCACCATCTAAGAAAATAATGCCATCAGCACCTAACCGCCAGGCCTTCCTGGCACCAGCATGCATTGCGGCTCCTTTTCCTTGATTTATTTTTAAATTTACAAGCGTAACTTGAGGAAATTGCATTACTATCTGTGCAGTTCTGTCATATGATCCGTCATTAACAACAATGATGTTCCTTGTGTACTTTTGCAACTTTCGAAGAACCTGCCTAATGTGTCTTTCTTCATTATAGACTGGTACGATAGTATAGTACTTCCTAGTCATAATCTATCCATACCATCTGGTGAGTATTTTTCTTATACCTAATTTAGCAACATAGTTGTATTCTTTGTGGTTGGTACTTGTAACTATTGCAACAACACGGTCAATTGGTATATTTTCCAACCAGGCTTCGCAATTTACTCTGCTTGGATTCATCTCATATCCGGTAGTTGAAAAAGTTGTAAAGATCGCAGCTGGTACAATTTTAAACGGTGCCAAAGTAGTAAGAAAACTTGAAAAGTTGTTTGTTATAAAAGCGTCATCACGTTTAATATTACTTGCAATAAAGTGATGGAACATACTAAGAATACGATTGTTCCCTACTGCAACTGCCAAATCAGTCACTTGATCTGATAAAATATACATGCTCGGATTAACTGATGATGATTGCAAAGTCTCAATTTGTATCAACAACAGAATACCCGATGCAAAATCCTTTTTTAACAATTTAAGTATGTTAAATTTATTCCACCATGCAAGTTTTATTAATTTCAACGGAGACAATTGCAACATGCGCATTTTGATGGCACCGATATTGCCATATTCGGTGACGTCTCGAATAAAGGCTGCTATATGTGGAACAACGAGCGCCTGACCTTTATGTAATCTAACTTCAGAGTCGAGAAAACTAACCGGCATAACCCCTCTATCGAATTTATCCTCTCTGGTCTTAGTAAATTGATATTTCTTAAGATGATTTTTCATAACAACGCTGTATTGTTTTTTCAATTGCTAATGCAAATGACAGATCATTAACCATTGGTTTTGGTAAAACTAGCGATTGTATAAATGCACGGTCCTCTTGGTAAAAACATTCGCCGCTGACTTTTGGATTTAAATCAAATATATCACTCTTAGCTGGAATTAAGGGGTACGTAAGTTTTCGCACAGGCTTACCTTTTTGCCTAATTGTCAATAAATTATCTTCATATGCAATAGAGCCAAGCGACCCGGTAATACTGAACTCTATCGTCGCAATAGGATATCCGACAACACTCCACGAAGCTAATAATGTTCCCTTGATACCTTTGGCATGCGCTAGTTGTATCTCGGCTACATCTTCTACATCGTTCCCATAGAGATAGGTAACTTTAGCATCATCAACAACCGGTGTCCCAAATAAATAATGAACAACTGAAACCGCATGTGGCCCCGGATTCATTAATACGCCCCCACCGGATAGTTTTCTGTTAAATAACCAGCCTTTCTTCGGACCAAATACCTCACTATGCTTAAGGGTTATAGAATAGTTAATAACTTCACCAATAGCATTTTTATCTAGTAGTTGTTTGACATATTGTACTTCACGTCGATATGGCCAAAGGTACCCAGACGCACTTTTTGCACGCAATTGCTTTGGTGAAGATTTTATGATTTTAACTAAGTCATCAGGATGTATTACGACGGGTTTCTCAACAAAAAACGGGAGGTTGTGTGCTATACAGGTCTGCATAATTTCAATGTGGCTAAAATTTGGTGTACAAATATAGACGCCGTCTATTGCAACTTCTGCCAGTGCTACATCAAGTGAGGTATACACTTTTGCGTTAATACCCATACTCTGTGCAGTCTTTGCTAGTGACACATCTCGGTCAACTAATGCACAAACGAGACTGTTGTCAATCGCTGACAACACAGTAGCATGTAAAATACCCATTTTACCCAGCCCTACCACAGCTATGCGCGGTCGAGGCTCCTTTATTCCAAGATATTTATCTACTGCCTGGCTAAGACTAAGTGGTTTAAGCTTAAGATCTTTTATCGCAGGTAATGGATTGCAATTAGTATGCTGGTTAGATCCGAGAATGTTGTCAGTTGAAATGGGTAAATTCGGCACAACCCTAGCCATGAGCCAAGTCAGGCTAAGGCCAAGCCACATTGGAATATGAACAATCCGACGTTTGATACCAATCGCATTTTGTATTTCTCTAATAAAGTTGTCAAATGTCACCATCCTTTTGCTGCCTAAATCATATATTCGATGGATTGTCGTATCACTTTCTATGGCTGCAATTATTGCTGCTGTAACATCTTCAACTGCAATTGGGTAAACTTGCCATTTGCCATTACCAATGACAGGTACAAAGGGTAGTGTCCGCGTAAAATAAACAATCGATGTAAATAAACTACCAATCTCATTACCCAAGACTAAACTTGGCTTCAACGTTATCCAGTCAATGGTTTCCTTTTGCAAAATGTGGTCACTTTGATCTTTCGTCTTACCATAAACGCCTTTGTACTTAATTTTAGTTGACTGTGAGCTTATATTGATTAATCGGTTACCTTTTAATTTCTTCTCTGTAAATAGGCGGGCAATGTTTTCGGCCCCTGATAAATTAACAATTGGGGCTAGCTTCGGGTCGTATTTATTTGCAGCCAAGTGCACTACAACGTTAACTGATTGCAATTTATTAGCATAGCTCTCGAAGTCGGTAATATCAGCTCGAAGTAAGGTAAGCCTATCATCTGGCTGCAGAGAAGTTACGGCTTGTGGGCGAACCATTGCGATTACTGTATAACCGCAAGAAAGCAAGCCCTCGACTACTACTTTACCGATGAATCCGCCAGCGCCAGTAACAAAAACAGTTTTCATAAAATAAATAGAACATGTTCCATGAGAAGAAAATCAACTATGACAATAAACATCATTGCCATTGTATGCAAACAGTGGCTAATTTTACAATAGAAAATCATAGAGATAAAAGTTACAATAAATCGTAATATATTCAATTTACGATGCAAAAATATCTCTACGATCTTCGTTTCAAAGTTGACAGAAATGAATGGCGGTCAATCGCAAAACGTGATTTAATTTTTCAATTGTACCGTAGCTACAGCAGTATGGCCGGTAAACAAAAATTACTGGATTTTGGTTGTGGTACCGGTGTGTTGCAAGATGAGTTTGCCAAAAAATTTCCGCTAGTTTCCGCTTATGGTATTGATATTTCACAAGATGCCATCAAATATTGTAAACAGCGCGGTTTAAAAAACATTAGTGTATTCGATGGTAAGGTAATTCCATTTAAAGACAATACATTCGATATTATCACGGCTATCGATGTATTAGAACATGTTAAAGATGATTACTTTGCTAGTAAAGAAATATTCCGCGTCTTGAAGCCTGGCGGACTAGCTATTATCCTGGTTCCCGCGCATCAGTCGTTATGGTCAACAAGAGACATTAGATTGCAACATTATAGGCGATACTCCCTAAAAACACTAACTTCTCTTTGCCGAAAGGCTAACTTTCAAATTATTTGCCGTAAAAACGTGGACTTTGCATTGTTCTTTTTACTTTTTGTATTATGTAAAACGGTCAAGAAACGGAATGGCGTACCGGCATTAAATACTGAAACTGGCGAGACTACCGGCCTAGTCAATACACTACTTTATCGATATGAAATGCTGGAAAATTTCGTCCAACGATATACGACATTTCCTATAGGTACTTCAATTGTGGTTGTCATTACGAAGGATAAGGGAAGCTCTACTAACGGTCATAAACGGTAGATAAGCTTCATTGTAAGCAATTCTTTTATATTCGTAATTGACCCACTTAATGGCTTAAACTTGCTGTCTTCATCATTGGTCCATTCAACTGGAAATTGGCTAATTATAAAGTGATGCTTTTTCGCCCGAAGAAGTATTTCAATATCAAACATGAACGTTTTTGATTGCAGTTCACCAAATAAAATACTCCCCGGAGTATTTTTGTATAATTTAAACCCGCACTGAGTGTCTTTTATTTCCTGTGGTATTCCGAGGAATACGCGCACTATATAGCCGAATATCTTCGAACCAATTTTGCGGTAGAATGGTTGCTGCCGTTCAATCTTACTTTGTTTTATCGCACGTGAAGCGATGGCAATATCACTGCCTTGCTTTAGCTTTCTCAAACCAGTATTAGCAAAGCTAAATGGAATACAAAGACCGGCATCAGCAAACATCATATACTCACCGGCAGCTTTCATGACAGCGGACTTAATAGCCATACCTTTGCCTATCTTCTGTTTTTTTGATAATAATTTCAGTGTCGGGAATTCATGCATTAAAGACTTAACTATTCTGTTGGTTTTATCTGTCACCCCATCGGTTGAAACGATAACTTCGCCGGAAAGCTGTTCAGCTTTCATAAATTTGTAAGCTTCCCGGATATCCCGTTCAATTTTTTTTTCCTCATTATATGCCGGTATTATTATGGTTAAGTCATATTTCTGCCGCATAGTAGTTTATAAGTGCAGTAAGTTTGAAATATATGATTAGTGAACCCTGTACGATTACAAGAATGAAGTAGTATCGATACAAGCATAGTTTACTGACTTGGGTGTATCTTGGCAATACATTTTACGCGGTATCATCTTATTTAGACAAAATCTGGGTGGCTACGATATCTTCGCGTGAAAAATCAGTTGCAGTAACTTGTTTCATGACGAACAAGGTATAACCTAAAAGGGTAGCAAATGTAATACCGGAACATACGATCGAGACAGTCACAATGGCGGCCAACGATGCATGATACAAAATAATACCAATAATTTGGGCTATCGCCGCTATAAAAACGATGTACACAGCAAACAGCTGCCTTATAGAATACAAAAAATTAGCAATTAAAAAAACAAGAGCGTGTAATACCATAAAGTACGAAAAAAGCCCAAGTAGTCCTTTCGCCATTTGATATTGCTTATTCCCGAGCAATAGCAAAGCATACTGTGGCAAAAAGTTATACACACCAACCATCACCATACAATAGAGTAAAGCAAATCCAAAACAGCTATAAAAAAGCAAGTGATTATCCTGTTTTTTAGTATGCCTTGCAGTCGCGATCGGCAGTAAGGCAGATGTAATGCCAAAAACGCCAAAGAAGATAATCTTGCCAAGCGTAGAAACGCCAGTATACAGTGCCGCCTGAGACACCGAACTGTAGTCAGGAAAATAATGTTTCACCAATATAACATCAGAAGTATAAAAACTAGTAGTTCCTAAGAATAGAAAAAAAGCTGGCAGTAGATACGTTATTATTTCCTTATGTGAGACGGTAAATGAGTTTTTTCCTTTGTTAATGTGTTTTTTAACAGTTTGAAATGTATAAAAGAAAGCAATCAAAAGGGTTACTAATATACTACCTAGTGCACCAAGCACCGCAAATCCAAGCAACGCAAACGTAATAGCTACACTAATGCGCAATACCATTTCAATTGCGCTACTAAAAGCAAAAAGTTTAAATTCGAAAATACCTTGAAGTACTGCCCTCCCTATCGTGAGGAAATAATAAGTAATGGCACTTGCTATGACAACGAACAAAAGCCTATTGTCAGAGATATGGAGGAAGTGGTCTATTTTTGATTCAGCGAATACAAATAACAGGATAAACAGTAAGCTAACGAGGGCAATTTTTACATAGAAATAAGACAGAATCCCCGGTATTTTCTTATCCTGAAAACTGCCTTTGGCTTCAGCTACCATGCGAACGACAACGAGCTGGAGTATGCCAGCAGGAACAGCTAAGAGTCCGAAAATCGATATGCAGGTTACTAGGACAGCATAATCCTTGGGTACGAGCATGCGCGCCATGATAAAAACGAAAAAGAAGGCACCCATATTTGAAAGCATAACCCCCAACATGGTCCAAAACGTCGCATCAGCAATAGAATGACTAAGGAGTGATTTGATACTCATTATCTGATAAGTTGGATTTATCTAAGCTAGTACTTCTTTGTACAGCGCAACAATCGCATCAGCAAATTGCTTTTGGGTGAATAGTTTTGCACGAGCAAAGCCCTTTTTAACTAACGTCGTCCGCAATTGCTCATTATGTAAGATTTCTTCTAATTTTTTACTAATATCGTGAACATCTGTAGGATTAATTTCAAGGGCAGCATCGTCAATTAGCTCGGGAAGCGCCGACCGGTTACTACTAACCACCGGTGTGCCGCAGGCAAATGCCTGCAAAACAGGGATGCCAAACCCTTCATAAAGCGAAGGCTGTACGTAAGCTGTCGCCAAACTATACAATACCGGCAAATCTTCATCGGGCACAAATCCTAACTGCCTAACCCTTTGATGTACATCGTATTTTCTAATAATCTCATCGATGGCAATTACTTCAAGTAATTTATCATGCAGAAACGTTTTACCGACTAAGACTAGCATGGCATCGTGCTTGTGTATTGTAGCAAATGCCTCAATTAATCGTGGGATGTTTTTATTGTAATTAACGTCGCCAATATACATAAAAAATGGCGCATCTAACCCGTATTTCTTTATTACACTGCGTTTTGCAGCCTCACCCACAGGCTTAAAGTCATTACTAATACTTTGGTATGCAACATGTATTTTCTCCGGATGAATATGCAAATATTTGCTAATATCTTTTTTTGAATGCTCTGAGACAGTGACAATTGCTGTGGTATTTTTCAATGATAGTTGTTGTAGCCAGAATCTTATCGTCCCCCGCACCCCAACCGGAAAGTACTTTGGATATAACAGTGGAATAACATCATGAATGGTAACAATCGTTGGTTTCGTTTTTATTAGGGGGAGTGTCAAAAAGAAGAGGTCAAAATAAGTGTAATGAATAATATCGGCTTCTTTTGCTATAGAGGTAATAACGATTTCAGGATAATATTTTTCTACCGCTTCAATCAGATGTCTCGTGTAATAGCCAACACCACGGGTGCTATTTTCATTTTTCAATGGAGAATCGTCAATATAAACTTTCATTGCCATTTTATTGGGTCAAGATAATTATCCACTTTCTGTTGGCGTTCCCAATATTTAATATAAATTGCCATAAAACGTAGTCCTGAAAATAGAGCAAAAACAAACCCAGGAAAACCATCTTCAAAACCCTTGTGACGGAAAAACATCAACATAAATGTCCAAATTGGCTTTATAAAAAAGTATTGCAACAATACAGGATGGGCTAGCTTTTCCTTGCCATCGAGAATGTCTTGTCCCGATAGGGTTGTATATCGGTTCCACCGTGATAAATACCGACTAAATGATGGGGAATCATAATGCAGCAAATCATGTTTTAAAGTACCCACTGTACCCTGTACTTCAGCTTGCTCATGAACATCCCTGCAAGGTAACTTTGCAGTTCCCCTTCGATATAATCGAATAGTAGGGTCAGGATAAACCCCACCTTTTCTAAGATAATGGCCTAGAAAATAATTAAGACGGGGAACCCAAAAACCATTTTCCTTTGGGTCACCATTTATTACTTCATCAATTTCTTTTTTTAAATCATCCGAAACAATTTCATCGGCGTCCAATTGTAATACCCAGTCAGATGTTGCTGCGTCGATTGCCATATTTTTATTAATATGAAACATTGGCTTATTATCTGTTCTGATAAGATTTTTCGTATATTGTTGGACAATTTCCTGTGTTTTATCAGTGCTTGAACCGTCGACCACAACTATTTCGTCGGCCCAATCCTTAACAGCGTTAAGACACTGAGCAATCGTTTTTTCCTCGTTATATGTCGCAAGTACAACAGATAGAGATTGTTTCATAAATTGCTTTAGGGATCGTAGCTTGAAACTTCAACAGGGATGCTTCAGGCTTCATGTTATAAGTTTTAGGTTTTTAGTATTTTAAACGCCGGTGTGCCGTTTGGAAAATTTATTATCTTAATAATTCTAGGGTCGTTATCTGGTATTTCCTTATCTGATCCTATTATGAGGGTATTATTGTCATTTCGCAAATCTTCTTGTGTAACCGGACGGAATTCATAATTATCATATGCACGCACGGTAGAAAAGCCAAACTTATCTCGGGGCGTTAATATTGATTGCGGTTGGAATGACGCTGGATCTTTTTGCGAGAAAAATAAGAACAATATATACGGTTGGTCATAACGGTCGGTAACAACGACTTTATTATATTGACCCCTAACTGATTCCACATAGGGCACAAGCTGGTCAAAGCCATAGTTATTAGCAAAAGGTAAGTGTTGTGGAATGTGGACATAATATTCGTGCAAGTATTTTGTAAAACAGTAGCCATAACCAATTATGACAAGTGCGGCTGTAATCAAAGCAAGTAATTTACTCATTCGCCAGCAGACATTTAATGTCGAAACGACTCCTGCTGCTGCTAGTGTAACCAATGGAATAACCATATTATGGCTACGCAATGCGTGGGGTGTTTGGAAAGTAATTGCAGCGGCCGTAGGTGCGACAACTAACCAAAACAAAAGAGCCTTTTTATGTTCGGTTTCAGTCTTTAGGACAAATAATAATCCCAAAATGACAAAGATACCATCAGCTATATACATCACCCCAGTTTCAGGAATATTATTCCGGTCAATAATATCACCGGCAAAGAAAAGATAATGAGGAGTGTAATGGTCTGAATAATTCTTTAGAAAATCAAGACCATAGCCAACAATTTTATTATGTAACAGTTTCGGTACAATGGCGTTTGGATTGTCATACTCCCCTCGTTCTTGGTTTGTCGCCCAGAACGGTCCAGTATCGGCAAATATTGAAACACCAGAGAACCTTGCGTAGCCAGATTTTGAGGTAAATGTCACTACAAGTGGCACGCTAAGTATGACAACAACAATAATCGGTAGGATGAGTGATTTTTTTAATTGCCAAAGCTTTTTAGCATAGAGAACAATAAGCCCTATACCTAACAACGGTACAACCACTTTTGGGCTTTGATAAGTATAAAGTGATGCTAAAAAACTAATAAGTGAAACGTAAAACCACTTTGGCCTTTCCAGCCCTTTCAGAAAGGTATAAATGCCAAGCGTGATGAAGAAAGTAGCAACATTAACTTCCCATCCACCACGCGAAAACTGCAAATGCCAGGGCGAAATCGCAAGAAAAAATGAGGCTAATAGTGCAATATCATCCCGATTAAAAATTTTCTTTACTAAAAAGTAGAGCAAAAACACTGTTCCTACGCCAAAAAGCGCAGATGGCAAACGAATAGCCCACTCTGTTAATCCCATCAGAGCCACAAAAGGCATAATAATGTATACATAAAGTCCGGCTTTATAGTCTCCAAATGACTGAAAAACAACCGGCCATGCAAATCCATGCTCATCATGACCCGTCTTTAATAAGCTATAGGCATTGTACCCTAGCGCTGCTTCATCAGCGTTAAAGCCATTAGGATAAGACGCCAGCAGATAAAGCCGTAAAAAAACAGCTAGACAAACAATAGCTATAAGAGCGATCCAGATGAATATTTTCTTATTCATTAAAGTATTTTAGCAATCTCTAAAAATGTTCCAAACTTCATGTTTTAGGCTATAAAATATTACTTAGTTTCTACAATTTTAAATGCCGTGGTACCATCTGCAAATTTAATTGTCTTTAATAATTGCGCACGAGGTTCAGATAATAAGTCAGTTTCCGGTAGCTCGTCCTCAGTTCCGACAAACAAAGTATTCGGTAGTGCTCTATCGTTAGGCCAATAAATATGACGGAATTCAAAGTTATTGTAATGTTGCACTTCACCTACATCCAAACCACGGGTAGCTGAAAGCTTTGCCTGGACTTGGAACTCAGCTGGGTCAATAGCTAAATAATAGAGCACGAAGATGTACGGTTCGTTATAGTCGGTTGTGAACACTACCTTATTAAAGTGTTGGTAGCTATGGGAAATAGATACAACTGCGTCTTTGTAGCCGGTCAGCCAATACCTCCCATCACGTTTTGGCATATGGACATAGTATGCATCAAGGTAGTAAACAAAGTTAAAGGCAAAAAAGCCTGTCAGAACAATGATACCAATAATACCAAGCTTGCTCGATTTTAACCTATCGAGTAAATACCATAACCCTAATGCAATGACCAAATCTACTCCAAAGACGAGTTGCAAGCTTCGGAGTGCTTGAGTGGAATCACGACTTAGCACGGCCGGTATTGGCGCTATCAAAAGCCAATAGAAAATTAATGCCTTATGCTTAGACTGCGACTTGATCAGGACATACAATCCAACTAGATAAAACAAAATGTCTATCCAATAACCTTGTGCAATACCAGGAGGATGATGTCTTGCGTCTGCCGTATCTCCGGTCACAAACAAATATGATGGTGAGAGATAGTTAATTTCCTTTTCTATGATGGCTCTGAGCCATAGTTCTTGCTGGCTATGAAATAAAATAAACTTTGGATCGTTTAGGCTGAGTTTGTCTTCCTTTGCCAATACCTGTATTTCCGTAGCGGGACGAGTATATGAGAACATATCTTGAACAACAAGTCGTGAGCGAGCTTGTGGGTCTAAAGCCGTTAAGACAAACGGGATAACGAGAATAATGCCAGTCACGATAACAAAATAGTGTACTATTCTGAGGGGAAAAAGCTGCTTTCGGTAGATAATAATAAGACCTGCAGCAAGTAGTGGTACGAATAATCGGCTACTTTGGTATGTGTATAGTGTTAAAACGAAACAAATTGTAGCACCAAATAACCATTTAGTATTTTCTAATCCCTTTAGAAAGCATAATAATCCAAGAAGCGTAATCGTAAGCGCTACATTCGCTTCCCACGCGCCACGAGAAAATTGGATGTGCCAAGGTGAAACAGCAAGAACAAATGCAGCTGTTAGGGCAACTGCATTACTTACAAATAATCTTTTCGCGAGGAAAAATACGATAGCCACGGCACCAATACCAAATAAGGCACTCGGCAACCGGGTGCCAAATTCATTAAGACCAAAAATGGCGGTAGATGGTACATCGAAGTATGCATACATTGCCGGTTTATAATCACCAAACGACTTTAGGGTTAGCGGTAATGGGACACCATACTCATCAGCACCTGTTTTAAGAAGTGAATAAGCGTTATAACCTAAGGCCGCTTCGTCCCAAGTAAGCCCAGGTGGTTCTTCTGCAAGCTTATAGAGACGCAACACACTGGCCAAACAGATAATACCGAACAATACCAGTAAAATTTTTTTACTCATTTTGTATAACAGCCACGCAATGGCGGCGGTGGTGTAAGATCATCTTTACTAAATTTTATTTTTTTTGCGTCAACGCTTAGCAAATCGAATGCTGGTTGGCCATTTAAAAATTGTACTGTCATAAAGGGCCTGACCAATTTGGGATAATTGCCAGGGCTTGTGATAACAAGAATCCTACCGACATTCTCATCGGTTACCTGTTTGAGTGTTTGCTGCATTTCCCAATCATTTGCGAACTGGTAGTCATCAAACCGGTCTACCCAAGCGTGATTCGACTGGAGGTAACGGACAAGCATTGGGTCGCCGTAATAGTTCGCTGGATCAATAGCCCGGTAAAATAGTTGGAAAATATGAGGTTCACCATATTTCTTCGTTATTAAAATACGGTCGTATTCCAACTTGTGGGCATTTATATAATCTGCTATTTGCTGATTGCCATATTGCCAGGTGCATGAATATTGCTTTGGGTAAGCATATGCGTAGTTTGTAAAATAAGCAAAAGCTTGTGCGGCTGTCGCTATAATAAGTAGTCCTACAAAACCATATGATAAGATCTTTTGTCTTTTGGCAAGTAAGGCAATAACGATGACAAAACCAACTGCTGAAAAAATTTCAAATGTAGGCAACATAAACAATGATCGCAATACATGCGGTGTTTCGCGTGTGATAGCAGCCGGAATTGGTGCCAGCAACACCCATGCAAGCAGTAATAAGCCGTATCGGTCTTTCGTTTGCAGTAAGTACAATAGGCCAACCAAAGCCAGTGGTAGTTCGATAATATATAAAAGCCCGAAACGAGGCACACTGAATTGAAATTGTGTACCACCCTCATCAAATAAAAATTGGGGTGAGAAATAAGTAACATAATTCTGAGCCACAGTTACAGCGCTAAATGTCACTTTATTGAATAATAGCTTCGACGTAATGGGTGGTAATGATGAATGGCCACGCATTTCATTAATTCTATTAATACCTCCTTGGTCTAATATTGTCACAGAACTATACCGCGCTTCGCCCTGCTTAAATACCATGGGTATGGCAAGAATATAAATACCAAAAAAAAGTAATAAGGCCACAAATACAAATATCTTCTGTTTCAGCAGTTGATTATAAAAAATGATAACTGCAGCAATAATAAAAAGTGGCATAAAAACACGCGCACTATTATATGTAAAAACCGCTAAGGTAAATGATATAGATGACAAAATATAAAATGTAGGATGATTTTTTAGTCCCAGAACGAATAAATAGACTCCAAAAACAATGAAAAATAATGCTAAGTTAGCTTCAACAGCTGTCCTTGATAAAAACACATGCCATGGCGTAATTGCTAAAAGGAAAGATCCAAATAATGCCGCTACTCTGGGATTAATAGCAACTTGCCACCACGGACTTTTTTCATAGTCCTGCTTGAGTTCGCTATCATCCTGGATAGACCCTTGATCTAGAGAAGTATCGTTCAATATAGTGGATATAGCAGACTTGCTTGTTAAAACAGATTTTATAAGTAAATACGTGAGAATAACCGTTAATACGCCAAAAAATGCTGAAGGTAAGCGAACTGCAAACGCGTTAAGCCCAAACAATGCTACAAAAGGAACCGCGGTATAGACATACCCTGGCAATTTATACTCGCCAAATGCTTCGAACCCGAGTGGCAGCACCTTCCCCCACTCATCGTGGCCAGTTTTTAGGACTGAGTAAGCATTGTAGCCCAGTGATGCTTCGTCCCAATTAAGGGATGGTGGATTTGTACCTAGTCCCCAAAAGCGGAAAACAGAAGCAACAAGGGTAATAACTACAATATCGAGCCAGATACTTCTTTTGAGGGTTGAAAAATGCATCATATAAATTGTAGCAGAAATTATCTTTTGGCAACGGTTACTTTGCTACGAAAAGAAAAGCTGATTGTTTATTTGGGTAAGTAATTTGAAAAATCTTATTTTTTTGCTGGCCAATTTCCTCAGGCGTGCCAATGTATAATACACCAGCTTGTGGCACCAAACCCTGTGGGATTTCCATAAATTCAAACTTACCAATTTGATAGTCTCCCAGTTGGTCCAAGAATGGCTTGCCTTCTCGCTCATATGCCAGGAGGCTTGGTGCTGCCTGTTGAAACACTGTCGGGTCAAGTGGTAAGTAAAAGCTGATATATGCTTGCGGCTCTGATAGTTTACGGCTGACAACTATTTTCGTATAGCGGTCTTGATTGGCATGGATGTAGCTAACTGCTTGACGCCAGCCATAAAGCATTGATTTTGCTTCATCGTGGGGTAAATGTTGTGTGTAACTTTCTAGGAAAAAAGTAAAGAAAACTATGGGAATTACGACAGACAAAATAACGAACAGCATTTGGCGCTTTGGGAATTTTCGATTGATGACATCAATAACCCCTACCAGGCCGATAGCACTGATTATTTGCCAAGCCGGCATCGCTACTGCGTCCCGATTAGCCGCGTGGAAACCTTTCGCTATAGCAGCCGGTACAGCTGCAACAAATACCCAAAGAAGTAAAAACAATAGTGCATTTTGCATTGTGTCCTTTTGATTTGACCAGAACCCTTCCCTAGTTACAGAACTTTCCTGAATCTCGCCAGAATGACTGATAAACCTTAGCAATATGTATAAGGCAAATCCGACTGTAATTACTTCAAAAAGATAGAGGACGCCTAATCCCGGGACCATACCATATGTGCCCTCGCCAGCACCATCAGTAAAAAGGTAATCGATCGAAAAATAAGACAAATAATTCTTTGTGAATGTTGAAGCAATATAAACCGGCTTATTGGTGAAAATCTTTTCAATAGCATCTGGAAAACCACTAGAAACAGCGTCAAATCGTCTATTGGAAACTGCTGCCCATTTGTCAGTCGGGTGGAATATTGCAATATCAGAAGCCCTTGATGACGAACCAGCCAGCATGGTATATCCAGCAGTAAGTAAAAATAGAGCAATTATAATTAACGGGGCAACGTATGACAAGTATTTAGAGCGCTTTAACATCCTCCGATTGAGAAATAATGCGACTACGATGATAACGGGGGTTACCAAACGTGCGGAATGATACGAAAATAGATTTAAACCCAATAAAATGCTGGCTGGCCATAGATAAATGGCATTTTCCAACCCTTCTAGCAATAAATATAGTCCGCCTGTTAGTAAACTTGTCGTGAGATTAGCTTCAAAGGCACCACGTGACAAGGGTAAATGCCAAGGTGAAATTGTCAATAAAAATGCCGCAAAAAGTCCTACTCGTGTATCATTTGATAATTTTTTTGCCAAAAGGTATGTAAAAAGAACTGCCAAGGTCCCGAATAATGCTGAAGGTAGACGAACGGCAACTTCGTTTAACCCTAGCATAGCAATAGATGGAATAGTCAGATAGGTGTAAAGGGGTAATTTAAAATCGCCAAACGACCGCAAATCTAGTGGTAAATATTTCCCCCACTCGTCGTGGCCGGTATGCAAAATAGAATAAGCAGTAAACCCTTGTGCTGCCTCATCAGGTGTAAAGCCTGTTGGGTATTTATCCAGAGCAGTAACACGGAGAACAAACGCCAACCCAACAATCGCTACGAGTAAAAATTGAGTCCTTATTTTCATACTAACGTCAAAATTTATAATGTAACATTACCATCCAAACTGCAAAATATCTTAAAAAGCTGGAAGTGTATTTGGTTGAAACCTTAATTTGTTATAGTACATTTTGATATTTCTTAAATTCTTACGATTTAGCCCTTCGTTAATACATAATATAATGGTTTTCCCCATGGGTCGTAGGTAACATGCAAAACCTTTATTGTAGGTGGCGGAAATATACGCCAGTCTGAGTCAGCTCCAATTTCCCGTTGGGAAACGAAATAAACATCATGGTATTGCAGGACATAACGAATGTCAGCACTATTTGCTGAATAAGTAAATTTAACAAAGTACATATTGGCCACTTGGAAACCTTCAAACCCTGGCAGTATATTTGGTATTGGCCTATCACCAGTAAACTGCTTTTGGAATGTTGCAGGGTCATACGCAAAGTAGAACAGTGTACGGCCTAACGATGGTTCACCATCGTTTGTTATGAGTAAGCGATCAAACTCATTCCGGTGGGCACTTAAGTATTTCAGTCCGTCTTCGTAGCCATATTGCCAATACGGGTAACCATCAATTGGGCTATGTGAATAATATAAATGAATGTAAACAAGGCCGTTGGCCACGGCTAACAATATAATACATATGTCTATTAAGGCGATAAGACTATTTTTAGCCGCGTGCCTATAAAGCCACACTAAACCGAAAGCTGCAAGAATAACAAGTGGTACGTTCATTAAGAACAGCCGTGTTGCGTGCATGCCACCATCATTAGTTAACGCTGATGCAACAGGGCTAATAAGTATAAGTGCTGTCAATAATTTCCAACTTTGGTCTTTTTTGACTGCCAGAAAATAACACCCTGCCAAAAGCAATGGTAGGAAAAAGAAGTAGAGCTCACCCATACCACCAACAGATTGTCTTAGATTCAGGTCTCCCCTTAAGAAAAGGAATTGCGGTGAAAAAGCTGTAAAGTAATTTGTCGAAAACAGCCCTGCTATCACCATTGGCCGATTGTGAACCAATTTTTCAGGAATGTCTTTCAATGCACCTCTAATTGGTGATGTTGGCGGAAAAACAACAATATTCCTCTGTTCGTTGATACGGTTAACCATTTGTGGATCATTGAGAATTGAAATTAATGAAAATCGCTCACTCGTTTTGCCAGAAAACGTCTGTATGGCAAATGGCAGAATAATAATACAGAAAAGGACCACAGCAGTCGTACTATATAAAAGGCTTATCCGATGCAGTTGTCGCCAGTAAATTATAGGTAATGCAACAATTAACAACGGGACAAAAAGCGTTGCAATTGAGTAGGTGTAAAACATTAATCCTAGTGCAACAGCCGCAAGAAGCAACCATTTTGGATTTTTTAGTCCCTTAAGAAATCCATATAGCCCTGCAAGTAGTAAAGACAATAAAAGCGTTACTTCGTATGATTCACGAGAATATTGCAAATGCCAAGGTGAAATTGCCAGCAAAAAAGCTGCTACTATGCTTACTTTTCGACTCTTTGTTAACTCTATAGTAAAAAGGTAAAGCAAAAAGACACTTAACACACCAAAAAACGCAGGTACCAATCGCACTCCCCATACATTTAAGCCAAAGAGAGCTATGGAAGGAACAGTCGCATACATTAAAAGTGGCGCTCGCCATTCACTAAATGAATGCATGTAGGTTGGTAAAAATTGACCCGTATAGTCCCTGGCCGTATGAAGTAATGAATAAGCCTGGTAGCCTACATCAATTTCATCACCAAATAGGGAAGGTGGAAACTTATCTAATGCAAAAATTCTTAGTACTACAGCTAAAACTAATATCCCCAAAAGGATACCTATTACAAAACCGCTCTTTGTTTTAGACCTTGGTTGCTCCGTTTCCACTTATCTTATTCTATGCTCTTTTCAGTAATTTTTGCCACTTTTGGCCATATTTAAGAATAAAGGTAATTATTGCGTATCGCGTTGTACCAAAATATAATTTGGCACTTGCTTGGTTCTGCTGATACGCCCACTCACCGCGTTTTTGTGTCGATGCACCATGGTAGTGAATAATCTCTGCACTCGGTAAATAGTAAATCACCTTTCCTAACTTATGTAAGCGACGGCAAAGGTCGATATCTTCGTAATAAAAGTAAAATTTTTCATCAAAAAGCTTACCCATTTGATCAATAACTTGTCGTGGCAGTAACATTGCTGCACCAACGGCTGCTTCGATAATAGTGGGGCCCTTAACGTTAGGCGCGTATTTAGAATAGCTGCCAATTTGACCAAATATATATTCTTTGAAAGCACCAATGATTGTCGGCATTTTATAGGCAGAAGGCTGTAAGCTGCCATCATCAAAGTATAGCCTTGGTACGACAGCTCCTATATCCGGATGATCCTTTGCAAACTGCCACAATTTTGTTAGAGCATCATCTTTAACAACAGTATCCGGATTTAGTAAAAAGATATAATTGCCACTCGATGCTGATAATCCTTGATTGTTAGCCTTAGCAAAACCGAGATTTTTGTTATTTTCAATTACTGTAATCTCAGGAAATTTTTCAAGAATATTCTGGACACTACTATCTTCCGATGCATTATCTACGACAATAACTTCAACCGTATACTGCCTATTATCTTGCTTAAGAACTGACCTAAGACAGTCAATAATGAGGTCTTTTGTATTGTAACTGACAATTATGATTGAAATTGTATCCATAGCTGCGGTACGATTTGTGTAGATCATCTTTATTGTAAAACCTTTTCCGAATAGATTGCTATGCTAACTTATTTTCGACAAAATAAATTCCTACTTATTATCCTTGTAGCTGCCACAGCATTGCGGCTATCCTTGCTTTTTTATACATTCCATGGTGATGTTTATAACCATATTGAATGGGGAACAGTAGCGCTCCATCACGGACTTTTAGGTATATACGAACTACCAGCTAATTTTTGGCATACATCACGCATTAATCAACCACCATTAACGATATATATGTTCCTATTTATACGATTTTTGTATGAACAATTAGATAAATTATTATGGCTCTTAAATAATAACATTAGCATATTTCCGTCAAAATTCTTATGGTTTTATGAAGCAAACTTCTATCCAGTATTACTCAAAATACCTGACGTTATAGCCGATATATTGCTCGGCATCGTTATTTACAAGTTTGTCTTGCTTTATTTAAATAAGAAAAAAGCACTCATTTCTGCTGTAGCCTATCTATTTAACCCGATTACATTTTATAATAGCGCCCTTTGGGGGCAAACTGACGCTCTAGTTAATTTCTTTGGCATATTGTCGTTTTATTTATTGATTAAGCGAAAATTATTTTGGGCATTAGTAGCATTAACAACTTCACTTTTATTCAAAGCGTCGCTTTCTATTTTCGTCCCGATCTTTTTAGTTATCCTTATCAGGTCACGGTACCCAATTATATCGATTGTTAAAAATATACTCATTATAATAGTTAGTATTTTCCTTATTACCTTACCGTTTCACAACATAAATGATCCACTTTGGTTTATCAGAATTTACTTAAATCAAGTATTGCTTGGCACACTTGGCAATATTACGGAAAATGCTTTTAACTTCTGGGCACTATTTTTTGGACCCACGCCAAGGCTAGTTGCGTCGACAATCATTTTTGGCCTTAAAGCTTCTTACTGGGGATATACTTTGTTTGGTATTAGTTTATTTACGACGCTTGTCTATTTTAGTAAAAAAATGACGGCTGAAAGATTCTTTATATCGCTTATTATTACCGGTTTTACAGCATTTTTATTTTTAACAGGCATGCACGAGCGCTACTTATTTCCGATCTTTGCACCCTTTACTATTTTGTTAGCATTTTTACCCCGATTGATTTACCTCTATATTGCTATCTCATTTGTCCACCTTACAAACTTATACTACTTATGGTACGTTCCAAGGATCGAATGGTATATACAGTTTCTTAATCAATCAACTACGATTATCGGGTTTATTATTAGTCTCCATTTACTTCTCCTTCTCTTTATCATAGGAAGCCTAGCCTATTCGCGTCATTCCAACACTTTGTTATTTAAGCCTGAATAGAGTAGTATAATTTAAACCATGACAGAAGAAGAAAGCCCAAAGGAAATTAAAGAACAGTTTGCTGAACAACTTCGCATTGCCGAAAGACTGCTCAACGGCCAGCGAAGTGATATTGATATCAGTGGAAGTCTCAATGAAGCGGAACATTTTACAGGCCTCATTGTTGACCCTAATGACCCTTTAGTCACAGAAGCTGAGGTTGCTTATGCACTCGACTGGATACAAAAATTGTTGGGTGGGGATATTAACCAAGTCAAAAGAACACAGTATCACGCCGAACATACCCAGATGGTTATCGAAAAGGTGAACCAACCACTAGGCAATGATGACGACATTTGGTATCTCTCAGTTTGGCAAAGCCCAGATGCTAAACCGATATACATGTTACTTCCAGAAGAAGAATTTAATGTCAATCTGGAACTGGGATACGAAGAAGTACAGTCTGACTAGCAACTTCAGCAGCTACTATAGTAAAAACCTCACAATTCGCTTATAATACGCAATTGGTATCCTATCTAGTAGTTCTAGGATAGGGTAATGGAATTTTTCACACCTTAACAGTATGCAAGGAAAGGAACATGGGTGCCACAATTACACTCGAGAATATAGACGATGTCATTTTGCAGGAATTCCTAAAGCAACTTGATAGTATGACTGTTACACTGCGACAGCACAGTGAAGGCCACATTATAATTCCCGGCACATTTAACCAAGCGCGTATTGAATTAGCAGAAGAAGGCCATGAGATCTGGATATTTGTGCCATTTCGTGACAAAGGCAGACTAAAAGATTATATGGTTCACTTCAGCCTGCAGGTCGATGGCGTGTATGTCCCGCTTATGCCACCGTTGCAAGCAAATGGTGACTATGGCCACTATGTCTCTAGCGGGCCAATGCCTGAAGGCAATTATTTCTTGAGAGTCGTTAAGAATACTGATACAGTAGATAACTAAACCTAATGCCACGTTCGTTCGCCAGCTAGCGACATGAACGTGGCACTCTTTTATGGCATGTGTTATTCATGGGCAAAAAGCTGAAAGATTTCCTTATCGCTTCGCTTACTTTGCGTTTTTTCAAATTGCCGACTTTTTTGAACTTGCGCTAAATGCTTTAATGCGCCGAGTACAACGCGAAAATACCCCGGGTGCGACAATAATCTTTTTAAAACTGCTTTTTTATGTCTGCTGAAAAGATCTTCATCTGTAATATTCTTCCAATTAAATAGGAGCTCATTTCGTTGAACGATGTAATTTCTATATCCTTTTGAAAAATATTTATTTATCGTCGATGAGGTTTCATGCAAAACTATGGCCTTTGGTTCCCACCAAATTTCCCAACCATGTTTCCATGCCCGGTAAGAAATATCTGTATCTTCCCAATAGAATGGACGATATATGCTGTCATACATGCCAAGGTCGATAAATTTTTGCCGCGAAAAGGCCGCAGAACCACCTGAAGCATATAAAGAAATATGCTTCTCTTGCGTGTTGTTACCTGGTTCGTGATGAAAATAACCATCACTAAATGTTCCAGTAGCCCAACTATTGCCTGGTTCGTGGCATGTAACAGCAAATATAAGTGGGTTTTCAAAGTAAGGCGCCATATGTGCAAGGCAATCTTCTTGTGGTCTTGTATCAGTGTTCAGCAGAAAAACGATATCGCCAGTTGCCGCAGTTATACCGTCATTTATACTCTGCCCGTAACCCTGATTTTTCTCGTGGGCAAGCACTTGGATACTAGGAAATTGCTTTTGTAACAATGAAATACTATTATCATGCGAGGCATCGTCAACCACAATAATTTCGTCTGCCTTTGTTTTTATCACGGCTGGTATATTCTGCTTCAATAGTATCTCGCCATTAAAATTTGGTATAACGATTGACACTTTCATATCGATTTTCTATGCAATTTGGGCAATACAAAAAACCATAGTGCCGCTAGTATTATAACTATAGCAGAAAGAGCCGAGATGAGCGCGCCTCGATAAAAAGTCGTTGGATGGTAGGAAAATTCAATGATATGGTCGCCTTGCGGTATGATAACACCACGAAAGCTAAAATCCGTTTCAATGATATTTTGGCTTTTGCCATCAATGGTTACCTTCCAGCCTGGATAATAACTATCCGAGACAACAAGCAGCATGGCTCCATTCTCGCTTGTTGCAATAGTTTGTCGAAGCGGATCATTTCTCACTATAGTAGCGCTGCCAGTTGTACCATTTAATTGACTTACAGGGTGCGAAAGGATAACCGCTGATGTATGTAAGTCTAGCTTTGGATTTGCTAATAGCACTGCCGCTTGTCTTAAAGACCTAGCTTCCTTTATGTCGGCAATCAAAAACGCTCGTTCAAACGCTTGGCGGTTTTGTAATAAGGCTACAGACTTGGATTCAAATACGTTTTCAAATTTAGAACTGCGTAGGTTGAAATTCACCTGACCGTTGGGGCTAACCAAACCCGCTTCATCATATTTTTGGGCAAAAAGGTACTTAACCCCTAAGAAATCGAATAACTCACTATTG
>CAYSOG010000012.1:0-44312 GCA_964432675.1 uncultured Gammaproteobacteria bacterium | reverse complement strand
TCCCCCCCGGCTTGGGGCCGCTTCTTTATTCCGCGCCCCCCACCCTTCCTCTCTCTAAACAGAGAAAGATGCACATTCATAAATCAAAGCTTTCAAAAGGAGGTTCTCTCGATGTATCCAGCGTTGCTGCCACGCAAACTGGACCGAACCTACGGTACGTTCCAAGCCATCTACCATACCCATGGTGATAGCCTGGGCATTGGTCTGGTTATCTTAGCAATCGCTTTAATCGCCGTTTTGGCAATTCACCCTTTCTAAGATGAATAAGAATAACGATGACACAGCAGAAGACGAATTGCTCGTTAATACGTTGATTGAAGATCTATTGAGTGTCGAGCTAACAAACGCCGAGAACATACCGGTTGAGAACCCAGTAGGCTTGCCTGAGGCTCTCAGTGCCAAACTAAACGGCACAGCAATGCTTGGCAAGTATATCATCGAGGTTGTACCGACACTTGCATGGCAAGAGGAGGGATGGGCAAACGGCTGGCACATAACCGCTGGCTATCACCCCCATCGCTACGAAGCCAATAAGCTCGACCTGGTGGCTGTTGCCAAAGGCAGCCGATTAACTTGTACGAGTGAGTGTATGGCAGAGGCGTATAAAATGCTCACCGCCGAGGTGCGAAAGTACTACCATATTCCTTTCTAAGCACAGTCCATTTAACTCTGACGGCTGTCCTTCTGACGTATTTTGTCTGTTTCTAAAACAGGCACAATATTGCCGGAAGGGCAGCCGATTTTTTTTACTTTTATTGTGCCTACCAAGCGTAAGTTAAGATTATTTTAATAGCCTTTTTTGCACAATAGGGTTATATAAATTGCCTGCACTGTATTACCTGCGCTAACTAAAAAGGAGGTGTTTACTATATGGCAGAAATTGTTGATCGCCGTGAAGTAATCCATGAGCCGGTGCAGTATCAATCAAACAATAATGGTGTATTAATTGCCGTACTGGTAATCGGTATCATTCTCTTGCTCTTACTCTTGGGTGGTTTTGGTCGACGATTATTCCCGGTTGGTGGCTTTGGTGGCACAACTATTCAGGTTCCACGCCAAGTAGACGTCAACGTCAATAAGTAATGAGTAAGTGATTATTGATGCCACGCGATAAAATTACACGAAAGGAGTAAGCGTTATGAACCTATCGTTGGGTCACCCAGACCCATTATTCGCACTCTTGTTTGGTGTTTTAATCCTTATCTTCCCAAAGTTCTTGAACTATTTGATCGCGATTTACCTTATTATTATTGGTATCTTGGGATTAGGCATCATTCATTAAGGGAATGGGGAAACGCAAAATAAACGATTATCATTAGCCAATAACACAGGGACTAATTATCACTTTTGCACAACTTTGTTGTTAGTGCGGAATGGTAAACGTTTAAGCCGAAGGAGCCGCCAATTAATAACTCTTTTTAGCTTGGGCTCAAATTTTGGCAGTGGCGCTTTGACCTGCATTTTATCAGCTATTATATATAACGCTTCTATTTGCTTTAGTCGGGTCTTGATGGCTTTTTCAAGATAACCGGCAAGCGTGCGGTTACCGTAGTTTGGTGCAACCGACTGCAAAATAGCCGCGGCAGACCAAGCTTGAAGCTTGTTTGCCCGCTGCCCTGTTTTTGAAAGGTAATCCTTATACGCCGTATCGTAGACAAATAATTCAATTGGTGTTTTAAAATGGGCTACAGCCTTTAATAGCGCTTCGCGTATTTTGGCGGCTTCTTTCTTATAGCCATACGTTTCTAAACCAAGCGTTACCATGGCAGTGTCATGTGGCCAAATCGAGCCATTATGATAGCTATTTGGACTGTAAGCGTTGGATTGTGAACTGAGCGTGCGGATACCAGCTTGTGGCACGAACATATCTGGCAACATCAGCCGCTTTACAATATCAGAAATATACTTTTTTTGGACAATACCGTCAACTTCCCCATCATTATATATATCAAGCGACGCCCACAAGCAGTGGCCCATGCTTGAACGCACACTTGTAAGTGGCTTACCGGTGCCGTCGATAGCTGAAGCGATGTAATGCAATTTGTATTTTGGGTCATACAAAATATAGCGCTCATTAAAATCGTGCTTTAAAGTATCAGCCCGTTCATTTAGCCTATTCGAAAGTAATTCGTTATGCTTGGCATAATAATGTGCCCACAAACGCAGCGCGAAGTACGTATACGCTTGGGCTTCGGATGGTGATAATGGATAAACAATTTTTGTACCGTCTTCGTGGAAGGTTGACTCTGTTGAATCCATCCAGTTTTGGTTCGTCAAGCCACCATACTTGCGCTTTGGATGCATGGCATAATCGATAAAACCATCGCGATTTTTATCGCCGTAGACAAAAACCCACCCTAAGGCTGCCTCAACATTTGGCAAGACTTGTTGGAGAAATTCTCGGTCGTGGCTGATTTGGACATACCGGTATATGGTAATGAGTAGAAGCGACGTTGCGTCTACCGTGTCGTAATTACGCATTACATTATCGGGGTAAACATACCAGGCGTCTTTGAGGTGCTTCGTTAGTTGCTCATGTCTGGTCGGCCGGTACTCATGGATGCATTTGCCCGGTTCTTCACCGCTTTCGATATTAACTTCTTTACCTTGTAACGTTACTAAGGTTGATAGCACCTTTTTAACGATTTGCAAGAAGTCCTCAATTTCGGTTTGTTGGTAAACTTCTAATAACTTGAGACTGGTGATTAAGGAATCGCGGCCAAATATAAATCCGTATAATTCATGCTTGCCCGATGCTAGAATACCCTGTTCAGTTTCAAGTCCTTTGATAGTATCTAAACCAAGCTGCCAAAAATAATTCCAGTCGTTTTTTGTAGATTGTTTTGGCAGTATTGTCATGATAATAAGACCCTATTTTATACGGGATAGTCTTCAATCTATCGCATGACGTACTGCGTGTCAAGGGGGCATTCTGTTATCTGGAAAGATCGTACCTGATCTCTTGTCTCGTGGTCTTTCCTGTAAAGACAGGAATCTTTTTTGCTTTTATTGTTAGGGCATGGCACCGAGAATTGCACCCATGATAATAAGGACGACTAACTGGTAGCCGACATTGATGAGATAAAGCTTTTGCGGCCGGCCGGCAAAGATAACATCGCCCAAAGCTGCTGCTGCCACAAACCCAATCGCCGCCCAAACCCCGACTTTCGCGCCACCAATGGCCGTTCTTACATTGGCAATTGCAATAAAGTGGGCTAGAACATAAGCCTCGACCAATGCACCGATAAACATAAGAACGTATGACTGCATCATGTTGCCACTCTTTAATTCCTGTTCGGTTTTACCAATTAAAGCCATCCATTGTTTTGCAAAAAGCATCTTGGAATACCAAACGGCACCAACCACCATCGCCGCTATAGCCGCAATCAGTACTGCAACAAAATTCACTTGTAATAATGACATAGAAAAATTCACCTCCCTTTTGTAGCGAAGCTAGCTTAATGGTACTCCCTTAAATTTGAAAAAAGCAATACTAACCTGCTACGATAGAAATGCAAAATAAAGATGCCAAAATCAAAACTGCATGCGAATTAAAAAACTTTTATTCATTCTTTTACTTATTGTGGCTGGAATTGGCTTGAGCTTTTTGGCCGAAACGCACCCAATGCTTCCTGGGGATGCGTACGTACAAGCTGTCTTTCGAAATAAGTCGCTTACTTTTTTAGGGCCTTTTATGTCCTTTATTAGCTTCTTCGGTTATCTACCAGGGATACTTTTAAGCGTATTTGTTGCCTCTGTCCTTTTCATAAAGGAAAAATACTATACCACTCTCGTCTTGGTTTGGTTTTCAGTTACCAATAACGTTGTTAATTTATTGGTAAAAGATTTAGTCCACCGACCACGCCCAGCGACTATCTTGGCAATGCATTTTGGGCAAAGCAACTACGGCTTCCCTTCCGGCCACGTGACACACTATGTTGTCTTTTTTGGATTTTTATTCTATGTCCTTGCCCATAAGAAGGTGTTGCCGAAGATGGCGACAAGGCTCGCGGAAGTATTTTTCGCGCTCCTGATACTTCTTATTGGCATATCAAGGATTTACTTAGGTGCCCACTGGCTTTCCGATGTTATCGGTGGCTATATTCTAGGCCTTGTCCTCCTCATGGTACTGATCGGACTATATCATAGATTAGAAACCAATAATTTAGAAGTATCGCAATAGCAAAAATCAATGTAATTTTGCTTATACATTTTTATTCTTAATATTTTTAGCCTATGATATGAGGAAGAAAGAGGATGATGCCGATAAGGCATGCAGCGAGAGCACCGATTAGAACAGTCCCTGCACCAACATCTTTTATAATTTTTGCACGAGGGTGCTCTTCCTGCCATAAATGGTCGACCACAATTTCAAATACTGTATTAATCATTTCCAAAGCAAGCACAAAACTTATCGTTAGAATTAATAGCATCCACTCGGTATTACTAAAGTTAAAGAATGCCGCCGCAGCACAAACGATTAGTGCTACAAAAATGTGTAATCGAAAATTGGCTTCAGTATGCAGCACGTAAAACAATCCTTCTAAGGCATATTTAAAACTATTGATATGCCGCCTTGGATGATGTGTTTCAAACATAGCTTTATTATGAAATGCTACTAGGCCAACCGTCAACCTATTCTATCCCCTCCCTTAAGGTGAAAGGTTAGGAAGAAGAGTATTGTTAGGAAAGAGATAGGTCAATAGATTATTTCTTAGTAAGTTTTGGACCGTTTTGCGTGTCTTCGATGATATAGCTTTTGCTTTGGATCTGTTGGCGAAGTTCGTCTGATTTAGCAAAGTCATTAGCCTTTCTGGCTGCTTCCCGATCTTGGACGAGCACCTGGACATCGTGCGGTATCTCGATTTGTTTTCCGATGTAATCTGTCAACTGCAGACCGAGCACTTTATCAAACTGTAATATCGTTGCGCTTTTTGTGGCAGTGTCCAGATTGGACCGTGCAACGTCCCACATGGCACTTAAAGCCTTTGGTGTATTAAGGTCATCATTGACTGCATCCATGAATTTATTGACGGTCCCTTCGTCGACACTGCCGGGTTCGTCCCAATCACGTACCATGTTTTGCAAGGATTGCAAAGCATTTTGGCTGGCTTGTAGCGCTTCCCAGGAAAATTGGAGCTCTGAGCGATAGTGCGCTCCCAAAACGAAATAACGATATGCAGAAGGATCAATACCATGATCGATAACTGTTTGTAAGGTAATAAAATTTTCTCCGGACTTTGCCATCTTCATGTTCTCAGCGCTACCCTTTCCGGTTTCCGCTTCCTGCTTGCCGCTTAGTACTAAGAAGTTGCCATGCAACCAGTATTTAGCTAGTGGACGGTCTAAAGCCGCTTCATATTGTGCAATTTCGTTGGTATGGTGCACCGGAATATGGTCGATCCCACCAGTGTGAATATCAGTACCTTTGGGAAATGCTGCCCAATTAATTGCCGAGCACTCAATATGCCAGCCTGGGAAACCTTCACCCCAAGGCGATGGCCAATGCATAGCATGGTGTTCATAACGTCCGACTAAGAAAAACCACAAGGCAAAGTCAGCTTGGTGCTTTTTATCAGGGTCTTGCACAATTTCAGCGCGCGAGGTTCGTTTGTCTTCAAGACGTTGTCCTGTTAACTTCCCATAGTCGGATAATTTGGACGTATCAAAGTAAAGTGCGTGTTGCGTTTTATAGGTAAATCCTTTTTCTTCTAGCAATTTGATCATTTCGATTTGCTTGTCAATTTCCGAAGTTGCCGGCACTAAGTGGGTTGGCTCTTCGATGTTAAGCGCTCTCATATCCTTCAAAAACGCATCTGTATATTCCTTTGCCACTTCCCAGACTGTTTTGTGCTCACGCTCGGCGCCTTTTTCCAGTTTGTCTTCCCCTTCATCAGCATCAGATGTTAAATGCCCAACGTCGGTAATATTCATGACGTGGTCAACTTGAAAGCCATCCGCTTCCAACGTTCGCCGCAACACATCTTCAAAAATAAATGTCCGCAGGTTACCAATATGGGCAAAATTGTAAACGGTTGGCCCACAGGTGTAGAGGTTAACTGTTGGTGGATTCGCCGGCAAAAACGGCTCGATTTTCCGGGAAAGTGTATTATGCAATTTCAGTTCCATCCTGGCCTCATTGTAGCAAAGATAATCTGAAGGCGTAAAGGGAATAAGCTTGTTAATGCACTACTACCCTATCAGGTAAAATTTGGATATTGGGGCCGGGAGGGACAACATAGCCTGGTGGTAAATTAGTCTGCGGTTGGTCAGCTGGCGGATTTGGTGTTGATGGCTGGTTGCCAGAATTATTCTGATCACTACCTGAAGTACCTGGGCTTGGTGAAGGGTTGCATTCCTGTTTCGGTTCTGTCCCTTGGATAAACACATCATCTGTGACTACCGTTTGCGTGTCGTAATGGTCGTATGGCGTGCCATCAGGTAAATAGGCCGTGGTTTTGGTCTCTACCGTTTTACACGATTTCGAATGGACGATGCCAGCAGGTTCGCTAAAGTCTTCTCTTGGAAAAGCCGGCAGGGCTTGTTCCATAAAATTATGCCAAACATAGGCGCCTCCTAAGGCACCGGCAACGCCAGTCATTGGCGTACCATTATTATTCCCCACCCAAGCACCAGCAACTAAATTAGGTGTATATCCCATGGTCCAAGAATCTTTAAAGTCATCGGTTGTACCGGTTTTGGCAGCGGCTGGGCGAGACAATTTCAACGGTGAATTACCACCAAATTCTTCGGAACGAGCATTGTTGTCTGACAAAATGTTCGTAATCAGGAATGCTACCCGCGGATCCATGACATCCTTTGGCGCCGATGTGCCATCTTGGGTGTGGTCGTAAACGACATTGCCAAACTTGTCAACAATCTTGTTCATCGAATACACGGGGTATTGCTTCCCACCGCCGGCAAAAGCGCTGTACGCCTCAACCATTTCGAGCAAATGGACTTCCCCACCCCCTAATACCAACGACAAGCCAAAGCGGCTTCGGTCATTGAATGTTGTAATGCCTAAGCGTTGTGCTGTATCAATAGCGCTATCGACACCAACCAACTTTAACGCCTCAACTGCTGGAATATTTAAGGAATTCGCAAGCGCCCGACGAACCGTTACGTCGCCCCGATATTTGCCATCGTAGTCTTTCGGCTTAAAATGCTCACCACCGTACACGCCAAAATCAGTCGGGTTATCATGCAAAATAGATGCAGGCGTTAATAAATTGTGGTCGAATGCTGTTGCATACACAAATGGCTTAAATGAAGACCCTGGCTGTCTTCCAGTACCGTCGACTGCAATATTAAACTTACCACCGACCGCATCATTATTGTAGTCGACTGAACCGACCATCGCCAAAACGCCGCCTGATTTTGGATCAATGGCGACGAGTGCACCATTTGTCACCTTGTACGAAGCAAGTTCGGCCACCCGATCGGCAACAGCTTTTTCGGCCAGTTTTTGCAAATTTAAGTCAAGTGTTGTGTAAATTTTATAGCCATTCCGTTCCGCACTGTCTTCGGTATACTGTTGAAAAACTTGGTTTCGAACCCACAGGGCAAAGTGCGGTGCAGAAACTAAACTTAAAGGCGTGTACCCAGCAAATGTTAACTTTTGGGCGCCTGCTTCATCAGCTTGCTTTTGAGTGGCTAGCCCATGCTGGACCATTTGTGACAGAATATACTTTTGGCGGTTGATGGCTGCATTCTTGTCACCACCATAAGGGGTAAGGTATGAAGGCGCATTGGGCAAGCCGGCTAAAAATGAGGCTTGTGCCAGGTTTAATTGTGAAGCGTCTTCATTAAAGTACACTTTGGCGGCGTCTTCGACACCATACGCGCCTGCGCCGTAGTAAATCGAATTTAAATACATTTCCATTATCTCGTTTTTGCTATAGCGCCTTTCTATTTCAACTGCCAAAATAATTTCCTTTAACTTCCTTGAGTAACTTTTCTCTTGGCCGACCAAAGCACTTTTCACCAGTTGCTGGGTAATGGTTGAGCCGCCAAACCGATAGGCGTCATGGCTTCGAAAATTAGCGAGTATGGAAGCAAAGAATGCGCCAAACGAAATTGCCGGGTGATGATAGAATTCGGCATCTTCACCGGCTAAGGTTGCGTTAATCATTGGCTTTGAAATTTTATCCAAAGGCGTCAATTTAAAGTTATGCGCATCGCCTTCCCGAAAGATTTCTTGGTTATTTTTATCATAGATAATAATGCCTAGATTATTCCTATTCATGATCTTCTCTTTCGAAGTGATATCGTTCGCGTAGGTAATATAGGTGATGGCGACAAAAATAGTGCCGAGGATAAAAAGGGTTGCTAAAAACGACAGGATGAAGTGAATGCGCACGAACGGACGTAAGCCTCTCCCGGCAATGCGCGCGGAATGATGCAACACGTGCTTGGCAATATGGTGGTACGGCCGCCGTGAGGGTTCAGGTTGGTCTGCTCCGTTCGAAATAATCCCCTCTGACAACGTAGGTTTTTTCGACATACTAATAATTATTGTATACCAGCAAAGCTGAGAAAAGAAGGGTTGCTGTAGAGTTAAAAGAGCGCACCATTGAGAGCAATTTGGAGTATAACCGCAATAAATAATGCCAGAAGCGTTAGAATAATTGTCCGTTTGCGGACCAAGTCATTAAATGCCATCGCAAAGTCTTGCGTGTCTAAAAATGTTTTACCAGCCAAAATAATTGGTATTAAAATCGGAATAATCGCAAAGTTAAAATGTGTGAACATAATAAAAACTCAAAGCTCAAAGCTTGTAACTTTCTTAACGACCAGTTTCACCTCCCTCTTAAGGAAGAGGACCTTATTAATACTTTAAGCTTTGAGCTATTCTCCTGACTTATTGCCTTTCATCTCAGCGCGCTTACCGCTTAAAACGGTTTTTAGGCCAACGTCGCCTTGGGCCGTAGCTGGGGCAAGATCCTGGTGCATCGGCTGCGTTGTGCTCGTAATTTTCGTTTGCCGCCAAGCTTCCTCAACCTTTTGCCGGTTTGCCGTTTCGCGCTGGATCGCAGCGTTAATGACCTGCAAGCTTGCCGCTTCTCCTTGCTTTTCCTTTGATTTCTTTTTCTGCAGGATTTGCTCGGTTAGCCCTTGCGGTTGGTTTTGGGTTGGGTCGGCCTGCTGCCCTACACCCTTGACGAGTTGCTGGCCTTGCTTCTTAAATTCTTGCACAAAATCTTCTGCAATATTCCCGATGCCCAAGGGGCCGCCGCTGCCATCTGCCATAGAAATAGCCTCCTGCTTTGACTATATACTGTTTGGGCCGGTATTGTCCAGAGGCTACCGTTCGTAGAGCAATAGTATTATAATGAGGCAGCTAGTTTGAACTAAAATCTAACAGCTTAGCTCTTTCACATCGGTAAACAAGGTGAGATGAATGCAATGGAAACACCCTAGGCTCCGCCGGTATTACGTCGTACTTGTGTTGCTGGTATTTTTCTTCCCGAAATATATGGCTGAAGTATTGCGCCTGCAACTTATACCCCTATCACTTGAAGGTTCACGGATTGTCATACTTGCTACCATAGCAGGAACTTTCCTGATTGCTGCACTTTATGTCTGGTATGCTGAACGAAAAGTATAGTGCCAATGGTTTGTTTTTGGCATTCGTGTTCACGATATATATGCCTATTCGCCCTTTAAAATTGGATCAGCAACAAAGAGGAGGATATCTTGGCGTTACTCCGAAGAAGGTTTAACACGATTACGACAACCAGTTGGATCTCATGGGTATTTACACTAACCATAGTTTTTAGTTGCGCCCTTATCGCGTTCGCCCATCCATTTATCAGGTCGTCTTGGTTTTCGACGTTTGCGATACTATTTGCTGCTACCTGCGCTACGCTTGTTTTTTTCCTAGGCCTCTTGACTTTCACGCTTCGACAGCTTAATCAATATATCATGCAGGTATGTGAGGAAATCAGCCAAGGTATTGCTGACGATGTAAACCCGATGGATATGCTGGTTAATAGTCGCCATTTCCTGTCACAGTATATTTTCTTCGGCATTGCTGTATACATCATGCGAAGGCATGCGAGGGATGGATAATATAGCAAAATGTCCAAGTTGCGTGCATGTAGAGCTAGAGGATAACTAAGCCTATGCTCGTATTCCTTCTCACCGGCTTAGTTATCCTCATACCGATAGTTGGTATATTGCACCATGCCCATCCCCTACCAATGCGGTTGTGGGGATGTGCGCTCTTAATGGGTATTACCGCTGAAATCGTTGCTAACCTGTTCTTACCGTATTTGTGAATTTGGCATCCCAGTGACCATGGATACCAACAAGCGCTCTGAAGTCATCTTGGCATCAGAGCGCTTTTTTTGGCTTAAATTATATTAGGCAGGGCGGAAACGGTCTTTAAATGACAAGGCCGGGCGGTTCTGCTTCAGCCGTTGGTTTTCTTCTTCCAACTCATCGACCCGACGCTTCAAGGCATCAACAGTTCCCTGGGTTTCCTTTATTGCCCGGTTTTTATGGAACATTGAGATTTTCCATGAAGCTGTTGAAGCTAGATGGATAATCCATGCCATAAACAAACCGACAAAGACCGAAGCCAAAACAATAACATACAGTGGCACGTTCTGGAAGGTATAGTGCCACAACTGCATCGTCACAATAGCCGTGTTCTGGCTGGCAAAATAAGCGACACCCGCACCGAATAAAATAATTAGTAATAAAATTTCCATAGTATTCCTCCTTCCTTTTCCTATCGTACGCTCCCAGGGCTTAAGAGACTATTAAGATCTTAGAACTTGCAACTTGTGGTTTTGGGATGGCTTCCTTCTAGTATTCCATTCTGCCTTCCATGGCGCGTTTGAGGGTGATGTCATCGGCGTATTCTAAGTCGCCGCCGACTGGTAGGCCACGGGCAATGCGGGTAATTTTAATACCAAGTGGGCTTAAAAGGCGTTGCAAATACATTGAAGTGGCCTCGCCTTCCATGGAAGGGTTTAAGGCTAAAATAATCTCTTCTACTTCTTCGGTCCGAAGTCTCGTTAGCAAATCTTTAATAAACAATTCTTCGGGGCCAATGTTTTGGAGGGGTGAAATAACGCCGTGTAACACATGGTAGCGTCCTCGAAACGCGGCAGACTTTTCTAATGCCAGTACGTCAAGTGGCTCTTCAACGACACAAAGGATTGCGGGGTCACGGTCATCAGCTTTGCAAATGACACACGGTGAAGACTCGGTAATATTCTTGCAAACGGCGCACAACACTGTTTTTTCCTTGAGGGTAGCCGCGGCTTTGGCTAAACTTTCTGATTCTTCCTTCGGCGCGCGCAAAAGGTAATACGTTAGTCGGGCGGCGGTTTTTGGACCGACGCCGGGCAGTCGCTCAAACGCTTCGATCATATCTTGGACAGATTTCGGGATCGTCATGACAAGCCCATTTTAGCAAAAATAAGGGTTAGGGTAAAGCGTAAAGGGCACTGATTTTTCATTTTAGGTGAAGGTTTTTTCGAAAGCGATAAAGCGGTAACTAATAAGCCCTAAGATGAACACGATACACCCTATCACGATTAAAATTGGGGCGATACCAAACAAATCAGCTAATGCGCCGGCTAAAATAATTGGTAAAGCGGCAACAACCGCCTTTAAAGTTTCAAGCAGCGAAAATACACGGCCGCGAATCGAAAGGGTTGTTGAATTTTGCAGGATTGTTTGCGCTGGTACAATCATGCATGATGCGCAAATTCCCAACAACACCGAAAACATCGAAACGATAATAGCTACGTTTGCAACTCTAAAGAACATACGTGATCCTAAAAAGGTTGTGTGGGTTATTCTGGTGGTTTGGAAAATAAGCGGCGTGATACCAAGGCTCGCAATTGCCACACCCGACAATATCGCACCGAATGCGATTAAATACCGCCGAGGAATAAGATGCCCAAACCGACCCACTGTTAATGCACCTATGGCCAAACCAACACCCAGTGGGAGCAGAATAACGATAGAAGCATCAGTTGCCCGTATATGCAGCACTTGTTCCATAAACCCAGGCCCTAACGCAACCAAAACACTCCCTAATAATTGGACAAGAACTAATATGGCAACTGGCATCCATACCCTTATATTGTTGCGTAAATAGACAATCCCTTCTGCAATGTATGTAATCGACAACTGCCACATTTCATAAATGGTTTTGTCAGGTTTTCCGGCATTATCAGGCCGTTTAACCATTTGTGACGTTAACGGTGGCAGTGACCGCCGCAAAGCAAACCCGGTGAACATTGCCAGGGCTGCCACAATAAAAATGTAGCGTGATCCAAGGTGTGCTACAATCGGGCCGGAAATAGTATAACCCAAGATTGCTGAAAACGTTAAAACAATATAAAACAACGCATTTGCCGGTAATAAAAGTGGTTTTGGCACAATAATTGGAATGGTGGCTGCTTCAGCAGGAATAAAAAATTGGAATGCAAGGTTCAAGAAAAAGGCGATCAGTAAAATTAAGGCAACATTTCTGCCGGCAAACAAAAAACTAGCAAAGCAAACGCCAATTGCAAGGTCAGTAAGCAGTAAGATCCTTCGCTTATCAAAAACATCAGCCGCTACACCGGTAAACGTACCAAATAAAATCGCTGGAATAACTGCAGTAAGCACAAAAAGTGAGGAAACCGAATTCTTACCGGTAATATTAAACACCCGAATAATGAGCGCCAAATTAACCATGGCATAGGAAATTTGGACAAGTATTTCGTTAATCCAAAGGACACGGAAAGCAGTATTGCTTAGGACTGCATGGTATCCGGTCTTTGGTAGCTGTTTCATGGATTAGGTTTGGATGTTATCCTATTTTCGGTAACGCATATTAGATGCACTCATTTATGCATCCCAAAAATGCATTGTTTAATAATTGGATCCTTATAGTGGCAGTACTCGGTGAAATTAAGCGCCACGACTTGTTTATTGCCCAAGCAGGCCTTTTAAGCCTTCCATGCCGCCCATCATGCCTTGCATCCGCTTGGCAGCCTCTTTTTGTGACTCTTTGATTGCTTCGTTTATGGCCTGCATAATATCGTTGTCTGATTTATCATTCGTATCAATGCGAACGACTTTCTGGGCTAAGGTAATCTTGACCGTGACACCGCTTTTTGTAACTTCAACCGTTTCACTGTCAAGTTGCTTTTGGATCTGCATTGCCTGCGAACGCATCTTCTGCAGTTCGCGAACCTGTTGTAATTTATCAAACATAAAAATAGTTCCTCCTACTAGCCATCCATTGTATCACCAATACAATAAAAAGGACAAATATCTGGTACAGGTATCAGGAAAGGATTATATGCTGTGCTATACCTAATACGTAATACCTGATACTTATATTTAATACTTCTTATTTAAAAATTATTGGCACTTGTATGAGATCTGCTGTTCTGCCGTTTGTATCAAGCTTCGTATATACTTCGACCGTACCAGTAGTATTGCTTGGCTGCTTTGGGTAAGTAAGGGAAAAATCGAAATCACTAAACTCGCCTCGAATGGTAGGCTTTATCGCAAGCTTTTTTTCTAATATGACAACACCTTTACTGTTACGCAGACGTGCCATAAGGGACTGATCCAACAGTCGCACACTGCCTTCTATTTGCATGGGCTGGCCTACTTTCGCACCAATTTGCGGCATATTGATCACAACATTGTCTGAATGAGCAGCGAGCACTTTTGTGTCAGTTACCTTTTGGCCTTGCGACAATAAGTCTTTGGCATTAGCTATTTTTGGTATCGCCGCAGCGTGGTTCTGTGGCCCAATGGTGTACCAAAAGGCAAAAAAACCAATGGCGATACCCACACCAAGTGAGAGAATAGTATTTAATGCCGTCAGAAAAATTGTTCCAGACCGTCCTCGTTTTTTCACAGAAGGCATTGGCACGTCAACAAATGCGTCGGCAGGATTAATATTTTCCCAATGCTCAGAACCTAAATTGGCAGGGGCTTGGCTCATGGATTTTGGTCATTTCTTTCTCGTTTGAGCTGTCGCAGCAACCGTGCGACTTCATCTTTCTGTTTTTGCGCTACGATTTTCATGCGTTCTGCGACACTTGGCTGTTTTAGCTGTGCAGCTTGCTCAAGTGATTCGTTGGCTTCCTGGCCAATTTTAAGTAACGCGTCTTCCATCCGATCTTTGGGTGATTCCGGTATGGATGTTTCTTGGCTTTGTTCTTCCATTGGCTTTATTCTATCATTTCGCCACCGAAGATTTGCATTGCCGTGTCGGCTAATTCTTCCGTATCTTGGATTTTCTTTTGCCGCTTCGAAAGGCTTACGGCAATAAGAATTGGCAGGCCATATACCTCTTCAAGGATGCCTTCAAGGAACTGTCGGATCTTTTCTTGCTCAAGACGCTCTTTGTGAAATTTGTAGGCCACTTCAAGCAATAGAATATTGTCGGTAAGACCAGCAATGGTGGCGTTTTTCAGCAGCAAGGCAGCAGAATGGTTTTTCTCGAGGCAAAGTTGCATAAACTCTGGCCACTGCCGGGTTAAGGTAGCTACGGTAAGGTCTTTTGAAGCACTATCCGTAGCACTGACGGTTGCAACTTGTGACCTGGCCTTAATTTTTGGTGCAATTTGGGCAACGTCACTTGCAGCTGCTTCTTCCATAACAATGCTATCACTGTCGCTTGCGAGCATGGCACCGACTTCTTCAGGTTTGATTACAGGCTTCTCTATCGCAGTAACTGCCGTTGGCTGAAATTGCTTAACAGGCGCTATTTCTTCTGGTTTAGGAAGACTTAGAGGCGCTATGGCTCTATGGCTTATTTGTTTATCTAAGAACTCGATAACGCCTAATTCTAGTGGTAATTGGGGTATGCTGGTATATTTTTGGTCACGCTCCTTTTGAGAAAATATTGTTAACAATTGTATTAGATTAGCCTTTGTTACAGCGTTTGCATGGATTTGCATTTTCTTGTAAATGGCTGCCGGCTTTACAAGTTTCACAAGCTTCTCCCCTACTCCGTCAGCAATATAGAAGATATCACGGACAAAACGTAAAAACAGGAGCGTGAACTGCTGTAAATTTTCGCCTTTTTGATACATTTGGTCGATGAATGCTAATGCCTCGCCTTCTTGGCCGTTTGTGAGGTAGTCAAAAAATTGTTCTACCAATGCAAGCTTCGGTAGCTGCATTGTCTGTGTGATTAAGTCAAGCGTTATTGGTTGGCCAACAGAAGCGATTTGGTCTAAATATTTAACGCCATCACGATAACTGCCTTCAGCTTTTTGGGCTAAGAAGTCTAAACAGTCATCGGTAACGGTTAATTTTTCGGCTTGGATAATTGTTGCTAATGCTTGCTTGAGTTCGAGCGCAGACGCCAGGCTAAAGTCAAACCGCTGGCAACGGGAAATAATTGTTGCTGGAATCTTCTGAGGCTCGGTAGTAGCTAGAATAAGCGTAGCATGCTCCGGTGGCTCTTCTAGCGTCTTTAGAAGGGCATTAAATGCTTCGGTTGTGAGCATGTGCACCTCATCAATAATATAGACTTTTTTTCTGCCCAAACCTGGTGCTAAACTAATGCGTTCTTTAAGCTCGCGGATATCATCGATACCACGATGAGATGCCGCATCGATTTCAATAACATCAATATGGCTGCCGTTTTGGATGGCAACACAGTTGGTACACTTGTTGCATGGCTCAAAGGAATTACTTGAAGCGTTTTTTGGAATGGCAGATAACTTTTCGCAGTTTAAGGCTTTGGCTAGAATGCGGGCAGTGGTAGTTTTGCCGCAGCCTCTTGGGCCACAGAATAAGTAAGCATGGGCAACATTACCCTGCTCAAGTGACTTTTGCAAGGATTGTTTAACATGATCTTGGCCAACAAGTTGCGCAAATGTTTGCGGACGGTATTTCCGATAAAAAACCATATACTCTCACCTCTCTTTGGGACGTATTTAAATATACGACGATTAGCTTAGAAAACACAAGAGATCGTTTCGGTACAATGTAGATCAATCTTGTATTGGATACTAAAACTGTATTCCTTATCACTTTTCACTTCTGGTATACTCCAAGCCAATGACCGAAATTGCAACCCCCACAGTTAAAGAAATCATCGCGCAAAGAGTGCAACGGCAAAGCAAACCAGGTAACCGCGAAGATCCATACAAAGTTGGATTAGTTGTTGAAGGCGGGGGCATGCGTGGTGTTATCGCAGGCGGTATGGCAATCGGCCTCGAAGCACTTCATATGCAACCAGCCCTTGACAGCATGTACGGCAATTCTGCAGGTGCACTAACGGCATTACATATCGCAGCCGAGCAAACGCCACAAGGTACAAGTGCCTTCTACCAAGATCTTACAGACAAACGGTTCATCAATCTCACGCGATATCCAGTGGTTAATATTCCCTATATGGCATACGAGGTACTCGGCAAGAAAAAGCCCATTAATTGGGAAAAGGCTAACAGCTCCCCCGTCGAAATGCATATTTATATAACATCCGCTTTAGACAGCGAAGTCATTGATGTTTCGTCATTCCGCGACCGGCAGCATTTTCACGATATTATGCACTATACGGCACGATTGCCTGTTTTGGGTGGCATGCCAATTAAAGATGGCGACCGCTATTATACCGATGGCGGTGCTGTTATGAGTACTATTCCCCTGCAAGCTGCAATCGACGACGGCTGTACTCATATTCTGGCACTCTTAACGCAGCCGGCTGGCTACAAACAAAAGGAAGGCTCGCTCGAAAGATACGCCTTATCAGCGATACTCTGGCATAGGTTTCCTGCTCTATCCCGGAGTATTCTTGACTACTTCAAACGGTACAATGCGGCACTTGAAACAATTCGCCAGGCCCAAGAATCTGGCTTTACCGGTCCTAGAATCGAAGCTATCAGACTGCTTGAAGCGCGTGGCATTTCCCGGTTAGAACAAAATCCAACCGTCCTTTATACCGGCGCGAAACGAGGATTTGAGGCAATTATGAATAAGTTTGCTCCATACAACCTACCAGTCGACACCGATATCTTACCCATAAGATAGTTCTAACCAAAGAAAAAGGGTGGCGTTGGATCTAACGATCCGCTGCCACCCAAAAATGTACGTCTACGAGAATTACCGTGTTTCGCCTACCCTATCCGCCTTATATGACGTCGACGCACATTTACCTGGACGCGGTAATAATCAACAATTGATGCGATAAATTCGTCCCAGTTTTTCGCAAATCGTTTCACTTTCATGCGTTCCATAAGCACACGCCAATCTTCTGCACCCATCTCACGCAAGTGCGTTTCGAAAGTATAGATTAGATCTTCATCTGCAATATGCGCACGTGCGAGGATGAAATCAAAATATTTCATCCGAAATATTTCCAATCTATACCAATCGTCATAACTAGAGCTTTGTAATCGATCAAGATGATGCGAGTCAAGAAAAATCTCAAGCTTCTCATATTCTTCTTCAGATCGGCGTAACCTGAATATAAGCCAGCCTATGCCACCGAGAATACTCCCGATAATACCAAGGCCGACCTTCCACCATGAAAGGCCACCTGCAAATTGCCTAAACCAACGCATTTCCCTTCTCCTTTTTCTGCTGCTTTTTCGGTCTGGGATATTGCTTGTGCTCTTGGATGAGCTGGAACAAGATTGTTGGTGAAATACCAAATCGCTCAGCAAAATCAACTATTACTTGGTCTTTGGCACTAATCTTTGTTGGCTCGCCATTCGCATATGAAAGTTGGATAGCACGCTTGTAGTCGGGATTAGCTTCTATACCGTTTCCTAGTTGCTTCACATATACAACTTGTCCGTAAAGCAGAGTTGCATACAGTAAAAGAGCTTTTTCGCCTTCTTCCAAGCAACAAGCGTCCGAGATGTCGACCGCCCATTCGGTATAGAACGGAAATGCTTTCTCACCATCCCAATCATCATGCTCATACCGCTTACCTATTAAGTTTTCGACAACTTTCGGCACTACATCTCCTTATCTCTCTTCTCGAAGCGAGAGTAACTGTTCTTCAGCTATCTTGTAGACTTTTCAATGTGCTTCCTTGTGACTAACGACCATGGATTAGCTATTCCATCGAATAGGAACATATTATACATAATACTAAGGATAAATTGAAATTAGTCTTCGTGGTGCTGGCCCAGAAGGTGGAGCAAACTGTGTTCGATCATGCGGGCCATCTGGGTGGCGACTAATACGCTGTGGTCGGCAGCTTCGGCAACAATTTGGGGGTGGCAGACGACGATATCACCAAGCCGAATGACGCCATCGGGTGATGGTTGGAATTTTTGGTTATTGATGTTGGGATCTTCGAAGGGAAATGACAAGACATCGTGGTCTTCTTCCTTGCCTAAATATTGCTTCGCAAGCTGCCTCATTTTGCGGTTACCAACGATCAAAACAGAAACTTCAATATTGCCAGTAATACCTTGTTTTTCAAGTGCGCCAGTAACGGCCTTACGAACCAGTTTACGGTCCACTCGATAACGTGGATCAGATGTAACTAAAACGGAAACCATAATAAAAAGTTAAATGATAAAATGCAAAGTTATAAATTGTCATCCTGATCGGCCTAATGGCGAGAAGGGCCTAGAAACGCGTTTCTGTGTATATCCAAAGAAAGATCCTGGACTTACTAATCACGCCAGGATGACTACCCAGTAGGTTTAACCCATCGAAATGACATACATCTGTGAGCCTTGAACTTATATCTGCAACTTTGAGCGTTGAGATTTGAACTTTGACATTTTTTTGTTATGTAAGTTTTTCTTTGACGATGCGGCTAATCGTGCCACCTTCGGCTTGGCTACCGACTTTTGCCATGACTTGGCCAATCACTTTACCCATATCTTGGACAGAAGTTGCACCAGTTTGGGTAATAACATCTTGGACAATTTTAGCAAGCTCTTCTTCAGACAATTGTTCAGGAAGGTATGACTGTAAAATAGAAAGCTCAGCCTTTTCTTTGTCGGCAAGGTCAGAGCGGTTACCGTCTTCGAAAGCTTTAATCGATTCCTGATGCCGTTTAACTTCTTTAGCAATTTCTTTTGTCACTTCGTCATCAGACAATTCCTCACCCTTATTTATTTTCGCATAGGAAATTTGCGATAAAACATAGCGCAAGATTGAAACCTTGGCTTCATTTTTGTCTTTCTGCGCCTGGGTAAGATCTGATTTTAGTTGGTCGAGAAGCATAAAGTATAAGTCTGATATGTCTTAGAGGGCATATCCAACCTATTTAGTCTTGCCTGCGTGAACCGGAACGGATCTTTCTTGCCGTTTCTTGTTTGCGTAACTTTCGCTGTTGGGAAGGTTTGCGATAATATTCTCGTTCCCTAAGTTCGACGAGTATGCCCTCAAGTTGGACTTTTTTATTGAATTGTCTTATCAGTTGGTCTGTTGAAACTCCTGGTTGACTGCGTACGACAGCCATACATAAATACACCACCTTCCTAGGGTGAAGCGGAAGGCGGAAAGCGGAAAGAATTATAACATCCTCTCAACTTTCCGGTTCCCGCTTTTCGCTGGACTTATCACTCATAAAATGGACGTGCAGGTGATTTACTTCTTGGCCTGCGTTTTTGCCATTTCTTATAATTAGTTTAACGCCTTCGTCGGCAATTTGCAATTGTTCACGTAATATTTTCGCTGTATACAAAAGTTGAGCAAGTATAGGTTTTTGTTCTTCTGTTGCTGTAAGAACGTTATCGATGTGTACCCTTGGCAAGAGCAACAAATGGGTGTTGGCCTTTGGGTAGATATCCTTAATGACAAACACATCATCGTTCTCGTAAACTTTCGTCGTCGGCAATTTGCCAGCTATAATTTTGCAAAACAAACAGTCTTCCATACTGCATTTATCCTCTCTCCCAGAGTACCGGCGAGAGGCTACGATTCCTTCAAAATTTTTATCATTTGCTCTATCGACAATTTGGTTGGTTGCATTTTGGGGCTACGGGTTGAGCCATTGCGAAGCAACACTTTTGATGCATGCAAAAACCAAGTTGCCAGCGGGTCTTCTTTAATGCATGCTTCATAGGCTTTTGTTAAATCGACACCTTTTCTCGAATCACCAGTGACGCGTACATAATCCCTTTTGGGATCCTTTCGAATAACTAGCGCATAACCACGCCGAATACCGGTTTCTAATACACCATCGTTGTGGGTAACAATGGCCCTTCCCTTACCCCAACGAGTTTCAAAGTCAGTACCTTTTTCAAACTCCTGCTCACTTTCAACTTTGCTTTGCAAAAGCCGGTATACGCCATCCAAGGCGTGAGATACCCAAATTACGTAATCTTGCTCTTGTTCAGGATATAACATCTTCCAGCCATTTAATATGGACCAGAGGCCAAAATCGTACACGTCGGATGAGGCATCAGGCCACTCGTTATCTTTACCATGATCTAAAGCAGTCAAAACAGCAATAAAACGCTTTAAAGCCTCATCATCAGCCTCAACGAACCTTTCCTTTATCAACCATTCATAGACGAGTTGAGCGCCACAGGTGTAGTCGTTACTCTGGTGGTGATCAAACTTGCCCATGCCGGTATCCACATGTAAGATGTCCGGATTTTCATCAGGTGGCATATTGTTTAACGTGCTGCCTGCAGGCACAAATTCGACCTTTGCATCAGCATAGTCAGGATGGAATTTTTTCAATAACCAAATTCCTGGAATACCATCTAAATCTGGAGAATGATGTGTGACGATTGTTTTCATTTTGCTTTTGCTATTTGATTTTTTATATTGCTATTCGATCTGTCATTGTAGCTTTTCTGCCAATATATTGCAACGGACGTCTTCCTATTTTGGCAGGGCTTGCAGTTTTTCTGAGGCTACTCGTTTGTCTTGCTGCGCCTGGGAGTAATGAATATCTCCAGGATCAACAAGAGTAAAGTAAAATATTGCCTGCTGCCATTTTTGCTGTTGCATTGCAGCTTGCCCCTTGGAAAAATTCTGCGAGGATATCACCAGCACGTCGAGCCTGGCAATAGAACTGTCAGCCTGCGGAACCTTAAATAGGAACTCTGACCGCTTGTATGCCAATTGTGCTTGTGTATAATCGCCAGTCGCCTCAAAGGCTTTTGCCCGCACGATTTCGTAGCCTACTATACCGAAAATAAAAATAGCAATCGTTAGGGCTAGCGAAAACAGGCTTGCGATGATTGCTTTTAGCACGGTGTGGTGTGATTTCGCAATTTTTTCTTGCTTAACAGTATCGACGTTCGTTTTAATGAACCTTACTTTGGTCCGCATTGCATCAGCCGGGTTTTCCGAGATAAATACTTTGTCGTTGGGACAATAGACTTTACCATTGACGACTGTCGTATGTCCAAAACAAATCGGGCAGATCGATAAGTCTTCGTCTGAGCTCCGTAGAAATGGACCATGAGCTGGCAATTTACCTGGCATACTTTAAGCTTAGCATAATACCACTAGCTCAAAAAAAGTCTTTTCTGGTAGAATAAGAGTCAATAGCGAACAATCTCGAAACTTGTAGCATGTAGCATCATTATGCCAAATCTGTATTTATAAGTATTCTGACATTTTTATTCGTAGAAATGAGTTCTGCGAATATATTTAATTCTTAGTTTTCATATTATGAGGTTAACAAAAAAATCTGAAGATATAAGTGGTTGGTACAATGATGTTGTCGTTGCGGCAAAGTTGGCCGATTATTCGCCGGTTAAAGGGTGCATGGTTATTCGGCCGAACGGCTATGGTATTTGGGAAAACGTCCAAACCATATTTAACGGCATGATCAAAAAGCGTGGGGTACGTAATGCCTACTTCCCTACCTTCATTCCAATGCATTTTTTAGAAAAGGAAAAAGAGCACGTCGAAGGCTTCGCGCCGGAACTAGCGGTCGTCACCCAAGCCGGCGGCGAGAAATTGCAGGAACCACTAGCCATACGCCCAACCTCCGAAACTATCATGTACGCCCAGTTTGCTGAGTGGATCCAAAGCTACCGCGACCTACCGCTCAAAATTAACCAATGGGCAAACGCCGTCCGTTGGGAAAAACGGACGTACCTTTTCCTGAGAACATCCGAGTTCCTTTGGCAAGAAGGCCACACTGCCCACGCTACGCATGAGGAAGCTGATAAGGAAGTCCAAGCTGCCCTCAAAGATTACATCGACATTTACCAAAATTATTTTGGCATTTACGGCATTGCTGGGGTAAAAAGCGAATTAGAAAAATTCGCTGGTGCGGAAAAAACGTACACCTATGAAATGTTGATGCCCGACGGCAAAGCTTTGCAAGGTGCCACGAGCCATGATTTGGGGCAACATTTTTCAAAAGTTTTCGAAATTCAATTTTTAGACAATGCGGGTGAACGTAATTTTGTCTGGCAAACCAGCTGGGGACTTTCCACCCGTTCAATCGGTGCGCTTATCCTGGCCCATGGTGATGATAAAGGCCTTGTCACCCCTCCCCTCCTCGCTCCTAACCAGGTGGTTATCGTCCCAATTTTTTCAAATAACAAAGAAACAGACCAAATTATTGACCGCCAGGCCCGTGAAATTACAACATCACTCGGGCAGTTCTACTCTGCCATCTTAGATGACGACACCGAACATTCTATTGGCTTTAAATTTAATGAATATGAATTACAGGGCATTCCAATCCGTATCGAGCTTGGTAAAAAGGAGCTGGAAGAGCAATCGGTTATGGTTTACCGACGCGACGCTGATACGAAAGAACTGGTAAAAATCGCAAATTTGGAGGATTATCTGGCTAAGCTACTAATCGCGATGCAGGAAACATTGCTTAATAAGTCCAAACAATTTACTACTGACAACACACATTATCTGACATCGTACGACGACTTCAAGAAAATTATGGCCTCAACCCGCGGCTTTATTTATGCTTTTTGGTGTGAAGACCCTAATTGTGAACGAAAAATTAAAGCTGAAACCAAAGCCACTACCCGCTGTTTGCCACTGGATGCGAAAGAGGAGGCTGGTCAATGCATCTACTGCGGCAAACCTGCCAAGCACCAATGGCTCTTCGCCCAATCTTATTAATTTTCCCAAAAAAATGGCGCTTCCGGTTCTAAAATGAACCAAAAGCGCCCTTTGTAGCGAACGATGTGTCCAAACGCTTACTTCAAAGTAATCTCTAGAGTAGTTTTATTTTCATAATCGGAATAATTTTCGTGCGTGCTTTCGCCTGGCGAAATACAAGGTTTTTGCAATTGCTTCTTCACTACCCGTCAAGACATAACAGTCCTTGGGAGGGTTACTAGAAATAATCACCATACCAAGTGGGCGGCAAAACGATTCAATTTTTCTAAATGGTAAGCCGATAAGGCATACCTTCCCCTGCCCATCACTGTAATTAGGTGGTGGAATTTTCAGGTGGTTGCCTCCTTTGCGTGTTACTTTCTTGCCATTTACCTACCGCGTTTCCTGTCGATGGCACGTCTGCGGTTATAGTGACCAGAAGATGACATGCGGCCGGCAGCGTTAAAACACCTTTTGCAAAGCCCAAGCTTTGCCGCTGGGCCGCTGGTAGCTGCTGCTCTGCCACATTGGGTTTTACACGGTGTATCCATGGTTTTACCTACCCCTTTTGAACTAAACCTGGACGTTAAGACATTTTAAGGTACTCTCTCGACAACATTATACCGAAGGTAAAGAGTGTTTACTAACACGATTATACTCCTGGAAAACAGCAGGTTACAATAATTTACAAAGGCACACCAAATTTGCTATACTCCTTGTGCCGGCATTTCTGAAGGAATTACAGTCACAAGATAATGCTTTTGCAAGTACCTTTTAAGGAAGATGAATGGACCACCAAAACCTTTCGCCATTTGCAGAGGAAATACTTGGCCTTTATTCTGAGCGGGGTGCAAGCAATCCCAATACCTCAGCTATTAATTACGCAAAGATAGCCCTGCCAAATGACAAACGTTTCAACATTGGTGACCTGGTTATTGCCCAATTGCAAACAGAAAATTATGACGATTTTCGGATTATAACCGGCTTGTATCTTGGGAAAGTTTCCGATGATTGTGTTGTCGTTGGTGACTCCAACATGGTACGCCACCAATGCTATACTGTTAGCCTTAAGCCCGCTAATTTATTCATTTTTGGCGAGGCTTCCTATAATGAACTGCTCCAAACGCATGGTGTTCCGCACCCATTTAATGCAAAAAAGAAAGCCTAAGGGGTTTAATTTACCTGTAGATAGAGAAGAAATGACGCACCCACACGCCTTACACGGCTGCGGGTGCTTTTTTTAGCATTGACTAAATGTCCCCTATTTTATACACCCCTAGTGGAAAAACTTGAGAAGGTCATTTGCGGTGATAAGGACAATAAGCCCTAATAGTATAGCCATACCAACAGTATTGGCAAATTGTTCGAATTGTGGATGCACGCGCCGCCGCGTTATTCCCTCAATAATCAAAAAGAACAGCCTACCCCCATCAAGTGCCGGAAATGGCAATACATTCACGATTGCTAAATTCAATGATAAAAGGGCCATCAAATCAATAATACCAATCACTGCCTTCTTCCCACCAATCCCTAAAATCTCGGAAACAAGCTTACCAATGCCGACCGGGCCTGCAACACCCTGGGAAACTGGCTGGATATCATGCTTGGCAAAAGATGTGCCAATAAGTTTCCCAAACATTGCGATTGAAAATACAGAAACATTGTAGGCATGAGCTGCGCCTGCCGTTAGCCTATGGAGCGGTGAGGAATAGTTTAGGTAGACAATCTTTTGGATGCGTGGCTCATACGCTATGCCTAATACACCTTCATGACCGCTCGGGTCACTTCTTAAAGTTACCGGTATCGTTTTGAGATCGTAATTTTCGATGACAGTAAAACTGACCTGTTGGGTTTGGTGTTGCCTTAAATAGGCAAGAAAACTATCCACACTCGTAATGGTTTGGCCGTCATAGCTTATTAAGAGATCATCACTTTTTAGGCCACTTAAGGCAGCTGGAGAATTTGGCTTTGGATCACCAAATACCAAGACATTATAATTTTTCTGGTCCACACCAGTGAACCGAAAATTACCAGGAATAAACAAAATTTCCTTAAAGCCTTGCGATGCTAAAAGGAGATAATACATAACAATTGCCAACAGCAAGTTCATAATGATTCCTGCCGCAACAACCGCGATGCGGTTTTTAAGAGGAAAAGCGTAGAATGGCCGTGCGTTCGTTATGCCGATATTCTTTGGCCCGGTGCCAATCCTCCCCGCACCGGCTTCGTCTTCCCCAAATAATTTAACAAACCCACCAAACGGCAGCCAGTTTATAGAATAAATGGTGTCCCCTTTCTTTACACCCAATGCCCGTGGCGGAAAACCAAAGCCGAATTCTTCGACATGCATACCCGATTTCTTCGCCACAAAAAAGTGCCCCGCTTCATGGATAAACACTAAAAGCGAAAGCATGAAAAGGAAAACGATGATGGTAAAAAGTATGGGAAAAATCATATTCAGTTCAAAATCAAAAAGCAGAACGTAAGATGTAAAATGGCAAAATAAAAATTTAGATGCTTCAGAAACTAGCTTACCACTATTTTTGCAATGTATTTATTAGATTTCTTGCAATTCTTTTTCTTTGGCGTGGCCAGTGTTGTCAATTTTTTCGATGTAAGCGTCGGTTTCAGTTTGCAACTCTTTCTCACGGCGAACTTCTTCGTCTTCAGAAATATCGCCCGCTTTTTTTGCCTTAAGTAGTGCTTCGCGCTCTTCGTGCCTAAGCTGTCGGATAGCGACTTTCGCTTCTTCTAGCTCTGTGTGCATCATTTTGATAAGTTGCTCACGCCGCTCTTGCGACAATGGTGGAATGGCTAAACGGATGTTATTGCCGTCGACTTGCGGTTGGAGCCCTAAATTAGCAGCTTGGATAGCACTGGAAACGGCACTAACGACGGTCTGGTCCCAAGGCTGGACTAAAAGTAAATTCGGCTGCGGAGCAGAAATCGATGCCACTTCTTGCAACCGCATTTTACCGCCGTACGCTTCGACTTGGATATCTTCGACTAAACTTGGATTGGCTCGGCCAGTATGTAATTTAGCCAGTTGGCCTTCTAGGTGGGTTAGCGTTGCGGCCATCTTATGCTTGACTTCATCAGTCATAGTAGTTTAAGGGTAAAGCGTTTATCGACAAGGGTCAAGGGCAATATATTATTCGCCTAATTCGAAGCGCATGAAGCGCTTGATGACAATATTTTCTCCAAGCTTGGTAATAACGCTTTTTCTGACATCTTCAATAGTTTGGCTTGAGTCTTTTATGAATTCTTGGCTAAGAAGCGCGTCAACATCTTTTGGGTCCATTGCAGCGACTTGCATCGCAACGTCATGGGCAAATGTCTTGAAATCTTCTGTCCGGGCAACGAAATCGGTTTCGCAGGCAACTTCCACCATAGCGCCAACTCGGCCGCCGGCGTGCATATAGGTTTCGACTAAGCCTGCGCCCACTGCTCGGTCAGCTTTCTTAGCAGCTTTTTCTAAACCCCATGAGCGTAAGAGATCTTCAGCCTTGCCTTGGTCGTTATTAGTTTCTTCAAGGGCTTTGCGAATATCGGCCACCGAAACGCCCATTTTTTGACGAATATCTTTTAGTTTTTTAATATCTGCTGGCATATTTACAATGTCTTACACAACTTATAGGTCGTGTAGTCTTATTTTCCCTTCTTTGTTGTTGCTTTCGTTGCAGGTTTCTTGGCAGCTTTTGGTTTGGCAGCCGCTTTTGCTGTCGTTTTTTTCTCGGCAGCTTTCATTTCGGATTTGCCCTTTTCTGCTTTGGATTTGGCTTGTCCCGCGGAGCTTTTGCGTGGTGAGGCTTTTCCTGAAGATTCTTTCTCTTCTTTTGGCGAGCTTGCTTTGGCCACTGAACCCATGGCTTTTTCAATATTTGAAGCTTCAGCTTGGCCTTCTTCGGCTAATTGCTCTTGTACAGCACCTTCAACTTCATCAACTAATTCTTCAATAACGGCTTCTTCGTTCACGATAACGGGCTCTTCGGCTTGTTCCGCCTGCACACCATTCGCCTTAGTATCTTTGCTTGCTTCTTTGCCAATGCCTGCCTTGCCTTCGATAATAGCATCAGCAATTGTTTTTACGATTATGCGAACACTTTTGATGGAGTCATCATTACCCGGAATTGGATAATTGATGAGTTGCGGATTAGTATTGGTATCACAAAGTGCCACAACCGGTATACCACGCTTGGTCGCTTCTAAAACAGCATTTGTTTCCTTCTTTGGGTCAACGATAAAGAGAATATCAGGCAATTTTCCCATGGCTTTGACACCTGAAAGTTCAAGATTTTGCTTTTGCATTTTCCTCTCCATCAAAAGCTTTTCTTTTTTAGTATAAACTGAGAATTTTTTACTTGTCTTTTCCTCGTCGTAGCGGTTCAATTTGTCTAAATTGCGTTTCATTTGTTCCCAATTGGTGATAAGGCCGCCAATCCAGCGTTTATCCAGGAAAGGCATGCCTGCGCGTTCAGCTTCTTCTTTTACAATGGCTTGGGCTTGGTGCTTCGTGCCTAAAAAGAGGATTACTTTCCCCTCTTTGGCTTGTTCTTTCAAAAACGCTGCTGCTTCTTCAAGCTGCTTTCTTGTCTTTAAAAGGTCAATAATATGAATGTTATCGCGGCTACCATAAATATACTGCTCCATTTGGGGATGCCAACGATTAACTTGATGCCCAAAATGAACACCAGATTCTAATAATTCCTGTAGACTTGGTAATTGCATAAATTTTACTGGGATTTTCCTTCAAGCAGGCAAAAATAATCTTGTACCAAAACGAAAGAAAATAATCCTTCTCCTTATTCCTCCGCTTGATTTAGAACTGTGGTCAGGAGAATAAAAATCAAGCGTGCATATTTATAAACATTATACGATTAGTAAATAATGTACCCATGATTATACTGGATAGTTTTGCATTTCGCAAGCCTGCTTTTATTGGTATTCGATTGGTACTTCTTGTAATTTAGATGAAACCGTAATACCACGATACGGCCTGGCAACCGCCATAGTCTCACGAGACGCCAAAAGCTGTTCGCGGACAGCACGGACATAATACGCCCGTTCTTCCTCGCCCCATCGTGCCTCAACAATTGACGGGTGGATGTAAATACCATGGTTAATTAAGTCATCGGGCTCAGAAACCGTTACCCGCAATTTCCCATGTCCTCCACTATCCACTACTGTGTACGTCATCGGACTACTAAATCTTTCTGCATCCATAACCAATCAAGCCTCCTTTGCGCCATAAAAAAACCTCCCACTTCATTTTGGGAGGACTTTTTCCAAACTTATTATTTTATGAAACGATTAGCCGTGGCCTCCCAACAATGATAGCCTTCCTAGAAGAAGGCTGTCGATAATGATAACTGTTAGGACGACACCAAAAAGTATCATAGCTAAAATTTAGTATAGAAAATGCAGCCATATGCTGTCAAGACATGGCTTGCAAAGAATATTTCTAGCCGACTTGGCATTAATTTGTTACAATCTGGCCTATGTCTGCGGAAGTAACCAGCCGATTTGCGTCAATAGATTTCGAGGGGCCATTCAATATGGCAGAACGGCTTTTATTCGATATCTATATCGCCTATCTCGAACACTTTCCCGACCTGGTAGACCAACGCTCGGGTAAAAACAGACAAGTTTTCTTAAAATACTTGCAAGGCGTCGAGCAACGCGAAACCTTAAAGGTCAGCCAAGATGACACCATCGCTGAACAGCCGCGCTATCCCCTACACCGCTTAATGGAACCTGGGGCGGCTTATGCTGATCTTGATATCCGCTACAAAGGCCTTGAAAATATTCCTCGCGAAGGTGGCGTCGTGTTTGCCGTCAACCACTATAACCGATGGAAGCAGAGTGGTACTGCCTGGGTTGCGGTCAGTGTTGCTTCTGCCGTTTCTGCAGCCCGTAATGGTGAAGATTGCCCATTCATTATGGAAGCCGATACCGGTTCCCCACTTGAGAAGTTCTATGCAAAATTTCCAGCTATCAAAAAGCTGGCACTTGATAAGCAACAAAACTTACTAGGCCAATCGCTGAAGTTACTAAATAACTACCTCCATGACGCAACAATGCATGGACACAAAAATGTTGCAGCCGTTGCAGGATTAATTTTAACAACCGACCAAAAGGCAATATTGCAGCGGCTAAAATCGGGTAAAGCGGTTGGTATTTTTCCTGCCGCAACGGCTGAGTATAGCCTAAAACGAGCTGATCCGCGTTCGGGTACACTTTCTCGGTTAGCTACAAAATACGGTGCGCCAACTGTGGCTGTCGCTGTCTATCATAACCGGAAGAAACAGCAGGGATATGTGAGCTTCGGCAAACCCGTTTTGTATCCAGGTGATACTGGCAATGGCCGTACTATTGCAGATACAATCCAAGGGGAAATTGCGCGCCAGCTGCCACCTTCCATGCGCGGTTACTACAGCGAGGTTGCCAGTCCGACTTCCACTTGTGAGAGTGTTCTTTACCTAGGTAATGCAAAGCCGCACTCTTAAAAAAATTCAAAATAGTTTTGGTTAGGATTGGTTAGACTGGGAATTTAGCACAAAGAGCTTTGACTTCTTTGTTGATGGATATAAGCCGCCGATTTTTAATAACATCTTTGCGGAATTGGCGAAAAGCTAAGGTGCGGGCTTCTTTGTCCGATGGGAGAGTATAATCTTTAACAGTATCGATCACTTCGTTCATCCAGTCTGCCAGCTTTACCATTTCTTTTTCTTTCATACCGCGTGTTGTTATTGCGGGCGTACCCAACCTTATTCCGGACGGGTAAAATGGCGGCTTTGTATCAAACGGCACGCCGTTTTTATTGCAAACAATACCGGCAACTTCCAGTGCATACGCTGCGACGGCACCGTTCACACCCCTGCTTCGTAAATCCACTAAGATTAGATGGTTGTCCGACCCACCGCTTGACAATGTAAAACCGTTTTTCGTCAGCTCCTTTGCGAGCGCTTGAGTATTTTTCACTATTTGCTGTGCATATTTTTTGAAAGATGCAGTAGAAGCTTCCTTCAGTGCAACCGCAATCGCAGCGGTTTGATTATCGTGTGGGCCACCCTGCAAGCCTGGAATGATAGCACTGTCAATTTTTTTTGGTAAGTCTGGATTTTTCTTAAGCCCTTTTTCCGTGACCATAATTAACGCGCCGCGTGGGCCGCGGAGCGTTTTATGCGTTGTCGTTGTAACAATGTGGGCGTATGGCACGGGACTTGGATGGACGCCAGCGACAACAAGACCGGCGATATGGGAAATATCTGCCATTAAATACGCACCAACTTTGTCAGCAATTTGGCCAAAACGTTTAAAGTCAATTATCCTGGGATATGCTGTAAAGCCACAAATAATGAGTTTTGGCTTTTCCAAAAGGGCCATTTTTTCAATCGCATCGTAGTCGAGTAAACCGTCTTTGCCTAATTCGTATTGGACTGAAGTAAAAAATCTTGAAGAAAACGTTAACGGTGCGCCGTGCGTTAAGTGGCCGCCGAACGCTAGCGACAAGCCCATGAGTTTGTCTTTATACTCTAAGAGTGCCATATAGACAGCGGCATTAGCCGGCGATCCGGACAAAGCCTGGACATTGACATATGGCACGCCGAATAATTTTTGCGCCCGTTCTTCGGCCAATAGTTCAACTTCATCAACTACTTTGTTCCCTTGGTAATAGCGTCGTTTTGGGTAGCCTTCTGAGTACTTATTGTTGAGTACCGAACCGAGTGCCTCGATAACCGCTTTTGAAGCGTAGTTTTCGGAAGGAATAATTTCTAAAACATCACGCTGCCGTTTTTCTTCGAGCTTAATGAGGTCGTAAATTTGGGGATCAGTGGCGCGTAAGTTCTTCATGCTGTCTGCATTGTAACAACCACACCAAATGTTTGACAACGGTAAATTTAATAAATCCCCCACCTAACCCCCTTAAGTACAAGAGGGAGGAACAAAGCCCGCAAAAAAGGCACTCCGTTTTTGGCGAAGTGCCTGGTAAAATTACACTTGATCACGTGCTTCCTTTAAGTTGGCTTCTTTATTCTGTTCATTTGTCAAGTCCATTCCTTCCCAAATTATGAGGGTACATGGTAGGACAATAACTCCTAACATCAGAAAAAATACTGAGATTAGCTTTTCCCCTGTTGATTCGATGAAAAGTTTTGTTTCTTCGCTACCTACTTGACTATCAAATAATGATTGCTGTTCGACCACCGCATAGGCTGCAGGTAAGGCAGAAACATCTACTGTTTGTAGCGGCCTCTCGATCCCCTTCCGGTTATTGGCATCCTGCTCCTTGAGCGTTGCATCTATTAACCGGTGGGCATCCGCTACAGTCTTGGCGTCCGGACGCTTCATATACGCACTAGCGCGAGCTTCACCTTTACGATGCGTCGCGCTTGTTGAACCACCAAAGCGAGCGACTTCATCCCGGATACTCAAGATACCAGCGACAATAAATACTAGACATGCTACCCATAAGATAGGACGTACTCGCCAGCCAGTAAACCATTGGTCGTCGGGCATGAGATACCTTCACTCCTCTTTAAACCGCATACATGGAAACGTGCGAGGCAATTCTAGTATGGATAGGCATGAAAAGTCAACTGTTATAGGGCCTTTACAACCAAACGCCTTTAGATACACCAATCGACCAGAGCACTTGCCGCAGTCTGCACAAAAATGCTATACTAGTAGCCTGTTTCGCACTTTACTATCAACATCGTATTGCTAGCTAAAAAGGAGTACAAGGCAAATGGCAGGCGTTATGACGAGGGAACATATTGTTGATATTGTTATCAACCGTATTGCGACAGAGCCAGGTGCGTTCGTCAAAGGGCTCACAACCAAGCAAGTTGCGAAGACGCCTTTCAGCGAGCTTCATCTTTTCGGTATGCATAAACGTTCAGTTATGCGAGATGCCATGTGGCTCGTTTCGATCGCAATTCAGCAACATACTGGCTCTGAACATATGGTATTAATCGTGGACGAGGGGCTAGAAACGTATCGAACACCCAGCGATTTTGCACTTGACCTTGCCATAAAGTACCTACCTAACAAAAATACTGGGCCAGTTGACCTAGATCGCGGTGAGATTTCGGATATAGTCCGCAAAATGCTTGCTAGCTACCCTAAGGCGAAGTTGCCGTTTGCAGAAATTTGGGACACGACACCATTTAATGTCTTAGGGATTAAAAATCGGCATAAGCACGTAGCGTTTGGCCTTTCTATTCAGGCAGTCTTAATTGCCAGGGAATTGTTATACGACATTAAGCAGGACATTAGCGTATACGCCTCTGAGCTTAAGAAAATGCAAACCGTTGGTGAGCTTATTGATTTCGTATGCAGCACTTTACACAGCAAGTAATATAAGCTTAGAACTAAAATCGTTGAGCTTAATTTGACAAGGAGTAGATACATGCGGTGGATAACTATTTTTAATTTGGTGCAAACCGGCTTTTACGTTGAAACGGGCAAACCGCAGCATTTTATCCTAGAAGATACACCACTTGCGAGTATGAGAAAAGGGCGGTACACACTGCCCGAGCTCTGCCGAGGGGTGATGCGGTATGTTTCTGAAGAATTGCTAAGTCGAGGGTCACCGGTTACCTTTACAGCAACGAATGATGAACTGAACGAGTGTAAGACCGTTAGTGATTTTACGACTTATCTTTATGAACAAATTGTGCCAAGCGATACAACTGAAGATGTAACTTCCAGGGGACTTTAAAAAGTCCCCTTTTTTATTAACTTTCTTCCAGCTTTGCAAGTTTGGTTTGGATGCGTTGCATGGCTTCAATACGCTCTAAATTTTGTCGGCGGTCGGTCATGTCAACATATTCTTCTTCGGTTGGCTTGAGATCAGCAAGGAAAGGATAACGCTTTTGGGCCTGCAGAAACATATCCTGGGCTATTGTACGGTAGCTAAAATGGCCTTGTGGTACAGAACGCAACTCAGTCATCCAAAATGCTTCCCGCAAATTCATACCCATATACCAGCGGGTGTAGTTGCCAAGCGTTGTAAGGTACTGGGCCTCGCGCGGGAACTTGACCGCAATTGTGTCATGCGCTGCCATCACACTTTCCATGACCCTTTTAAATTCATCGGCCAAACCGATTGCGGCAAATTCTTCGGGCATATCATAGCCCAATGCAGTAGTGTATTCCTGGCGTTGCTGGGTTAATGTACGCTGCCGCTGCAAGTCACGATAGATACCAAAGTTGCCAACGATATCGTATACAAGTTCGTAGCCTGCAATTTCAAATGCCCGCGGTGGCTTATGCCGGCGATTAGTCCGAAACTTAACGCTGTCACGCAATATCTCGTCGCGTTTGGCTTCAGGAAGTGAGTGGACAATACGGATAAGCTGCTCAAGTGGCAATTGTGCGTATGGGTACAGCAAGGCCGCGGCGATATTAACTTCCGGGTTTTTGTCCATATGGACTAGCACAACTCGATCTGCTTTTTTCGGTTGTATACCTGCCAATAAGGTTTCCGCTCGCTGCCGAAGTGCTTCGTCAGTCTTTTGTAAATAGGTTTGGTACGCTTGGCCATGGTCATTATCCACAACGTCAAAGAACTTCGGCAGAATTTTTTTGAGTTCCCTCGTACCTTCCGATGCCAACATATTAAGTTCAGATAAGTCCATCGAAAGCATTTTGGTAAACAAATAGCCAAATGCCCGGGCATTGCCAAATTCGCCAATGTTGGTTAGTGTAGCGGCCGGTAAAAGCACTCTGGCAACATCACATGCCTTAGAACGGATTGAAGCGTTATAAGCGATTACCGCGGCTTTTTGTGACCGTTCATCAAGTTTGCCGTAGATCTTTTGGTCATTCGTGCCAATCACAGGAAACGTTTGGCCTTTCAGTGGCACTTCTTCTTCATAATGTTGTTTAAACCTTCCCACAGCTTCAGCATACAAATCAAAACAGGAACGCATGGTCGCAATATAGAGGTCACGATGTTCGGAATCAATGATATTTGGGTCTTTAAAATATGAATAGTCACCGTCGCTACCCTTTTGGTCAAAAACAACATAACGGGTGGATTTTTCTAAAGGAGAAATGCCAATGCGGGCATCTTCGATTACTTTTGAGGCTACCATTGAAACCCGGTCAAAGAACAAATGGGCGCCAGCCAGTTCGAAAACGGAATCATCACCGTATTGCAGTAGAATGCGTTCCGCCACTTGCTCAGCGCGCTTGAAGTTAAATACTTCTTCCAAAGCTTCAAGGCCGGATTCGACAGTGTCCCAAGGTATATCTTCCTTCTTTCCGACAAATTCACGCCATAATAATTGTTTGGCTGAAAGTTCGGTGCGTGAGTAACGGGCTTTCAGTAAACCGGCAAAGAGTTCCGGGACCAGTGGCGTTAAGGCATAAACACTCCCCTGCTCATCGGTGACGAAGTGTTTCATTGCTTCGCGAGCCGCTTTTTCTTCGGCTTGGTCGCCAATTTTACTGTAAACTTCAGATAGCGGCGAATTGAGTTCTCGAGTTCTTTCGGGTGTCTGAGCCATATTTAAAGATTAGTTCATACGTCGCAATGACACGATGGACGCTCGTGTTTATAAAATCTTATGCTCCTCTAAGGCTTCCACTATTTGGCTGTGGATAGCACCTGGCGGCAGCATTTTACCTTCTTTTACGCAATCGATAACAACCCAATTATTTTCCTCATTGGCCAATTGCAAATAAACACCACTCGTTAAGTTTTGGTATGTTGTATCGCGCTCATGGATATCATGCTCACCTTTTTTAATATAGTCACGTTGTTTTTTACCCTTAATATTCTTGTAACTGATTTGGGTTGGTACATGGAGGTAAATAACCAGCTCTTCGCGCGGAATGCCATTGATGTTATATTCCAAATCATCAAGCCAGTCAATAAATTCCCCACGCATTTGTGTTGAAAGCTTCGCTGTTTGGTAGGCCTTGTTTGAAGCAACGTATCGGTCAGCAATAACCAGCTTGCCTTCTTTGAGCCAGGAACGAATTTGTGGCGCTGCCAGCGCCCGGTCACCAGCGTACGCTAAGGATATGAGATAGGTATTCACATTCTCCTTGTCGCCAAAGTCACCACGTAAGTAATTGCCTATTAATTTACCGTAAGGATTACCCATGTACCTGGGAAACTCGATAACTTCATGGGGAAAATCAGTCATTTGTAATTTTTTCCGCAACAAGCGAACCTGCGTCGCCTTCCCACTGCCATCGGTGCCTTCAAAAACAATAAAATGCCCTTTCCGCGTTTGTTTTGCCATAAGTTTTGATTTATTTATTACCCGTCGAACCAAAGCCGCCGCGGGTTTTTTTGGCTGTTGCGCCGATTTCCTGCCACGCTGCGATCGCTGTTGGGATAAATAATCCTTGGGCAATACGCTCACCGCGGTCAACCACCACTGTTTGATTGGTAAAATTGTAAACTGCAATTTGGACTTCATCTTCAGGTCCAGAGAAATCATGGTCGATAATACCAACGCCATTTGCCAACATTAAGCCTTTCTTAAACGCCAATGAGCTTCGAGCAGCCAAGAGAAAGACATAGTTTCGTGGTGTTTGGACAATAATATTCGAAGGAATTCTTGCCAAAGATTTTGGCTTTACCATTGTCTTAACCCGAGCATACAAATCAAACCCTACTGCACCCGGTGTTTGGTACTCAGGCAACGGTAATGTTTTATCGACACGAGTAATCTTAATTTTCATAACATATTTGTCCCCACGCCCTGAGAGGATGGGATCGGGTAAGGGTAACGGCTTTTTTTGTTCAGCGCTTGGTAAATTGTTATTTCAAAAAATTCTTCCAGTACTGGCTTGGTAAGGGCCTGGGCGTTTTAGAATATTTGTTGACGTATTTGCTGCCTAATTTAGGGTCGCCATAGGAAAGCTTTGAAGCGGAAGTTAATACCGTGAACCGGAATTGGCCAATGAGCATATATGGGTAAATAATAAGCGGCATGTCAGTTAAATTGGTAATTTCTAGTGTGATGTGACCGCGATACCCTGGATCAACAAAGCCGGCGGTGGCATGGACGACCAACCCTAAACGGCCTAAACTTGATTTGCCATCGACGTTCACGGAAACTTGGTTAGTTAAGCCAATCCACTCTTCAGTTACCCCTAAAATAAATTCATGCGGATGTAACGCGGTTCCTTTTTTCGCATCGATTAATTCGTAGTCAACGAATTCATCAATCGGTTTTTTTAGGTCAATAACTGCACTGTCTGCCCTTCTTCGGGCAAATGTCATAATGGTTGGGGCAAGGTGAATATCGACGGAAGAAGGTTGAATAAGAGGCGCAAATCGTGACCGGAATTTGATGTAGTTTGTATCAAAGGCCAGTTGGATGTCGGCGTCAGATAAAACCCCGCCTTTTTCCAAAAACGGTAATGTTTTCTTCATACACTCACAGGTTGTTGTAAAGGCAGAGGCTGTATTTTGGCAGGAACTATTTTTGTTTTAACTCGATTTTTGACAGCAGCGTCCATAAAGCCCATAAACAATGGATGGGGCCTTAACGGCCGAGACTGTAGCTCAGGGTGGAATTGGCTGCCAACAAAAAACGGATGGTCTTGCAATTCAATAACTTCAACGAGCTTCCCATCAGTTGACGTGCCAACGACTGCTAAACCCTTGCTTTCCATCGCCTTGCGATAGGCATTATTATACTCATATCGATGGCGGTGGCGCTCGTTAATTTTGCTCTTTCCGTAAAGCCGCCGTACTTTGCCGCCTTCTTCTAGAAGACACTCCCAAGAACCAAGGCGCATAGTGCCACCATAATCGCGCTTTAATAACTTCTTTTCTTGCTCCGGCATAACGTGAACAATCGGGTCAGGTGTGTTCGGGTCAATTTCCGTAGTATGCGCATGCTCCAAACCTAAAACGTGCCGTGCAAATTCAATGCAAGCCAACTGCATACCATAACAAAGGCCAAGGTAAGGCACATTATTTTCCCTGGCGTATGCAATCGTCATGATTTTACCTTCAATATCACGGCCACCAAAACCGCCGGGCACAATAATACCATCTACCCCTTCTAAAACTTTAACACCTTGCTTTTCGATTTTGGAAGAATCGATCCAAAACACCTCGGGCTTAATACCCTGGCTAAAGGCAGCATGCTTGATTGACTCAATGACAGAAATATAACTATCGGCAAGGGTAAAATCGCCCGTAGAAAAATACTTTCCAACTATGCCAATTTTGACTGTCCGCTTTGCCTTTTTTACTTTGCTTACCCAGCCTTTCCATTCTACTAAATCGCGCTTACCACGCTGCATTTGCAATCGCTTGAGCAACTTGTCGGTAAGGCCTTCTTGCTCAAAAATTAGCGGTACGTCATAGATCGAAGCGACATCGGGTGCTGCAATAATATGCTCTGACTTAACACTGCACATGACAGCTAGCTTGTCACGCCGGCTTTGGTCGATTGGCGTTTCGGCCCTTGCTATAAGAAAGTCAGGTTGGATGCCGAAGGAATTAAGCATATGTACCGACATCTGGGCTGGTTTCGATTTCATCTCCCCTATCGAACGCGGTGTCGGTAAGTAGGTGACGTGCATATGGATAACGTCATTTTCATATTTTAATTTCAGCAGCCTGTTAGCTTCCAAAAACAGCATGTTTTGGTACTCACCGGCAGTGCCACCAATTTCAATGAGGACGACATCAGCTTTATTTGTACGACCGGCCTGCTCGATACGGTAAATAATTTCCAGCGGAATATGGGGAATCATTTCAACGCATTTGCCGTCAAAATCAAGCGACCGTTCACGCTCAATGACTGACAAATAAACCTGGCCTTGGGTCGTGTAATTTTCCTTGGACAAATCTTGGTTTAAGAAACGCTCGTAATTGCCCAAGTCTTGGTCAGTTTCTGAACCATCTTGTAAGACAAAAACCTCGCCATGTTCTATCGGGTTCATCGTACCCGCGTCGACATTAATATAGGGGTCACATTTAATTGGTGCTACGCTATAGCCGCGGGATTTTAGGAGGAGGCCAATTGAAGAGGTTGTAATCCCCTTACCAATACCACTAATAACACCACCAGAAATGAAGATGTATTTCATCAGTCTTGCACTAATAACGATTAACTTTGGGGAAATTTCCTAAACTAGAAGTAACTTTCCTTTTGCTATTTTCTCATTTGCCATTTCATTTGCTGATTGATCAGTGGAAAATGATGCTATAGCTACTTGGAAAATATTCTTTTGGCCCTCTTCGATACTACCAGCCAATTGCTTTTTTGGCAAGAGGTCAAAATAGATCAAAAGCTTGAAACTCGAAACATGAAGCATGAAACCTATCCTGTTTGCTTAGGACCTGACGCGTTAAGAAAATGGTTTTGGTTCTTAGGAAGGGAAACCGAAATTGTTTTTAAAAAACCAAAAAAGAAGCCCGGGACTGGTAAGTCCCGGGCTTGTATTAGTCTGCCTTTGTATAGATTTTATAAGAGCCAATATATCAGGCTGGCCCTGTAGCAGGCGGCACAGAACTGGTTGGCCCTTCCGCCTGTGGCGTGGTCAGAAAATTATCCTTAATGTCCTTCGCTGCGCCAGCGACGCTAATCCCTGGCTCGCTTGGACTGCCGGCTACACCTTCGACACCAGTTACGGGCGCTACGGCAATAGGTCCAGCACTTGCTGGCACGGCTACTGGACTTGCCACAGTGGCGGGTGCAAGAATGCCAGGCTCGATTTGCTGATCTGGCGCGTTAACCCGCATCATAACGTCAACAACGGCAATAAGCTGCAGCTTGGTGAGCTTTTTGTCGATAAGCTCAGCCAGAGAAAGCCAGCTACTTCCATCATGCAACCTCTGTAAAAAATCAAACTGCTGCCTGACCAAAAGTGGCTGTTCTGTCGACAGCAAAAAGCGCTGCACCTTATAACGGCAGAGCTCGTACAGCCTTGCCCTACCAAATTTATAGCCATTCGTTGTGGCCGTCATCAAAGGAAACGGCTCAAAGCCTTTCGCCTTGTTCTGCTCAACTGCCGAATAGTAAAGTCGGTAATAACGGTTGCCTAACCAATAAGATAGGACGAATACAACCAGGCCGTAGATCATAGCGAAAATCACTGCCGCTTGAAACGGATGACGCATAGCACTGATGACTATTGTTGTCAGGACATTTGTCAAAAACTGCCCAGCAGTATCCATTCCGTCTCTCCTTTGACTCCTTACAAGAGAATGTACTAACTGCTATTCTTATAGGTTGTTAAGGTATGATTTCATCAAGTGGCTTATGCCAGCGTTCTAGATCAACCTTTAATTCTGAGAGAATTATACCATATCGCAAGACAAAATAAAATGCTATGGGGTAATAAAGTATCAGGTATCAAGTAGTAGGTATTAAATAAAAGATGATGCACTGTCCTATACCTAATACCTACTACCTAATACTGTGTTTAGGCTGTTTCTGGAGTTTGTTCAGGGGCTGTTTTTTCTTCTGACTTAGAAGGGTCATTCCAGGAAGCGAATTTACATTTTGGATACGTTGAGCAGCCGTAAAATGGCCGCCCGCGATGAGTGTATTTAATCACAACCTCCCCAACCTTACAGTCAGGGCATTTCATATCAATTTTTTCCTGGTATGATGTCTTGTAATCACAATCAGGGAAACCAGAGCAACCGAGAAAGCGGCCAAAGCGGCCGGTACGAATTAACAACGGTTTACCACATTTTGGACACTTTTCACCACTATCTGGCGCTTCAATCTTCACGCGTTCCGACTTTTCGCCGACGGTTTCAACTTTTTTGTCAAACGGCTTGTAAAATTCCTTCATCATGGCAATCCAGTCAACCTTGCCGTTGGCCACTTCGTCGAGTTCATCTTCCATTTTGGCGGTAAAAGCGACATCAACAATATCCGGAAAATTCGCAACCAAAAAGTCATTGACTGCAAAACCTACTGCTGTCGGCACCAGCTTGCGTTCAGACTTTTCAACGTATCTCCGGTCCATGATTGTTGAAATAATAGGCGCATACGTTGAAGGTCGGCCAATCTCGTTAGCCTCAAGCGCCTTGATAAGTGATGCTTCGGTATATCTGGGTGGTGGCTGGGTAAAGTGTTGTTCCGGTACCAGCTTTTGGAAGTCTAACGGTTCTTCAGTCTCTAATTTTGGCAGCAATTTGTCTTCGTAGGGCAAATCTTCTTCATCGATTTCCTGCTTACTTTTGCTCTTGACGTTTTGCTTCCCCGCCGAAAAAGCTAATAGCCAGCCAGGAAATTTAATTCGCGAGCCGTTCGCCCGGAAAAGGTATTCGGCATTTTCGGCTTTTTCCGCTTTTTGCTTTCCGGCTTGCGCTGTAATATCGACTGTCGTTTGGTCATACAATGCATCAGCCATTTGGCACGCGACCATACGCTTCCAGATTAATTCGTAGAGCCTAAAATGGTCTTTGCCAACCTTTTTGATTTCATCTGTTGAGGCATTGACGTTGGTAGGACGAATGGCTTCGTGCGCTTCTTGGGCAACCTTCGACTTTGTCGTGTAGAATTTTGGCCCTGGTGGCAAATACTGTTCACCGTAGTTCTTGGCAATGAATTCCCTTGTTTGGGCAATGGCTGACTGTGCCAGGTTAAACGAATCGGTTCGCATGTAGGTTATGTAGCCTTCTTCGTACAAATCCTGAGCCAATTTCATTGTCTTTTTGGCAGTAAAACCCATCGTATTGGCTGCAGCCTGTTGCATAGTAGAAGTGGTAAACGGTGGATATGGGCTGCGCTTAGATTGCTTCTGTTGGACATCTTTAACAATGTACGACCGGCCATCTAAATCGGCTATTATGGCATCAGACTGGGCCTTGTTCTTGATCTCGACTTTTTTACCGTCTTTTTCGATAAGCTGGGCAATAAATGTTTCGAGTAATTTCGATCCTTTAGCCGTTTTCTTGGCTAGTTCAACAGCAATTGACCAATATTCTTGTGGCACAAAAGCGGCAATTTCCCGCTCGCGGTCGACAATAATCCTGAGTGCAACAGACTGTACGCGGCCGGCCGAAAGGCCAATACGTACCTTCCGCCACAACAATGGACTAAGCTTATACCCGACCACGCGGTCTAATACCCGTCGGGCTTGCTGGGCATCAACTAAATCATCATCAATTTGTCTAGGACTAGCAAAAGCGGCTTCGACAGCTGACTTCGTAATTTCATGGAACACGACGCGCTTATAGGGCACTTTCAACGCGGAAGCTTGTTTGGTTGCGAGTATGCCGTCCTTGTCGCTTTTGGGTGCGGCAAACAGGTTTAAGAGATGCCACGAAATTGCCTCGCCTTCCCGGTCAGGGTCGGTCGCAAGGTATAAGTTCTTGGCTTCCTTGGCCATTTTTTCAAGTTCCTTCACGCGCTTGTCTTTGTCTTTCATGACCTGGTACTGCGGCGCAAAATTGCCGTCAACCGCAATGCCCATTTTTGACTTCGGCAAGTCAACCAAGTGGCCCATACTGGCTTCAACACGATATTGGTCACCCAAAAATCGGGATAATGTCCGTGCCTTTGCTGGTGATTCAACAATAACTAAGTTTTCCATAATAAAAAACTCGAAACTTGTAGCATGTAACTTGTAGCTTTTTTAAAGCTTCGAGCTTCAAGTTGCGAGTTTCAAGATGTATCTCCTACTCTAGATAAATCATACTGTACGTGTCAACCCCAACCCACTATCCAACTGAAACTAAGGTCTCACCTTAGACGTGCGTAAATAAGACTTCTACTCCTGCTGGCTATAGAATCAAGGTGAGACCTTAGCTCAGGTATTTTGACATTAAGCCCGTTCGCCTCTAAGATAAAAGTATGCGACAAAACCAACGAGGCGTGGCACTTCCTATGATTATCGCCGGTGTGGCTATACTATTTATAGTCATTGGCGCCGTTGCGGTACTTAGCTTCATTGATAAAACTACCACTCATCCGGCAAGCCCGCAGCCAACAGCTAGCCCGCGCGCAAAAAGCCTCACCCGTACGAGTAATCCAGCCAGCTCGCCGAAACCGCAACGGTCAGCATTATCCCAAGATGAAAAATCATACCAAAACGACCACTACAGCATTTCATATCCCGCAACTTGGTTTATCAAAACCACACCGATGGAAAATGGCGGTACACTCGAAATCTTTAGCGCTAATCCTTTAAGCACCACGCCTATCTTCCCAAGCCTTGTTATCCAACGAATGCCACAAGACCAAACGCCAACTAACACAGGCCAGTATTTTATGAACCAAGGACTAATAGCAAAGAATATTACCATCGACGGTGTGTCGGCTAAGGAATATAAAGGCCAGCTTGGCGATGCCAGCCAAGCGCTGCAAGAAACAGCTATCGTTGTTAACCACGGCCAGGATGTTTACCTATTGAAGTACGATTACCAAGGCGCCCAGTTGCCTTCGCAAGAGCAAGTACTTACAAACCTCATAACCTCGTTCAAGTTTCAATAATCAATCGTCCCGCCCCATTCAACAACCGTAAATCCATTTCTTTGCGGTGGTGTTTGCGGTAACACCAGGGGTAAAACCTCGATTGGATGCGCAAGCGGCTTGAAGTAAGCCAGAAATGCTATAAATGTATCTGGCTTCGGTGTAATAGCCACATGGTCGATCCGCTCCTTTTCGACGCCATCTAAAACTGAGAATAAGACGTATGGACTATTGAGCGCTTGCAGCTTCGGCAGCCAGTAGCTAACGAATTCCTGCTGCTCATCCGGTAACAATCCAAGCTGGGTAGTGAGAAGCGGCAGGGTTGATGCGAGCTCGTCGGTCCGCAATACTATGCCATTTGTCGGCGGCTTGACTGTTTTGACTGCCGTCTCATAATACAGTTCACGATATGTGCGGCCCTGGTAGTCGAACAACCCAGTCGGATGCGCCAGGATATGCTGCCAACCTTCTTGCGAATATAATGGGTCAGAAATGGTAATAGAACCCGGGATAGTTAATGAAACGTCAACCGTTGTGTCTTTTGTCGGATACAAGTAAATCACTGGTTTGCCGATACAGTGCTGTAGGCCATCTGCTAATTGTTGCCTTACCCAAGCTTGGTTTGGTGCAGCACAGTTAATAAAACCGGCTGGCGGTTGCACCAAGCACACTGGATTGTTGCCACACTTATTGCAAGCTTCGAAGTACCCACAAGTGTTAGCACTACTACATTGCCATTCCGGTATAGTGGTGAATGGGATAAGGGGGCACGTACAATTTGGTGACTTCACGCTATCATATTGGCAAGGCGTTTCCGGTGGCGTGGAATGTGGCGTTGGCTGTGGCGTGGGTGAAGGTGTCGGTAACTTAAATGTTTCAAGTTGTAAATCTTTGCCGGGAGATGCAGAAACGTTCGGCCTTTGCGCCACTGCCGTTGGCGTTGGCCTGGTAGTTTGTACGCCACCGCTTGGCTGCTGCAGCGAACAACCGGCTAAAATCAAAGCGAAAGGCACAGCTACTAATTTAAGGCAGGATTTTGGAAGCATTCCCTTCTATTCTGCGTGATTAAAGCTATGAAAGTCAATTGTGGTGATAAAAAAGAAGTGCCTGCTCTTTATAAAGAGCAGGCACATAAATATTCCGCCCTAAAGCGAACAGATTAAATGCCTAGCGCCGGCGCAACCGTTCATACTCTTTCCAGACAAGCGGCACAAGCCAATCGTAACCGACTAACGCTTGCATATGCGAACTTATTTCCCGATCGACAATCGGTAAGTGTATTTCGCCTGCAAAAAGTTGGGCCTGAGCCAGCAGCATCAAGGCTAAGCGTTCAACATCTGCTTTTTGCCCGGCAAGATTTAATAAGTGCGGTTCGAGCCGTTTTGATTCCTCCCCACGGCCCTCAATTTCCTCAAACCTTTTAACAAGCTCTTCCCGCTCGGGAATTTCGATTATCGTAGGCGGCACTATCTACCCTCCTGAACGCAAACGATGAGAAAAAATGAGCCATGATTGTCCAGGCCGAAACATGATCGCACCCGCAACACATCCGCAATGTTAGATCTATCGAAATAACTTGTCAAATAGCAAAGAAAAATGTACCTTTTATGCCATAAAAAAGGGAGACCTTTTAGGGTCTCCCTTTCAGAGCAATGCGCCTTCATGAAAGTACTAGCTCAAACCGCAATTGGTTTGGCTAATGCTTATCACTGTAACAAATCGCTTACAACTTCAGCTTCTTTGTACCTCCTTATCGCTAACTTCTGCCTGCCAACCTTGGAGTACATGGATGCGCTCCTTGACTTGCCGGAGTTCGGCAAGATCCTTGCGTTGCCTATCCTGGGCAGAGGCAACTGAATCTGGTCGCGCTTTTTTTAGCCGCCTGACATACGCTCGCCGCCG
>CAYSOG010000011.1:37384-44877 GCA_964432675.1 uncultured Gammaproteobacteria bacterium | reverse complement strand
CCGATCTTATTAATACTTACAGCAATAGCTATATTTATTGTTCTACTGTCGTTAGCAACACAGCATGGTACTAATAAATCGGGTGACTTTGTGAGTGGTGGTATTTATAAACCTTCCTTCGTTGAGACATATCCCTTAGGTCATATCTCAATTGGGGATAAAGTGGAAAATATCACCAATATACCAAATTTAACACAGAACAGCTTATCCGGTGGAGGTAAACAATATTCACTGCCAAGGGAAAAATATCTTTTCCCTGACCTCATTATTACAACAAATAATGAGGTGAGTTATGAAAGGATTACCGAGCCATTGCGAATCCAGCAGCAAGGGTACCAGACACTTTATGACTACCAGCGAGCATTTGGCAATCCAGACAAGGTGTACTATGGATCGAAAGCGTATGGGAGCATCGCTGTTATATATGCCTACACCCAATATGGCTTTGCCGTTACGGCTAATCGGTACACTGGAGAAATTTTCCAATTACAACTGTTCAAACCAATGACCGCGGCGCAGTATAAAAGCCAGTTTGGGCAAGATATAGTATCTAATACCGACAATGTTACTGGTATTGGTGATTAATAATAAATCGGGCGCTAACTGCGATATAATAAACAAGGGTTGTTATGAGTAAATATATTCTTCTACTAATCATTGGTGTTGGCTTATTTTTGGCCGTTGTTGTTTTATTATTACTCACCCTTACACACAAACCGGGCACGCCAGCGATTCCACTTGCTCCTTCAAATAAAGTCGTATCCGTAACACCCGCTGATGGTGCAAACGATGTGTCAGTAAATACGGCACTTACGATTGTATTCAACCAAGCAATTGTGCAATCAAACGATCTGAAACTCACCTTTACGCCGGACTTACCAAATTTGTCGTACACAATACAGTCACATCTTCCTGCTAAATCAATTACAATAAAACCTCGTGGCCAATTAGCAACGGCAACAACATATCAAGTCACTGTTTCATACCAAGCAAACGCTATTTATCAATTTTCATTTACAACCGAGGCCACACCACCCCAACAAGGTGACCCTGAGTCGCTCAAAGTTGGGAATGAGTTGGTTTATCAAGATTATCCACTGTTAAGTTGGATGCCTTACCAATCTCAAAACCTTAGCGCTGACTACATATCACCACACCACTTAAAAGTAATCGTGAACCATGGCACCCAACAACAAGCTCAGCAAGAAATAACAGCTTTTATGAAAAGTCATAACATTGATCCGAGTACGCATCAAATAGATTACGTCATACAATAAACACTGTCCTCATGGCTACTACAACTAAATATCCGGCAACTTCTACACCCCTTAGATACACTTCTTTCATGACAAAAGTGCTGTTTTTCCTTGTGCTTCTTGCCATAGCCGTTATCTCTTGGCTTACCTTGGAAAAACAACACATCACAATTTATGCCCAAGGCACAACACCTGCCGAATCTATTCAGCCCAGCCCAGCAGACAATACCTCACTCACACCAAGGCTATGCTCATCATCAATTGGAGATGAGAAATATTACTGCAAAGATGGTGAGATTTGGCACGATAAAGCGGGAACGTCAGAAAAAATAACCTCATGTATTAGCAACAATAAAACCTGCTATGCCCTCAATAACACTGTTACCCAACAGTACTGCGCAACCTGCCTTTACAACCCGCCGAAGCAATCCGTCGGCGGCGCCGGTTGCCCGACAGATGGTGAACTTGCAGCCAACAAAGCTGATGCCACCTGTCATCTCTTAAATCCATCGGTTGATATTAGAGATACAAATATTACACAGGCCCAAATTGATAAATACATTGAACTTTATGAGTCAACCTTTGTTGGAAAACAAATCCGCGATAGTGGGGGTGGCATTGGCACTGCAGCTGAATTTGAAAAACGGGTAAATTATATAATTTCTGATTATAAGAAAGCAGGAATTAATCCAATCTTTGGCTTGGCATATTGGAAGACAGAGTCACTTTTTAGCACAGTTGGCACTATTGCGCTTGGGTGTGCTCCCGACTCTAAATCCTCTCCAATAAACGACTTTTATTGGGAGGTCGACTGTTCAGCAGGTCTAACACCAGCAGGATTTCTCCCTGCAATGTGTATGAGGGCCAATAATCCTAAGGATGCCAGCTGCGGCTATCAAACCCAACCAGGAGGTAGTGTCCCACCACAAACATTTGATGATTTTGCTTGGGTCTATGGCCCATTTACTGATCTTCGGGGTGGCCATGGTAATTGTACTTACACTTACAACACTGCCATTGGTGTTGTTAAAGAACTTGGCATGTGTAAGGTTGCACCTACTGGGAGTGTTAAAATAATCGGGTTTGATGCACAACATACAGAGTGGATCAACCAACTTCTTGCCAAATATAGCAATACCAACCTATCTCGATTAATCCAAGGTACAACAATTATGCCAGTAGCGGAACAAGTAAATTGGACCATCGGTAGCTCAGAGCCGGGTGGTAGCTGTACTATCCAGATGTACCAATATCCTAATCAAAGTATGTTTGATATTTTGTTAACTCACGAGTTTGGCCATGTGATTGATTTCTGCACCACAAGTAAAGACAGCCTCCACGATGAACATACGACCGTCTTTAAAGATGAGAAAGGGGTTACTGATTACGCCCGCAACAATTGCGTAAGCGGCACAGAAGGGCGAGGCAGGCCTTCTGAAGCAGAAGATTATGCTGAAATGATTTCCTATTATCTCAATCCTGGCGCTAATGTTGTTTCAGATTGTAAATCAAATCCAAATGCTGTTGAAGCAAATCCTTATAATAATGGTGGTTTTCCCGAGCATTATAACTTAGCCAAACAAATTCTTGGGACATACCCATAAAATAATATGTTTAAACGATTTTTACCATTTCTTCTTATTGGCATAGTCATACTTTTAGTCATTGGCTTGGTGATAAACTTTATCCTAACAAGGAATGTTCAGCGGCCCACTACAGCCGTGCCAGCTACTTTGCAGTTCCCACAAGCCCCAACAACTGCAGGGTCGCTCTCACAACTGGTGGCCGGTGAATCAACAACTAATGATGTTGCCAAACTGGCAAAGCCGTTGAAAAAAGAACGGCTGTCAAACAGTGATACACGATATACGTTTTCCTCAACACGAGTAGGACGTGTGAACGAGGTGGTGGTTAGTGGTAACACGGTTAATTTTGTTCGCATTATAACGCCAAATGATGGTGCCCAACAAGGCTATGCCGTACTCGTACAGTATACGCAAACATACGGCCAACCTGACAAGATCATTGCCGGTACAGAAGACTACTCTTATCCCCTTCAAACCTATATCTATAGCACAAAAGGATTTGCGCTTATAATAAATCCAACCACAACAGAAGTTTATGAAGTGCAGAAATTCCAACCAATGTCTGTCCAAAACTACCTAAATTCATACGGCAAAAACATTCAAATAAATCAGTCTAAACCAGAAAACATAACTGGCCAGTAGTATTAATTACGCTTGATAATAAGTTTTTGGATAACTTGGCCCTTGAAGTGTTTCACGTAGGCCGCGATGATTTGATCCTCACACATTTTAAGCTCACTCGCAATAGTATTTGAAGCTGCTTGGACGGTTAATCGTCCTTCCCGGTAAGATAAAGGGCGAGTGCGCTCAAATTTTTCTACACATTTAATCTGCTTTAAAATCGGCTTCCACGCAGCCATAACTTGCATCGCATTAATTGCTACCTGTTGTGGATATAATGAACGTTTATGGTTTGTAAGAAGATCACCAACGCGGATAAATGTCATACGGCTTAAGCGTAATGCGTTAAGTCTAGCGCGTCAAGTGGCATTAGTACTTTTTTAGCCTATGTCCGTACCGGCATAATAACGTGGAGAAAACCATCTTGGGGTTGCTTATAGAAGATTGCCGGTGATAATGGTCCAGACATTGCTATGTTTATTTCTTTTGTATCAATAGACTGGAGCAGTTCCAGTAGAAATCGCGGATTAAAGGCAATCTCACCACCTTCACCTTCAACTTGGGCGTCTATTTTAATAACATCGCTGCCAATTTCCTTCGCATCCGAAGACAAAATTACACCATCGGTTGTCACGTTCATCTTAACAACCGATAAGCCATCTCGGGAAAAAACTGAAGTAAGCCGCACCGCTCCTAGTAAATCCTCCCGATCGGCAACAACTGATGTGGTTGTCTCTTTTGGGATAACTTTTTCATAGTCAGGAAACGTCCCTTCTAGTAGGCGGAACGAAAATTCGATATTACCAAACTTTGTTATTACTTGGTTCTGCTGAGGTAATATTGCAACTTGGATCATAGCTTCTTTTTCCTTAAGAAAATCACTCGCCAACCGAACAAATTCCTCAAGCGCTTTTGCAGGAATTAATAGTGTTTGCTCAGACTTACCAATATTGAGTTTTTCCTTAGCTAATGAAAGCCGAAAACCATCTGTAGCCACGAGCAATAGACCTTCATCATTAATTTTTAAAAGCGAGCCAGTTAAGACTGGCCTCCCTTCATCTTTCGATGCTGCGAAGGTAACATGCATGGTAAGTTTCTTTATAACTTCTACTGATAACGTAAAAAGTGATGGCTCAGTAAATTGGGGTAAGTTGGGGTATTCTGTTGCTGGGATAGTTGAAAAATCAGCCTCAATATTTTCACAACTTGCATGGAGTATTTGCCCTCTTAATGATAACAGCACAGGTTTATTCGGTAAGAGGTGAATAAACTCAGCAAACAGCTTTCCTGGCACTGTTATTTGGCCTTCCTGTGTTACTTTTGCTGGCGTTGTAATTTTAATACTCTCATTGAGGTTTGTAGTAGCAAGTACAAGCTCCCCTTCTTTTGCGCTAAAGAATATGTTCGAAAGAATAGGTAATTGGGCTTTTTGGGTAATAATCCTTGAAAGTGATGCAACACTTTTCTCTAATTTGTCTTGTAAAATAGTAACTTCCATAATCTTTTAGTAAATAACAATTAATAGACTGTGTTATAAAAATGTATCATTATATTATCATAGCTATAGTAGTAGTCCAGTGTAAAAGTGTAAAGTTGTAAGTAATTACGATCACAAACCTTGTGGAATAATATAGCTATGGTATGTGGAAAACTTTGTGGAAAACAAGGGAAAAAAAGTGCAAAATTAGGTTCACCGGCCGATTAGTTCTAATACATCCTCAATTTTCCCCTGTAATTCCACATCACTTTCAATCGTCTTTTCCACCACCCGTACACCATACATTATCGTAGAGTGATCTTTTCCTCCTAATAATTCTGCAATACGCTCAAATTGTAGCTGCATCCGATCGCGGAGTACATACATTGCTACTTGCCGTGCGCGTACAATCTCATGGCGTCTTTTTGTTCCGGTTAATTCCCGAAGGCTCACGTCAAAGGTTTTACCAACCGCCTCGATAACTTGTCTTGGGGTAATACGGCGCTTTAATTCACGCCTTGTTGCCCCCAATAGTGCTTTTACCTGTTCGAGTGTCACCCCCCCGCTATTAAGGCTTGCAGCGGTAACGACACGCTTTAATGCCCCTTCAAGTTCACGAGTATTATCCCGATAGGTTTCAGCGATATACGCTGTGACGTCATCAGGAAGTGCCATGCCAAACTCAGTTGCTTTCGACCGCAGAATAGCAATGCGCATTTCAAGATCGGGTGGCTGGACATCAACAATGACTCCCCCTTGAAACCTTGAAGTCAACCGAGCAGCAAGCTTGGGAATTTCATCTGGCAGCCGGTCAGAAGCAATAATGATTTGGTGGTTCAAGTTATAAAGGGCATTAAAAGTATTAAAAAATTCTTCTTGGGCGTATTCACTGCGCGAAATAAACTGAATATCGTCGATTAAGAGTAGGTCAAGCTTTCGGTACTTATTTCGGAACTTTTCTGTATTCTTGAGTTTTAAAGATTCAATAAGATCATTGGTGAACTGTTCGCAGCTGGCATAGAGCACATGGGACTGGGGTGATTTCGCCAAAATTGCATTACCAACCGCCATCATTAAGTGGGTCTTACCACAACCGACCCCACCATATATAAAAAATGGGTTATGGACACGGCCTGAAGCGGCTACCACAGCCTGCGCTGCATTGTAAGCCAAGTTATTTGAAGCCCCAACAATAAAGTTATTAAACGTATACGTCGGATTAAGCTGAGCCTTACGCCTTAAAGCGTCGGGATCAATATCCTTATCCACTTCTTCAAATAGTGGACCAGCCTCAGTTGTAGCTGTAGGTACTTTATGGCCCACAACGAATGTGATATTTGAAGGGGTATTAGAAATCTTTTCAATAATTTGCTGCACTTGGCTTTGGTAATGGGTCTCGATCCACTCCTTAGCATAGCTGGAAGGGCAATTAATTGTTACAAGTTGATGATTATTATCAACCTTTTCAATGGATTGGAGCTTGGTTTGGGAAAACCACGTTTTAAACGTTGAGACAGACAAACTGACTTCTAAATCAGCGAGCGTTGCTTGCCAGAGTTTTTCTCCATCCATCTACCCCTCCTCCTTTTACCAATAATACTAGTCTTACCACACCCTTTTTCTATTGTAAATACTAATTGTGGAAAACAAGGGGAATAATATTTCCCGCAAATAAATTGTGGAAAACTATATAAGAGCAAAATTCCAGCACAATTTTGTCGAAAACGTTAATGTTATGGAAAAACTGGCGCTCCTTAACCCTACGTGTTGTAATGGTTCATTACAGAGCTAATATCAGTAGTGAGTGCAGTTTGGATTGCTACTACTGTTTTCGAAATCATGGAAGAAATGGATGCATCATCGCTTGGTATCGGAGATAGGACATAGTTTTCAAGTGGCGTATTAATTTCCTGGCCAATACCTAGCCTGAAGCGGGTAATATCCTCCGACCCAAGCTTTTCTGCTACGGATTTTACACCATTATGGGTGCCTGGCCCCCTCCCTTGGCTAATTTTTATTTGGCCAAGTGGCAAATCAAATTCATCATGGATGACGAAAATATTTTTTGGCTTGAGCTTATAATAGTGCGCAATTGCCGCAACCGATTCACCAGAGTTATTCATGAATGTTTGGGGTTTAACCATGAGTAAATCATCGTGCTGGGCGATTTCAGCTTGAAATTTTTTCTCGAGTTTAAAGGGGGCAGGCCCTAATTTAGCTGCCAGCGCATCTACTACCATAAAGCCAAGATTGTGCCATGTATGTTCGTATGTTTTACCTGGATTGCCAAGGCCAACAATAAGATGCGTGATCATATACCTTATTGTATCGCAATCAGCTACCTCTTTGAACCAATTTAGTGCACTTGACAAGGCATATATATATATATATGCATAAATGGTTTTATGACAGAAGATGAAGCTGGTGAACCAAAACCTGTGGCGGATAGGACATCTATGGAAGGCCTAGGTGAAAAGCTTAATAGTAGTAATTTCACGCCTGAGGATCTTGCTGAATTCAAAAAACAAACTGGTGGCCTCTCTCCTGAAGAGT
>CAYSOG010000011.1:0-37284 GCA_964432675.1 uncultured Gammaproteobacteria bacterium | reverse complement strand
TACTCAATTTAGGGAAAAACTTAATGGTACTATGAGTAAAGTTGAAGCAAATAATCCTGAGGATCTTGCTGAATTCAAAAAACAAACTGGTGGCCTCTCTCCTGAAGAGTTTTATACTCAATTTAGGGAAAAACTTAATGGTACTATGAGTAAAGTTGAAGCAAATAATAGTGAGTTGAGTAAACCACGATCGTTATGGGATCTTATAAGACGTCGACATTAGTTTTCATTTCCCATATTTATACCCTCAATGTTACTGGTTAAACTTCGTTTCGGCGTCGTTTATTTTACCAACTACCGCCGATAGTTCTTGCTGCGAAGATGCCCCATTGTCAATGTTGGTGATGGCAGTTTTTAACGCCTGAATAATTTCATCGTTTGCGCCGTTGTCTTGGGTTTGGTCGGCAAGCTGTAGTGATGAGGCAAAAGGTGCTTGACTAACGAAAGCACTCAAGATTGGGTCATTTACTTCGCGACTTGCTAAATCTTTGCGCGGATATGGTAGGCCGTAGCCATTTAAGGCCACTCGTCGTAAATTGGCTCGAATTAAGGCTGTTTTTGATGACAGTGTCCAAGCGAGTTCCCAAGCGAGGTGGCCATTAGGCGAATACTTCGAAACTCCCCAGGCCCAGTAACTGGCCCATGCCTTTTGGTCAGTTTGACGTAGTTGGGGTATTGGTACGGCACGAAAATGCAGTTGTGGGTTTTTTGCTTTGATCTGCGGTGCTAACTGTGCTGGACCAAAAAGCATGGCAACCTTACCTTTTGCAAACAGGTCGATTGGGTTTCCTAAGGTTGCGCTCCAAACCTTCCCCTGTCCGGTCGCAAAACTAGTGTAATAATCTAAAATACCAGGAATATCACTATTTTTATCACTAAATTGGCTTAAGGTATCACCTTGCTGCACAATCATGGCACCGATAATATCGCTAAAATAAGGCACATTTTGCGCGGTTCCTATGGCAGCACCCGAAACAGTAACGCCAGTATCGTCTCGTGTGGTTAGCAACTCAACATTTTGGGAAAAGGATTCCCAATCTTTTGGTGGTGAGAGATTTTTTTGGGCATAGAGGTCATTGTTAATATAAAGTGCCAGACCGTCAGCAGAAATGGGAATACCCACTATTTCCTTTGTGCCTGGATTTACTAAACTTTTTATGGCATCAGGGTAATAAATTAAGCCGTAATCTTTTGCTGTAACAATATCAGTAGGGAGAGGGACTAAAATTTGTTGAAGCATTGGTGTCCAGGTATTGTGAAAGACAATGACATCTGGTGTACTACCTGCCTGTCCTCCCTCTGGTTTATTAGTAATGCGTTCCCGAAAATGTGCCAGGCTTTGTTTTTTGTAGACAACCTTAACTTGCGGGTGGCTTTGGAGAAATCCATTTATGGCCTCGTTATAAAGGGATTGGTCTTCGAGAGCCCAGACGGTAAGGGTAATGTTCCCGGTCTGCGTCTGATTTTTACTACTTGAAGATGTGATAACAAGAAGGGTAGTCACGAAAATAAGCAGGAGTAAAGATACAGCTACAATAATAAGTACGATTGGACGTTTAAATAGGTGGTAAATGATTGATATATCCATTGGCAGTGTAGTGCATGCCTTGTGCTAGCCATAGAGGCACAAGTTTGTTAAGATGATAAGTAAAATCATCATAGCATTGAACCTACCTTTGAAGCAATTGTTCAAGGCTAAAAACAGGAAAATACACCATGGATTGGTTGAAAAACTGGCAGTTTTTTCCCAAAGGACTGCCCAGATCACCTATTTATTATCTCACACAAAACCTAGCTGGGCGTATTTTTGCCGGTGTGGTTGTGGGTCTTGTGGTGATTTGCCTACTGTTTTCCGTAGTGATGGCCTTTGTCTTCGAAGGTAAGATTTATCCAGGTGTTTCAGCTGGAACCATAGTTGTGGGTAATTTAACACCACAGCAAGCAACAACAACCTTACTAGCATCATCCCAAAGCGATACATCAAAGTCCACGTTTATATTAAATGCCAACGACAGGACATGGACTATTACAGGTGACCAGATTGATTTACAACTAGATGCCACGCAAACTGCCAAACAAGCATATAAAATAGCAAGAGATACTAACCCTCTGGTAAATTTTAAGACACAGCTTGCACTTTTAGTACGGGGCCAACAGTTACCGCCGGCCGTAACGTACAATAAACAGAAACTCAATACACAGCTCGCCGACGTTATACAATCGCTTACTATCGCTCCGCAACCTGCCAAGATAACCTATGTCGACGGACAATTTGTCGTTGGCCCCTCAATTGAAGGGAAAAAAGTTGACACTGTGAAGTTTATGCAGGAAGTTGAGGCAAATATTACGCATCTTCGTAATAAACCAATTACGGTGCCAGTTGTTACCGCCCAACCTTCTTTAACGGCGGATATGGCACAACAGATGGTTCCGGCACTTCGGCAATATGCTAGTCAACCACTGGTACTTACCTATGAAGAGAAGCGGTTTCCTCTTGATATCGCAACAATCTTAAGCCTAATAAATTATGATGATGTTAATGGTGGGCAACTTTCACTTTCAAATAACCAACTAAACCAGTTTGTTAATACGGTGGCAAGTAAAATTGACCAACCAGCCAAAGACGCACTCTTTCAATTTGCAAATGGCAAAGCTGTTGCGTTTGCACCGTCACAAGATGGTATTGTGGTCGATAAGGCTTTATTAGCAGGTAAAATTGAACAAGCATTACTGTCAGGGCAGGGCTCTCGGGTTATTGTTATTCCTGTTACCAAAACGCCATCAACCGTTTCAATGGCGGATGTTAATACATTAGGCATTAATGAACTTTTGGCCCACGGTGAGTCAAATTATAAAAACTCTCCCGCTGATAGGATATATAACATTAAGCTTGCCATGTCGAGGATTAATGGCAGTATTATTGCACCAGGGGCTGAGTTTTCCTTTAACAATGCTGTGGGTGAGATATCACAAGCGACAGGTTACCGACAGGCGCTTGTTATTTTATCCGGACAGACGGTATTAGGAGACGGTGGTGGCGTTTGCCAGGTATCCACAACGGTTTTTCGGGCATCATTAAACGCCGGTTTACCTATTACACAACGCACTGCACATGCCTACCGGGTGAGTTACTATGAAAACGACATGGGGCCTGGGTTTGACGCGACTATCTACCAACCAGGGGTGGACTTCCGTTTCAAAAATGACACCGGCCATTATGTCTTATTACAGGCGACTGTTGATGAGGCAAATACTAAGTTATACATCGACCTCTATGGCACGTCCGATGGACGGGTTGCAACATTGTCAAAATCAAGCTACCTTTCAACAACACCAGCGCCACCAGATATCCATAAGGATGATCCCACTTTACCAAAAGGCACCTCAAAACAGGTAGAGCATTCAATTCCTGGGGCTAAGGTTATCTTTTCACGCAAAGTGGTACGGAATGGTGAAACGCTTATTTCTGAAACGTTTACGTCAAACTTTAGGCCCTGGGCCGCTGTCTTTTTAGATGGGACAAAGGAATGACCACAGCACCAGCTGGCAATCGCCAACAAGCAATATTCTACCCTAAAAAATTAAAGCAAATTCCCGACAGAAAAATAAGACTATTTTTAGCGATTGATGTTCCGATTGCAGCCAAAAAATCAATTAGTCAACGCCTTATGAATGGCATGGGTGCTAAGGCAATAAAGAAGGTTCCCCAACAAAATTTTCACATCACCCTTGCGTTTCTTGGTATGACTGAAGAAAGTAGACTTCCAACCTTAATTAGGGAAATTGAGGAAAGCTTGGTTGGGCAAGAACAATTAAGCCTTATTCTTGGCGAGAACGGTTGTTTCCCTCATAGTCAAGCGCCGAAAGTGCTTTGGGTAGGCATTTCGGGTGATGTGGAAAGGTTATGTGCGCTAGCGTCCCGTTTTGATAAATTACTCATTCATCACTTACCAGAAAAATTTAGACCACATATTACTATTGCAACAATCAAAGAAAAAACATCGAGGCGCGAGCGACAAGTAATTGCCGAGCGTTTTTTGGCAAAGCGGTTAAAAAAGCCAATATGGTTTACGGTTTCAGAAGTTGTACTGTACCAAAGTAAACTCACGGCTTCACACGCAGTTTATACAAAGCTAGCCACCTTTGGTTTAGGCTAGCATCTTAGCCGTAATGCCCGATCATTTTCCAGTGGTAATATTAGCCAACTCATTCGGCTCTCTATCGTTAGGGTCCACAGCCAGCTCGGCTCGTTTACGAAGTTCCTCATCAACTAATTGTCGCAACTCTTTGGCGAGGTTACTACTAAAGCTTACTTTTCTTCCCATACGCCGGTCATACATAAGAACAACCCAGTCGGCTTGAGAATAGACAGGATGGACGCCATCAAGCCCTTTGGTATTATCATCTATTAATCTTCGTTCTTTGGCCCGGTCAAGCTCTTTTGCTGTAATACGGATACCGCCGCCGTATTCATCAAACCTGTGCTGAATTTGGGTGTATCGCATGGGTTCGGAAAAACCGACTCGCAGGCATTCATCAAGATAACCATTTACTGTTTGCCGAACCAAAGGATCTCGCTTTTCAATCGATAGTATTTTTGGTTCCCTCGGTTCTTGTGGCGGTTGAGCTTCCCAAACGGTAACTGGCTCTGTTGCTACATTTTGTACTGATACTATTGTCGAAGCAGGGGGTTCAGTAGTGGGTTCATTGGATACATCAGGCACCCCATCTTCAGCTGCATCAGAAACCTCAGCTTGTGGTATACCTCCATTGGGTTGCAACGTGCCAGAATATTGTTCAATCAGATTTACAATGACTTCCCTTTCTTTCTCGATAGACTGATTGTCAAATGCCCGATTGGCTAGATGTTGGGTTAATGCCTGCAGTACATCACGTGGTGTAAGGGCTAACCCAGCCAACATTCTTTGTGCATCACCATCATAGTGTGATGTAATTTCCTTTGCAAGCTGCCGAGTTGTGAGTTTTGATAGTATCTGCAACTTAGATACTGCCATATCACGAGTTATTTTATAGTTGGTTATCATAAGGCCATCGGCTAATTGTGGTATATGTTGTGGTAAGTCACGAAGGGTAGCCTGTGCAGCACTGAGTGCATCGGGATCGGGGACAAAGGTGAAGGTTCCCCTGCCGGGTACACTAAATGTTTTTTCACTTTGCTCGAGGATAAGTCCGGCCAATATGCCCATTTCACTACTCCAGAACCGAGGTATTTCTTTGGGTGGTTCTGGCCGAGGCATTTTGTCAGCAACTGCAACGACGATGGTATCAGCGACATCTTCAGGTTGGGCTGTTCGCCAGGCGCTGATTGCTCCCTTGAGAACCTGTTGGAGTTCGCCTCTACTAAGCATGCCATATTTTGTTTTTACTTTTGTACCAATCATTTGTTCACGGGGATTAGCAAGATGGGCCTCAAGGCGGTGGCCGATGCGAGTAACAGCTAAGTGGAGTGAGCTTACAGCTTGTGCCCAAGAATAGGTTTCGCCTGGCACAACTTTTTTCGATCCTGATGCTAAAAGCCCCAGCATGTCAGGTAATGCTATGCTAGTTTCATCTAAAATAGCATCGAGGGCTGAAAGTTGGGCTTCGTTGGCCGGAGTATGAATGAACGATCCATTTTTTCGCCTGGCCCGCTCTTGTTGTTTCCCTACTGGTCCCCTTCGACGCCGTTGTGGTTTTTCTCGCGTTTGGGTAGGAGCCATAACTATTGCACCTTCTTTACTAAGTGTGTAGCCGAGCACCCTTGATACGAGATGAATACCTTTTTTTACAGGGACTACTTGCCAGTCTGTTCGCCCAGATAAATCTTGCTGAATACGACGGATACTTTGTTGCAGAGCCCTCACTGCCTTAGGGGAACTTGCGCCATAGTGTTTACTTTGGAGATAGTCAATGAGCGCAATGTTTCCTTCCTGATACTGCTCGAAAATAGTATGATATATGGCAATTGGTTTCCCTCCCGAAATAGCAGCTGTTTGATTGTCTGGAAGTGGCACAGATTCCGGAGTAGCTACTCTCCCTTCACGTATTGGTGAAGATAGGGCTTCACTGCCTGGTATTGCTGGGGTGGTTGGTGGCTTGATAACTGTGCCCCGTGCTGTTTGGTCTATTACCTGCTCAGTATCAATAGGCAATAAACTAAAACCTATCATTTGCTCGTCATCATCATAAAGTGGACCAATGGTATAACCGCTTTCATGGAGCTCTTGTGCAAGGCTATAGACCATACTATAAACTTTTTTTCGATTTTCTTTTGTGGCAGGTTCGTTATACAACGCTTGTGAAAGTTGCTCATACCAGGCGTATCCCACTTGTGATTGTTCAATATTTTCTAAAAATGTTTTTAGTGTGCGGATTTTCATTGGTCCTGAAAGATAGGTATTTTGCCCATTTGGAAGGGTAAATACTTCTTTACCTCTTGGTGGTGCTTGTAATAGTGTTGTCTCTGCCGCAGCTATCTTAGCAATGCCGGCAGAATAATCTACTTGTTCTTCTCTTGGTAATCCGGCTACTTTAGCCTGAAGTGTTACTAGTGTTTGTGTAGCAAGTACAAGCTCTTCCTCGGGTAAAATGCCTTGGGCAACATATTCCCGAAGCTTGGCGATTGCGTCTTCCATGCTTGATATTTCTATTTGCCTGACATTATTGAGCTGTTCTTGTAAGGCTGGTAATGTTTTTGTTTTGAGAGAATCTTTAACCTCGCCAATTCGTATCGCTTGAGCAACCCGAACAATACCATCGAGTGATGTATAGTCTAAATCAGGTCGACGAGAAAAAGCAGGTGTACCAATAGTTTCGCTAACTTGGCGAACATGAGCTATACCTTGCTCAAGGGCTTGCTCATGTTGGCCTAATGCCTTCAATGATAGTGGTTGTTTTTCATTTGCCATACAGAATGTTGGCAGCATTTTAACAGAAAATGCTGGAATAGTACAGCTAGGAAGTAATCAATGGTAGCTGTAAGGTACAATAGGAAATATGAAAGTATTAGGCATTGAAACATCGTGTGATGAAACCGCAGTTGCTGTGGTTGAAGATGGTAAGAAAATTTTAAGCTGGGCCATGGCTTCCTCATTGCCGCTACATGTCAAATCTGGCGGTATTATTCCGGAGAATGCAGCTCGTGAACAAGTGCTGGCAATGGTGCCGACGATTGATGAGGCATTGGACCAGTTAGAAAAAACTTCCGGTTCCAGAGAATTTGATGCAATTGGCGTCACTCACGGCCCGGGCCTTATTGGATCCCTACTTATTGGTGTTGAAACAGCAAAGGCATTGTCGTGGATTTGGAATAAACCACTAGTGCCGGTAAACCATCTAGTGGGCCACGTTTATGCAAATTTTATTGGTCGAGACCAAGACCCCCTTTTTCCCTTCTTAACATTGATCGTTTCCGGCGGCCATACTGATTTAGTTCTCGTGGAAGATCACGGCAAGTCAAAGTGGCTTGGTGGGACACGAGACGATGCAGCGGGTGAAGCGTTTGATAAAGTGGCAAGAGTACTCGGTCTTGGGTTTCCCGGAGGCCCGGCGATCCAAAAGGCAGCTATAAATGGTTCCCCATCCAAATTTCAGGTACCAAGGCCAATGATCCATTCCGGTGACTACGACTTTTCGTTTTCCGGGATTAAAACGGCCATGCAAACGCTTGCGAAAGATGTAAATATCGAGAAAAACCGCGACGATCTTTCTGCATCATTCCAGCAAGCAGTTATAGATGTTCTTATCACAAAAACAATGAAGGCAGCGAGGGCAACAAATGCTAAATCAATTCTATTATCTGGTGGCGTGGCAGCCAATGCACTTCTTAGACAGCAGCTTGAGGAAAAAGCGCAACTCCCCGTCTTTATGCCAGAAATTAAACTTTGTACCGACAATGGTGCTATGATTGCTGCTGCTGCTTACTATAATTACCACCCTATCTCTTGGAGAAATATAAATGCCAACCCAGGACTTTCCATGGCCGATGACTAATATATACCGGTAAGGCAGGATCTTATCTTGAAAATAGCCTCAGAATAAGCTTTAATTGTACAATCATGGACAAAACCTACAACCCAAAACAAGCCGAAAGTAAGTGGTATAAGTTTTGGGAAGAGAAAGGCTATTTTAAGCCGGAAATCAATCCTAAGGGCAAGCCATATTCGATTGTGCTGCCGCCGCCAAATGTAACCGGAACGTTACACATAGGAAATGCTGTCATGCTGGTCCTTGAGGATTTGATGATTCGATATCATCGGATGTTGGGTGACAAAACCTTATGGCTTCCTGGCACAGACCATGCTGCGATTGCAACCCAAGCCAAGGTCGAAAGCGAGCTCTACAAAAAAGAAGGCAAAACTCGCCATGATTTTTCGCGCGAAGAATTTCTCAAAATCGTCAAAAAATTCGCCCAGGATAATCACGATACCATTGTTGGCCAAATAAAAAGCATGGGCGCTTCCTGTGATTGGAGCAGGGAGGCGTACACATTGGACGAAACCCGTGAGTTAGCTGTCCGTACTGCATTTAAATCAATGTATGATGAGGGATTAATTTATCAAGGCGCTCGCATCGTGAACTGGGACCCGAAATTGCAGACGACCGTTTCTGACGATGAAATAGAATGGAAAGACGAAACAACACAGTTTTATTATCTCAAATATGGTCCATTTACCATTGCAACGGCACGCCCTGAAACAAAGTTCGGTGATAAATATGTTGTGATGCATCCGGATGATAAACGGTATACGCAGTATAAAGAAGGTGATCAGATCGAAGTGGAGTGGATCAACGGCAAAATAACCGCAACCATTATCAAAGACGATGTAATTGATATGGCATTTGGTACTGGCTGCATGACAATTACGCCGTGGCATGATGCTACAGATTTCGAAATTGCGCAGCGGCACGGATTGGACATGGAACAAATTATCGATGAGAGCGGTAAATTATTGCCAATAGCGCAAGAATTTGCCGGCTTATATATTAAAAAAGTACGACCGCAGGTTGTCGAGAAGCTCCAACAAATGGGTCTCGTCGAGAAAATTGATGAGCATTACTCGCACCGCATTGCGACCAACTCCCGCGGCGGCGGCGTCATCGAACCCCAAATTAAGAAACAGTGGTTTGTTGATGTTGACCGTGAGTTTTCTATGGGGCATTCAGAATTAAAAGGCATAAAAGAAGGTGACATTGTCACACTCAAACATTTAATGCGGCATGTTGTTGAGAATGGAGCAATCAAAATTGTGCCAAAACAGTCCGAGAAAACCTATTTCCATTGGATTGATACTTTGCGTGACTGGTGCATTTCGCGCCAAATTGTTTTCGGTCACCGTATTCCGGTTTGGTATAAGGGAGAGGAAATTTACTGTGATGTCGGTCAACCAAAAGGTGAAGGTTGGGAACAAGACCCAGACACATTAGATACTTGGTTTTCTTCCGGGCTTTGGACATTTTCGACAATGGGCTGGCCGAAGGAAACTGTCGACCTCAAAACATTTCACCCCACCGATGTTCTTGAAACCGGCTACGATATTTTATTTTTCTGGGTTGCGCGCATGATTCTGATGACTACCTATAATCTCGGACAAATTCCGTTTAAGACTGTCTACCTTCATGGTCTTGTCAGAGATAAAGATCGTCAGAAGATGTCTAAGTCAAATGGCAATGTGATTGATCCGCTTGGTGTCGTCGAAACATATGGAGCGGACGCATTAAGGTTTGCGATCGTGTATGGAAGCTCGGCAGGGACAGACATAATGATATCCGAAGAAAAAATTAGAGGTATGCGTAATTTTGCCAATAAAGTTTGGAATATTTCCCGCTTTGTGCTGGATATGAAACCGGAAAAATATGAAAAGACAATGAAGATCGTGTCCAAAGAAGACAAGCAAATTATCGACCAGCTCAATAAAACGATGAAGGACATGACTTCGGCAATCGAAAAGTATCGCTTTTCCGATGCCGCGGAAATGATTTACGAATTTTTATGGCACGAGTTTGCCGATAAATATATTGAGTATTCTAAAGACAATCGCGAGCAAAAACAGGCAATTTTAGAATATGTCCTAAAAACTTCTTTGCTTCTCCTTCATCCATTTATGCCTTTTATTACGGAGGAAATTTACCAAAAATTACCTGGACACTATGAGTCAATTATGATAGCATCGTGGCCAGATACAGTCATTCATTCCTAAAAAGGAGGCAAAAATGTCACTTGAAAACCCAAGCGGTTATCCCAGTTTGATTCCAAATCACGAAGCCGAAGATGGGCCGTTGCCTGAAATAGAAACAGTTGTTGATCCGTCTTTGCCGGATCCTGCAGGCTGGGATCGTGAATTACGTGGTCCCTTCCCTCGCCCAACAGAAGAGTCACTTAGGCGACTTTTGGAAGAGTCTGAGCGCCGATTACGTAGAGATCTTGAAGAATCCGATCGAGCATATCGGCAGGGATTAGCAAGACTATTAAATGACCATACTCCGTTTATTTAGTATAGGCACTTTGCCACATGCTACAATAGCCTCATGGCAAAGCGCGGCAAGAAAAAGGTAATCCACAAAAAACAACACGCCAAAAAAATAACAACCACACAATCCTGGCAGGATTACTTCAACAACCGGCTGGTTACCATACCTTGGATATTTACGAAAAAGAAGTCCAAACAGCAGGTTGACCAATATATCCCGCGTATTTCCCGCATTATTTCCCGCATAACTATTACGTTATTATTACTTGTCCTAGTAATATATTCTTCTAGCCAGATAATAAAAAATATACAAAAACCTAATAATTTCCAACAATTACAACAAGCAATTCTCAGCCACCCAGTTGGGGGAAGTGAGCATAACGCCTTAGGGCAGTATTATGAAGCGAACGACGATATACAAAATGCGAAAAAAGAATATGTCCTTGCCCAGCAATTTGGGGACAAGCAGGCAAGCCTTGATTTAGTACGTCTTGCCCAAAAAGAAAGAGCGCCCCAAGTCATGCAACTCAATTTGCTAGTATGGCAACGGTTTGTTACCGAACATCCCGACTATCGCGATGGTTGGATGGAAATCGCCACGCTTTGGTGGATGCTTGGTGATAAAGTACAGGCTGAAACAGCACTTAAAAAAGTGCTTATGCTGGACTCTGCATACGCGCCGGCGATAGCTTTGGTCCACGACATGCATAACTAGCGTGGATAGCATCTTGACCGTTATACTTTTAGTATGCCGCACCTCCACGAGCTGATTGATTTTACAGCTGAAGTATTTATTGTCCACAAAAACAAGGTATTATTACGAAAGCACGACAAATTGGGAATTTGGCTTTCGGTGGGTGGACACATCGAGCTAGATGAGGACCCAAACCAGGCTGCGATCCGTGAAGTAAAAGAGGAAGTCGGCCTTGATGTAATACTTGATGATACCTTGCGTCCAGCCTTACCTGCAACTACGACTTATCATGAGCTTATTCCACCATATTTTTTAAACATCCATAACATTACGCCAACACATCAACATATTGTGTTTGTCTATTTTGCAAAGGCTGCAACCAATAAGCTTACTGAGACAATTAAAGAAGAACACAGCAATGAAATGGCCTGGTTTACAAAAAAAGAAATTGAAGCGCATCCCGATTTACTGCTGAATGTTAAATATTATGCGCTTGCAGCTCTTGAGCGGTTATCCGACTAAACTAATGCCCAATTGTGTTATATACCTGAAGCCAATTAGTAGCAATTTCCTGTTGGGCTTGTTGTAGTGAAATTGTCCCGTTACAGACTTGGTCATGCAAGTAATTCTCAATCTTGTCCTTTTCATGAAAACCCGGTTGTGGTTGCGCTGCCTCGGGCCATAAATTGGCAATATCATTTGAACCGCCAAGCTCTAAACTAATTAAGTGGTCGACTTCGTACTGTCCAGTCGTATGTGTCTCGATAGTATATTCGGCGTAGACCTGATCCTTTTCATTTTCCGGAACATTGCGGACGGATTTACTATAACCTGGTTGGCAGACTAGATCCACGGTAGCGGTTGGATAAACCGCCCCTGGCGTGCAATCTTTGTCAGGGAGAGGACCGTTTACGACACAATGAGAGGTTTTTGTCTGCTCGCCCAATATAGTATTGGAACTTGCTATCGGTGTTGTGCTGGGCGAAGGGGAAGGAGAAGCAGGCTTTGGTACTTTGAGCGGATGGTAGGCAAACAGTATAAGCAATATTAAAATAACACTACCTGCGACGAGTAAAATAAGTACTGTATTTTTCTTCATTAATGATTTATTAATTGACTGGCTGATATTTTAACACATGCTCAAAAATAACAATTTTAAAGGAGGATACTATATGTGTTATAACTGTGGCTGTGGTATGCCCGATGAAGATCATGGTGACCCCAAAAATATCACGAATAAAACACTTGAAGAGTTAGCACAAACCAATAATCAAACAATTGAGGAAGTTAAGGGTAATATCGCTAATACAATTGATACCTCGATGGATGAAGATAGTGAAAATGAGGATATAGCGCCAACTGATATAGACGAAGAAGAATAAGCTTTACGCTTCTTGAGGTTCTTCGCCTGCCGGTTCTTCTGGGCTTGCCTCGCCTTCTTCAGTAGTTTCTTCTTTGGCTTCGCCTTCTTCTGAGACTTCGGTTTCGGCTTGCGCTTCTTCTGCCTCAGCTTCGATTTCAGCCTCTAATGCTTCCATCTCAGCTGTCATAAGTGGGCCAATCTTAACAACCATTTCTTCCGGATCAGTTAAGATAGTGATGGCTTCTGGAACGTTTAGGTCTTTTACATAGAGAGCGTCATCAATTTGGGCAAGTGTCGCAACATCAACTTCAATATTTTCGATTAAGTCAGTTGGTAAGGCTTCTATTTCGACCTCTGCAATTGGCTGCTCTAAAATACCAATTTTTTGCTCAACAGCGATTGGCTCACCAACAGGTATGACTGGAATAGTAACAGTAACTTTTTCTTTAAGGTTAACCTTGTGAAAGTCGATATTTAAAGGTTCACCAGAAACTGCATGCTCTTGAATATTCTGGATTAAAACAGGATATGTCTGGCCTTCTAGCTGTAAATCAATCAATCCAGTTTCACCGGAGTGTTGAAAAGTTGTTTTGAGAACATCATAACCAACACTCACATTAATCGGTTCGGTGTTATAGCCAAAAATATGTGCCGGAATAAGGCCCTGCTTGCGTAATTGCTTGACCTTTTTACCAACAATTTTCCGTGGCGTAACTTGTAAGGTTGTGCGGTCCATAAGTAGAAGTTATTGTAGCAGATAATGAAACTTGGAGCAAGACCCTTAGCATTACTTGGGAAAATGGTAGTGCGAAGAGTTGTTCCCAATAACTAGCCTCTCGGTTTATCACAAATGATCATTTACTAAATGTAAATGAGAAACTCTTTGTTGTATCAATGGTTGTTTTCACTAATAACCCATCTGCAAATTGTTCTATGCCCTGTGGTGCACTAATAATGCGCCACGATTGTGGGTATTGCAGTGCTAATTCATATGGGTCAGCTTGTGTACCACTTTGCTTAAGCATTTGTGCAGTGACGAGTAACTTGCCATTTATAGCGGTAAGTGGCTCTGTCCGTTTATATTCGAAGATGAGTGTGGCCTTACTACCGGGTAGAACAGAGACTAACGCGCCGGCGCCAACACCACTTGTAAGGTCGGTTTGCTGCAGTGCGTTTTGGACTGTCTTATTATCTACCGCGATACGTTGTATCGTATAGCCTTCAGGAAGTAATAAACTTGTAAGCGACTGATAGGTTCCTTGCGGCCATTGAGGAGATCTACTAGTATTCGTATACGTAATAATAAGCCGGCCATTAACCATAAGGTTTTGATCAATAATAAAATCTTGATGAATAGTACGTTTTACCTGAGCGTTAACCTTGTTAAAGCCGATATTGGCGTCAAAAATACCAACACTTTCGCCGCTTAGCGAAGTAAGTGGATCAGCCCAATTATGGGCTTGGGCGAAGTTCTGAAAAGCTGCGTCATTAAAATCTGCTAGCAAGTGCTGCTGTTGGTGGGCCGTACTAATTACGGCAACAGCCTGGCTAAGCGGCATGGTAAGCGTTTGGTTGATGATCGCTTGGCTCATGCTAGTAATGTATTGATTTCGTTTTTGCTGGGTGGCAAAAACTTGCGTTTGATAGAGATTAGCAATTATGCTATCAAAATTTTGGGCCGAAACAACGTCTGTTTGGTCGACTTGTCCGAGCTGGTTAATAATCGTAATCGGCCCGGTTAGTTCTACCAATTCCTTTAAGCCGCTTAAGTCGATACTTAGTACCCCATTAACTGGTTGGCCAATTACTGTTGCCAAGGCATTATAAATCGGTGAAATAGAAGTATGGAGGGTTGGGTACCAAAGAACATCTTCAGGCATCATAGTGCTCCGTCGGAGATAGGTTTGAATAGTCCGAGGTGCTGCTACAGAAGTAAAATCAGTATCTGAAAAATCATATGCCTTAACCGTTGGCCGCATGCCTTGCCTGATGCTAATTGCAAGTGCGCCACTGACGACGCCGCCAGATGGCCGCAGTTCATTATTATCCACGACCAAAACGACAAACACTGTTTGCTTATTGCCGCTATAAAGTAAATTAAAGAAAGCAATTAAATTCTCGAGTGATATTATATTTGCCTGTTGTGCCTTTTGTAGATTTCGGGCCTTTACTTGTGCTTGGCCAAAGCGGGATTGTATAGGTACAAGCTTTTGGATTGCATCGGCCATCATAAAATTATCTTGAGCTTGGGATAAATATGCATTTGCGGCATCTACTGACTGACTAGCTTCTGTATTTGGCCTTAAAAAAGCGGCGTTAATGGATTGGTAACTTTTGTCCACTTCCCCAAGTCCTGCAAGCGAATACAGCAAGCCAGACAGGCCTAGGCGGTCTTGCGTTAACATTTGCTTTTTGCCAAGTAGCGCATAGTTTGCTGATGAGATAGTTAAGATTGTATTTGCCTGTTCTATAACTGTATGAGCGCCAGAAACGTTCTCTCCTTGTGATGGTTTTGCCGCTACTAGATCCATCGCCTGGTTTACCCTATTGGTATAGTAGGCCAACAAAAGTGTGGGTAGCAGGATAAGGAGGCCAGCCACTATCAATAAGACACCAACACTAGTTGAGGTATTTTTGAAATATTGCCTAAAAGAGTGTGATTGCCCAAACTTATGCGAACTTTTCTCAAAGTATGTAGTAAGAGGGAGCTGGGTTGCTGAACCAACACGCTTGGGCCAGATTTTGCCGCCAACGTTAGCTAACACATGCAGCTTACTCAATACCTTGTGCATGATTTGTGATAATCTTACCATGACAACATTTTTTGTTTTTGGCCGACCAATTGAAGGGTACACTGTTTGTGGTAAGGTAGCTGCGGGCGCTGGCTCCATTGCCGCTTGGGCGGGTGGTAGTTCTGGCTCAGGCTGTTTTGGGAAAAAGAAGCTCAATGTGCGAAGAAGCCCTAAGTGAGTTTCTACCTTCGGTTCCCATCCAAGGTCATGCATTTTTTGGACGTCGTCTGCCTGGTCAAGATAATAGCCTTGATTAGCCTCATGTTTACTAAAGGTAATCGCTAGGGAAATACCAATACTAGCTGCAACTTGCTGCAGTTCATGGGCAAAATGTAAGAGGTTAGTTTGTCGCGGATTTATAAAATGATAGGTTTTTCCTTTAGCCTGATTGAGAAAAAGTAGCTTAACTACCCCATAGATAAAGTCACTAATATATACCGGACCATAAGCTGCAAGTCCATCACCCAAAATGGTCATTTTATGTTTTGAGACTGCCTGTGAAAAAAGTTCCTCAGTTTTTGTTTGGACATGCTTTATATCCATTCGAGGTCCATAAAGTTCACTATAAGAAACGATTCGGGCATTTAAGTCGGTTTTTTGCATGGATTCAGCAATAAGGGTAAAGATAAAATGCTTGAGCTCAGTTTTATGACTTTTTTCTTCAAAGGGTAAAGAGGTTTCTACCTTATGGCTTGGTATGGTATCAGCTGGCTCGTCTAATCTGCTGAGGACAATAAATACCGCTCGACTACTTACCGCATATTCAATAATCCGCTTCGTCTCAAGCGCGATACCAAAGGCAAGATCATCGTCTTTTGCAAAGTGCGCAAACGTGGCATCCAGATCGTAAATAATATACTTAGGTGTTGGTAAGGAAAGTGGTAGCGCGTGTTGATGACTATGTTCTAAGAGGAAAAAGTAGGGGTTTGCCTCAAGATGTTTTGCGTACTTTATCGTTTCTGGATCTTTGGCTTCTTCGCAAAGTACAGCAATATTTTGGGCCAATAACGCTTCCGCTAAATGAGTACCAATGAAGCTGGAAGTTGGGGTGATAACGGCAAGTGATAGGCCTTTTTGGCTTATAAGGGCAACGAATTCATCAAGCGTTCGGGCAGTAGGTTCCATCACCTTTCATTTTAGCACAGGAAGTAATGGTAAATGGCACCTATTTTATCAATGGACCTTGTAAACTTTTACTGGTACAAGGGCGGAAAATTTGTTATGATATTTTTTACGCATGAAAACATATTTGAAAGAAATTACATTTCCCTCCACGATCCACACTTATTTTTTAGACCTGACAAGCCAGATCAATGATCTTATTGCGCAGGCGAAGGTTGCAGATGGGTTTGTTGTGGTTAATTCAAAGCATACGACGCTTGGTGTGGTAGTTAATGAGATTGCAGAACCAAACTTACTAAAGGATATTCTCCATCACACCCTCCATTCGGTACCAGAAGATAAACGGTCGACACGAGTCCATAAAACATATAAACACCCAACCACTGACTACAAACATCGTTGCCAAGACAATCCTTTCTGTGATGAAATTGATGAAGATTACAATGCAGCCTCGCACATTCGGTCACTACTCTTTTCCCACCCGAGTGTTACCGTACCGATCCAAAACGGCAAATTATCATTAGGCAAATACCAACAAGTTGCCGCCTTCGAATTTGACGGCCGTGATGGCAGCGGCAAAAACCCCATCCGCCAACGCACCCTCCAAATCTGGATTTACCCAGCCGAAGAAATCACCGAGCTGTAAATGGATGAAAATGTAATATGGAGAAATGTAGGTGATGCTAGCAGGGGCATGCATCGACAGTGCAGCTGATGTCACCGCCGCTACTACCGCTATTAAGGAACTTTTGGCATGCGTCTTCGCCCGGTTTAATTGATATAGTGCCAGCTAACCGCTTACAACCGCTGCTACATACGTTGAATGGATCGCTTCCTGAGGGTTGGCTACCCATTGCGCTGCAAAGTGGGGTTCCGTCGCTATATGAACAGTTTACCGTATAATCAATGAGTCCACCAGGACATGATCCACCAGGAGGATTAGTCGAAAATGAAGGTGGCTGCGGCTGTGGTAAATCAAAGGTATTCATCTGGACGATACCAGCGCTAGTTGTCCCCGGCATCACCCCAGCCTTTTTAAGTTCGGCTATTGAAACTGCGGGGAACAGGGTAATAACTCGGGCATTGTTTGCGGTAGTTCCACTCGTCGCATATACCGGTACATACTCTGTTTGGCCGTACTCGTTGCCATAATCATAGTAGACTAATTGAGCTTCGTTAATAGTCACTTTCCCCGTTGTTACACTACCGTCACTTACTATGGGAGGAGTTAACGGTGCGGCTTCATATTCAGCAAGGCTTTTTTCTAGTGATTCCCGTGACACTACTGCTGAACTGATAACCTCTCTGGTATTGTTTATTATCTTTACAACGTCACCGGGGTGTGTAAGCCAAACATCAACAAATCCCATATTTTCTGAAGCCGGCGCAGCACAGACCGAAGTCGCTGGTGCAAGTGTCTTTAAGCTATGTGCATCGATAATATTTAGTCCTCCATACTGTTTTGTGAATCGGAAAGTATAAAGGCCAGACGCCGACGTTGTTGTATTTGTGACCTTGGTGTCACTCGCTAAGTTGTGGTTTGTGGCAGCCGTCTTGGCAATCGTTTGGGCTTGCGTTGCTGATATGGTACTAGGTGGAGGTGTTTGGTACGCTTCATGGTACATATAGACACCAGATGGCTCAGCCAAAGTGAAGTAATGCGTAACATCAGTACTTGTATAGTAATACTGGAACGACTTACCGTCATCCATCAAGAGCGAAGATGGTGTGGCATTGATACCAAAACTCGAAGCCAAAGCTGTAGCATCTGTTGCTTTAATATGTGCTTTTAACGTATATACTGGCAGTTTCCCCGGGGCACTGTCGATATTGCAATTACTGGCAGCGTGGACGACATCAAAGTGGAATGGTAAAAACGAGCCTTTGTTTTGCAGCTGAGGTGAAAGCTGATATTGAAAGTTATATTTTGGTTGTGGTGCTGGTGTTATTCGAAGTTGTTGGTATTTTGTTTTGTAATTATCTTGGACCCTTTGCAGTTCGGCATTTCGGATAAGCGGATTAGTTTGTGGCTGGTTTACTGTTTGTCCACTTGTACTACCGTTGGAGCCTTTTTGTCCCATTTGCTCAGCACTTTTTGCATGAAGCGCAACAATAACTAGGGCAATAATAACTACGGGAATCGCAAGAAAAAGCAGTATTTTTATCATAGGGCAGCTATGAAACTATCCACCTCTTAGTATTAGCTATTTTTCATAAACATGTCAATGGAGCAGCTTTTTATTCCCGTTGGTCTAGTGCTTGGTTAACAAGGGCATCAGCTTGCTTGTTTTGGGCACGGGGAACGTGGGTAAAGGTTGTAGGTGGTAAAATATCCAATAATCGTTTAATTTCTCGGATTATTGGCATAAGATTTTGGGCTTTGATTTTGAATTTACCGTTCATTTGCTGGACAATGAGGTTTGAATCTAAATAGCATGCAATCGCCTCAATGCCGTGGCCTTCATCAAATTGGTTCGCTTTCTTTAGGGCTTCCAATAATCCTGTATACTCTGCAACATTATTCGTTTGAACACCGATGTATTGTCCTTCTTCAGCCATAAGTTTACCGTCCTCGGTAGTAATCACATAGCCATATGCAGCATGGCCAGGATTATTCCGAGATCCGCCGTCGGTAAATATTTTTATCTTCATATCAGTTGTTCCTTTAGTTTTTTGTTTAAGAAATACAGGCCATAAGACATGGTTAATGCTAACACAATAGCTTCACTAATCGCAGTTAAAGCCGCGGATGCTACATAGGAATACTGCGGAATAAGAAAGAAATTAGCGGCAACGTTAAATATCATTGAAACGCCATAGATAACAATAAGGTGTTTTTGTTGCCCTAAGGTCACTAGTAACCATAGATAAAGATTTGATAAGAAGAAAAATGGTAATCCAGCCGCAAGTATTCGCAAAGGTAATATAGCGTCTGTAAACCCTCTACCGCTAGTTACAATGGCAATCAAAAGTGGCGCTAATATAATTTCGACAGTTGCCAACACTAATCCTCCGGCCAATAAAACCACAGATGATAAAATAAGTGTTTTCTTTAGCCTTTCAGGTTGATAGGTAATTTGGTTTAGTAAAACCGGATACAATGCATTAACAAAAAAAATTGGTATAACAATAGCCTGCTCAAATACTTTATAGGCAACACCATAAATACCAACATCGGTTAAGGGCTTTAAGCCTGCCAGAATAAACGAATCAGATTTAAAGTATACAACATTTAAAACCAATGTTGCGGCGATTGGGAGTGAGGGTTTGATAATATTTTTCCAGTCATCAAAATTGAAGTGTGGAATGATTTTTTCGGTTAATGAGAATGGTAAGAAGTAAAGGGCAAGGCCAGCAGTTGTGAGGCTGCCAAAGAGATACGCTGCTAATGGCACTATTAAAGGGACATCATGCCGCGCTAATAAGGCAAAGCAGACAAATGTAACGATTGAGCCTATCGCCAGGGCAGTTTGTGACCGGTTGTACAATAACTTCTTTTGAAAAATGGTAGTCGTAGAAAGATAAATTGCCTGCAATACTATAGTAATAGCTAAAAGTATAATATCTTTTGAAAAGTTTGTTGTTTGCTGAAGCTGGTTTTGGTGAAAGAGTAGTTGACCAAAGATAATGCCAATTATAATTGCTAGAACTGCTAATACTGTGCTTGCCGCAATGCGCAGGCCTAAAAGTGATTTAAAAATGCGAAGTTCTTCATTTGGATTTTCAATCATTAACTTAACAATAATTGCATTAACGCCAAAATCAGCTAAAAGATAGAAGATATTCAGGTAATTAAGAATAAGTGTCAGCTCACCGGCACCCGTTGACCCATAATTTTTTGTAACAAGGCGAATAACAAAAAGTGTTGTAAGCGCCGTAAAAAGTTTGCCAATAATTTGGTAACTAGTATTCTTTGTAACGTGATGGAATAAGTATTTTTTTCCTTGATTATTTACACGGGTAAAATCCATAGCAACTTTAAGTGTATCACGTGGGGTTGCTTCCTTGGGCTTTACGGGGCGAGTATAATGGTGGTGAAACTATCATTTCTAATTGCTTGTCAGTACCTCATAAACCCGGGAAAATAATGCCACAAATGTACACAAGGCTTCAAAAATTTCCCTTCGTGCTACAACTTATACTCCTCTGTATTGTTTACTATTTCACTGCAATACTAGGCCTTAAAATCGGTGCGGTTAGTGGTTTTGCAACACTGGTTTGGGAGCCAACTGGTATTTCTCTAGCGAGCATTCTTATTTTTGGGTATAAAGTTTGGCCGGCAATTACCATTGGTGCGTTTTTAGCAAATTTTACGACTGGTGCGCCGGTTGGGGCAGCTGTTGGAATTAGTGTTGGTAATACCCTAGAAGCTGTTGTTGCAGCCTATTTCTTACGGAACGTTTTAGGGTTTCACAACTCGCTTGACCGTCTGAAAGATATTTTGTGGCTTATTATTTTTGCTGCTTTATTGAGCACCATGATAAGTGCCACGCTAGGTGTTTTTAGTCTTTATATTTTTGGCGTCATCCCAGTTTCTGCTCTTCGGCCAACATGGATTGCTTGGTGGATAGGTGATATGATGAGTAATTTAGTAACCGCACCACTACTGTTAGTATGGAGTGTTGGACAGTCATTTAGATTTTCCCTGCAACGACTGTTTGAGGCATTCTCGTTGCTCCTTATCGTACTTACCATAGGAAGTGTTATATTTTTAGGCGTCTTTGGATTTACAACGCGGGAATCACCAATAACATATCTGGTTTTTCCGCCACTGATTTGGGCAGCGTTACGATTTGGCCAACGCACGGCAGTTAGTGTTGTTGCTATTTTGTCTATCGTGGCCATATGGGCAACTGTCCATGGTTTTGGGCCCTTTACCCTAGGAACATTGTCAGAAAATCTTTTACAGTTACAAAGCTTTATGGCAGTAACTGTTATAACAACCATGCTTTTAACAGCCGCTTATTCCGAACGCAGACAGTTAGAAAGAAGGAGAGAGGAATTTATTAGTGTCGCAGGCCACGAATTAAAAACTCCCTTAACCGCAATTAAGGCAAACACCCAAATTTTGCAAAAACAATTAGCACAGCTTCATCTTGATAATAAAGTTCGTGTATTACCGCGGATAGATGTGCAAATTAATAAACTAACTGTCCTTGTAAATGAATTACTGGACTTTACGAAAATTCAATCCGGCAAACTCGTTTTAGATAAACATCCGATAAATTTTGACAAGCTTGTCAAGCAAGTAGTATCTGATCTTAGGCAGACTTATACAAACCATGTAATCCAAATCAAAGGAAAAGTTAACGGTTCGGTTATTGTGGACGAAGACCGAATTAGCCAAGTGTTAACTAACTTAATCGAGAATGCAATTAAATATTCTCCAAAGGGAAAACGGGTCATTATTCGCTTACATCAAGCGAAGGGTGACGTTTTTGTAAGTGTACAAGATTTCGGCGTTGGCATTGATAAAGATGAACAATTAAAGATTTTTGATCGATTTTATCGGGTGGAATCTGAAATGCATACACAAGGGCATGGTTTAGGATTATATATTGCCTCTGATATAGTGAAGCGGCACGGTGGAGATATTTGGGTTGAAAGTACTCCTGGCAAGGGGTCTATTTTTTCATTTACGTTGCCAATAAAGTAGTATACTCACAATCGCAAGAGGGCTTGGACGGAATAATTTTAAGAAGGTTTGACAACAAGGTGGCGGTAATCTCCTTCACCCTCACTTTCAGATATAACATCTTCATTCTCGGAAATAATCATATGGACGATGCGACGTTCGGCTGGTGACATTGGTGGAAATTCGTATGGCTTGCCAGAATTTCTGACACGTTCAATAGCATGCATTGCCATTTGTTCTAACTGTTCCTCGCGGTCTTTGCGCCAACCACCAGCATCTAATGTTACCCGGGTGAATTCACCAGCTTGTTGTGTTGCAGCGAGAGTTAAAACATGGGCTAAACTATTTAATGTAGTACCATGATGACCGATAATCATACCCAAGTTGTCACCTTCCAAATCAACCTCCATACCACCTTCGATTTTGTTGACGGTGATTTTAACGGTATAACCTAGCTTTTTGAAAATATCTTTAGTAAATTTTTCTAAATACTTTTGTGTCGTCATAAATGTTTAAGTTATTAGGCACCTAAGGTCCGTTTCTTTGGTAGCCAATCACCTAGGCCTCCCCAACCAACCAATAAATACTGTTGGATTATAGCAAAAAGTGTCGTTACTGCCCAATATAATGCAAGGCCAGCCGGTAGAGAAAATCCAAAAATTAATATCATAGCTGGAAAAAGGAACAGCATTTGTGACTGCATTTGTGCTGCAACATCGGTAATATCTTCTTTTTGTGCCTTATTTAATTTATCTTTCTTTGCAACAACAGCGACTTCTTCAGAAACGATTTTTGCTGGTGCCATCATCTTCGATAAAATAAGCTGTGAGATTGCTGAAATAATAACTAACCCACCAGGTAAGCCATAATTGCCAATAATGCCATGAATAATATCAGGTTTCGTTAAGTTCCATAGTAAGAAATTAGTATGTAAATGTGGTAAATGTAAAATACTTATTAATGCACGGTAGAGTGTGAACGCAATAACAATTTGGATAATAGCGTTGAAACACCCTGAGGCTTGGTTAACCCCATGCTCTTTAAAGAGCTTATTTTGCTCGGTCATTTGTAGCTTTTTATCGTCCTTGTGCTTGCGCTTTATTTCGTCAAGTTTTGGCTTTAATTCCTGCAATTTCTTTTGGTAGCGGATCATGGAAATTGAAGAAGGAATAAAAATAATACGGCTGCCAAGGCCAAGGGCTATAATAGTAAGCCCCAAATTATGGAAGAGCAGGTTATAGAGCGCTAATATAATATCGGTAAAAATATTCATAGAGTATTTATGTGATAAGTTTTGCTTCTTGTAATAACTTTATCATTCCCATTTGAACTTCTTGTAATGGTACATCAGATAGGTTAGCTTTGGCAACACAAACAACACGGGCTGGCTGGGTGTCTTTCAGTAAGTTATGGACTGATTGGCGTAATAAACGCTTAGTTCGATTGCGTTGAACAGCTCGTTTACTTATTTTGGTTGATACAACAAAAGCAAACTGTGGTTCTGTAAGACTATTATTACGTTGGATAAACAACATGCAAAAATCGTTTTGGTAACGCAAGCCGGTTTTCCGAACGGTAAAAATATCTTGAGATAAATGGAGGCGATTGGCTTTTGGTAACACAATTTTAGACTGTTAAGCTGTGGCGACCCTTAGCGCGGCGGCGTTTTAAGACATTCCGGCCATCGGTTGTAGCCATACGCGCTCGGAAACCATGCTTTTTTGCTCGCTTGCCCTTTTTTGGTTGATATGTTCGTTTTGGCATAAGTAAGGCTATTGTAACAAAGAATAGCTAAATATTCTAGTCTCATGGGTATTTATATTGACATAAGCCATTGAACATTTAGAATTAAAGGGATGGATGATGAGCTAAAAGATGAACAACTAACTAAAGCAATAGATCAACGCAGCGATGTGGAGCAGAAAGAAAGTGGGGATGCTTCGTTTAGCGTAACTATCAATCAGGAAAAAATAGCGCAAATGGTACTACCTGATCTCGAAAGTATGGGCAGGGTCGAGAGACGACTAGCCGAAGAGCCACATCAACAATTGCAAGCAATGTTAGAGCGATTACGGACGTTGCCAGAGCATCTGCGCTTTTCGCCTGGAATTACTTTAATTGTAGGAGAAAACGGTTCAGGTAAATCAACTCTGGCGAGAGCGTTCAAGTTGGCGTTAGATTTCGATTATGAAAAGCGGCGACTTGCAAAGTCATCAGATATGGGAGCAGATATCGATAGAGAAGCGTACACTGCAGTTTATAGACCGCGTGCGGAAGCTAAAATTGCTTGGTTACGGCAATCAGGGTTGGCGCCGCGACTGTCTCGGTGTATTGAAGTTCATGATGTAAATTTGCCTCCAGATTATGGATCAGAACCCGAATATATCAATACTTCTGAAATCGTGGGCACAATTACTAGTGCAGAATTAGATAGTATGATGCCGTCCGCCGCGGAATACCATAGGAGGATCGATAGCGGAATACCGATTGAACACCAGGTGTTTAATGAGGATGATCCAATAGATTTTGGACGTCAGTCAAATAGGCAAACAGTTGATAAAGTGATCTTTCAACGGTTACAAGATAGGAAAAGGAGAAGCCCTGATACGAATAGGGTATTATTTTTGGACGAGCCTGAGTTTGGTATCGCTCCAAGGCGTCATAAAATGCTTGCTCAGGAAATTACCGATAGTACAACGTTAGATTCAGTTGTGATTGTTCCAACTAACTCGATAGTATTATTTGACTCTGACCTGCCACGGATCGATATGGATTTCCCCGAACGAGGTATTTTTAAACCAAGTGAATTTCCCCAAGATAAAGGTATTGAACAATAATTCGCGGTATTACTAATCGTTATTAACGATTAGGTTGTTTTTTCTTTTGTAAGAATGAGAAAATGAGGCAATGAAGATTGCGATTGTACATGATTTTTTACGGGAGTGGGGTGGGGCGGAGGAAGTATTGGCGGCGCTGCATGAAATTTGGCCTGAGGCGCCGATTTATACAAGCTATATTTCGAATAAGGCATTTCATTTTCAACCGGAGGTTTCTGATAACTCGGCAAGTTACCAGAAAAATCTTAAGCATGGCGAATCACTTGTTTTAAACCAAATTGAAGTACATACAACCTGGCTTAACAAACTGCCAGAATTTTTAAAGACTTCTAAATTAATTACCCCATTGTTGCCGTTTGCGTTTTCCTCGTTTTCATTTAAGGATTATGACGTTGTTATTTCTAATACCGCTTCTTTTGCGAAGTCGATTGATGTTCAAAAACCAACTATCCACATCTGCTACTGCAATACGCCGCCACGGTTTTTGTATAGTTTACAAAGAGAGCGGTCCAAATCTATTTTATTGGACCTAATTGAACGTCCAATTGATGCCTTATTGCGATGGTTAGATCAGCAAGCGGGAAAGCGGGTAGATTATTTTATTGGCAACTCAGGTGTCGTTGCAAGTAGGGTTAAGAAGATTTTCGGTAAAGATGCCACAGTGATTTACCCACCAGTGGATGCGGGAAAATTTCGGTCAGTGTCGGTTGAAGTGTCTGTCAGCAAGAAATATTTTATGACGATTGGGCGGCTGTCGCCGATTAAGCATTTTGAGTTGGCGGTGGAAGCGTGTACAAAGTTACATTTGCCATTAAAAGTTGTCGGCAGTGGTAGTGATGAAAGTCGATTGCGGTCAATAGCAGGACCTTCCGTAGAATTTTTAGGGAGAAAATCTGATGTGGAAGTGACGGCGTTATTGCAGAATTGCAAGGCTGTTATCAACACAATTTTCGATGAAGATTTTGGCATGGTACCGCTGGAAGTTGTTGCCGCCGGCGTACCGGTCATTGCGTTTGCTTCTGATGCAGCAAAAGAAACACTAAGTCCCGGTGTAACCGGTGAATTTTTTCTAGAACCAACTGCAGAATCTTTAGTAAAAGTTTTACAAAACTTTGACGAGAAAAAGTATAATCAGGAAGCGATGCGGGAGCATGCTAAACAGTTTTCAAAGGAACAATTCAAACAGAATATTACACAATTCATAGCTGGTGTTGTCCAGTAATATTGTTCGAGTGATTAGCGAGAACTACCTTAAGTAATACTTATCCATCGAGGAACTTTTCCCTAATCACTCGAAGAATATATTCCTATGCCGGAACTTCCAGAAGTTGAAACTATTAAACGGGGACTAGGCCAGGTTTTGCCTGGTCTTACAATTGTTGACATCGAAGTCCTTCCTGACCCGAGATTCCATTATAAATATGATATTGCTGATGCCTTAGATCAGTCGATTGTTTCCATAGATCGTATGGCGAAAGTCCTCATCCTTCATCTGAAGAACGATAAAAGTATGTTGTTTCATCTAAAAATGACCGGGCAATTAATCTATGAAAGTGAAGAAGATAGGTATGCCGGCGGCCACCCGATTCCGCCATTAAATTCGCCGATGCCGAATAAAACGACCCATGTGATTTTTAGTTTTGATAATGGTGCAAAATTGTATTTTAATGATTTGCGAAAATTTGGTTGGATTAAGGTTATCCCAACGGCTGCTATTCAAAATGACAATTTATTAAAGACAATTGGCCCTGAGCCGTTAGATCCAAAATTTACCGCGAAAGAACTTTTTGACCGTTTACAACGAAAAAAGAAAACCCCAATTAAAACTGCGCTGATGGACCAAACAGTCGTTTCTGGCATTGGTAATATTTATTCTGATGAAGCATTGTGGCTTGCGAAAATTCATCCAAAGCGCTTAGCTGGTGCGTTGTCCAAAAAAGAAGTAGACGAAATCTACAAAGGCATAGTAAAGTCGTTGCAGGTTGCCATCGAGCACAAGGGGTCATCATCAAAAAGTTACGTCAACCATAAAGGCGAAGCCGGTACCTTTTTAGAATATGCCAATGCCTACCATCATACTGGGTTACCATGTAAACGTTGCGGTACACCAATTGTCCGCGAAAAAATAAACGGTCGAAGTGCCCACTACTGTCCAAAGTGCCAAAGGCTTTGACACCTATTAAATTCTCATGATTATAAAAAGTCTCAATTTGCAAAATTTTCGGAATACGAAAAAGTCACAGTATGATTTTTCTAAAAATACAACGGCAATTATTGGGCCGAATGCGGTTGGGAAAAGTAATATTTTGGAAGCTATCCAATTGTTTGCAACAGGTAAATCAGCTAAGGCAGATCGGGAGGAGGAACTTGTCAGGTTTGATCAAGATTCTTGTTTTTTAAAGGCAACCATTAGCAATGAGGTGGCGCATGAACTGGCAATTACCATTGTTAAAAACCCTTTTGGTCGCATTACCAAACAATACACGGTTAATGGTGTGAAGCGCCGGCGGGTAGATTTTCTAGGGAACTTTGCCAGCATTTTATTTTCGCCGGAAGATTTAGATTTAGTCGTCGATTCGCCTAGTCTGCGACGAGAGTACATCAATACCGTGCTTTCACAAGTGAGTAAAGACTATCGTATGCGACTTTCACGATATGAAAATGCCATTAAACGGCGCAATCGCGTCCTCTATCTTATCCGTGAAGGGCAAGGCAGGGGAAGTGATTTAGATATTTGGGACTCGATTATTGTCGCGAGCGGACAAAAGTTGACACAAGAACGCGGAGAATTTTTTACTGCCATGAATGGTCTTAATGAGTCGTTTCCTAAAATAAAATGGCAGTATATCCCCCACGAAATAAGCCAGGAAAAATTAGACATAAACCGTGGTCGCGATATTGATGCTGCCCAAACACTTTCCGGCCCGCACCGTGACGACTTCGATTTTTATGAAGGTAAGCGCAATTTAGCTAGTTTTGGTTCACGTGGCGAACAGCGGTTAGCGGTTTTAGCTTTAAAGCTAGCCGAGCTTTCGTTTATATCGAGTAAATTAGGTGACCGACCAGTCTTATTACTCGATGATATCTTTTCAGAGCTTGACGAAGCCCATCGCGAAACGGTTATGAATCTTTTAGGCAAACAACAAACTATCCTCACCAGCACCGAAGAAGAATATATTCACCCCAAACAGCATAAGGACATCCAAGTAATAAGATTGTAGTCTTTTATGGGAGAGATACGCTATCTCCAACAACTTTAATCAATTGGTCCTTTTTAAGTCCTGCAACAAGAGCATTAACGTCGATGGGTATCATTTTTGTAAGTTCATCTTTGGTTAAAGATCCTTTTGCAACAAGTAGTTTGATGATTTGGCCACGGTAATAGCGGTTGGAACCGATAAATTTTGATTGTTTGGGAATGGGAATTTTATCTTTTGTCAGCATGGCGGCACTATAATCCATTAAAGCCTGGTTCCATTCATAAGCCCGACCCTTTGGAAGTAATTGGTTTGCAACATGTTGGAGCGTTTTATAGTCGGGTGGGTTTCCGTTAAAGAACCTTAGTGTGACAACCTTACGGATGTTTGTGTCGACGAGGGCAGTTTGTTTATCAAATGCAAAACAGGCAATAGCGCGGGCGGTATATTCGCCGATGCCGGGGAGTTTTTGTAATTCTTTTTCATCCTTGGGAAATATCGTAGTGTCTTTCCCGCGAAGGCGGGAATCTGCCTTTGGCTGAGGTTGAACTAAATCAGTACCCCGATCGGGTCGAGAATGACAAGCTACTATGATACTCGCTGCCTTTTGTAAATATAAAGCTCGGCGATTATAACCGAGGCCGGACCATAATGATAGAATGTCAGCGGTTTTTGCGTTAGCGAGTGATTTAACAGTGGGAAATTGTTTCAGCCATGCTTCATATTTGGGTATCACACGGGGAACTTGGGTTTGCTGGAGCATGATTTCCGAGACCATAATATGGTATGGGTCGCGATCACGGCGCCATGGGAGATCGCGTTTATTTTTGGCATACCAACTTAAGATTTCCCTTTGGAAATTCTTAACAATAATTTGGTGTAAAACTCTCATTATCTGATTCTATAATTGGAAAATATCAAAAATCAAACAAATTGAAAAAAAGAAGAAGTATACTTTTCTTGGTTTATGCGAGGCTGATTTTGGCTTTGTCGAAGTTTTCTTTAACTAGGTAACGGAATTTTTGGGCGACATTCTCTTGTTTACCCGGGTGGGTCTTGATAATGACACGGAATGTCATTTTACCACCATCCAAATCGTCCAACGCCTGTACTTCGATAGGTTCGTAGAAATGGTCTTTCATTTCATCAATTGCCGCAATATCTTCAGCAGTCTGCTTTAAAACTTGATCGACCTTATCAACATCATTTTTTGCGGGTACAGTGATCAAGACATTAACACTCGACCATCTGTCGGTAAGGTTGGCAATTTTATCTATACTACCGTTGGGGAAAATATGTAATGCTCCAGTGTTTTGTTCGCGCAATGTTGTTGTTCGCAAACCAATATGCTCAACACGGCCTTCAACCTTATCGATTTGTATGGTATCACCTTCGTTAAACTGGTTTTCTAAGATAAAAAATATACCTGAAATAATATCTTTAATTAAGACTTGCGAACCAAAGCCGACTGCTAAACCTAGAATACCTGCGGAAGCAAGTAATGGCGTGACGTTCACGTTAACAATACTTAATATGAGAAGGATTGCGGTAATAAAAATAATTGCCCGAATAACATTTAAAAACACCGAAATGAGCGTTCTAGCCCGATTAGTTGGTGTCCGCTTCATCCAAGACTTAAAAACAACTTCAAAAATAAGTGACAGTAATAAAGCGCCAACAATAATAAGGAGAATAAAAAAGATTTTATCACCGTAATTGATTAGGAGCTGCTGGATAGTGGTGATCATAGATAAGATAGTTTTTGGGTTGGGTATAGTCTGCATAAACTGCATAGTATACAGCACTTACCTTAAAATTATCTTATCATTTTTAGCGTCAACCGTCACTTTTTGACCTTCTTTAATTTTACCTTCAATGATCTCAAGTGAAAGTTCATCTAAAATTTTATCTTGAATAACCCGCTGTAGCGGTCTTGCACCATACACGGGGTCGTAGCCTTCATTGGCGAGTAGGAGTTTTGCCGGTTGTGATATGGTGAGGTTAATTTTTTTCTCAGCTAATCGATTAACCACCTTTGCTAACTGCAGGTCAATAATCTGTGCTAAATCAAACTCAGTTAAGTTATGGAAGATGATAATCTCATCGATACGGTTAATAAATTCTGGCCGGAAAGTTTGCCGGACTAATTCCATAACATTGCCTTTGATAGTTCCCTGATCCGTTTTCTTTTCAAAACCTTCTTGGATAATAGGGCTACCTAAGTTTGACGTCATTACAATGATAGTATTCTTGAAGTTGACGGTTCTGCCATGGGCATCTGTTAATCTACCATCGTCTAAGATTTGCAACAGTATATTAAAGACATCAGGATGCGCTTTTTCAATTTCGTCTAATAAAATAACAGCGTAGGGTTTTCGCCGAATTGTTTCGGTCAATTGTCCACCTTGCTCAAAGCCAACATAACCTGGAGGCGATCCAATAAGCTTGGCTACCGAATGTGGCTCCATATATTCGGACATGTCTAAGCGGACAAGAGCCGATTCGTCATTGAATAAAACTTCGGCCAATGCTTTCGTTAATTCAGTCTTTCCAACACCGGTTGGTCCAAGAAATAAAAATGAGCCTATTGGTCGGTTAGGGTCAGAAATCCCGGCGCGATGGCGACGAATAGCATTGGCGACTTCGTGAACGGCTTCCGATTGGTCGACTAAACGCTTATGTAATTCATCCTCAAGATGAGCCAGCTTTTGGGTTTCAGAAGACACCAGACGATCAACTGGGATATGGGTCCATCTAGCGACAACCTTAGCAATATCTTCTTCGGTAACTTCTTCGCGCAATAGTCTCGAATCTTTCGCTATTTTTGTAAATTCATTTTGCTTCTCGTCCAACTGTTTTTGTAATTGCGGAATATCACCATATTGCAACGTAGCTGCTTTTTCTAAATCGGCGTTGCGTTGGGCCTGCTCTAATTCCACGCGTAGTTGATCGAGCTTTTCAGTTAGTGTACGGGTTTCGTCTAAAATCTTCTTTTCATTCTGCCAGCGCGAATGCAAGGCGTTAGCTTCTTCTTTAAGGTTAGCAATTTCCTTATCAATTTGGGTAAGGCGAACTTTTATTTGTTTTGTATTATCTAAGTCACCTTTTTTTGTATGTTTTAAGTCGTTTTCTAGTGCCTGCTTTTCAATTTCCAGCTGCATGAGTTTGCGGTTAAGCTGGTCTAGTGCTACTGGCTGGGATTCTACTTCCATCTTCAGTGCAGAAGCAGCCTCATCAACTAAATCTACGGCCTTGTCCGGCAGGAATCTATCTGAAATATATCGTGCCGACAAGGTAGCAGCTGCAACTAAAGCTTGGTCAGTTATGCGGATACCATGGTGCAATTCGTAACGCTCTTTGAGTCCTCTTAATATGGCGATAGTATCCTCGACAGAAGGTTCTTCAACTAAAACTGGCTGAAACCTGCGTTCTAATGCCGCATCCTTTTCAATATATTGGCGGTATTCATTAAGTGTTGTTGCTCCAATTGTCCTTAGTTCGCCTCGGGCTAAAAGTGGTTTAAGAAGGTTGGAAGCATCCATAGCACCTTCGGCTGCTCCTGCGCCAACAACAGTGTGGAGCTCATCTATAAATAGTATAATGCGCCCGTTTGAAGACTGGATTTCTTTTAAAACAGCTTTTAAGCGTTCTTCAAATTCACCCCGGAATTTAGCGCCAGCGATTAAAGCCCCAAGGTCTAACTGAAAAATCTCCTTATTGCGTAACGTGTCCGGTACATCGCCCGAAACAATTCTTTGGGCTAATCCTTCAACAATCGCGGTTTTACCAACCCCCGGTTCGCCAATTAAGACTGGGTTATTCTTGGTCCTTCTAGCAAGCACCTGCATGGTACGACGGATTTCTTCATCGCGGCCGATAACGGGATCTAACTTACCATCGGTTGCAAGCTTTGTTAGGTTACGACCGTATTTTTCTAGGGCTTGATATGTCCCTTCTGGGTCTGGGCTTGTAACATGTTGGTTACCGCGGACTTCTTTTAGCCGGGCTAAAATTTGGTCTGTTGTAACATTCGTCTTTTGTAAAATATCTTTTGCACTTGAGGAAACATCCAGTAACCCTAAAAGGAGATGCTCAGTTGAAATATACTCATCATGCAATTTACCAGCTTGTTTTAAGGCGGCTTGTAACACACTACCCATCTGGGGTGATAAATAAATTTGGTCAGACGTAGTTGCCTTGGAAGACTTTGGTAGAGATGTAATAACTTTTTCGCCGTCGGTGCGGATGTGATCGAGAATTGCATGATCATTACCCAAGAGTGACGGGACAATACCATCCGTTTGATTAACCAGAGCCTCTAACAAATGAACGGGTTCAACTTGTGGGTTGCCATTTTCTAAAGAGAGCTGGTGAGCTTGTTGCAGGGCCTCTTGTGATTTTAGAGTAAATTTATTTGGATCCATATAGAAAAAAATTAAGAATTAAAATACAAAATGTAAAAATTATCCTTATTGTTTGGGTGATTAGCGAGAACCACCTTGAGAGGTATTTTTCATCGAGGAACTTCTCCCCTAATCGCCCGAAGCCTGCCTATATGATACTAAAATTAGCAGAACATTGTCAAGAGTGCTAATGGTCTCTGCAGTGCATTTTTTCACTATTACTGAAGTGGCGATTAACGTTATTAAAACGGTCATATAAATTTCTGTTTACAAGTATTGTGTTGTATGCTATATTCCACCATACATACTGCTCAGAAGTGGAGTATAGTATTTTTTCCTTACCAAACATGCCAAAATTATCAATAAAGTTGCCATCAAACCAGCTTACGGAAAAGCTGAAAAAGCAGCTCGGTTTTGTTTTAGAAAATAAATACTATTTTGTCGCGGGTGTCTTGTGTATTTTATTGCTCGGTATCTATGCTCAGACAAAGTTTAGCCATAGTCGATTAGCGGGCCTTACTATTCCCGGTAGTTCAGGTAGTGTCTCAGTAGAACAAGATGCAACAAGTAGTGGTGATGTAGCTGGTGTTTCAACAAACAGCGCGGGTTTGCCGACAGCAAGTAATAAATCCAATAATAGCGGCGGTAATAATAACCCAGGTGGGCAAAATCAGCAAACTAATACACAACCTTCATCAACAAATAATAATCAATCCAGTAATAACTCGAATACAACTAGCCAGGCAAATGCCACAACAAACCCATCATCAGCTGCAACTGGCGGTACAAATACGACATCATCACCCACACCAGCACCAACATCAGTAGGAGCAACGCCAACACCTATTGCTTCTACTCCAACACCAGCACCTGCAACCCCAACACCCACTCCAGTGCCGCATACGCCATTGCCTTCAAATGCACCAACGCCGCCGCCGCCTCCGCCAACTCCAGTTCCACCAACGCCGCCGCCGCCTCCAACACCTCACCCATAAATTATTGGAATTTTTACACACGCATTAACGTTTTAAACGAAGCCAGCGCCATCGCAGCCATTCGGCTGTCCGATAGAATGGATAAATTAGTGGATCAACTACCAAATCAAATGTCCCAACATAATCAACATGTTGGCCGCCGAAACCCTCTTTAAATTTATGGAAACCATATCGATTATCTTTGGGGTTGGCATCCTTGCCCATCGTACCACCGAAGTCAAATACCGTAAGCCCTAATTTTTTGCCGAGTTTTATGGCTTCCCAAGCCACTAAATTATTGGCCATCATTTCTTTATGGGCTTGGGTTGAAGCTCCATAAAGGTACGTCAGAGTATCCTTAAAAATTACCAAAAACCAAACCGTTAAAATTTCTCCTTCAGGTGTTTTGGCAACTAGGAGGGTTGCCATATTTTTCGGTGCCAATTCGTGAAAAACTGTGCGGTAATAATTATCTGGATGTAAGTAGAATTTTTGCCGAGCAGATGTCTCATGCTGTAATTTTATAAAAGCCTCAAGCGCCTCATCATCTTTGGTTTCTGTAATCTGGACATTATGCTTTTGTGCAACTTTAATGTTATAGCGCGTTTTTTGGTGCATTGCCGCCAAAAGTTCTTCTTCTGGCTTTGTTAAATCAATCAAAAAATTATGTGGAATAAAAATATTTTGTGATGATTGTCTTAGTTTTGGATGCGTCGGTGTCCATTCCCCATTGACCAGATTTGGTTCAATACGAATAAGAATTGCATCATTCTCCTTACCAATCTGGATAAGTTCGTTTAGCCCAACTTTAGATAGGGGCCCGCACTTTGCCAAATGGCCAATTGATTTACCGACCTTTGGCAATTGGTGAAATGTAATCTGTGCGATATTTTGTAAGGTTTGTCCTTCGAAAAAGCCTAATCGAACAACTTTTGTGTTAGTTTTTTTGCGAATATCACCCCATTCCCATGACTGGACAAAATGTGTTGCTAAGGCATCAAAAAATAAAGGGTTAAACGAATCGGGCAATACTTTTACTTCCAGTTTTGTTTGGGCCATGCGACTTTATTTTCGCATGTGACAGAATTTGAAGCAACAAATATAAAACCGAACCTATAGTTGACTATGGCAGTTTACCTACATATAATTGCGCCATGATTGAAAATCAAACGACAACAGGCATAAAAGAAGTAGATGTGGCAAACCGACAAGAAAATATTTACACGGTTTCAACGGCGAATATATTAAGCAAAGCTACTTTATATGCTACGTTATGGTCAATTGGTACCCATGGTGATATCGCACAGCGAACAGGTTTTGATGGTATTGAACTCTGGTCTGCTAGTTTTACACCTCGGTTACAAATAAAAACTGGTCACATTAATCAGAATGAACGAGACGCTATTATTGCTGGCCACCAAAGCCCTCGAAAGAAAGGCTTATTACAAATGCGAAGTCATGAAGGCGATACGCTTATAGCGTTGCAGGCTATGGTGATTTTGCCTGAAATGAACCAATCACTGAAAGATTTAGAGAAAGTGCATGACCTAGTAGGCGGCATGCCAATTGTGATGTATCACGAAACGCCTGTTTCTTACCATCAGACAACCCATATTAAAGAGAGGTTAATACAGCCAGAGGCCAATGTTTGTGCTGACTGGCAGGTACAAACGGCCGAAGATTTTCTCGAAGCACTTGATAACCATGGCTTTAGTGGCGTATGTCTTGATCTTTTTCATTTGCGCCAGCCGGGCTGTCTACCAAATTGGCGCGAAGCCATCCCAGTGCTTTTACCGAGAACGAATGAAATACAAATTGCCGTTGGCCGTACTGACCAACCTGGCAATGATCCACAGGCAACGGTTAATGAGCTTGCTGATTTAATGAACGGAACCGAGCAAACGGAATTACCAGCTATATTACGGTCTATTTATGAAGCAGGTTGGCATGGACGTGTTGTGGTGGAGCTACTACCAGACGCGATTAAGCAAGTGTTAGAAACTGAAAGCTTTTTACTACCAAAGCGTGACTTGGAAAATACCTACGAAAGAATTCGATCAAATTTAGCAAAGCTACTCGGATAAAGGTTTAAAACTTGGAACTTACTTGTTGTGACGTAAACGGCACCGAAAACTGCAGTAGTTCCTGGGGAATATCCAAAATAAACCGTGAGACCATACTATTGGTGCGGCTACCAAAATATAGCCTATTTTGGGTGTAGGTTAAATATAGGATGTCCTTGGCTCGAGTGATACCAACATAGCAAAGCCGACGTTCCTCTTCAAGTTGTAGGGGGTCAATTAATGACTGCGCATGTGGGAACAGTCCTTCTTCCATGCCAACCATAAAGACGACCGAAAACTCAAGTCCTTTCGCAGCATGGAGTGTCATTAAAGTGACTGCTTCTTTTGGTATTGAGGTTCGAAGCTTTTTTCCGCCAGCACCGTAGGTATCTTGCTCAACGAGCGCTACATTCTCTAGAAACTCCGTCAAATTAGGAAATTCCTGGGCAACTGACCGCAACTCTCGAACATTTTCGACACGCACCTCACCTTCTTCTGTCCCATCGTCTAAGTAATTAAGATAATTCGTTGCCGAAAGAATACTATCTAAAATTTCTAACGTCTTTAAGTCTTGACCACGCATATTTTTAGCCGCCTCTTCAAAATCGATAAGGCGTCTTTTACCAATTTTAACAGCCCGATTTAAGCTAACTAAGTCAGTTGGATTTGCAATTAAACGGAGATACGACAAGACGTCTTTAATTTCCTTACGCTCATAAAACTTCGTACCGCCAACTAAGGTGTATGGTACACCGGCATGTAAGAAGGCTTCCTCGAGTGCACGAGATTGGGCATTCGTACGATATAAAACAGCAAAACTATTTAAATCATACCGCTTATTAGCTACGATGAGGCGATGAAGTTCATCAATAATAAACTTGGCTTCTGCCATCTCGTCCCGTGCCTCATGTAAATAGACTTTTTCACCACTGTCACGGGTAGTCCTTAATTGTAAAATCGGATGCGTTGTGTTTTTGGAGATAATGTTAAATGCCGTATCCAATATCGTTTGGGTGGATCGATAGTTTTCTTCCAAGTTGAATATTTTAGCATCAGGATAATCCTTTTTAAAATTTACAATATTGCGAAAGTCCGCCCCCCGGAAACTATAAATTGACTGTGAAGCATCACCAACGACACAAATGTTACGCCATTTTTTGGCCAGCAATTTAGTGAGAACATACTGCGCGTGGTTGGTATCTTGGTATTCATCTACTAAAATATATCTAAATTGTATTTGGTATTTTGTTAAAATTGGCTCGTGTTTTGTAAAAAGCTCAATGGTTTTGCCAAGTAAATCATCGAAATCCAATGCCCCGTTTTCTTCGAGGTATTTTTGATAACGCAAATAAACCTTAGCACAGTTTTCCTGGAAAAAGCCTCGAGCATACTGGGGATATTCTAAAGCACTAATAAGTTCATTTTTGGCAGAAGAAATTGTATTAAGTACCGCTCCCGGGGAAATCTTCGCAACGGGCAAATTAAGGTCAGCCATACATTGCTTCACTAGGTCTTTTTGATCATTGGTGTCATAAATTACAAACCCTGGCGGAACACCAATGGCCTTGCCTTCAGCACGCAATATACGGGCACAAATGGCATGGAAGGTTCCCATAACCGGCGCCTTTTGGCCGACTAATGAGGTAATTCGCTCCTTCATTTCCGATGCCGCTTTATTGGTGAAGGTGATAGCAAGAATTGATGAAGGATCTAGTTTTTTTTCTTGGAGTAGGTA